>NZ_JBXWLY010000001.1:0-551664 GCF_059609525.1 Ruegeria sp. YTSC325
TTCTGACCTTTCCCCCAACCAGATTTACGGGTGCCGTTGATTTCCGAGCCGTATCGATGCCCAGGGCTATCAAGCAGTACACCGTATATTTGCGTTCGATCCGAGGTGAACAGATCATGGGTTGGTTGGTATGAGTTTGGGTCGGCATCCGCAGCCGCGAAGACCCGCCAGCCTTCGTGGTTCATGCGCCCGCCATGAGAGCCACCAGAAATCACGAGGCCAGGCTCTGCGACTTCGGAAAAATGCGCCTGGGCGTCCATGCTGCGCCAAACGGCGACTGGAACTTTGACAGTCGTGTCGAAATATCTGGAGAAATGATAGTAAAGCAGCGAAGAGGTGGAAAACGTTCCACTAGTGCCCTTTTGGTTCATGGTGGATTTGAATTTGGCCACCCTGTCCTTGGCCAGATCTTTCGCCGCCTTCCCCTCTTTGCAAGCGTTTCTCTCGAACTCAGAACGGTTCCCCGCGTAGGGCCCTTCCGAAATATCGTAGACGGCCATTCCTGGGCTGGTACTCCAGGTTTTTGGGCAAATAGCAATTTCGGAGGCATAGAAATCGATCTCGCAATAGGCCGTTTCTTCCTCAAGATCGCTGTTCTTGTACTCGCCCGTTGGAACTTTTTCGATCCGAATACAGCGTTCAGTAATGCCGTTGGGGCTATCAAATGTCGTGGCTTCACCTAGAACATTGTCGTTCGCCCACACGACAGTGGGTGCAATGAGAGCAAGTGACCCCAGAAGATTGAACTTCATTTGGATAGTCCTCCCGGTATCATTTAGGGCAAATCGCTGCCTGTTGTTCGGTGGAGATTTTTAACTTTGGGTCGACACTGAAGTTGGAGAACTTTGAGTCAATCCACTTGTCGCATCCGCCTGAACAAGGCGCCCCGTTTCGGGCCTCATTCCAATAATCCTTGGCCCTTTCTTCTGTCCAACCGCAAAACTGAACGAGCGCCATCGCCGACAATGCACCTGAGGAATGAACCCCCCACATACAGTGCACCAGAACAGGGCCCTTTCCAGGGTTTTCTATCACCTCGTGTATGGACGCCATAACAGCACCGGGTCGGGAGGATCTGGCGCTTTGATAGTCAAAGGATCCGTTTCCACAACTGGTGCGACCGTATTCAGTGTTTTTGCCAAAGTCGGCATAAAACCCGATTGAGAACCCTTCACCACATAGAGTTTCGCGTTGACCTTCACTTAGGCCCGTTCGCTCCTTGTCGCCGCCTTTGAAACCAGAGCGATACAATACTCCACTTAAGACTGGGCGAAAGAAAGCGACACCATCAACACCGCCGTTGCTACCCTTTGAAAGCAATTGACTGTCGCTTGGGCCACCGTTTCGACTGGTCACGTCAGAATTGGCAGCGGTTGCGAGAACACCAATGAATATGAGGGACATCAAAAACCGCATGCCAGCTCCTTCCTATTTTTCAGCCTGTTATGCTCAAACTCTTCCCACTTAGTAGCCTTTTGGAGCGGTTCATTATTGGCAGCTATATCGAGTGGACGATAATCTTTCCGCCGTGAAGCATCAAATCGGCCACACCAGATTGATGATAAAGACGACAACGAAGTAGGCCAGAAAAACTTTCCAGTTCCATTGGTGCTTGTTTTCTTCGTTTATCACGCCGGCCGATTTCAATGCCAGGTTTGTGACAACTAGAGCGGCAATGATGACCGCCGCATGAGCCAGGTCGAAATGCAAACTAAAGCTCCCTTTCGCAGATGTTTGATTGATGAAAATGTGTCAGCAGTCACCTGATGGCAGCATAGTCACATCTGAGTACCTTCCCTCAGACGTCGTTATCCGAGCACAGGCACCAGTATCCTTGTTAAACCAGTACGAGGTCAGCCCTTCACTGCGGATGAGTTCAAATCCGAGACTCTGGATGCCCATTTCAGCTTGGCCCGCTCTTGCCCCTTCAAATGACGAAAGATCGCTGGAGCTGCCCACAGTTGGTGCACTTGCATCCACTGATCCGCCACTGTCGTCGCATGCTGCAAGCACAGTAATACACGCCGTGCCGATCACCAATTGGACCTTGGTTTTCATCTGTTTTTCCCTCGCTTTTTTTGGACTTGTGTTCCAGGGTTTCTGATTGATCACCTATTCAATTCCGAAAATGACGTTGTAATCGACTGAAGAGTTGCTGCGATTGATAACTTCCACGACATGATCACCGGATTGCCAAAGTTGTCCTCGATACTCCTTGTCCGCCGACATCAATCCTAAGAGTTCAGAACCGTCGGGGTTACGAATAACGTAGTCCAAGGAGCCATTTCGCGGAGCAACGCGGACGTAAAGAAACTGTTCGTTTTTGGCACCCAAAACGTATTGCTGCGACGCTCCGGGCGCGAGTTCACCAACGAGTTCGGCGCCGGTGGAACCAGCATCGAATTTGACACGTTGGCTACCAGTAGACCCGGCGGCGCCTGCCATGGCTCCACCGCCATCATCCATCGCTTCGACAACCGACATCTCGCCGATGCTACCATCCTTGTACGCGATGCAGCGCCAAAGTGTTCCGCCTGCGTCTCGTAGCATGACGAGCGTGCCCGCTTCTGAGAACTCCGAGCTTTCAATCGTACCTGATTGACCGTCTGGTCCTCCAACCTGTCGCAAATGATCGATACACGCGTCGTCTGCTTCAGACATTGCAAAAGAAGCCGTGCCCGAGATTGCGAACATGGGTGTGAGGAGTTTGAGTAAATCGAGTTTCATCAGATGGTCCCCTGTTGGCTTGTCCTTACATTTTTGCTCCGTACAAAGCGGAACCTCACTTCGCGTCTCGTAACTTTGACAGAAATTCATCGCATGCCTGCGCGCTGCCGACGATCTCGTCCGTCGTTTCAATTCCTTGCAGTGACGCCATTTCGGAATTTACGCGGTTGAGGATCTGATCCGCTTGCTCGGCGGTGATAAGGTTCTCAGCTTGTGCTCCTTTCAATGTGGTGCAGACACCGGCGGACAAGCCTGTTGCAACGCCGACACCCACCGCGGCCCCGCCACCCAAGGTCATCGCCCCAACCACGCCGAGGACGAGCCCGATCACAATTCCCAAGATCACTTTCCCCATTTTTTTCTCCCTGTTGGTGAGAACGAGCTCAGCCTTCACTGCTGCCGCAAACTGCGTGCCCATCTACAAATCATGACCAGCACCAAAAGGTTGAGAGCCGGTGCAAGCGCCGCGAACCACGGCTTGGCTGCCTCCCAGACCAAGTCCGCCACAAGTATCCAAGGTAGTCCCAACGGCAGCAGGAACACTCCGGACAAAGGGTCTCGTTCCTGTCCCAACCAGCCAAATGTGCCCGTTAAGAACGCAACTAACGCAAACAGGTAAAGGACCGCGAATACGATGATGGTGGTTCTACAAACCAAGTCGAGCCTCAGCAGATCAAGCCAGTGCTGCGCAGCCGTTTTCAGCTACGCAGCAGACAGGTCACAATGCGCCTTCGTCGCCCAGGAACTCGATACCAGCCGTCGCGCCATCACTGTAAGCAATGCAATTCCAAGGAGCACGATCCTCGCCAACGCCGACTGTGACCTGTGTTCCCGCCTCGCTAAACGCGGATGAGAGCACCACGACTTGCGAATTGTTCGTCGTGTTGGCTACATCTCGCAAACACGCCTGCTGAGCCGGCGTGAGCTCGGCGGACGCGCTTGATGTACTCGTATCGTCGCAGGCCACAAGCAGTGCGAAACATGTCGCGCCTGCAATCATCACCATCTTGTTAGACATTTTCTTCTCCCTCTGGTTGCCTTGAAATTAGTGAAATTGGATGCGCTTGTTTGAAGCTCTCGCGTCAGAGCAGGCTATGGAACATACTTCGACCCTGTGATTTCCCTTTCCAACAACTTGTCGCGGGGGGGGGCGGGCAGAGCGATTTTACTTTGACTACCGAGACCGCCGACAACGTGTGAAAGCTGAATGACGACACTGGCAATAGCTCGAGCGAATTCTGGAAATAGGGCGAGTACGTTTAGTCTGAGCATCGCGTCCTCCCAGCGCTCAATCATTGTAAAGTGCCTTCCGACCGCCAGCACTCACTCCAGCAGTCGGAAGGGCTCGGCACAGCGAGCAGCAACGACAACAACGGAGGTAAAATAAAGTTGTGTCGAATTCGCATGTTTGAATCTTATTTTTTATAAATCAACATTTTTTCCGCGCGTAAATTTCGCTACCTTTTTGAAAGATAGGTTTTTAGCGTTCAAACAAAAATGGAAGGCGGAAAAACCCAGAAGGGCGAAGGCGTGCTTTTGGGTCCGCGAGGCGTTCTGAGGCCGCACAGAAACTAAGAAAGGATTGAAAAATGGGATTTGGTGAAGCCGTTAAAACGTGTTTCTCGAAGTACTTCCAGTTCTCCGGCCGGGCTTTACGCTCAGAATATTGGTGGTTCTTCTTGTTTGTGGTTGTCGTGAGTGCTGGTTTAGCTGTGCTGGATACGATCATATTCGGGACCAACCCCGAAACAGACCAGGGATCTCGGGTCCTGTCCTCTGTTTTCCAGCTGGCTGTTCTCATACCTATGCTGGCCGCCGGTTGGCGAAGGCTGCATGATACAGGACGACCTGGCTGGTATTTGCTGCTGCCGATGGCGCTCAGCATTACAACGCTATTTGTTATGCTGGGTGGGGTAGCGTTCTTTTCGGTATTGGAGCAAGGGACCGAAAACCCCGATGCATTACGGGGACCCGCGGCAGTCTTGGGCGTGACCGGTATCGTGGTTGTCTCAATTCTTCAATTGGTTCTGTCTATCCTGATGATCTGGTGGCTGACGCGACCTTCCCAAGAAGGCGCAAACGAATACGGCGAACCTGTTTCCTGATCTGGCTGTCCGGGCAATTGGCTGGAACTTCTGCTGAACGACAGTGCGAACCGTAACTCAATGGAGAGAAAAAAAATGAGCTGCAAAACCATTTCCATTGGAATGCTACTGATGGCAGTGGCGACCACAGCATCAGCGGAGTGGTCGTTCAGCTCAGGGCCCAACCCCAATGCGTTTATTCAGACAGGAAACATGACGCTGGAACTTCAGTGTAACCGTATCCGCTTTGCACCGGCTGGATATGAGGACAGCCAGGACATTGTGGAGAAGCAGGGGCTTTCCATTCGATTTTTGAAGAATGGCACTACCGAGGTTGGGGCATTTCAGGTTGGCGCAGAAAACGCTGCCGTGCAGATCGTCGACAATTATCCGGTCGAAATCAGTTTCAATAGTCAGCAGGACTACGGTTTTGTACTGGACCAGCTTGCGGCCAATGCATCGGTTAATCTGTCGATGATTGATCAAGATGTCAGCTACGGAATCTTTGACTTAAAAGGTTCCAGCGCGGCAATTCGGTCCCTTCGTTCCGCCTGCGATTCAGGTGCTAGCCAAGGAGCCTCCTACGAAGCACCCGAAGGCATTGTCTATTGTGGTGGCGGAGCGATAAGACGCCAAATCGAATATGTAATTCTGGACAATCCAGAGGGGGAGTGGGACGCGCGAGTAACGGTCAACGGCGAGTCGATCAGAGCCATGACGGCCTACAGTTACTTCGGAAACTCTGTGCCGCCCGCCGGGTTTGTCGTCGCCCTACTTGGGGAGGACAGGTCCGAGTTTCTGATTTTTAGCGAAGGCTCGGCAAACTGGCTGGAATACGGGGATTACAGGTATGAACAATGCAACTGAAGCCACCTTCCAACCGGCTTCCCAATTGTCAAGCTACTTGAAACATTTGGTATCTGCGATCCTGCTTGGTTCGAGCCTGGTTTGGACCTCACCAGTTGTCGCGGCTGACGTTTCGCAACTTCCAACCGGTTTGCGAGCAAAGGTTGATCTGGCGGTGCGGGCATGCGCGGAGTTCAACAACAGTCAGTTTGACTTAGATTGGGGCGCGGTTGAAAGGGTCGATCTCGACGGAGATCTACAACGCGACTGGGTTTTGAATGAGGCTGGTTTTGCGTGTTCGAGCGCCGCATCTCTTTACTGCGGAACTGGAGGATGCATGTCGCACTTTTGGGTAAGCGAAGAGGTGCACTCCTTGCTCAACCAAGGCTGGACAGTCGTTGATTTTGGGCGTCAACGCGTTGTTGTTGCGGATATTCATGGATCCAATTGCGACGGAATAGACCCAACGCCTTGCGTCACCGCCAGTGTTTGGGATGCGGACGCTAAGACGTGGCGCTCGTCTGCTGGCGATTGGGAATAAGTTGCATTTGAGAATTGCAGATAAGCCATAGGAGCTGGTTTGTTCGATGGGTTCTCTGTGGCAAGCAAACTTATGGGCAAATCGTGCAAAGTTATGCGCAAATACCGCGCAGAGTTATGGGCAAGCTTCCAAGATTTTCTTCAATGAAATCAATGTTGGGAATGCAGCGTTATGAGCGCACCTACAAGCTTGTAGGGACGCGCACAAACCTTCACGCACCCCATAAGTTTGCACGATTTGCCCATAAGTTTGCACTGTTTCACGATAATAGTGCAGAGGAGAGCAAGTAAATCGCCTTATGCGGGTGTCGAAGGATAGGTTTCAGTTGCTCAAGTATTGAACACCTGATCGCGATACCAGATCAGGTTCTCCTTGTGCCCAGCAGTTTGACCAGAGATCTGCTTGGAATGTCCAGAAAACGAGCTCATTGCCGGTGCGGACAATTTACTCGAAAACCTAGGTGTCCCGTCGTCCTTGAAAGTCACCAGACCCTTGTCAAATGCTGTATCCCATGATGCTGACAGCAAATAGCTTTATTCGGTTACCCTAAGGTCTGTAGCTCGTTCAGCTCTCTTTTCGGGCAATGTCGCAAAGCGAATACCCTTTAAGGAGAGTTTGTCGCGCAAATCATTCATCCTACGCAAGTCATATGCGCTTCCTTCGGGCACAATCATGAGAATTTCTGGCACAAGTTTTTGAATTAGTGCCAAATACCCAAGTGTTGTTATGAACTGATGCCGGTCTACCCGGTTTCGGTAAGATTTTACTTCTACTGCAACACGCTCTCCAGAACTCAGGTTCACAACAAGGTCTGGGCTAATAGGATCGATAATTCTTCCGGGCTGGATAGATACGCTGTCCGATTCAAAGAATTCAGCCCCAAAGCGCTTAAGGTAGTCGTCAACAAAGTCGTTAAATCGTTGTGCTCTTTGAGGCGCGGAAAGCTCTATACTTCTGGTCGTTATGGAAGGATCGCTTTTTCTTTCTCTAAGGTCGTCGAAGATAGCCTTGAGCTCGATCTGCTTCATCTGACCTTCAAAAACTTTCGGCGTTATTTTTTTTGCTTCTGCGGCATCCAACTCTTCTATTTTCATCAAATACATAACGAGCGTCATACCCAACCAGGCCGGTTTGGCTTCGTAAACCTCAGGATGCTTCTCCTTTAACCATGACGAATTTCAAGCCGAACGTCTTAGTCAGATCAGTCATACTAATAGAGTTTTGCTGACCCATTTGACCAGTTTAGTGGGAATTAACCCCGTCACCCTTCAACTCGTCATCAGGTTCGAGGTGAATGACAAAGACGGAACCCGGATACAAACGATCCAATTCTTCCTCGATGTCATTGCAAATATCATGCGCCGCGCTGACTGGCATTGTGCCGTCCACAACAAGATGAAACTCCACAAAGATGACATTCGCGGATCTGCGCCCTTTGAGGTCGTGATACTCTAAGGCTGTGCCGAGGTTTGCTTCGATTGCATTAGAAACAGTCTGCAAGTCATGTTCCGACAGGCTCACATCCATCAGGCCATCGACGGACGACCGAATAACTTTCCAACCCTCCCACAAGATGTTCAGTGCAACGAGAATTGCCAGAATCGGATCGAGGATCAGCCAGCCGGTGACAAGCGCCAGTATCAGACCTGCAATGACACCAACTGAAGTCATGACATCTGTAAAAATGTGCCGGGAGCTTGCCTCCAATGCAGGCGAACCCTCGCGCCTGCCGATTTTGAGCAATAGGTAAGCCCATGCGCCATTCACACCCGTTGCAATAACATTGACGACGATTCCAAGCAGCGGTGCATCCTCAAGATGCGGGTTTGGGAGCGCCAGCACAGCTTCTCTGATGATCAAGAACGCAGCCAGCACAATCAGTACGCCCTCGACGACGGCAGAAAGATACTCGGCTTTTTTGTGACCAAAGGGGTGGTTTTCATCAGGGGGTTTATTGGCAACCCGAACTGCGAAGTATGCCAGCAACGCCGCAACGACATTCACGGTAGATTCCATTGCGTCCGACAGCAATGCCACCGAGCCAGTCAGCCACCAAGCCAACAGTTTTAGAGCCAGTACCGCAATGGATATCGGAATGGACCAAAGAGCGATTTTTTGTGTCATTCCGTCACGACCCTTAGTCAATCGTTACAAATGATCCTGGGAACAGGTGAGCGCCCGTACTTAACACGCAAGACAGGAGTTGGGTAACAATGAATAGGGCCACAGGGTCGGTCATGCACGACCGGCTGTAGTGAATGGCTCCAGCACCATAGTGTCATACATCCGTTACTTGGATGGACCTGATGGTTACATAGAGCTAGCATCTGTGATCAAAACAGCACGAAGGGAGACACACATGTCGAAGTTCACCAACAGAAAAACTGCTCATGGGGTTGTTGCACTCGTAATCTGCTGTATCGCTGCGACTGCACACGCGCAATCGGCAGGCGAGGAGATGTCGTTTTTCATCACTAGTGTGGGCAAGGGGGACGGTGCAAATCTAGGCGGCCTCGAAGGCGCCGATGCTCATTGCAATGCGCTTGCCTCCGCGACCGGTTCTACCAAGACTTTTGCGGCCTATCTGAGCACCTCAATGTCCATTGATCGCAGCACCGACCCGATGACAATCACCAATGGCGTTTCTGCTCGCGACCGGATCGGATCGGGTCCGTGGTACAATGCCAACGGAGAGCTCATCGCCAACAACGTTGAGGACCTGCACAGCAACAGCGTGAACATTAATCTACAGACCGCGCTCGACGAAAATGGTAACCCTGTCAATGGGCGTGGCAGTCAGCCAAACAAACACGACATTCTGACCGGCTCCGATTCCGCGGGATACTTCTCGACGGCAGGAGGCGACACAACATGCAGTAACTGGACTTCGAATAGTGAAGATGGATCTGCGATTGTCGGGCACCATGATCGTGTAGGTCTCAACGATGCTCGAAACATGATATCCTGGAACTCATCGCACGGCTCGCGCGGTTGCGGAGAGGAACATCTGCCACGTTCAGGCGGGGCAGGTCTGTTTTATTGCTTTGCAACGGACTAATCGGGCAGCATTGGTACGCGTGACGCCCGCATTGAACCTGACATTACCAAGTCAGTTTGGGGGATCGCGTTTTGGAAGCGGTTTTTGGGCGGAAATAGTCTAGATGCCGCTTCGTTGCGAGTTTACTAAATTGCAATGCTTGGGTGAGAAGGTTCAGTTTGGGCTGCTTCAAGTCACTTATTTGCAAGTCAGCGAAAGGCGCATCCGAGGAGGATACTGGACATTGCAATGTTTGGCCGGTTCCCGAAAGTCGACATTGCCGTGGGCGACACTGAACTCAAAGGTGTTCATGTTGCATTGTGAATTAGCGGCAGCGACAAATCAGGGTGCAGTCGTCAACGTTGTGGGGAGCGCTTCGAATTGACCCTGCGACGTGCTGATGTCAAGCGGCAAACGTAGTCATACTGCGATCTTGGAAACTGTTATGTTTATTGGCCGCTTTGTTTGCAATTTCAGGCGATTCTCACCGTCCAGGATTGGTTTTCGCGAAACTGCAAAGCAGATCGACATGTCGATCCAACCATTCTTCGTTAAGTGCCTCGTGACGTATGAGCTTTCGGAAATAAGGTGCAGCGATTGCTAATTCTATGAGCTGGTCAACCGGAACGTCGGCGGTGATCTCACCGCGGCCGATTGCGGCTGCAAATACTGCTTCAACACTTGCGAACCTGTCTTTCATGAATTCAGTTATCACTAACCGCGCCTCTTCGTCGGTGGACGCAGCAGCGACCACTTGAGGTGCGATTTGGCCCCATGGTGTGTCATTCAAGGCTCCCATCAGTATTCCGAGCAACCAGCGCAGGTCAGATCGCATCGGGCCATCGGTTTTGGGAGGTATGTTCGGCGGTGTTGCGATGCGCCTGAACGCTGCATCACGCAGACTGCGCGCATCTGGCCAGTGCCTGTAAAGTGTGCTGCGCGAAATGCCCGTTGCCTTTGAAACCGCGCCATGAGTTACGTGCAGCACGCCCTCATCCATCAGTATCCTTTGCGCTGCATCAAGTGCGGCCTGTCGTGTGGCGATTAGCCTGGGATCTTCTTTCAATCGCCCCTCCTATAGAACATCTTGTTGCGGAGTAGAACATTTTGTACTAAAAGTATGGCCAGCTAAAAGCTAAAGCTCAATACTCAATTCCGCGAACACGTCTTGTCAAAATGGGAGCGTATCAATGTTCAAAGTGGCAGCAACCCCGCTGGCGGTACTCTTATCGATGGGCGCGACAACCGCGTTGTCCGAGAGTGGCACTTACGAACTGGATCCTGGACACAGCCAGGTTTTGTTCAGCTACAACCACATCGGGTTCTCAGAAACGTTTGGAATGTTCTCAGGTTTTAGCGGTGAGATCGAGTTCAACGAAGATGATCCGTCTGCGTCATCTGTCACAGTGTCTATGCCTGTAAAATCCATGATCACGGGCTGGGACGCCCGTCTGCAACACTTCATGTCCGATGACTTTTTCAGCGCGAGTGACGATGACGTGGTCACATTCGCCTCAACCAGCATTGAAGTGACCGGGGACAATTCCGCGAATATTTCTGGCGACCTGACCATGAATGGCGTCACCAAACCTGTTGTTCTGGAAACAACGCTTAACAAATCAGCGCCTTACCCTTTTGGCGAAAAGGAGGGCACGCCGACCTTGGGGCTGGCAGCCACGGCGACTATCGTGCGGTCTGAATTCGGACTTGGGGCGTTTGCACCTGCGGTGAGCGACGAGATAGAGCTCTTAATCAATATCGAAGCGTTAAAGGCTGAGTGAAGTGTGCAAGGGCACCGATACGGTGCTCAGCACTCAATCTTTTTGATTGGCGGATGGTCAACACGATGAATGTACACATGAGAACATTGACGGTTGCCGTGACGGTAGTGGCATTGATGTGCTCGATGGCGTCCGCGCAAGAGCGCTCCTTGCCGGAGCGCTCCTCGCCCCGTCCCGAAACGACAAGCGGCGTACCGCATACACAGATTGGTGTTGAGATTGATGCCGATTTGGCCCAGCTATTGCTGGAGCGAGTTGCGCAATTCCCAGGGGTCACACTTGGCCCAACACGCATATCATTACCTGGCGCGATTGGCTTTCAGCTTGATCCTGACATGTTGTTGTCTCAACCGAACTCTATCGTCGGTGGGTTTGAGTTTGCGCATATGCATCCTGATGGCAGCTTGCACGCCTCGCTCGACCCGGCAATGGCGCGGCGGGCAATTGAGGCCGGCTGGGCCGTAGCGCACCCTTGGGCCGATCAACGCCCCGGATGGAGCGGCTTTGTCATGATTTATACTCCGACCACACCAGAAGAGCTGGATGTCGTCATCGATCTGGTGGAAAGTTCGTACACCTTCATCACCGGCAACACCTTGGGCTAAACGCCTACCTGCTGATCTTACCGTTGCTGACTAACACGCAGGTCAGCCAGTATGCAGCCGCACGCGGATATACAGATGATCCATGTTCCACTGTTCCAGCCGGGCATGATCCAGAGATGTGGCGCACCCACAACGGGTGCAACTAGGATCATTTGCGTCGACCCATCCTCGTAACTTGTCAAAACCACATACCCACAGTAGGTATTTGGTATGTTTCGCCTGGTCCTGACGATACTTCTTGTTGTTGCATTCTCTGGCGCATCCGCAGCGTCAGTGAAGCATGGCTTGACCCATGGATCGGATCATTCTGGTCATCATGCTCAAATGGCGGACGACGATCCGTTGGCTAATGCCAAGAAAGCTGTTGCGGATTGTTGTGACACCACTAGCGGCATGGGTTCAGCATCCTGTTTTGGTGATCTTGTCGCCACGGTGGGGATTTCGCCGATTGCTCCAATGGTGATCTCAGTGGGTGGTGTGATGTACGCTGGAGCCGATTTTTCGGGCCTCGCAATGGGCGTCCCCACCGGTCCTCCGAAAGCCTGAACGGCAACGGGCGCCCGCCCGCAATCCGTTCAATTTTCACATCAAAGGACCGACAGACATGATCACACGTCGTCACTTCACCACACTGTCTGCAACTGCTCTCATCGCGACCGCTCTCCCCGTCCGTGCAGGCACCCCAATGCACGTGCTCAACTCACCAGGTTGCGGATGTTGTCACGCCTGGGCCGACTTGGCTCGCGCACGTGGCTACGCCGTAACCGTTGAGGATCTGACCGACCCTGAGGCACAGAAGTCAGCGCGGGGTATCCCGCTGAACCTCGCATCCTGTCACACCATTGAAGCCGATGGTTATGTCTTCGAAGGCCATGTGCCGTTCGAAGCACTGGAAGCCGTGTTGAGGGATCGGCCTGGCATCACAGGGCTAGCTGTTCCTGGCATGCCAATGGGCTCTCCAGGTATGGGCGACGATCCGTCCGCCCGCTACGACGTCGTTGCATTTGGGGGAGAGGCTGGGACCGGAACGGTGTACTACCGCGCGGGCACGGCTCAGCCGTTCGACACCTGATGCTAGGGCACACAACACTCTTGGTCACCGGTGGGCTTGCGCTCGCCGGTTTCGCCGTAGCGTTCGTTCTGGCCCAGCCCTCCAAGGCCGTCGGACTATTGGCGCCGGATGACGCCGAACTGGTCGCCACTGGCCAAGATATTTACGCGGCACAATGTGCTGCCTGCCACGGTGAGAACCTTGAAGGACAGCCAAACTGGCGGATACGCGGCGAGGACGGTTTGCTACCAGCACCGCCGCATGATGCCAAAGGGCATACGTGGCACCACGATGATGAAACGCTCTTCACCTTGACCAAATTTGGCCTGGCCGGACTGATGGAAAATGCGCCCCCAACCAGTATGCCGGTCTATGAAGGTGTGCTCAGCGATGACGAAATCATAGCGGTCCTTTCTTTTATCAAGTCAACCTGGCCCAATGATCTTCGTGAGTACCACGACGAGCTGAATGCCCAGTCCGAATAGGGGATAACTCAGATGATCAAACAAACTCTTATCGGCTTGGTCGTAGTAATGGCTCCAATACTTGCGGCCGCGCATTCCAAGTCCGAAGAAACGACACCAGCTGACGGCGCAACTGTCACGGACGTGCCGGAGCTTTCCATGCGGTTCGATGATCCGATACGCATCATCTCAGTCACGCTGACCTCACCCGATGGCGACGTCAAAATTGAGCGCGAGACAGGTATGGATCCCACCACGGAATTCCGGGCTATGCCTTTGGAGGAGCTCGTACCCGGAAGCTACCGCTTCGACTGGCGAGGCATGGCGTCAGACGGTCACCCGATGCAGGGCAGCTTCTCTTTCACGGTCGCTGAGTGACCGGAGTGGCCCCCATTGACGGTGTTATCGTCTTGGCCATTTTGGCGAAGGCACTTGGCTACGGCTCGGCGCTGCTGGCGATGGGTGGCGTCCTGTTCACCGTTCTTTTTGCCACACGCGCTGAAACGTCAGTTCTGCGCGTTGCACGGCACCTCGCGGTCGGTGCAGCGATTGTCGGTCTCGCCGTGCTTGCTCTACGTTTCGGCATCAGAGCGGCGCGGATATCCGGGATGGGCTTTGATGGCGCGACGGACCCAATAATGCTTGGCTTTGTTTGGGACAGTCCGCTTGGCACCGCCGCGATTTGGCGAGGAGTGGGTGAACTCAGGGGAAGATCGAGCGATGGCACCAGACCTTGAAGAACCGCATCCTGCTGGAAAACTACTATCTGCCCGGCGATCTCAGGCAACAGATCGATGCCTTTGTCAATCATTACAACCATCGACGCTATCACGAGAGCCTACAAAACCTCACCCCGGCCGATGTCTACTTCGGACGCGGGCAGACCATTCTAAATCAACGAGAAAGGATCAAACGAAAGACCATCGAAACGCGACGCTTGCTTCACCGCAAATCCGCCGCATAATCACATGAACCAGATGAGCCAGACCCTCTCTTAGCTCACGCCGCCATCTGTCCCAAAATCCCTGACGACGGACAGGGAGCCGAGCTAGAGAGCTCGCAGGTATTCACATGTCGCGGGAACCCGATTTTAGCGTTTCAATGTTCCGGCATATGCGCGCTCGTATCTCTATCGCAAAACCAGAAATCTATGACGCCTACTATAAAATGCTGGCAGCCGCAGGCATTCCTGATTGACGACACCAGTTGTAGACCAGCGGCAAGTCATAGCAAGTGTGCAACATGTGGAAACATATTTTTTGCCGCTGGAAGAATGCCCAATTTGGTCTGCGAACAGTCGTTGAAGTGAATAGCGGCGAGCGGCAATCGAACCTTCGCGGCGCTCGGCGTGAACGATTGCTCTGCGGACAAAGCTACCATTGCCACGTTAGGTCAGATTAATAGGTTTGCAGTTTCATGCTCTAATCAGAACAGATGCCCATACGTGCGAATTGCATGCTGTCTGTTTTGCAGTTCAAGTTTGGCGTAGATTTTACTTGTGTGGTTTCGAACGGTTTTTTCACTCATTTGAAGACTTCTAGCAATTTCTTTACCACTCATTGCTTGGCAGATGAGTCTCAGCACGTCCAGCTCGCGCTTTGTCAAATCGTTAAAGTCCGTCGTTTGACCGGAAAATGTAAATTCAAGCAAGCTCTTGGAAAAAGCGCGCCAGGCAGGTTCATCGCGTTGGATAATGTGATTTTTTCCCTCTAAAGCAGACATTGTCGCTCCGGGAATTTTCTGAGCGAGACGTTGTCCTTCTTCAAACGGAATAACCTGATCGTTCCTTGAATGGATCACCAGTGTTGGAACTGAAACCTTTGGCAACAGACTTTCAACATTAACGTCAGCGCGCGCCATAAGCAGGTCGGCCCCTGTCTCAGGCAAAACGGTCTTTTGGCAAAGTTCTGTAAACCAAGAGCGTTGTTCGGGCGGCGCACCAGGAAGAAATCTTGATGTAAATACATCTTGAAACGCAGGGTTGTCATTCTCCCAACCCAGGCGAAATACATCGATAACAGTCTTGTAGTTTTTGGCGGCAACCGATCCGCGGTGGCTGCTGCCCCTTGCATAGCCTCCAACGAGTACCATCCCGGCGACTCTACCGGGATACCTCAGCGAATACGCGATAGAAGTCGCAGCGCCCTGAGAAATACCCAGAAGATAAATTGGTTCGTCTATTTCAGCGGCGTCGATTACAGCTTCGAGATCATCAACCCAGTAATCAATACCCAGATTCTCAACTCGTTTGTCAGATAATCCGCAGCCTCGCTCATCATATCGAACAAGGGTGAATTGACTTTCTAGCAATTCGATCCAGTGAGACCAAATTGGACTGTCTAGATCATAACTGAGATGCGTGAGCCAGTTAGCCGCCTTTACCATTGGTAGGCCGTTTCCGGATTTGCTCCACGCCAGCGACGTACCATCGCTTGAAGAAGTGTATCTAACGGTTCGCTGTCTTTTTTTAGTCAATTTGGGGCAAATGTCCCATCAATTTCCCGTCGGTTTGAGTCTAGCCGGGACATGTGTCCGATAGGTTGAAGGCCAGATGAGTGACACCATTGTGAAACTCAGATTGGAGGTCATCACATGAATAAGCAATTTGACGCATCACTACACGCTTGGCCGTGCTGGTCCCAAATATCGCCTGCTCCCTGCGTAGGGCTACATTGTTCCGGCGCTGACGGAAGCCAGTGGCGCAATCTGTTTGCCCGGATGAGCGAAGAAACCAAAACAATAGCACCCGACCTAATAGGAACCTTGTCTAGGGGTCATAAAATCCCGGACGGGCCGTTCACATTGGAAAACGAAGCTGCTTCGATTGTCACCGAGATAGAGAAGCTTGGCAGGCCCGCTCACTTGATCGGACACTCCTATGGAGGAGCGCTGGCTTTGCATATCGCCAGAGCTCGACCCGACCTTGTTCGATCACTTTGTCTCTATGAACCAACTTTGTTCAGCCTACTGAAAGCCGGAGAGGTGACTGATGGTTTATTGTATTCCGAGATTGTTAGCCTCACAAACGCAATACGAACTGGCATAGAAGAGGGATGCGAAGAGTTTAGCGCACAGGTTTTTACTGATTTTTGGGGAGGACTTGGCTCTTGGCAAGCCCTGAGTCGTGAACGCAGGTGCGCTATGATTGACTGGGTTCACAAAGCCCCAAGCGATTTCGATGCGCTTCTGAAAGAACCTGACCCAGAATACATTCTTTCTGAGGGAGTTCCTTCTACGATCATTCGCGGATCGCAGACGCATGTGCACACAAAGCGCATCGCAGAACTTCTGGCATCCCAAGGTAAGCTTGTTGAACTAAAGGTTCTGAAAGGTGCTGGCCATTTGGGTCCCTTTACCTTCAAGGAAAGTTTCGAGATGGAGGTGCTGTCGCATATTAGAACTGTTGACCGCCGCGACATGGCTTCAATGGAAGTCAAGCCGATCAGTAGATCGTGAGCCGGGGACACTGGAAATCTAGAAAAAACGACCGACCGATCTGGTCTACGAGCGTTCGGTCGTTGTGCAGCCGCACTAACGTCGAATGGGCGCCCGCATTGGGCTCGATGTTGTCATTTTCTCAAACGCTAGGAATGCTCTCTTTGCGGATAAAGCAGAAATCGCTCGATCACTAAAAAACATCAGGCGGCTTAGCCAAAGGTCCCCAAGTTTCAGGGTCTGGTAGACCGACACTTGACCATGCTTCTTGCAAAACTCTGGAGTCTGAAGATCTTGTCCGCGGCAAATCATCCAAAATATCAAACCAAGGCATTTTGCTTTCTATTCCGGAGTGGACTGAAGGAGCAAAGTTTTCCGGTTGGTCGAGGCTCGAAGTATGCAGGACCAGATAGGCCGTTTCTCGTGGCTTTACGAGCTTATAAGTTAGGCTTGCCCCGCATCTGGCACAAAAGCCACGATTTGCTATCGGCGTAGTTGCGAAGTATCGAGGTTCCTCGGTGAGAAATCGAACAGCAGAAGCGGGAAAAGCCGCCCATGCATTAACTGCTGAACCAGAAAATTTTCTGCAACAACTACAATGGCAATACCCGGTGCTTATGGCAGGCGCGTTTATTTCATACCGTACTAACCCACAGATGCAGCCACCAGTTATTAAGGTTTTGGCCAATTCATCTTCATCAAAATCCAGAAAACCTCCCTCTTCTCCGGGTTCTGAAACGGTCATGTAGACATGTATTGGACTATCAGTTCTCTTGAGTCTCTTGTGACCGCAATCTGCCAGCGGAAGATCTATCTTGCCCGCTATTTGCGCCATTACTTCTCCTGAAACCGCGATTCCACCTGGTTCCGCTATTGCTTCAAGCCGTGCCGCAGTATTTACGCCGTCTCCGAGAATATCGTCGCCGTGTACAACGACATCACCGAGAGAAACGCCGACGCGTAAGATGAGAGGGTCGTCACTGTTCGACCGGCGTGCTTCGCGTGCGCAGGCTCTTTGAATGTTAATTGCACAATTGACCGCCTCAAAGACACTCGAGAACTCAGCCAAAAACCCATCGCCAGTAGACTTAAAAACACGACCCCGGTTTGCTTCCACCTGCATGCCGATGATTTCACGTTCTAGTCGAACCAACTTAGCTAATGTTCCGCTTTCATCGCGTGATACCAATCCCGCGAAACCGACTATATCGGTGGCCAGAATGGCCGCTAACTTGCGTTCCATCTCCGTTGCTCCGAGCCAACAATCTCCAATTGATGCCTGCTTACTTTAACATAAAATCGGTCGCAGCGAGCCACGGTGGCTGAGGTGTTAATTTCCAGCTTTCAAAGACCGTTCGGGGCTGCGAGCGGTCAATCATGCTCATCGCAGAAAATGGCAGCGCTGAGCCCAAAGCCGAAAGTTTCCTACTTTTGCCGAGCTCGTACCTCGGCGGCCCGACGAACTGCGAGTACCGCTGTTGCGTAATCTCCCAAAGAAATCCCTCTGAAAGCGAATGCAGCCGGTTTCTCGCTTAAAGTGGTATCGACTGCTCCCGAGACAATTTCCGTCAAGTCCCCTGTTACCCGCTGATATGGCAGCATTGGTTTGTCGCTTTCAGATTCCTGTTTTCGGTCGTCAACAATAACAGTTTTGAAAGCGGTCATACCCTCTGGAAGCCACGGAATGCAGGCATCTGTAATGGCGGCGAAGGCAGTCGGCTTTAGCCATCGGGCATCCAGAAAAGGTTCGATGGAATAGTCCAAAGTTATTGATGTCACTACCAGATCGGCATCACGCAAGGCGTCCTTGGCACTGGTGGCTGTTTGGGCCTCGAGGTCTATGTCCCGAGCCCGGCGACAAAGCTTGTCGACATTCGCTTTGCCACGTCCGAACACACGAATGCTTTTCAAGGGGAAAACTTCGGAGAACGCAAGCAAATGGGAGTGAGCTTGCACGCCGGCCCCAACAAAAGCCACTGTCTCAGCATTGGGATCAGCAAGTCGACGCGCGGCGACGACTGACAGCGCCGCTGTTCTAACAGCCGTTACCCAATTTGCCCCTAAGACTGCCCGGAGAACCCCGGTTTGCCCGTCCATTACCATGATAGCGCCGTTAATCGCAGGGAGCCCTTTTGCCGGATTGTTCGGACACACCGTTACCTGTTTGGTCACGATGAACCCATCATCTCCTACTGCCAAGGTCGACATTGCGTACCGTCCATCCCCGGGCAAAATGGCTGTCTTAGGGGACGTATGAAGCTGCTTACTTGCCTTGGCTATCAGCGCAGATTCAATCGCGTCGGCAACTTCCGAAGGTTGGATCCCTAAACCTTCCAAGTCTTCGTCAGAAAGATAAGTTATTTTGCTTTCAGAAGTCATGTTGGCGCCGCTCCGCTTTGCAACCCGGCTTCCCGATTAGGCTATCAAATTGCATGTTAACATAAGCTTTGGGTGTCTAGATTGGGACTTCACTCGAGTAAATTATTCGTTGCATTGGGTTTTCTGTTTTCATGCTTACGGTCTCAAGTTGTCTCAAGCCAGTTGAGTTTGAAAATTGTATGCTCTCCTTCGAGACCTTTAAGCGGAACAGTCATTTGCTCGGCAAACTGAAACTCCTGTGATCCGCCCACCATGATCCGTGTGGCATCCGAGACGCGGATGTCACTTGGTGCTGCCAGGGCGGCTATACGTGCTGCTTTGTTGACAACGGTCCCGAAGTGATCAGCATCAGAAGTTATCACTTCGCCGGTATGCAAGCCGATGCGAACCCGCAACTTTGGCTCGTTTGTTTCCGCCGCGTTCGCCTGTTGAATATTTTGAGCTGCCAGCAATGCTGCCCTTGCGGAAGCAAAAGACGACATCACCCCGTCTCCCAGTGATTTCACCGTACGTCCACCACTCCCGACGATCTGCGTTTCGACAAGTCGCAGATGTCTTCCGAGGGCGTCGCTCCAAAGCGTATCGCCTATAGCCTCAGCGATTTTTGTGCTGTCCGCGATATCGGTGAACATGATGGTCGCTATACCACTTTGGCTGAGTTCGTGGGGTGTAGAGAGGGCGGCATCAAGCAGTTCCTCAAAGCCTCTGGCCTCATACCCAAATCCCTCTACGTTGTTGACCGGTAGGGAATTGTGAACGTGCACAATCTTCCAGGATCCTTTGTCGAGTTTCAGAATGACCGTAGAACGTAGGTGCGCGATCTGTCCTGTTTCAATACCCTCAATGCTTGCTTCCCATTCGACCCAACCGAGTGATCCGCATTCAAATCCTCTCAGGTCTTTTGGGTGCCACTTGAACCGTGGAACCTCACCGATGTATTGCTCCATACCGCGACGCAGCGCATCGCCCTTCCAGGCTTCGCCGTGTGCTGAGCCAAAGTATGACAGGGCAGCGTCATCAGAAAAAAGATTTGCCACCGTCTCCCCATCGCCCCGACCGTAGGCGTTGATCCATCGTGCCACTATAGCGGCCAGTTCTGGTGAGGGGCTTATAGTATCTCTCATGTCAGAACGTCGCGTCGACGGCCAGAAAACTGCTTCGAAAAATATGACCTTCGCACGTCCAGTTCCTTTTGAAGCGTGTCATGGCATAACCTTTCCGAGATCTCCATTTCTGAGGTCCTGTTAGTTTAGGCCAAGCCGGGGCGGCCAAGCGACAAAAATCTCTGCCCGTTTCTGCACCCAAAAAACTATGCACCCCAACTGGTACTAACAGTTCAATTGCAACTTAGAGCGACGAGATGGCATTGATCACTGCTTCTCTGCTCTGAACAGCGCCGGTTTGTAGATACTCCATAGCTTTGAGAGCAGCTTCATGGGCTTGGAAAGATGACCCGCCAACGCAATCTTCTACAACGCGGCAGAAGTAGCCTGATTGGTGGCCATCGACGAATGTGTAGTGCACACAAACATCTGTCAGCCCGCCGCACAACAAAAGTGTGTCCACCTTTAAACCGCGCAGCAGGATTTCGAAATCGGTTCCAAAAAACGCAGAATACCGTCGCTTCGAGACGATGTAGTCACCTTTGCGATATCCCATCTCATCTTTTGCAACTTCCGTACGTGGATCACCTTCGAGACAGTGTATGTCTTCGTCACCATCCAGTTCCCTGCCGAAGTCGATCTGATCGGGACGATGGACTTCTTGGATGAAAATGACTGGCACATTGTAATCATGTGCGGCATCAACCAAATCACGCGCAGCGATCATGCGCTCTTTGTAGCCCGGCATGTTGTCGATGGAGCGTACTTCGCTGTCATCAATAAACGTGCTCTTTTGAATGTCGATTACGATTAGGGCAGGTCTACCCTCGATCAGTTTCCTGGCTTGTTTGGTTTTAGTTGTCATGTTCGACCTCTAATTTGCCAGGTCGTCCTGAAAAAAACGCCCTTGCTTGGCCGGGTCGTCTCAGCGGGCAGATCAAACTTGACTAAATGTGCAACTGATTACGGTCAAGGGTGTGCTGCGTTGTTGTGGGATGAAAAGAATGTATCCGCGCCTGGGGCAACATTGACCGCAAAGCTGCCGCCAGGGGTAAGTGCAGTGAGTGTCTGCGCCGAGCGCAGATTGAGCAATGATGCGAGCAAAACCGACGGCGGCTATACAACTTGACCCATCGTTCATAGTGTAAATGCATGAGCCGAATTCGAAACGCCCAACCCTCTGATGCAATTCGATGCTTTGAGATCGAGACTGATGCCTATGAAGGCGGCGAAGCGGCTACCCTCGAAAAGATAGCAAAGAGAATCGAGGTCTATCCCGATGGTTTCCTTGTTCTTGAGGTCGAAGGCGAGATCGTCGGCTTTGTGAATTGTGGATGTGCATACGACGTCGAAATGTCTAATGAGGAATTCAAAGAGCTTGTAGGGCATGACCCCGACGCGCCAAATGTCGTTATTATGTCTGTCGTCGTGGATCCGGAGCATCAAGGAAAAGGCCTATCGCGGGCATTGATGACTGAATTCGTCGGCCGTATGAGAAAAATGGGCAAATCCGCGATCTACCTTATGTGCAAAGAGCATCACGTCCCGCTTTATCAGAGATTTGGGTACAAGTATCTTCGCCGATCAACCTCTGATCATGGCGGAATGACTTGGCACGAAATGTCCATGCATCTTTGAACCGTTCTGTTCTTTGGTTGAGCCTCGGTGAGTGGACATTCAAGGCCGACCGAGCAGCGCTACATTGAAAGGGATCTGCCGCGACCTCTCAATTGAGTTGTGTTGTTCGGTTTTGGGTTGAACTTTACTAGTCAGAATGCACTTTTGATTGAGTTTTGATGCGTTAAAGTTGATCGAATTACGCTACAACAATCGAAGTTTGAGCGTGTATAGTGAACCGTGCAAACTTATGGGCAAATCGTGCAAACTTATGCGCAAATGCTGCGCAAAATTATGGGCGAAGCCCCCGAGATTTTCTGAATAAAATCAGTGTTAGGAATGCAGCGTTATGCGCGCACCTACAGCTGTGGGCTTACCCAAAATGCCTTCTTCCACATCGTATATTAGCCTGGAGACTAATTTTTGCATTGCAATACCTGGAAGTGAGGTGGCGGTTTAGTGAATTCCGATCAATGCACGCCTTGTGGACGATGCCGTCGCGGCCAGGCCTAGCGTGTTTCAGTATCAGGGCTCGCGCTTCACAGCGGTCCAATCCAAGACTTCTTGTAGGACTTCACCGCTCGCACCATTAGGACGTGCCGTACTTAATAATGCAGACAGTGTGGATGCGATAGCAGTCGTACAAACCCGGCGTGCAACCCGGTGCGGTTTTAAGTTCGCTCCAGCAAAGAAAATCGGCACATGTGTGTCACCGCGCCACGGTGACCCGTGGGTGGATGTGACGGACAAACCATCGAAGTCTGCGATGAACCAGCCGGGTTTGAAGACTACGTATATGTTCCCGGATCGGGTCGGATTATAATTGTTGCGGATCCGGCGCATGATGTCGGTATCGGGCAGGAGGTTTGCTTCGATAGCCGTACTGGGGACGGCGAATGCCACATCGGTAAAGGATAGAAGCTCTTCTGCAATAGCTGACTCCAGCGTTGGTAAATCAATATCACGGCGAGCCAATACTTCGGGGGCGATATTGAGATAGGGGTGATTATAACCCTCAAGCAGTTTCCCGGTGATCCCAAACCGCTCCTTAAGCCTGGCTATCTGTTCCGTCGGGTCCCATGTGTCCGGAGCAACAAGGCCAGTTTGGATGCCAACACTCTCCAAATAGCCCGGCGCATCGGTGGTGCCGTGGTCCGCCGATAGAACGATCAAAACGTTTTCCAGCCCAATCCGTTCGTCGATAAACGCGAAGAGATTCATGAGAGTCTGATCGAGGCGGTATATCGTGTCCTCGGCTTCAAGACTGGAGGGGCCAAACACATGGTTGACGTAATCCACGGACGAGAAGCTAATCGCCAGATAATCCGTTACCGCGTCTTGCCCGATATCCTCGGCAGCAATCAATCGTTTGGCAAATTGCGCCGTCAGATCGTCGCCAGCGGGGCTAAGCGTTAAAAAGGTCGTAAAATAGGGATTTTCCAGCGGGTCAAACCCATTTTGCGTCGAAGAATAGCGATGAGGAAAGGTTATGCCGAACCCGGCGACATCCGTCTCCCATGGTTGGTTGTCACGGTCGCCAAAGAGATAGGCTTCCTTTGGGTGCATCAACTCCCAAGAGGTTCCTTCAAAGGAGGCGCTCGGCGATGCGTCATTCCATGAGGAAACCCAATCTGGGTATTTGTCATAGTAATAGGTGCTTGTGACAAAACGATTTGCGGCTTTTGAGAACCAGAAGGCTTTGCCGCTTTGTCCCGCCATTGTAATTGCCCCACGGTCTTTGATTGCAACTCCAAAGACTTTGGCCGCACCAGCAGTGGAAGCGCTTAATTCGTCCGAGAGCGTCGTAACAAGCATAGCGCGTGGTGACCGGCCATCTGTGCCAGCTGCCGCCCGTGTTGGGTCAATTTCAATATCGTCATTGACGCCAGCGCCATCTCCAAGAAGCGGAGCGGTGCTGTCTTCAACGTTGTAGACAACGCGGTCCAAGGTTCTGTCGAACCAGATGTTTCCGATCATCCCGTGTACTGCCGGAGTTGCCCCGGTCGCCAATGTGGCGTGTCCGACAACCGTCTCTGTATTGGCATGGCAATGATGGGCGTCCAGATAGTGTACACCGTTTTCTAGTAAATACTTAAGGCCACCCTCCCCAAGATTCTCAAAGTAGCGTGTCGGCAGATCGCCCCGAAACGCGTCAACGGTCAGCTGCAAAACGAGACGAGGAGGTTCTTGCGCATACGCAGGAGCGACTGCAACCAACCACAAAGACAAACAAACTCTCAGTGTTTTGGTCATAGTGCTTCCTTTCGCTGTATTGCGCAGCAGGTCAGTCGCGACCGCAATTGCGCGCTAGAACAACCCTCTTCAATACCAAACTGATAGCAAAACCGCTTCACGTCTACTTCTTCCAACCCACCGCGAAAGAGCCTGCAACACCCAAACCAGTGTTCATACAAACAATTGCTTGGAACAGAGGTGCCCGGATCGGTTTTGATCCAAAACAAGGCTTTGAGTCTTTTGAGACACTAAACTCTGCGCCAGAAACCCTGTCTCAGGTAAAACGCTATGACCAAAAACCTATCGGTTTTTCTTATTTTGGCTGGTTTGGTAATTGCTGGTGCGTTGCTGTATGTCGTTGTTGCCCAGGATGGCGATGAATTGCCGGTCGGATTTGTGCAAGGAAACGGGCGGGTTGAAGCGGAACAAGTCGAAATAGCACCAACTAATGCAGGCCGGGTTGCGAAGGTAACGGCAACAGAGGGCAGTATGGTTGCAGCCGGTCAAATCCTGGCCGAAATGGACATAGACGAGCTATCTGCGGACCTGGATCGGGCTAGAGCCGAAGTAGCCTTGGCAAATCAGACAAGGGCTGAAGCAGAAGCGCTCGTTGTGCAACGCGAAAGCGAACAGCGCAGGGCCGAGCAAGAGCTTGATCGTGCCACGGCGTTGCTGGCAGGTCAAAATATCTCCAAAACTATTTTTGAAGATCGCGATACCACTCATAAGGTTGCTACAGCAGTATTGGGCGCCGCCAAAGCCCGAGTCGCAACCGCAGAAAGCCGTATTGCTGCCGCTGAGGCGGAAGTGCGCAGGATCGAAGCGCAGATTGAAGACAGCGCTTTAGTGGCACCTTTGCCCGGCCGCGTGCTTTACCGGCTTGCAGAACCCGGAGAGGTCGTTGGCGCAGGCGAACCAATCCTGACTATTCTTGGCCTTGAGAATGTTTACATGGAAGTTTTTCTTCCGGCGCGTGAAGCCGGACTTTTGCCCATTGGAGCTGAGGCTCGCATCGTGCTCGACGCTTTGCCGGAATATGCGATACCTGCATACGTGAGCTTTGTTTCTCCCGAGGCCCAATTCACCCCCAAACAGGTCGAGACCCTGGATGAGCGAGAGCAACTGGTTTTTCGCGTTCGCGTCCGTATCCCAATAGACTTGGTTGAAAGTCGGATTGAGCACGTCAAAACCGGTCTGCGCGGTGTCGCGGTGATCCGGCTGAACCCAGCCGCTGCTTGGCCTGAGGCGCTTGAACAACGCATCCCGGAAGAGCTGTTCGAATGAGAGTAGAGGATGACGCCTGCGATATTAACATTTCAGGTGTTACGCACCGTTATCGCAAGCATGTCGCATTGGATTCTGTTTCGTTAGAACTGCCAGGCGGCCAGCTTGTTGGCTTTATCGGGCCGGATGGGGTGGGAAAGTCTACACTGCTTGGTTTGATCACCGGCGCAAAGAAACTGCAATCCGGCAATATCGACGTTTTAGGCGGCCCGATTGGCGATTCTGGTCATCGACACAGCATTTGCCCAGCCATCGCGTTCATGCCGCAAGGGCTGGGTCGAAACCTGTATCCGGAGCTGTCTGTACGCGAGAACCTTGAGTTCTTCTCAGGTCTCTTTGCTCAAGGGCATTCAGAGCGGGATGACCGTATCGCAGCGCTATTGGCTGCGACAGGGCTTGCGCAGTTTGAAGACCGTCTGATGGGCAAGCTCTCGGGTGGGATGAAGCAAAAACTAGGTCTTTGCTGTGCCTTAATCCATGACCCCAAACTTTTGATTTTGGATGAGCCAACGACCGGGGTCGACCCGTTGTCGCGTCGGCAGTTCTGGGCTTTGATTGAAGCAATCCGAGCAAAAAGCCCCGAATTGTCGATATTGGTTTCAACGGCGTACATGGAAGAAGCCGACGGTTTTGACCGCATTGTCGCGATGGACGCGGGTCAAGTCATCTTTCATGGGAAGCCCGCCGAATTGAAAGGGAGTGATGACGACCTCGAAATTGCATATCGGCGTCTGAGAGCACGGGAGTTGCCTGTCGAACCGGCGGGGAAAAACAAAACGAATGGGAAGATCGAAGCAAGCCCAGTGATAGTTGCGCGTGGACTGACACGACGCTTTGGTGATTTCACGGCCGTAGACAACGTCGACTTCACAATCAATCGCGGAGAGATATTCGGGTTTCTAGGATCAAACGGATGCGGCAAGTCCACGACAATGAAGATGTTGACTGGCTTGTTACCTTCCAGCTCAGGTGAAGCACTGCTGTTTGGCAACCCTGTCGATGCATATGACCGAAAAATGAGGCGTGAAATAGGCTACATGAGCCAGGCCTTTTCCTTATATGGCGAGTTGTCGGTACATCAGAACTTACAATTGCATGCGCGGATATTTGCAATTGCCGACCGTGAACAACGCGTTTCGGAACTCACTGAGCGCTTTGGGCTCGAAGAGCACCGGCATACGTTGGCGACGGCACTGCCTCTAGGGATCAAACAGCGACTGTCGCTAGCCGTAGCAGTGATCCACCGTCCGCGGGTGCTAATACTCGACGAACCAACATCCGGTGTGGATCCAGAGGCGCGCGATTCCTTCTGGGACTTGTTGATTGAGCTGTCGCGAAATGAGTCGGTAACGATCTTTGTGTCCACTCATTTCATGGGTGAGGCGGAACGCTGTGATCGCGTTTCTTTTATGCATGCTGGTAGAGTTCTAGCAGAAGGTACTCCGGCTGAACTGATCGTTGTTGAAGGGGCGGATAACCTTGAAGACGCTTTCATTTCGATATTGGAAGCAGCAGAAAAGCCAGTCTCTGTTGTCGCGCCAAAGGTGGGTTTTAGAACCAAATCCCACGCCGGGGGAGGAGCGTTTTCGCGTGTATTGGCATATGCGCGGCGCGAAACCGTTGAAGTAGCTCGTGACCCGGTGCGTCTGGCTTTCGCGTTTCTGGGTTCTGCTATTCTAATGTTGGTTTTTTGCTTTGGAATTACGCTGGATATCGATGAGCTTGAATTCGCGGTACTTGACCTTTCTCAGGGGCCGGAGAGTCGTGCTTATTCGGCTGAATTCGCTGGATCGTCCTACTTTAAAGCCACATCGCCGCTGCAAAGCGCCAGCGAAGGGCGCGACCGTCTGGTGGCAGGTGAGGTCTCTCTGGTTGTTGAGTTGCCACCTGACTTTGACCGAAAGATGAGTACGGGTGAACCGACCCAGATACTTGCAACTGTAGACGGCGCTATCCCATTTAAGGGTGAGACGGTTGAAGGCTATGTTTCCGGATTGCACCAATCATTTCTAGAGGAATATGCCCTTAACAACGGCAAAAGCCAGATAGATATCGCCAGGATCGAACCCCGGTTTCGCTACAATCAGAGCTTTGAAAGCATCGCCGCGATGGCTCCGGCAATGCCTGCTATCCTGCTGATTATGCTGCCAGCTGTTTTGACTGCCGTAAGCGTAGCAAGGGAACGAGAGCTGGGGTCAGTTGTCAATTTCTACGTGACACCAACCACGCGGCTTGAATTTCTAATTGGCAAACAAATTCCGTACATTTTGATCGCCTACGCAAATTTTCTGCTTTTGGCCGGAATGACCGTTTTTCTTTTCGGGGTGCCGTTAAAAGGAAATCCTTTCCCTTTGGCTGTTGGTGCCCTTCTTTACGTTTGGGCAACAACATCCTACGGGTTGTTGATCGCTACAATGACATCCAGTCAGGTGGCCGCCACATTTGCAACTGCCATCGCCTCAGTTGTCCCAACAATTCAGTTCTCAGGTCTGTTGCAACCTGTTTCAACACTTGAAGGAGGCGCACAAGTGCTGGGCTCTCTTTGGCCTTCCTCATATTTCTTACACCTAAACGTTGGTGCCTTCACTAAAGGTTTGGGTTGGGAAGCCCTTGCGCCAGACATTCTGGCCCTCGCCTGCTTCGGACCCGTTCTGACACTGATCGCAGCCCTATGCCTTCGGGCGCAGGAGAAGTGAATGCAGCGCTTCTACTGCATATTCTGGCTAGGCTTGAAGGAAGTGATGAGCCTGCGCCGTGATTGGGTGATGATGGCATTGTTGGTTTGGTCTTTCACGCTGGCCCCGATCATGGAAGCAACGGGAGTGGCAAGTTCTATAAACAACGCCTCGATAGCGTTTGCGGATGAAGACGACTCGCCACTTTCTCGAGCACTTGCCACAGCGTTTTTCCCACCAGAGTTCCAACCGGTCGTCCAAATCGAACCCGGAAAAGGACCTGCGTACATGGATGCTGGGCGCTTTATTTTCGTTGTGGCTGTGCCCCCCGGATTCGAAAAGGATCTGCGCGCAGGGCGCAGTCCGGAGATTCAAGTTCTTATTGACGCAACCGCCATGGAACAGGCCGGTATTGGTGCAAACTACATCACCAGTATCTTGAGCGCTGAAATACATCGCTATGCAATTGGTATCGATCTAGTAGATGCTCCCTCAGTCAGTGTCATTCTAAGAAGCGCCTTCAACCCAAACAGAGACACCGTACGTTTTGCTGGTATCGTTGCTTTGATCGGCCAGATCATGTGGCTCACAACTATATTGACCGGAGCGGCAATGATTAGAGAGCGAGAGCACGGGACCATTGAACATCTCCTTGCCATGCCGCTTGCTCCATTTGACATTGCCATTGCCAAAATTTGGGCGAATGCAGCAGTGGTTTTGGTCGCGGCTGGTCTTTCACTAACCTTTGTGATGCAGGGTTCTTTGGGCATCAGTATCGCTGGATCCAAGATGTTGTTTTTGGTTGGCACGGCGTTGTTTCTTTTTACTGCGACGGCGCTTGGGGTGTTTCTGGCAACCATTGCGCGCTCTATGGCGCAGTTCGCGCTTCTGGTCATGTTGATTGTGTTGCCAATGCTAATGCTGTCAGGTGGAGAGACCCCAATTGAAGGTCAGCCAGCGTGGTTGCAGGCAGGTACTTTGGTTTTGCCGTCACGCCATTACATGTCAGCAAGTCAGGCTATTGTTTTCAAAGGCGCTGGTATTGAGACTGTCTGGCCGGAATTCGTTTGGATGACGTTTTTAGGAATTGCTTTGTTACTAATGAGCCTACGGCTTTTTCGGCGTTCTCTTGCTCAGATCAGCTAGCGCTCTAATCTGTTGGCTGTGACAGATTGGAGCGCTAGCTGATCTGCCTCAGAAGAAAGTTTGGAAATCTGCTCGGCAGAGGTCAGGGCATTAGCGACTGTATGAGCGTTAGCCAAAATACCTCAAGTCATGTTCGTACTATACGCGCCGACGGCTGGATTGCGATGCAATCGAGGTTTTCAAGGGCTATAGTCGCAAACTCAAAGGTTTGTAATGAAAGTGTGGATACCTTCTGCATCAAATGGGCAAGTCCAAGGCCGTCATCCGAGAAAACAAGCCGCATGAGACGGCCTGATGGATTTTGGCCTTATCTGCGGCGCAGAGTTGGTCCTTCGTATTTGCTGCTGGTTAGGTAACGTTAGGTTGGGAGTACGATATGGAATTACCAACACTGACGTACGAAATGATAGCCGTACTGAGTCTATTGTCTTTTACCGTCTTGCTTTTTGTTACCGAGATTATACGGATTGATGTCGCAGCAATTCTTGTAATGGTGTTGCTTGGCGCACTGAGCTATCTACCGGGGCTAGGTAATCTTGCCGATGTCTCCAGGCTCTTTGAAGGTTTTTCCTCGAACGCTGTGATGTCAATCATCGCAGTTATGGTAATTGGGGCTGGGCTTGATAAGACCGGACTTATGTCAAAGGTTGCGGCCTTGATCCTCAAGAATGGTGGCACGACAGAGGCCCGGATCATCCCAATCATATCAACAACTGTTGGTGTCATCAGCTCTTTCATGCAGAACGTTGGAGCTGCTGCGCTCTTTCTACCCGTTGTTAGCCGTATCTCAGCACGTACGGAAATCCCTATGAGTAGGTTGCTAATGCCCATGGGGTTTTGCGCGATTCTGGGTGGTACGATTACATTGGTCGGGTCGTCGCCCCTCATCCTGTTGAATGACCTGATTGTTTCAGCAAACTCATCCCTTCCGGCTGACCAACAAATGAAGACATTTAGGTTGTTTTCAGTCACGCCTATCGGTGTGATGCTGGTGCTGACAGGGGTGCTTTACTTTGTGCTCTTTGGTCGTTGGGTCCTCCCAGCGCAGCGAGAGCGCGGAGAAGACGCAAGCTCAGCTCGGTCCATGCAAACATACGTCGAAAATACCTATGGGCTTAGGGCCGATATGTTCGAGATACGTGTTCCTGAAGGCTCAATAATCATCGGGCAAACGCTCGCGGATCTAATGGTGGCCCATAACATGTACATTCTTGGCACATCCTATCGCGGCCACAAGGTCATCGCGCCAATGGCGGATACCAAGATCGAAGCCCCTGCGCGGCTCGCAGTGCTTGGCCTGCGTCGGGTGGTTGAGCATCAGTTTGCTGAGCCTTACGGATTAGAGATCCTACCCCAACTAGATGTCTTTGCGGATGATTTCGCCGCGACCCAATCCGGGGTGGCCGAGGTTGTTGTTCCGCCCGGTTCTTCAGTGATCGGCCAGACTCCGATTGATTTGCGCCTCCGTCAGACACATGGTTTGTCTCTTTTGGCCATTCAGCGCGGAGAAGAAACACTGAGCCACGTTGAAACCGAGGATCATTCAGCCACACATATCGGGCAAGTCGCTTTGCAGGCCGGTGATACGTGTGTGGTTCACGTGCAGTGGGACCGTCTGACACGACTGAAGTCGGACAGGGATTTTGTTGTCGTAACTTCAGACTTTCCCCAAGAAGAGTTACGGCCACACAAGGTCGGCTGGGCGCTTGCTTTCTTCCTAATAGCGTTGAGCTTAATTCTGTTTTCCGATCTGCGCTTGTCATTATGCCTGTTGATCGGCGCTATTGGGATGGTGTTGAGCCGGGTGCTCTCGATTGACGAAGCCTACGAGTCGATAAGTTGGAGCACAGTCTTTCTACTGGCTTCGCTGATCCCGTTGGGCCAAGCAGTTCAAAACACCGGCACTGCGGATTGGATTGCCGCGCATGTGTTGGCCCTCCTGAAGGGGTGGCCGATCTGGTCTTTGCAAGCAGGGATCGCCGTTTTGGCAACGGCGTTCACGCTGGTCATGTCGAACGTGGGTGCAACTGTTCTGCTGGTGCCGCTGGCGGTTTCTATCGCCATATCGGCGGGTGGTAACCCGGCTGTATTTGCTCTCACAGTGGCAATTTCAACGTCCAACTCATTTTTGATCCCAACCCACCAGGTGAACGCGTTGATCATGGGTCCAGCAGGCTATCGGGTGGTCGATTTTGTTCGCTCGGGCGGAATTATGACTCTCCTTTTCTTGGTTGTCTCAATGACCGGGCTTACGATTTTCTTCTGAGCCGCCTCTCGGCGATCCGTTCAGACCAACTCGCAATATAAGGTTTTTGAGACCAATTTTTTTGGCGCAGGTTCAAGACGCCTGCGAAAATGGCCTCCTCCGCGAGGGACCGAAGTAACGCGTCCAACTCAACCAAACCTGAAGTCGGTATACGCTGGAACTGGACCGTTTTAATTTTATCGATCACTGTTGTTGGACCAAGACCGTCGGCATTTGTGGAGAGTTCACGATGAGATTCCTTCGCACACCTGAGCATCGGTTTGACGGATTGCCAGATTTCGACTTTGGCCCGAACTATCTTGATGTGGATGATACCGAGGGCGGTCTTCTCCGACTGCACTATTTGGACGAGGGACCGGCGCAGGCACCGCCAGTATTATTGATGCATGGAGAGCCAACCTGGTGCTTCGTGTATCGGCACATTATTCCGTTATTCAAAGATGCGGGTCATCGAGTTCTGGCTCCTGATTTGATTGGGTTTGGACGGTCGGACAAGCCCACTGAGCGATCCGATTACACTTACCAACGCCATGTAGACTGGATGTCCGAATGGTTGCGGAAAGTTGACCTGACGGGCATCACATTGGTTTGCCAGGATTGGGGCGGACTCATTGGCTTGCGGCTGGTTGCGAGTATGCCCAAGCGTTTTGCTCGTGTGGTAGTGGCGAACACGGCTCTGCCCACCGGTGACGTCCCCTTGGGGGATGCATTTCTTTCATGGCGGGAATACTCACAATCTGTGTCTGAACTCAATTCGGGCCGTATCGTATTCGGCGGCACAACATCGAAGATTTCAGATGAAGAGGTTGCAGCCTATAACGCACCATTCCCGGATGCGCGCTATCTGGCAGGCGCTCGAGAGTTTCCAATGTTGGTGCCCGACAAACCCGAAAATCCAGCTTCCGATGCCAACCGAGCCGCATGGGAAACCCTCAAGACCTTAAACACTCCGTTTCTGAATGTTTTTGGAGAAGACGATAGGGTCATGGCGGGGGTAGACAAACTGATCCAAAAGTCGATCCCTGGGGCAGCTGGCCAAAATCATGCCGTTGTGCCTAAAGCGGGGCATTTCATTCAAGAAGATGCTGGCAGAACGCTGGCACAGGCGACTTTGAAATTCATTGAGCAAACATAGCGGCTATCAATTCAGTGTCTTACCCTGTGGCCTCAACTCACACCAAATTTGCGACGCAAATGCTCGGTCAAGGCCGTTATTCGACGTGGTTGGGCTCGGCTCGGCGGAAACATCATTTGCAAAGGTTTCGGCGGTGGGAGGAAGTCGCGCAAGAGAGAAACAAGTCTGCCAGATCGAACATCGTCGCCTACATCCAACTCCGACTTCAAGACGACCCCATGGCCTGCAATCGCCCAATCGCGGATGAGGGAACCATCATTGACTATTCGATTTCCCTTTACCGATACGCGCTGGGCATTTGGTCCTGATCCAAACTCCCAAACGTTGTCGATCATGTCGCCAAACCTCATAGCCAAGCAGTTGTGGCCTAATAGATCTTCTGGTTTTTCAGGCGTTCCGAATAAGGCCAGGTAACTTGGGGATGCACATACGAAACGTTGGTAGCTTCCTAGATTTCGCAACCTGAGCGAGCTGTCTGTTATGTTGCCGAAGCGAACGGCAAGGTCGAAACCCTGGCCGACAAGGTCAACATAGCCGTCCGAGAGGGATAGTTCGATTGAGACGGCAGGGTTCTCCTCGGTGAATTCGGCGACAACCTCGGAAACAATGCTCCGTCCCAAGTCAATCGGCGCGCTTATGCGAATTGGACCAGACAGAGTTTCGGCGCCGTGCCGAACAAGCGTATCCAGGTCCGCAACCTCACTAAGTACGCTTCTTGCTCCGTCAGCGAGTGTCCGGCCTTCTTCGGTCAGGCTAATGGAACGGGTGGTACGGTTGAACAAAACCACACCGTAATGTGCCTCCAGAGCCGCGAGCCGCTCGGATACTGTTGTGCTCGACATCCCTGTTTCGCGCGCCGCGGCCACAAGACTGCCTTTCTCGGCTATGGTCAGAAACAAGCGAAGATTGTCTAAAAGCATTAAACGGAATTTCCGTATTATATGTTCGATTATGCCCTGTTTATCCCGAAAGTACTGCGGCGTAAATCTTGCGCATCGCTGAAGAACACAAGGGACCTATTCCAATGGCCAAGCTGACAATCCTCGCCAACATCAAAGCCAACCCCGACAAGATCGACCTCGTAAAGGGTGAGCTGATCAAGCTCATCGACACAACCCGTGCCGAAGAGGGTTGTATTAACTACGACCTGCACCAGGACAACGACAACCCGGCTCATTTCGTGTTCTACGAAAATTGGGAAAGCCGAGAACTTTGGCAAACCCACATGGGTGCTCAGCACCTTGCGGCTTACCTGGAAGCAACAGAGGGCGCCGTGGCAGAATTCACGTTGAATGAGATGACAATCATCGGTTGATACAGAACCGAACAAAGGAGCACGTTATGAAAGCCGTGGGATACCGTGAGACGGGGTCGATTGATCGGGCGGACGCCTTAATCGATTTCGAGGCCGACAAACCGACGCCAAAGGGGCACGACTTGTTGGTGAAGGTGCAGGCCGTGTCAGTGAACCCGGTTGATACGAAAATTCGGCAAAAACGTGCTCCTGCGGGTCCAGCGCCTGATATTCTGGGGTGGGACGCAGTAGGCGTCGTCGAAGCCGTTGGAGAAGCGGTGGAGACTTTCAGTCCGGGCGATACGGTTTGGTACGCCGGGGCGATCAACCGACCGGGGACCAATGCCGAGTTTCATCTGGTGGATGAACGTATTGTCGGAGCCGCGCCAAAATCCATACCGGCAAAAGCGGCTGCGGCGATGCCGCTTACGACACTCACTGCTTTTGAGATGCTGTTCGACCGCTTGCGAGTCCGGGATGCCGTTTCCGGCGGGACCAATACATTGCTGGTTATTGGTGGCGCAGGTGGTGTCGGATCAATCACCATTCAATTGGCGCGGGCTCTCACTGACTTGACGGTGATTGCCACTGCGTCTCGACCCGAGACACAAGACTGGGTTCGAGAGCTTGGCGCACACCATGTCATCAACCACTCAGAACCTTTTGGCTCACAACTCGAGGCTCTTGGTATCGACAGCGTGGATTTCATCTATTCGACAAACCATTCTCAGCTTTATGCGCCCCAAGTTGGACAGGTGATGACACCCCAAGGTCGCTTTGGGTTGATCGATGATCCTGAGACCTTCGACATCGCGCCGTTCAAACACAAATCGATCTCATTGCATTGGGAGTTCATGTACACTCGGTCGCTTTTCGGGACTAGAGATATGAATCGTCAAAGCGAAATCCTGAATCAGGTCGCCGGGTTGATAGATGATGGAAAGATCATATCCACAGCGACCGATACACTTGGTACAATCAATGCTGCAAACTTAATGAAAGCGCATGCTATCCTTGAAAGCGGAAAGGCCAAAGGAAAGCTCGTGCTTGAGGGTTTTTAGATGAGAATTGAACGGCTGGATCATGTGAACATCGTGACGACTAGGTTGCCTGACATGGTTGCTTGGTATGAAGACGTCTTGGGTTTGAAACTCGGGGCCCGCCCTGAGTTTCAGTTTCCCGGAGCTTGGTTGTATGCGGGTGATCACGCAGTGGTTCATCTTGTGGGTCACGAAGGAACGCCTAATGTCGGCTCCGAAGTAAAGCTCAAGCTCGAGCATTTTGCGCTCTCAGCCACAGGGTTAAGAGCATTCGAAGAAAAACTGATCTCGTGTCAAATCCAGTATCGCAAAACTGATGTCTCGGGGGCTGGAATGGTGCAAATCCATGTGGCCGATCCTGATGGAAATCACATTCACATAGACTTTGAAGAAATCGAGTAAGGGATAAACACTCGAAATAGTCGGAACGCAAAACTAAGCTCGTAAATTCTTGCCGATTAGTGATCGAGATCATTACCGGGTTGCTTCTAAGAATTACTCGGACCAACATTTTTGGGCGGTACAAGCGTAGAATTGGAGATCAGCATGCTGGACCTCGAAACCAACAAGAAGAATGTCATTGCTTTCTACGAAATGATGTTCAATGAGTGTCGGCCTGCGGAAGCCATAGATATCTTTGTTGGTGATACCTATACGCAGCACAACCCGCATGTTGGCGACGGCAAGCAAGCCTTTGTCGAATATTTCGAACGCATGGCCGCCGAATATCCGGGAAAGCGTGTGGATATCAAACGTGCGTTTGCTGAAGACGACCACGTTGTTCTGCATTGCCACCAAATCTGGCCCGATGGTCTCGCGTACGCAGGTATCGATATTTTTCGCCTGGATGCTGAAGGTAAGGTTGTCGAACACTGGGACGTTCTTCAGGAGGTTCCGGCAAACAGCGAGAATGACAATGGCATGTTTTGACTTAACCGTTCTGACAGTGGTGCATGGAACTTCGAAAGGTCCTGTCGGCTAAACCACGATAGTCAAAGGGTATAAGTCTGATCCAAGAAGCCCGCCGAAGCGTATCTATCAAGAACCTTTTAGAAAGGAGATAAATATGCTCCCGAAGAGTATTCTCGCGGCGACCCTTGGATTATTTGCAGCTACTTCGCTTCAAGCTGGTGTACAAATTCACTTTATTGAAGGCGCACCCAAGGACCGCTTTGTTCTGACAAATGTCGGAGCTTGCAAAGTAGAAGCCTCGACCCTCAAAATTGACTTGTCGAAATCTGCGGGACGTCTGATTTTCGACGTTACTGAAAAGGGTGCGGGCGTCGAGGTCTTTCAACCTCTCGAATTCGTTGAGGGTGCGGATGCTCTGCGGCAAATTCCAGCGGTCGTGGACGGGCAAGATACAATAGAACTTGAAATCGCCTCCTTCGCAGCCGGGGACACACTCGCTTTTACCATCGATGTCGATGATACTATCGGGCAACGCGAAATCACCGTAACGGGGTCGGAGATCGAAGGCGCCACGGTGTCATATACCGATGCGGATGAGACCAGTACGGCGACCTTCTCTTCCGAAGCACTCGTCAACGTGACGACCAGGGACTGCTGAAAGCTATCGCAAAATGTGGAATTGGTTGATCCGCATAGCATTCCTTACGCTCGTGATGGGAGGCGGCATCCTGATCGGAACACTGACCGCACCTGGCGAATGGTATGCGCAGCTTTCTAAACCGGCTTTCAATCCACCTAATTGGATTTTCGGGCCGGTTTGGACGGTGCTATATGTCTTAATCGCCATGGTAGGTTGGCGTCAGTTCGAAGCGGACCGAAGCTCGACCGCCATGAAGCTGTGGTGGGCGCAGATGGGTCTGAACTTTTTATGGTCCCCAACCTTTTTCGTACTGCAACTGCCGTGGTTTGCCCTTTTGGTCATTGTCGCGTTGTTGGCTGCCATCGTCATGTTCATCACTCAGGTTAGGAATTCAGATCGGGTCTCCGCACTGTCTTTCCTGCCGTACTTTGCATGGGTCGCATTTGCCGCGGCGCTGAACCTCTCCATTGCGATACTGAACTGACAAGGAACAATATGCGTGCAAACTTCATCGGGCTTGTTTCAGGTCTTGTTATCATCGGATGCACAATGGCTCATGCTGATGAAAAACTGACTGAAGACTTTTCTAAGTCTCCGGAGACGCGTTGGGACTACGTTGCCGACACCGTCATGGGAGGAGTTTCCTCAGGACAGGTGCAGTTTCGTTCGGAAGGTGGTGTTGAATTCGCGCGGCTGACCGGTACCGTGAGTACAGAAAACAATGGGGGCTTCATCCAGTTCCGACGCAAGTTGTCTGAGCGACTGGATGAGGCTGTATCAGGCGTCAGGCTATTGGTACGGGGAAACGGCGAGCAATACTTCGTTCACCTCAGAACACGTGGCACGGTGCTTCCGTGGCAATACTACCAGGCCGCGTTCGCAACTTCTGAAGACTGGACCGAAGTCTATTTGCCTCTGTCAGGCTTCAAGGCTTCGAGTGCCATGTTGCGCGCTATTCCCGATGCGGAAGCAATAACCTCAGTTGGGGTTGTAGCCTTCGGGCACGATCATGAGGCCAACGTAGATGTCAGCGAGATTGGTTTCTACTGAAGGTCGCCCAAGCGAGGGGCTGTAATCTTCTGTTGAACCAATTCAGATCAGGCGGCTCAATAAGTGTAAGCGACAATGCAATTCCAATAGTCTTTGCTCATCTTATGCAAGCGACTAACTTGGGTACATGGAAGAAGTCACCCGACTAACCGAATGGATGATTACAGAAGGTCGTCGCTCCGGCGATCCTGTAAAAGTGGTGTCACACTTTTGTTCCTCCTTGGTCGAAGCCGGAGTTCCGCTGTGGCGAGTAAACATTGGCCAACGCTTTGCCAATCCATTGCTTATTGCTTGGGGCGTGGTTTGGACGCCCAACGGCACCGACAGCTACGATGTCACCCATGAGACGACGTTGACGGATGGTTATGTTGGGAGCTCATTTGAGTATATTCTGGCGAATAGAAAGCCGCTTCACAAAAGTCTTCAGCAACTGGACTCAGAAACAGAGCATTCATCCTATTTGGAGTTTGCAGAGCAAGGCGGCACCGACTACTACGCTACTTTGCTTTATTATGGTGATGGATCGCTGCATGGTTGCACGTTCATTACACAGGCGCCGGATGGATTCTCGACGGAACATCTAAGGCTGATTGAAGCGGTCTTACCGGCCCTTTCTTGCGCCTTGGAACCTGTGACGATGCGAAAATCGTCTAAAGGTCTACTTCGAACTTATTTAGGAGATGGACCTTCTGAGGCAGTCTGGAGCGGCAACATCAAGCGGGGTGAGCGAACAACTCTGGATGCCGTGGTTATGTTCTCTGATCTGCGAGGCTTTACGGCACTTTCCGAAACCTCAACGGAAGAAGAAGTCTTCGACACGCTCAGCGACTATTTTGATCTGGTGGTCAAAGCCGTAGAAGACAACGGTGGAGACGTCCTCAAGTTCATGGGTGATGGCATCCTGTCGATCTTCACTATTGAAGCTCAAAAAAACCATGCCGACCGTTGCAGAATGGCGGCTCTTGCAGCGCAGAGTGTGCTGAGTGGTTTGAACGCTCTCAACACTAGACGAGACGAGTTCCAAAAACCGCCCTTGGACATTGGAATTGGGATCAACGTTGGGCAGGTCAGCTACGGTAACATCGGTAGCCCCGGCAGGCTTGATTTTACGGTTTTGGGCGGTGCGGTGAACGTCGCAAGCCGAATTGAAAACTTAACAAAATCAATTGGTCAGAGAGTGTTGGCGACGTTAGCCGTTGCAAGTGCTGCACCGAACATGTTCGTTAGCTGTGGGGATCACGAAATACGTGGCCTTGCTCAGCCCATTGAGCTGTTCTTTCTCACTGAAGGGGCGCAATAATCAGGTATATTTTTTTAAACAACATACCTTTCCGGGAGCATTCTGAGTGTTTGCAAGAACCATAGCCTTACTGATCTGCGCTGGGGCTTCTCCGGCCACGGCATTGGAGCTTCGCGAAACTGGGCGCTATGAGCTCAACCAACCCGCAAGCCTTGACTACGATCCAACGTTTTGTGGCTTGTGGATTGCCAACGAGGGGCCCGAGGCCATTCTCGTTACATTGCAAGGTGATGAGTTGCGCCGCATATCCAGCGATCTCTTCCGTATCAAGGCAATTGCTATCGAAGGAGATCACTTGTTGGTAGGCGACGGTCTTGGCAGCCTCCAACGTCTCACGAAGGAAGGAGTCACTTTAGGAGCACCCTTTGAACTTGAAGGTGGATTTGCGGATACCGAAGGGATCGCGATCAATGCAAAGGGGCAGATCGTGACCGTAGAAGATGATCCGGAACGATTGTCTTGGTTCACTTCAGAAGGCGTCCTTACGGCAAGGTTGGATACCATGAAGCTCTCTCCCCCCTTAAGCGAGGCACAGGGCATCGCAATTGACCCACGAACCGGTCACATGTTGATCGTTGATGACTGGGAAGGGTCAAACAGCCTGTATGAGTTCACGGCAGATGGCCAACTGCTCGCCCAGCAAAGCCTGTTGGAATTCGGAACTGACCCGGAAGGCATCGCCATTAGGCCGGGATCTAACCAACTGTTCGTGGCGTTCGACGGTGGCGCGAAGATTGTGACATTTGACTACACACCCACCTTACCTGAAGGATCGCCGCCTCTGCCTCCGGGCGCGGATTGTATGATCTTTTGAGAATTTGGCTGCTTGCTTGGGGCGATGCAGGTTACGGCTAGTCGCGCTCGCTGTCTAGCGTTTCACGTATGAGCGTCAAATTGGGCAAAGACCTATGGAACGGTTCGGGCCCGAGTTCGGACAAAACTGGAGCCAGGGCTTCAGACATCCGTTCCATAGAAGCTTTCAAAAACTCCGCACCTTGCGGCGTGGACCGGGCTATTTTCGAACGCTTGTCATTGGGGTTGGTTTCAAGGGTAATCAGGGCATGGTTTTCGAGGCTCGCGAGCATGTGCGTCATCGACGTCTTGGGCACTTGAAAAGCGTTCGACAGCTGTAGTGGCGTTTCCCCCTCGGGGCGCCGGACCAGGTGGCCCAATATGCCAAATTGGGTAGCGGTCATTCTGCCAGGTAAGAACGCTTCAAGCTTGGTCGAGATCAGCTGGTTGATGATCCCGACCTCGGTGAAGAACCGGTAGACTTCGTTGGTCTCATCTTCAGGCTTCATTCAGAATTCGTGTCTCCAGAGGCCAGCGGGGTGTGGCAATTGGCTCGGGTCCATACCCCAAACGCAGCAACATTTGCACCGTGTGGCCCGGTGACGCAAGAAGCTCATGCGCAAGATCGTATTCATCGGCCATCTCGGGATATTCCTGAAGGGCCTGACTGACCGGATGCACGCCCAGACCCATTTCGGTTGTCTTCAGGTAGAAACGCATCAATTGACGTCCGGCTTCGAGTTGATCGCTTCGCGTGTTTGTAGTTGTCGTGAGGACTGCGTATTGCGGCGTCGCGTCTAGCATAGCGAAGTAGCCTCGCATGTGAGACTGAGTGCCTGGGTGGTCAACATTCATAAGGGTCTCATTGTCCAATAGGCCAGTAAGTCGCAGCGTTTCCAGCATGGGATCGCGTAACTCAATCCCGTCCGGGTTGGCGTTGATTTCTGCTTTCCCGATCCGCATGAGGTCGACGGATTCTTTCAAGGTCTGCGGTGTTCGCATTTCGATTTCGAAAGCGCGTTTCGTAAGGTCTCGAATACGGGTCACCAAATCTTCATCGGTAATCAGGGTGGCGTAGTTTTCAAGGACCGACACTTCCGTCTCGGACAGCCGCTGTTCAGTATACGGTTCTTTGTTTGAATGTCGGTTGAGGATTTGATTTGAAAGTGGATCGGGTGCCCCTCCAGGTACAAACACTGCTTCTGCAATAGGCCCGTCATCCCCATCTGGCAGCAACTTGACCTCGGTATCAAACCCGAGAGCACCTGCCGCCAGGACCATCGTCTCAACAAATGCGCCGAGGCCAATATAGAGCTGGCGGTGGTAAGGATCAGTTTCCGGAAGCTCGCGATCTGTATCGCGGTGGATGCGAACCTTGTTTTGCCCAACTAACTCGACGAGCCAAGGTTGCAAGTTGTGCGGGTTAGGGGCGAGAATCGCGTAGGACAAAGCGGCTTTGCGGGGGTCGTCATATGGTTGTGGCGTCCACGGAGCCAGCGCGTCATGCGGCGTGCGTGTAGCGAGAAACGCAACCGCGCCCGTTGCCGCCAGTATTGTGCCTCCGCCTAGAATCTTGAGAAAACGTCTTCGATTTGGCATCTTGAGTCTCCAGTAGTACGATATCGAACTAATATAATCCGAAATCGTACTATTTCAACTCCATTGATGCAGTGGTTGGTTGAGTGACCTGAAAAAAGTAAATCAGAACAGCCGGCCTCAACGATAGACTGCCGTGTTAGACAGGTGTTCGGAGAGCTTTTTGTGCCTAAAAAAGCAGCTATTTTAGTTGATTAACGACCGGATGCGAGAAGATTAGAGGCTGTTAAGCCGATGCTTTTCGAGTATCCCGCAAAGCATAGCCTGTGCTTGCAGCCTGTGTTCTCGATGACGTTCACGGGCGGCATCTGGACGACCTTCACTAATCGCTTGAAAAACAACCCGGTGATCTTCGTTGGATTTAACGGGCAGGGGCCTGATGAACAACGTCGTTGCACGCGCGCGGCGGACTTGGTCGCTCATCATGGCAACAATCGCTTCGACTCGTTTGTTGCCGCCCAACCGAACGAGCTCTTGATGAAACAACTCGTCTGCCTCTGCCCACGCTTCAAGGTCTTCGGCTTCGATGGCTTGGTCCATCTTCGCAATTGATCCAGCGAGTACCGCCAGTTCATCTTCTGAATAACCCGCTTCGGCAGCGCGCTGTGCCGCGAGACTCTCAAGTTCCGTCAGTATGTCGTAAATCTCACGCATATCATCTGATGAAACAGGTAGTATCCGAACGCCCTTTCGGGGTCGCATTTCCAGCAACCCCTTACTTTCCAACATCAGCGCAGCTTCCCGTATCGGGGTGCGGGACATGCCAAGGGTCTCGGCGAGTTCCGACTCCAGATGGTCAGTTCCGGCCGCAAGTTCGCCAGACAGGATCATCCGCCGCAAATCCCTAACAGCGCGTTGTGTATTGGAAAGAGTTTTTGCGTCCTGATCCTTCACGGTGTCTCCAGGTTGATTTTTCGTCCTTCCGCAGCTGAGAGATAGATATTCTCTTCAATGCGGATCACATCCAAATAGTCTCGGGCCGTGTTTTCCAAAGGCGTGCCCAGTAGAAGGCCCGAAATAACGTGACTTTGCAAGGCGTGAACGCAGTCTCCTCCAAATCCATCATGATCGCTTGGAGGTAGAATCTGCTGTCTCTCCTGTTTTCCAAACGCGCGGAGGTCAACGGAACCGTCGCCGTAAAGAACTAGTGATCCTTCCGTTCCTTCGATGAGAGCTTCGCCCATGGTCTGACGCGGGTTTTTGGCGCTGTGGTCAAGGCATCTGTTGCCATCGAACAGAGTTTTCAAACCGTTGGGGTGGTCAAACAGGATGTAACCTGCGTCCTCGCCCGCGATAGCGGGGTTAACTTGGCGCAAGTCCGCATAAACTGCGCTGGGCGCATCGAACAAAAATCGGAATGTGTCTACCCAGTGAACCGCTGTCTCATGAACTAGGAAACGTGGCATTTTCTGAAAGTACGGCTGCCGGTCCAGGTAGGCTCGCGGTCCCTGTCCGTCGCCGGGCCGAAGCCGGAAAGTCGCTTGTAGAGGTGTTCCAATTCGACCCTCGGTCATCGCCACCTTGATTGCACGATACCAAGGCTGAAAGCGAAAATTCTCATGCACGACAATAGTTGCACCTACCGCTTCAGCCTCTGAAACGATCTTCTCCGCTTCATCCAGAGACATGCAGAAAGGCTTTTGGCAGATCAGCCATTTTATGCCCGAATGCAGCGCAGTTCGAATGGCGTCGGCCTGCGCCACAGGTGGAAGAATGATGTCCACGAGATCTGGTTTTTCCGCCTCCAGCATTTTTGACAGATCATCGTAAGCGGCCAGTCCTGTTTCCTTCGCCTTGTTGATATCACGGTTGCAGGATGCAATCAGAACCGCTCCGGGCATTCGGGACCAACTTTCGTAGTGGAACCTACTGAAATACCCCGCACCCACACACGCGACCCTGATGGCTTGTTGAGTATTCATGCCCGCAATGCTTCCAATACCGATGAGGCTGCGTCCTGCGTTCCGGCGGTGCCACCTAGGTCACGCGTCAGGTTCTGTCCCTTCGCAGTCACCTTTTCCACGGCTTCACGCAACCGTTCGCCGTCGTTGGACAGGCCTGGGTGATCATGGGTCAACCCCAACCATTCAAGCATCATTGCTGCGGACAGGATCATCGCAAAGGGGTTGGCAATACCCTGTCCTGCAATGTCTGGAGCGGAACCATGGCAGGGTTGGAATACAGCGTGATTCAATCCGATATCCGCTGACGGAGCCAGTCCAAGACCGCCCATGAGACCTGCACCAAGGTCGGAGAGGATGTCTCCGAACATGTTCTCGGTCACCATGACATCGAACTCCCAAGGTTTTTGGACCATCCACAGTGCAGTGGCATCAACATAAGCATGGTCTGCCTGCAAATCGGGATGGTGGGCGGCTTCTGCATCAAACATCGATCTGAAGAATGCAAAGGCGCGGAATACATTGGCTTTGTCGACACACGTAACTCGACCCTGACCGCGCCCGGTTCTTTTGCGGTTCTGGGCGAGTTCAAACGCGAAACGGAACAGCTTTTCGGACACCTCACGAGTGATCAACAGAGTTTCACGTGCTTCGTCTTCGGTAACTTCGCCAGCGCCTTGGGTGAAGAACAGTCCTTCTGTGCTTTCGCGTATCAAGACAAAGTCGATCTCTTTTCCGGGAGGCAGCGCCAAGGGGGTCATTTGTCCACTGCTTACCTTTACTGGCCGTACACCAGCGAAAAGTCCCAGTTGCTTTCGCAGATCGATTTGCGGTGAAATCTCTGTTCCGTCAGGGTATCGAACATCTGGCAAGCCCATTGCAGACAGCAGAATCGCGTCAGCGTTGCGTGCAGTTTCGAGTGATCCAGCCGGAAACGATTCTCCAGTTTTGGCGTAGTGGCCTGCACCTGCCGGCGCGTCCGAAAACGTCAACTCGTAGCTGGGGTTTTCGCCTGAGAGCTGGCGCAGAATTTCAAGCGTAGGAGCCATAATTTCAGGGCCGATCCCGTCCCCGTGGAACACTGCCACATCATAACTTTTCTTCATCTTAGCCCGCTTCCTTCTCGTTTCGTATTCATAGCGCGATAGCAGCTTCCACTACAGTCCGTTGACAACGCATTCTTTAATGTATACGCAAATAAATGCAATAATAAACGCAAAGTTGTTTGGGAGGACTTGGAAATGAAACGAAAACTAGGGCGGTTGGTGGCCGCAGCGGTGTTGGCGACCGGTATTACAGGGACGGCGTCTGCGCAGGATTACCCCTATCGTGATATCACCACAGCTGTGGTCTGGGGGGCCGGTGGCGGGACGGACACAATCAACCGTATGATCATGGCTGAGATGGAAAAACACCTTCCGGTCTCGATCAATGTTATCAATCAAACAGGTGGTGTCGCGGGTTCCAACGGTATGGTCTACGTCATGAACCAACCGGACGATGGCTACACATTGGTTGGCCTGTCAGAGTCTAACGTCACCGCTGCCGTGCAGGGTGGGTGGGATAAGAAATTCGACTTTTGGTATCCGTTTATTGTTGGCGGATCGCCTGATCTGATCTCGGTCCCGGCAGACAGCCCTTACAATACTCTGGAAGAACTGGTCGACGCTGCGAAAGCTGCTCCTGGGACTATTCCGGCTGCGGCTTCCGGTGCAGGTTCGATCCACCACTTGAATCTTCTCGCCATCGAGAAAGGGTCGGGGGCAGAATTCAAGTTTGTTCCATACAAAGGCTCGGCGCCAGGGCAGGAAGCGGCGATAGCAGGCGAGGTTGCGTTGGTTGTGACCTCCCTAGCTGAGCAAGCCCCCTTGATCGAGGGTGGCCAGCTGAAACCGCTCGCGATGCTGACACCCGAAGAAGCGCAAATCGCAGGGGCAACGGTGCCTTCCGCCTTCGGCATTTATGACGGTCTCGATCAGTATCTGCCGCTTAAACAAGCAATCGGATTTGCTGTTCACAGCTCGGCCGGGGATGAGGTTAAGGCCGCGCTTGGTGATGCGTTCGAGCAAGCAATTGCCTCTGACACCGTCGCCGAATGGGCCTCAGCAAACAATTATGATGTCGGTGGTCAACACGGGGAAGAAGCTCAAGAGCTGTTTGCCAACCTTGAGGCTACCTTTGCCTATACCTTGCAAGATCTAGGCGCTGCCACGGTCGATCCGGCCTCGCTGGGTATCGAGAAGCCCTGATCCGATCACTTTTGAAAGGGCGCGCCTGATCGCGCCCTTTCCATTAGGAGGCAGGCATGGACAAGTCTGACGAAACGCTGGTCATGCGAACACGCGATTTTTGGGCCGCGATTGTTCTTATTGTCGCGTCCGTCTTTTTCCTTTGGAAGACGTCGGACATCTCGCTTTGGGGTGAAAACCGCGCAGGTGTAAGTGGATCGGATTGGTACAACTCGGCTGCAATTGTACCGCTGTTTATCTTCGGAGGGTTGCTTGTGTTGTCCTTCGTCTTGCTAGCCATTTCGATCCGTTCAGGTGGAGCTCAAAACGCGCTTAGCGCTATGCGTATCGGATGGGATAAGTCGGAAGCCTATCGAGCTTCAACAATAGGCCTGATCCTTCTTGCATATGTCTTCGGGCTCGTTCCCAGAGTGGACTTCATTCTGTGTTCTGGGTTGCTGATTACAGCTTTGACTTACGGCTACTACGGAGGTCGGGCGCGGCGTGCTTTGGTGGCGTGCTTTGCAGTAATTGCTGCAGGACTGTTTGCCTTCATCGGCTTTCCGGCACAGATGGATTGGAATGCGCACGGCGATGATTGGTTCACGCTGATCCTGTGGATCGTATTGACGCTGTTGGTGCTGGCCAAAGCGACTACCGAACGCGTTTTGCGCTACGTTCCATTGGTGGCAATACTTGCCCCGCTCATCCTCGTTTGCGCGATGGCCTTTGTTTTCCGGCAGAACGTGCCCGCGCGCGGCGGGCTGATCTTCAAGCAAATCGAATACCACTACTACGTGACGCTTCGTCCGCTATGGAAAGACTGACCGGATGGACTTTTTTCTTTTGCAACTGGCTGGATTTGGGACTGCATTCTTTGGCCTGGCAGCGGACCCGCTGACCTATCTGTATTTGATTGCATCCGTGTTCCTGGGCATCACGTTCGGCGCATTACCCGGCCTTACGGCAACCCTGGCTGTGACGATCCTGACGGGTTTCTTCGGTAACAAAATCCCGCTCGACTATTCGCTCATCGCTTTGCTCGGGGCCTATGTCGGCGCAATTTACGGCGGCTCTTACCCGTCTATTTTGCTGAACATTCCGGGCACGGCAGCCAGCGCGGCGACGGCCATGGATGGATACCCACTGGCCAAAGCGGGTCGAGGGGGCGAAGCACTTGGGCTGACCACGACGGCCAGTTTCATTGGCACAGTTATCGGAACCATCACGCTTTTGATTTTTGTCTGGGCGCTGCTTTTGGTTTCAAAGAACATCGCAAGCCCGGAGAAAGCATTGCTGGCCCTGTTCGGCATTTTGCTTTCTGGCACTTTGATGAGCGAAGACCTGGTGATTAAGGGATGGATCGCCGGTCTGATTGGGCTTGCGATGTCCATGGTGGGCCTCGACCCTCTGTTGTCTGAGCCGCGCTATACTTTCGGTTGGTCTTACCTGATGAGCGGGTTTCAGGTTGTGCCAGTTTTGATGGGGGCCTTTGCCATACCCCAAATCATTGACGGTTTGAGGCACGTTGAGGCCGGGAAAGTTCTGGCCCTGAAAGGCCGCATTCTTCCGAACCTACGCTCCATCCGACGCTACCTGCCCACCATTGGCCGGTCAGGAGTGATTGGAACTGGGGTAGGAGCGCTTCCTGGCGTCGGCGAAGACGTCGCCGGTTGGGTCAGCTACGGTGTTGGCAAGACCGTTTCTGCCGAGGGCGACAAGTTTGGAAAAGGGTCATTGGAAGGTCTGCTGTGCTCTGAAACAGCAAATAACGCCTGCATTGGGGGCGCGCTGATCCCGCTTTTGGTTTTGGGCATTCCCGGTTCACCACCCGCCGCGGCTTTGATGGGGGCTTTCAAGATCAACAACGTGATCCCAGGTCCGACGATAGACCCCGAGATCATTCTGCGCGTGGTTGCAATTTTGGTGCTGGCCTCCCTGACAATGTTCTTAATGGGCCTGTTCACTGCTCGGGTCTTTATCAAAATACTCGCCATCCCGCAGACCATCTTCTTGCCCGTCGTTATGGTTCTGACAACCATTGGGTCTTTCAGCGTCGGCGGCGGCATCAATGATCTTTACCTGATGCTTGGCGTCGGCGCTGTTGCCTATTTCATGAACCTCATGAAGTACCCAATCGCGCCGTTGGTGATAGGCGTTATTCTGGGTAGCCTGTTTGACGAAACCTTCCGTCGGTCGCTGTTCCTGTCGGATGGGGATCTTTCGGTCTTCTTTTCTCGGCCTGGTGCGGCCATTCTGCTGGTGCTCAACATTGGTCTGATCCTCAGCCAACTGCCCGTCGCGAAACGCGCTTTCTCACGCCTAAAAGGAATTTCAGTCTGATGTTTGCGGTTACTGTCACCTTCACTCTCAAGCCCGGTAATAGAGATATCTTCTTGCCGCTTATGGTCGAAAACGCTTCAACTTCTTTGCGTGAAGAAATCGGATGCCGGCAGTTTGACGTATGTCTCGGCGACGATCCTGAGACAGTTTTTCTCTATGAGGTTTATGATGACAGCGTGGCGTTCTCTGCCCACCTAAAAAGCGCGCATTTTCAGTCCTTTGATACGGCAGTGGCTGATATGATCGCCACCAAGGTGGTTCACCAATATTCCGAGGTCATCCGATGAACGATTGGGAAATCCATGCCGTGAAATACGCGGATCGCAACGCCCGGACGCGAGCTGATAGTTTCATCATCGATGATAATCACGACGCTCCCCATGCGATGGACTATTTCGTTTGGGTGCTGAAACGCGGCAACAAAGTCATTCTGGTGGATACTGGCTACGACTCCGATGAGGCCGCCGCCCGTGGTCGTCCCATCGCGATGGACCCTCGCGAGGCTTTGCGACCCCTAGGCATTGCGCCGGAAGCGGTGACCGAGGTCATCGTGACCCATCTTCATTATGACCACGCAGGGGGGCTGCATATGTTCCCCAACGCGAAGTTGCATATGCAGTCGGCGGAAATGGCCTTCGCTACAGGTCCCTGCATGTGCCACGATCACCTGCGTGCTCCTTTCACGGCTGGCCATGTCTGCGAGGTCGTAAAGCGTCTCTATTCGGGCAAAGTCGTGTTCTACGACGGAGAAGCCGAGATTGCAGATGGGGTCACGGTGCACTGCATCGGTGGGCATTCGCGCGGGTTGCAATGCGTGCGCATAAGAACGGCGGCCGGGTGGATGGTGCTCGCCTCTGATGCCTCGCATTATTACGAGAATTTCATGGCGCGCAAAGCCTTTCCTATCGTTGTCGACCTGCAAGACATGATGGACGGCTTCAATACACTCGAGAGGTTGGCCTCGCATCCTAGGCTTATCGTGCCCGGCCACGATCCACTTGTGCGCGCGGTATTTCCCGTAGGCGCGGCACCGCATATCCATAGGCTGGATCCAGGGCCGACGCGGGACATTGAACTATGAAAATCGGTGTCATAGCGGACGATTTTACCGGTGCGAGCGATATTGCGAACACCTTGGCGAAGGGCGTTGAGCCAGAAGGTGGGTTACGAACGGCTCAGTTTCCGGGTATTCCGACGACCCCAGCCAACGAAGAGATCGAAGCGGGCGTCATCTCGCTCAAGAGCCGCACTGCACCGGTCAAGGAAGCCGTTGCAGACAGTCTGAGTGCCTTGAGGTGGCTCGTGGGCCAAGGATGCCAGCAGTTCATCTTCAAATATTGCTCGACATTCGATTCCACGATGGAAGGAAATATCGGCCCAGTTGCGGAAGCGCTGGCTAGTGAACTGAGTGCGCAAAAGGTGATTTTCTGCCCGGCCTTTCCGACAACGGGACGCACGGTCTATCACGGTCATCTTTTTGTGCTCGGCAGGCTGTTGAACGAGTCCGGGATGGAAAATCACCCTCTTACTCCGATGACGGATGCCAACATTAGGCGTTGGTTGCAGCATCAGACCCAAGAAGCGGTTGGGTCGGTGTCAATTGACGCCGTGAAGCAGGGACCAGAGGCGATTTCTGATGCGTTGCAGAACGCAAACGAACGCTTTGTGATCGGTGATGCGATTTCGGATGAAGATTTGTTGGCCTGGGGCGAAGCTCTAAAGGATGCCAAGCTCATTACTGGGGGATCGGGTATAGCGCTGGGTCTACCAAGAAACTTCCTGAGAGAGGCTTCATCCAAAAGTGTTGGCATTGCGTTCACTGGTATCGCAGGGCCCGCCGCTATCCTGGCAGGGTCTTGTTCAGGTGCGACACGCGGGCAGATCGATGTTCATGCGGAATCCAATCCGACGTTCGTCATTGATGTTCCAGGTGTCATGTCCGGGGGTGTGACCACGCAAACGCTTCTGGATTTCTTTGAAACGCATCCGGGTCAGGCGCCGCTCGCGTATTCATCAGGAAGCCCGGATGATGTGCGCGCGATACAAAACAAATTCGGTCAGGACGCTGTGGCGGAAAAGCTGGACAATCTCTTTGCGGATACAGCACGAGAACTTGTTCAGAAGAGCTACAAGCGATTGGTGGTGGCAGGAGGGGAGACCTCGGGAGCTGTCGCCAAGGCTGTCTCTGAGGCACTGGGGTCTCCGGCCATGTCAATTGGGCCAGAGATCGACCCGGGCGTGCCAATCTTGAGCGTTGGAAAAACTGAACCCATTGTGTTGGCTCTAAAGTCTGGAAACTTCGGCGCTCCGGACTTTTTCGCGAAGGCCCTCAGAATGATGGAGGTCGGTAAATGAGTTCTGAAGAACTGGCGCTGCGACAGCAGATGTCGGAACTGTGCGCCTCACTGTTTGCACGTGGCTTTTCCGTCGGCACTGCGGGCAATGTCTCTGCCCGGCTGCATAACGGAATCCTTATGACACCTACCAACTCGACTTTGGGGAATATCGATCCCGAGCGCATCGCCAAGATTGACTTGGATGGCAACCACGTCTCCGGGGACAAGCCGACCAAGGAAGTCTTTCTGCATCAAGCCTTCTATGAGACAAGACCAGAAGCGGGCGCCGTGGTTCATCTGCATTCGACCTGGGCCACCGCATTGTCGTGTCTGGAAGACACCGATCCAGACGACTGTATTCCACCGCTTACACCATACGTGGTCATGCGCGTCGGCACGGTCAAACTGGTTCCATACGTCAAGCCGGGTGATCCGAAATCAGGTGATCTGATCCGTAAACTGGGCGGCAAATTTAGTGCTGTTCTGTTGGCCAATCACGGACCAGTCGTATCGGGGAAGGACCTCTTCTCGGCGGTCTGTGCAGCAGAAGAGTTAGAAGAAACAGCCAAGCTGCTCGTGGCATTGCGGGACATGCCAACCCGAATGTTGGATGCAGCACAAGTCGCAGAACTCAAAGAGACTTTCGGAAGGATTTAATTCGACACCGAAATGGGGGCGTGCAAACTTTTGGGCAAATCGTGCAAAATTATGCGCAAATACGGCGCAAAGTTATGGGCAAGCACACTTGAATTTGATGAACGAAATCAACAGCAGGAGCGCAGCGTTATGAGCGCGCCTACCAGCAGTATAGGCGTGCGCATAGTATTTCGCGCACCTCATAAGTTTGCGTATTTTGCCAATAGTTTATCATCTTCATGTCTGACATCGCCCTCGCGACAAAGCTTTTGATTGGGTAAACTGCGCAATACGTCAAAGTTCACCGACTACTCGGCCAGGGAAATTTCGTGGTTGCTTTTAGCCATGTAAAACAAGACGAGGACGATTGGGCCGTCTTTGACTTGTTCCGGCTGGAGGGTGGAAAGATCGTCGAACATTTGATGTTCAGGACCAGATCGGCCCGAAAGAGACCTGGAACAACTCTGGCAAATTCTAGGGGAGTAGAGTGTAACGGCCTATCTGGCGGAGGCCGATGATGATTTCTTTCTCAGGCAAACGCGCGTTGATGCCGGGTCAACATTCCAGAAATCGAATGGTTGTCTTTGACTGAACCAGCGCGATAGTCTGATTGCATCTAAGGATTGGCGGAACATGTGTGGAGCTTTGAATGAACAGGTTGGTGTTATCAGCAATGGCATTGATCTCCACTGGCGCGGTGTGGGCCGCCGGTATGGAACGGTGGGGTGAATCCGGCGACTGGACAATTCTGATTGATGCCGAAAAGGGCAATGGCTGTCTTGCGTGGAAGCCCTTTGAAAATGACATGACCGTTGAAATCGGCGCAGCACCTAATCAGGACGGCGGCTTTTTTGCCGCTTTTAATCCAGCCTGGGTGCAAATCGAAGAAGGTGCGACCGGGATCGTACAGTTCGATTTTGGTGATGCGAGATTCGAAGGCGAAGCGGTGGGTGTCTACAAGAATGGCGTGCCCGGTGGTTACGCCTTTTTCGACAACCCGGCATTTGTAACCGAGTTTGGAAAACGCCAAAGCGTCACGATTATTGGCGAAAGCGGGGCCGAGGTTGAACTCGATCTCAGCGGGTCTGCCAAAGCCATTGAGGCCGTTCTGACGTGTCAGGCCGAACAGCCGGAACCACTAAAGAACTAGGTCGCGTCAGATCACTGCAATTGGTTGATATCAGGCACGCAGGGTTGCCTGTCGACAGGCATAGCATCTGCGCCGTCTGGAGCCTTGTTTCTGGACCCGCCTACATCCAGCTTGAACTTTGGCGACGAAAGTTGGCCAGTCACATCAAAGGGCCAAGCGCTTCTGGATAAGGGTTTGCCAACGCGCCGCGGCTCAGCTCTGATCGCAATGCTGTCGTTCAGCCAGTCCACTTGTCCTCTGGCCACCAATTGAACCGATCCCGTTTCAATGACGATAGAGTTTGAACTGACTCGCCCGGCTTGGATATTAACCGGGGCAACCACGCAAGTGATGTCGGTGTAGCCTTGTCTGAACTCCTCTGAAAACAGCCAGGGGAAAATTCCCAGCCCCGCCAGCTCCAATAGGCTGGTGCTGATATAGCCCTGCGACATCGACAAAGACGCGTTGCCGCGCATCGAGTTGATGAAGGCTTTGCCAGAGCTGGTGCTGCCAGAAACGTTGAACTCTCCGCTCAAACGGCCATAGGCATCAATACCGATTCCCAATTCATCAAGGATCTCCCCGAATTCCCATCCCGAGGTTGATCCCGACAATGAAAGCCAATCGGGTGAATCAATCAGATCCATGACCGCCCGAAGGCTGAAGTTTCCGCCACCGTAAGCCATCTGAAGGGGGCCGAAATCCACAGTTCCTTCTTTTGCTGACAATTGGCTTGAAACAGACGTTACACCTTGCTGGCCTACAATCTCTTTGAATTCGATCTGTACCTCGACGTCAGCTTCGCGTAGCACGCGCTGCACATCCAGAAGATCGGCAGGTTTCCCTTTTTCCTTTGGCAATACCAAGGGCTGCACGTCTGTCTCCTTCGGTAAAACTAAAGGTTGCACTTCGGCTTCAGGTTCTTTTGACGTCTCCCCTACCAGACTTTTCAGTTGGTTCAGCACGGCAGTCAGGTTCTTCAGGTCGTTGAGATCGAGCTTTTCGCTCGTGATGTTGCCCCGAACAACAGAAGTGCCCTCGGGGAAATTTGCGTTCAAAGTCGCAAGGAGATGCGAAGACCCGGCTTCGAACTGGATTGCGGCATCAAAGTCCTCGCCCTGTTTGGAGGTTTCAGCATCGATAGCTAGTGCCCCGAGCTCGACAGGTTGTAGATTAACTGCTGTCAGAAACTCGACGCTGTCGTCGACATCCAATTCTACATCAAAATCGAGACCGGCCAGCCCTTTTAGCTCGTTGACGGATAGTGCAAGATCAAGCGCCCATAGATCGGTGTCGTAAGTGGTCGCGTTAAACCTGTTGAGAGAAACCGACCCGCCCGCATTGGATACGTTGAAGTCGGCTTTGATGCCGCCGAATTGGTCAACGTAATCTTTATCGAGGTTGGGCAAAATCAACTTGGCGGGCCCGTTTAGCTCCCCATCGAAAGTCACGTCCTGAAGCTGAAGCAGATCGAGGATTTCACCTTCGGCTTTCAGGACAGGCTCTTCAATTGGACCGGCTTGTAGCGCAATGCCCAGCATGGCGAGCCGTCCGTCTGGCATGCGGCGAATACTTTCGATTGAGGCTGGGCCGATTACGTCCAGCCCTTGGTCAAATGCATTGGTTTGGAACAGCAACTTCTCGAATTCGAAGGAAGCCAGAGATCCGACCATGTGCATTTCAAAGCCGGTGAATTTCAGCTCTTGGATACGTTTTGCTGCAGGCGGCGGCTGTCCTTCGGGATGAAGCCGTGCGTTGAAAAACAGATCGACGCCTTGCGCGGTGTAGAGGTCATCTATTGCGCCCTCAGCTTCGAGCTTCTGCCCATCTTCCAGGCTGACGGTGGTCTTAAACGCCTCGATCTTCAGAGCGTCCTGAGACACAAGCTCTGCTTGCAGCTGACCATTGCCTTCCAGAACGCGTTCCAATCCTATGACATCTAGAAAGTCACCGAATTCTCCGGTGTCCATCTCCAATACAGCCCGATAGCCGCCCCCTTCGTCTGCCGATAAGGGCTCGCCATCGTAGCTGACGGTTATTTCTCCGAAATTGGCCCGTGTGGTAAACGGTGCGTCATGGGGGTAGTCGCCTACGATTTCGAAGCCTTGACCGTTGACGGAGCCGGAACCAGAGACCTTTGTTCTTTGTCCATTATCTACTTGTTCGAGCGCGAGTGACTGAAGGTCAAACACAAATGAGAAGCCCGAGACCTTGTCGTCGATGTTTAACCCGATTGACGTGAAGCTGACGTTCTTGTCGCTCAGGAAGTTCAGGATTCCGCTGCCTTCTGTGTCGTTCTCATTGGTACTATCAGCGCTAGCAACGTCTTTTGGACCATCCGCTGATACAGTTTCCTCGGACAGTGGTTTGGGTGTTGGCCTGTCTTTTCGCCAGCTTGTGGTGCCGTTTTCGGCCGTAAGAATATTTGCTTGGAGGCCTTCCACGACGAGATTGTCAAAATGCAGACGCCCGTTGGTCAAGGCGATAATATCCAACTCCAATTCTAACAGGTTCAATTCTACAAGAGGTGACTCCGGCATTGTCAGGCTCGGGATAACCACCCCGCCGACGTAGATGTGACTAACGCGCCCAAGCGCGACGCTTACATCATCGTTCACTAGAAGGGGCCGACCAATTTGTTCTGAAAGAACTTTTTCTACAAGGTCGCGCCGCATGTCCGAGAACATCGGAGCCGCAAGCAACAACCAAACAAATGCGACCGTTGTTAAAGCGAGAATTGCGACAAGCCCAATTATTCTAATAAGCCAAACCTTCATGCGCTCCCCTATCGCCGCTTTCGCCGTTCAGTCTTTCACGAGCAGCAATTTAGCCCACCAGCTTGAACGCTCGTTCTGAACCATATTCTGATCAATTGGCTCGTGTCACTAATCGTCTCTGGTAGCCCCGCCAGTCGCCTTGATCCTTCCCATCAATACACTTTCCCTATTGGTTGAAGCCTCTTCGGAAGTCTGGATTGGTCCAAAAGTCTGAACGTCATCGACCTTCATAGTGAACGCAGCCTTCATGAGGACAGTACCATCAACAACCAGCATTTCTTTCTGCGTCGGCTCGATCCTGATTTGACCAGTTACAACGATGGGTTCGTAGACTGTCGATGGCGTCCATGAATCGCTTAGGTGCAAACGCACCATCTGGTTCGGAGGTGGAGGTGGTACGTGGCTGCACATTCCACGTTCCGGCACGATATATGCCATTTGGGAACCATCTTCGTCGCGGGGTGCCGGGATCACAAACCCGCCCAATGAAACGATCATGCCGTCGATGTCGATGTTAGCGGCCGTGCCCGCCTTCTCACGTCTTTCCATCACAATCCAGCGTTGGGAAATCAGCCAGTTCGCATCAACGCGTTCCTCAGCAAGAGTTGCTTCGGTCGCCTCGATATCCACTTGAAGCTGGTCCAACAGCTCTGGCGACGACCCGCCTTTTTCTTGCTGCGCGCGCAACCGGACCAATTTTCGAAGCGTGTTAAGCTGTTTGCCCGTCAATTCGACGAATGGATCTTCGTAGTTCTGAGCAGTTTCATCGATCAAGTCAGCCCATTCGATACGTGTAACTTCTGAGTGAACCGGCAAAGCCAAGAAAAATGCGAGAACTGTTGGAACAAGTGTCAGTTTGGCTCGAATTCTCATTTTGAGAAGTTCCCATTTGTAGAGCTAGGGATGCGCGGGGTGCCGAGGTAAATTCACCCCGCGCGACACTCAATCGAGTGTATTCTTGTAGATCACACCATCTTTCATGATCAGGTCGATGTTGTTGGTGTAGTCGACCAGGATCTCGGCATCCTCGACCGGGTTTCCCTCGACCAGCAGCAGATCGGCGTACGCGCCCTGTTCGATCACGCCCAGCGGACCTGCTTGATAGGGGTTGAGTTTTCCTGACAGTGCCAGAAGTGCGGCCGATTTTGACGTGGCTTGTTGCAGGATTTCGTACGAAGTCCACGCCTCCAGCCGGTATTTGAACTCATCATTCTGCTTGGTCAGAGCCACCGGGTCGCCGATGATATCGGTCGAGAATGCGACGTTTTCGATCTCGTATTCTTTCAACAATTTCATCTGATTGCGCGCACCGGCCTGAACATCAAGAAACTTGGGCGCTGCAGCGGGGCCAAGCGCCTTTTTGACAACTTCCTCGTCAAGCCCAAGCAGAGAATAGAACGGGACAATCCAGGCGCCAGACTCCTTGATGGCTTGCGCCGATACTTCAGTCATCAGTTGCCCATGTTCTATGCTGATGACGCCCGCTTCCAGTGACCGCAGGATCGAGTCGTCGTTATAGGCGTGGACCATGACATAGGTCCCCCAATCAGCCGCCGCGCGAACCGATGCCTCCAACTCTTCTGGCAATCCTTGAACGGTGTGCAACGGATCAACCGAAGATGACACACCACCGCCTGCCATTACCTTGATCTGCACCGCGCCCATGCGCAGTGCTTCTCGCGTTGCCCGCAGTACTTCGGGCACGCCATCGGCCAGGAACTCGACGTGCTGGTTAAAGAAAGACGGCTGCGCCCCCATGAAGTTCGGGTGGGGTTCGGTGTAGACCCGATGCTCGCCATGTCCGGAAGTCTGCGAAATGACTGGCCCTGATGCATAAATCCTTGGCCCCACGGCCTTACCGCGGTCTATAGCTTTTTGCAGACCAATTGCCGGGCCGCCCGCGTCCCGAACGGTTGTGAACCCACGCAGCAGCATTTTCTCGGCTTCAATTGTGGAAACCGCGCCCCAGTACATCCAGTCAAAGTTGTCCCTCAAATCTGCGACGGGCTCGGTGATTGCCATATGCACGTGGGCATCGATCAAGCCTGGCATCAGTGTTCGACCTCCGCCGTCAATGATCTGAGCATTGGCGACGGCCAACGGTTCTGACGACACTTCTGCGATCAGGTTGTCCACGACCAGAACGTTTGCGTTCTCAAGTCGCTGTTCATCGACACCGTTAAACACGTGCACGTTGGTAAATAGGATCGGAAAGCTCTCTTCCTGCGCAAAACCCTGGCCCGCGATTACCAGGCTTGCAGAAAGGGCTGTCGTGGCCACGATGCGTTTGAGTTTCGGCGTCATCGAAGTTCTCCAAATACGAATCATAGATGTATATTTCTGAATGTGATTTTAGAGTGATCGCCGAATATTGCCTGACATTATGGCAGATTTCGCCAAACTGATTTGGCATTCTGCAAGCTTTTGGCGCCTTTTTGTGTGCTTACTGTCTTTCTGTCGTTACCTTCATGATATTTGAGGGCGACATGGACGCATTTGACCAAAACACAAAGAAGGCCTTGCCGTTGGTTCGGGCATCGGTTGCTGCACCCGTAGTAGCTGCTTTGCGCGGCGCCGGTGTTGAACCGTCCTTCGTTCTAGACCCTCTGGGCGTAAGCGAATCCCAAGTGATGGATCGCCAGAATATCTTGCCACACGAGACGATCTATAAAATCCATCAAGCCGTTGCTGATGCAACAGCACCGGACTTCTGCGCGCAAGTTGGTCAATCAATTGACCTTGTTCGGTTTTTACCTCTTGGTGACATGTTGGCCGAGGCATTGACGCTGGGCGACTTTTTTACGCGCTACACTCAAGCCGTCTCGAAAGAATCCAACGCTGTCACGCAATCGCTGCTAGTGGAAGGCGAGCATGCTTATTTCAGTGCCAAGCGGAACTTCAACATTTCGGTTTCCCCCGGACAGACTGACGCATTTCTGGCGAGCATTTGGATATCACTACTGCACCGGGTTATAGATTTCAGGTGGGATCCGAGCCAAATCATTTTACGGGTAAGCGAACCAGACGTGCTACCTAGGCACTTTCATGGTGTTCAAGCCATCAAGTGCAGCCCACAGGGATTTTCGATCAGGTTTCCCTCAATCTGGCTGAGCCATCAGTTGCTATCGGAAACACTGGAAAACCCGTCAGACCAGACAGGCGCTACCCCCGAGCAGCGTGCGCCTCAAGATTTCTTAACCGGGCTTCAGGGCCTGATCCGAATTCATCTTGGCGAACCAGGATTTGGTGTAAACGAACTGGCGCGCCTGTGCGGTTTCCACCGGGAGACATTGAACAATCGGCTGGCCCCTTACGGGCAATCGGCCTCTCAGGTCATATCTGGCGTCAAACTGGAAGAAGCAAAGAAGCTGCTGGGTCCAGCAGGAAAGTCCGTTAGTGAGACCGCACTGCGGCTTGGCTACGCAGACCCCACTGCGTTTTCGAGGGCCTTCCGAAAATGGTCAGGAATGTCACCGTCAGCTTATAGAAATTTGGTGAAGGGGCGGGCCTGACCATCTCGGTGCCAATGTCGATCGAGGTTTTTGTGCTCACCACAAGATTGCACCAATTAGTGGTTTTAAATGCTCGGCAGGAAGATCGCTGAACTAATCCCAAGTAATTGTCAGTGACCTTGCATCCTTCTTGTTGGGCTTGAATTTCGTTCATCGAAGTGCACTTTTGATTGGAAAATAACGATTTTATTTGAGTGGTTTGCACGACGCCGTCGACATCCCAGCGTCCTGTCCTTTGATCATGCCGACGACCTGCGGTTCCGTGAAATAGCTCTTTCGCATTCGTTTGATTCTTCAAAAGGTTGAGCAAACTCTACATTAGAACGAGGGACGATTAGGGTGGCAGATCACCAGGGGCGCAGCTTTGCTGCGGCTGACTTGTCATGCCATCAGCAGCAAACGGCATTGAACGAGTATCCAAGCGAATTGGCTCCCTTTCCCGCCCAATATTTTACCATGGCTACACTCGCTTGAATGTTTAGGGCTCAGCCGTCAGCCTTTTGGCTCCCAACCAGCGTCTTTCATTGCCCGCCCGAGTTCCTCGCCGTGTTTGGGATCAGCGAACAGTCTTTGAAAAAGTAAATCAACGCGACTTTCGGGCCATTCGCGCGAAAGTTTTTTTGACAGGGTCTGCGCTTCGGCGACGTTGCCCAGCATCTGATGTGCCGCCATCAAGTAAGCGACCGAGACGGGCCCAACCGGGCCTCCCTTTTCGGCCACGTGTTCGAAGGTGGATACTGTGCCTTTGTAATCCTTGAGGTGGAACTTTGCAGACCCCATCGCATTTTGAAACACGTATCCCCTCTCTAGATCGATTTTCGAGAGCGCCTCTTTGCTGATGGAAACAACGTGCTCAAATGAGCCCGAATAGAGAAGGATCAGCGAGACGAATTCCAGCACGTGCACATCATTCGGGGCCAAGCGGCGCGCTCTCTCCGCAAAGTTCTTGGCTTCTGGCCAATTGCCTTTAGCGAATTCAACCCACGCCTTGGCAGCTTGGCTCCAACCTGTTTCAGGTGCCTGCTCGAGCGCCATTAGGGACTGACTGTCTGCGTAGGCAAGCATGTCGCGGGTCAGGTCCGGATCCGGTGTAACCACTGCCATTGTCGCGGCGACCTGGGCAGCTCCGGCATATCCGCCGAAATAACCGGGGTCATTCTTGATTGCACCTTCGAACATGATCAGAGCGGCATTCAACCGTGCGGGCTCCAGGGCAGGAAAAATCAGATCCCGACCTGAATTGGCGAGGTTTACAGCTTCAAGCCGCATTGGGGATGCATCGAAAATGGCGCTGCGCTCATCTGGGCTAAGGCCATCCAGCATTGATTGACCCGGCGCGTCCCTTTTGGGCGATGTCAGCATAAGTACCGTAGCGAACCCGACTAGAACGACAATCCCTGCTGCGCCAATGGCCGGACGATGCCATGCGCGGGCCTTGATATGCGGCGCCACTGGACTGTCAGGCATGCCCCCGCTGGGTACCCTTACTGTTATCTGAGGCGCATACCCCCCCTTGGGTAAGTCGAACAGTGTGTCCTCATTCCGGCCAGCGTCGGCATAGTACTCTGACAGCTTGCGCCTCAGGCGACCGGCGTCCACGCGTACAACGTTTTCACGGCGCGCCATCTCGGACATCGTTCCCCCATACACATCCATAGCGATGGTCTTCGCCCGGATATCATCGGCTCTGCCCCTCAGAGACTCTTCGACCACATAGATCAGAAAGTCCTGTAGTCGCTGTGAACCCGCAAAGGTGGAAGATTTGACAAGTCGCTGCAGCGCCGCCCGCACATCTTTGGCGTCCGGCGTCTGGTCCTTATTCACAGTCGGTGATGTATTTCCAGATATCTTCATGATTACAGCAGGTTAGACCTATGATTAAACCGTATTATGCCCCGATAAACCTTTTGTGAGAAGAAAATTCCGCGAACAGTTTGGGAACCATGTCGATCCAACAAACGAGCGTCAGAATTGAAAGGCTGTTCTCTTGATTCAGAATTTCCCGACCACCGATCCGCCATTGCGGATCTTCGGCGCGTGGATGCGGTGTTCGATGAGATTTGCCGTGACTACCAGCTTTTGTGTGCGGAGCATCTGTCAATGAATTCTGAACCCGGAAGTCGGTCATATCAGATTACCTGCGATATCCGCGAAACCCTAAGCGGTCTTCGGGGTGAAATCGCTCAGGCGCTTCGGCGCGCAGGAAAGATGTAATTCAAAAATGGGGAAGGGATACCGATGAAATCACTGTTGCAACATGCTTCGGTCATGGTGCTAATGGCTGGCGCCAGTTCGGCTCAGGACATGCCGCCCATCATTCATGATGGAGAGTTTCAGTTTCTTCGCGCGCAGTTCGGCGAAGAATGGGACGCTCAGGATGCGGAAATTGAAGCAAAACTTGCCGAGATCCGCGAAGCCAAAGGCGGGCAGCCCCCCAATTTTCTATATATTTTGATTGACGATGTAAGCTTTGGTCAGATGGGCAACCGGACGATGAACTACGTTACCGGTTTCGATACTCCCAACATCAACGACTTTGCCACGGAAGGTATGTCGTTGATGAGAATGTATACCGAGCCATCCTGCACTCCGACACGAACGGCGATGTTGACCGGTCGTCATCCCGTGCGTGCGGGCGTGGAAGAGGTCAAAGTCGCGCTGGTCGGCGAGGGGCTTGCGGCTGAAGAAGTTACCATCGCTGAAATTCTGAAAGAAAAAGGATACAACACGTCGCATGTCGGGAAGTGGCATCAGGGCGACATCGAGGAAGCTTATCCGCATAATCAGGGTTTTGACTGGGCGGCATTTCCGTTGCATCAGCAGGTCCAACTTAGCCTGATGACACGGGATGCAATGGTGGCCAACAATATGCTTGGCTTTCATCCGTCGGGGCAGTCCAACCAGTTCCAGTTGGATCAGCGTTTCAAGCCATACGGCCTTGTAACTGGGGTTGAAGGCCAGGCCGGTGGGATTGCTCGGGAAGTCGACATGGCGCCCGGCGAGGAATGGACACAGGCGAAATATGAAGAAATGAACCTGCGCTACCAGCGTCAGGCATTGGAGCAGTTAGAGCAGTTGGCCGCGCAGGATTCCCCGTTCTTTATGCAATACTGGCCGCTTTACCCGCTGAATTTTGCTTATCCTGATCAAGCCGTTTCAAGAAATGGTGGTTTCCATGCTGACAAGTTGCAGGTTTTGGATGGCTGGATCGGCGAAGTTTTGGACAAACTGGATGAAACGGGTGAGGCGGACAACACCGTTGTCATGATTATGGCTGACAATGGCTTGATGTATCATTACGAGGGTACTTCGGGACTGAACCAGTTGATCTATCGCGGGGGCAAGACCCAACACCTTGAAGGTGGTGTGCGCACGGATGCGTTCATCCGGTGGCCCGGTGCAATTAAGCCGGGCAGCGCGGCGGGCGACATCGTGCATGTCTCGGATCTGTTCACAACCTTCGCGCGCATTGCAGGTGCGACTGACCAAATTCCGCGCGACCGTGTGATTGACGGGATCGACCAGACCGCGCTGTTGCTTGAAGGCGAGGGTAATTCCCGCCGCGACTATGTTTATGTTTACGAAGGGCCGGTATTGCGCTCGGTGGTCAAGCAAGAGTTCAAGATGCATCTGGCTGCCCCCGGTCAACCCGGCGCTGCAGCGCCTGTGTTCAACGTTTACCGCGATCCACGGGAAGAGCATCCGCTTGTCGGGTATTCGTTGTGGTCGGGGGCGTCTTTCCAGGACATGGTAAAGCGTCATCAGAAAACCATTGCCGAACATCCGCACCTGCCGCTTGGAAAAGGTATCCCCTATGAAGGGATCGAGAACCTGCGTCCCGAGAGCGAATTGACCCGAGAGATTTTCTCCAGCTGGCAGTGACAAACGCAGGGCGGTGGCAAATTGGCCGCCGCCGTCCCGATCGCCCAAAATCGCGTGGTTTAGATAAGGGCTCGTCGCTTGGTGGCAGGAGCTCGGCCAGAATAGAGCTCAAGGCACTCAGCTTCTGGAAAGAGGGCGCCTGGTCGGTTGGTTGTCGTCCGCAGGGTGGTAAAACTTACGGCCCCGGTGTTGCCGTTTGCGAAGCGGCAATGATCGGGCGCGCTTCTGATTGCCCGACAATCTGGGAACCAGGGTCGAACAGCGGTTTGAAAGTTAAAAGCGGCTAAATTCCAAGGAAACTTCTATGCAACATCTGCAATTACTCGTTGCCGTGGCGCTTGCGACGGCCCTAGTCGCAACACCTGCGCCTGTTCGCGCTCAATCTTTGCCCCCACTGGGACAGGATGAGAGGGGGTGGCGACACGCGGCTTCGGTCTTCCTGTTTGCACCCCTGCGTACCACCGGGACATCCACTGTTGCGGGGCAATCAGTAGAGCTTGATCTGGATATCGGAGACGTACTGGACGTGCTCGAGTTCGCGGCTTCAGGCCGGTATGAGGCATGGAATGGGAACTTTGGGATCATAGTTGACGCCAACTATGTCGGCATAGAGCGGGATACCACATTGCCCAGCCCTTTGGGCGCGCGCCTTGATGTCGATGTACGCCAAAAGTGGTTTAGTGTTCTTGGCGCGTTCCGGGTCATGGACGGCACATATGGTGACAGCAAGAAACGCTATGTAATCGACCTGCAGGGCGGGCTGCGATACAACTCTATTCGCCAGGAAATTGAGCTGACAAACCCAGGTCCGGTAAGCCCACCTGTGTTAGGCGGGGATCAGAATTGGATCGAACCTGTCTTTGGCGCACGCGGCATGTGGCGGCTGAACCAAAAATGGACCGGAATTGCATCGGTTGAGCTTGGCGGCTTCGGTACAGGAGGTAACGACCTCCAAATTGGCGCAAATGTTGGATTCGACTATCAGCCGTGGGAAAACACGGCGCTTACTTTTGGATATCGGTATTTTAGCGTCGACTACAGTGACACGCTGAGTTCCGGAGAATTTGCCTATGACGTCGACCAGCATGGGCCATATTTTGGCATCAAGTATTTCATTCAATAAGCAAGTGCACGACCTTCGCGACTGCGGGGTTTCAGACCTGCGTCCTGGAAACGGTTATGGCGAAAAGCTGTTGCCTATAGCGAAAAAGGCCCCGGCGTTTCCACCGGGGCCTTCATCATGGGAAAGAGCGATGGATTATTCCGCGTCTTCTTTCTTTTCTTTCTTTTCGGGAACGATCTCTTCACCGGTTTCCTGATCGACCACTTTCATCGACAGGCGAACCTTGCCGCGGTCGTCAAAGCCCAGCAACTTGACCTTCACTTCCTGACCTTCTTTCAGAACATCCGAGGGATGGTTCAGGCGGCGGTTTTCGATCTGGGACACGTGGACCAGACCATCGCGCTTGCCAAAGAAGTTCACGAAGGCGCCAAAGTCGACGATCTTGACCACTTTACCGGTGTAGATCTGACCTTCTTCCGGCTCGGCCACGATCGAATAGATCATGTCATAGGCCTTCTGGATCGACTCTCCGTCCGGTGAGGCGATCTTGATCACGCCATCGTCGTTGATGTCGACCTTGGCGCCCGAAACCTCGACGATCTCGCGGATGACCTTGCCGCCCGAACCGATCACTTCGCGGATCTTGTCGGTGGGGATGTTCATGGTTTCGATGCGCGGCGCGTGGACCGAGAATTCGTTGGTCTCGGACAGGGCTTTGCCCATCTCACCCAGGATGTGCATCCGGCCGTCCTTGGCCTGGGCCAGAGCTTTCTCCATGATCTCGGGCGTGATGCCCGCAACCTTGATGTCCATCTGCAGCGAGGTGATGCCGTTTTCGGTACCCGCAACCTTGAAGTCCATGTCGCCCAGGTGGTCTTCGTCACCCAAAATGTCGGACAGGATGGCATAGTTGCCGTCATCTTCCAGGATCAGACCCATGGCCACACCGGCAACCGGTGCTTTCAGCGGAACGCCCGCATCCATCATCGACAGCGAGCCGCCGCAGACCGACGCCATCGAGGACGATCCGTTGGATTCGGTGATCTCGGACACGATACGGATCGTGTAGGGGAAGTCGGTCGCCGCAGGCAGAACCGCCTGCAGGGCGCGCCATGCCAGCTTGCCGTGGCCGATCTCACGACGACCGGGGCCACCCACGCGGCCAACTTCACCAACCGAATAGGGAGGGAAGTTGTAGTGCAGCAGGAAGTTCGATTTGAAGTTGCCGTGCAGCGCGTCGATGAATTGCTCGTCATCACCGGTGCCCAGGGTGGTCACGGCCAGCGCCTGCGTTTCACCACGGGTGAACAGGGCGGAACCGTGCGTACGCGGCAGCATCGAGGTTTCGGCCACGATCGAACGGATATCAGTGGTCGAACGACCGTCGATCCGCTTGCCGCCTTTGACGACGTCACCGCGCAGGATGCCGGCTTCCAGCTTTTTCATCGCCGAGCCAAGGTTGGCGTCTTCCAGCTGTTCTTCGGTCAGCGCTTCTTTGATCGCTTCGCGGGCCGCGGCAACAGCGGCGGTTCGCTCTTGCTTGTCAGTGATCGCGAAGGCGGCGCGCATCTGTTCTTCACCGGCTGCAGCAACAGCGGCATACAGGTCCGCATAGTCGGGAGCTTCGAATTCAAACGGCTCTTTCGCGGCGTCTTCAGCCAGACCGATGATCAGGTCGATCACCGGCTGAATCTGCGCGTGCGCAAAGTTCACGGCACCCAGCATTTCAGCCTCGGACAGCTCATAAGCTTCGGATTCCACCATCATCACGGCGTCTTTGGTGCCGGCCACAACCAGATCCAGACGCTGTTCAGGGTTCAGGCGCAGGTCCTGCATGTCGTCCACGGTCGGGTTCAGGACATATTCGCCATCCACGAAACCAACACGGGCGCCGGCGATCGGGCCCATGAACGGCGCGCCGGAAATGGTCAGAGCAGCCGAGGCCGCGATCATCGCCACGATGTCGGGATCGTTGACCAGATCGTGGGACAGCACGGTGCACATGACCAGAACTTCGTTTTTAAAGCCGTCAACGAACAGCGGGCGGATCGGACGGTCGATCAGACGCGCGGTCAGCGTCTCTTTCTCGGTCGGGCGCGCCTCGCGCTTGAAGAAGCCGCCCGGAACCTTACCGGCGGCGTAGTATTTCTCTTGGTAGTGGACGGTCAGCGGGAAAAAATCCTGACCGGGTTTTTGGCTCTTGGCAAAGGTCACGTTGGCCATGACGCTGGTTTCGCCCAGCGTGGCAATCACGGTGCCGTCGGCCTGACGGGCAACCTTGCCGGTTTCCAGTGTCAGCGTCTCTTCGCCCCACTGCATAGATTTCTTAGTTACATCAAACATATGCGTATCCTAGAACGGAGCACTCCCGCCCCTGCGGGTCTCCGGTTTGCATGGCGGCCCCATTGCCGCCGACCCCATTTATCTTCCATTCGAGTGCCAGGGTCAGGGCACAACGTCTCAGATACCCGCGCGCATACATGAGATTGGTGTCAAAGGGAAGGGATAAGGCAGCCGAGGGCGTTTGGGTTAACAGCCGTCGTAATTCTTGTTGCCGCTTGCCGTTATCGTGTAGGTCCCGCCCCGTGGACCTGTATAGCATTTGGAGTAGGTTCGCCTGACGACGGGCGTGGGTCGGCGGTATGTCGATATCTTTCGGATTTGCGTGCCCCACTCGCAGGCGAGGCCGTCGCCATCTCCATCAAGATTATGAGGGTCGGAAACCGGACCACCAGAAGCCAAAAAGAACTTCTGAGCCGCCGCGCCGGTTGGAAAGTCGCTGCAATCATATGTGTCTACGCTGGGCGCGTCGGACCTTGAATAGATTGTCTTCCCAGCCGTCGACACACTGAATTGACCGTAGTTGCCCAAAGTGCATTGGTTTACCCCGCGCTCGGCCAGTTCTGCTTCGATCATGAGTTTACCGCGGGAGGTGGTTTGCGGCTGAAAGTAGGCACCGCACAATTCTGAAGTCGATGCCTGAGTGACTTTCGAAGACAGAGCCTCGGGTGAGAGCAGGTCAGCGGAGCAGGCAGTGATTAACATTATGGCAAAATAGAATGAAAGGCGCACTAGAGTCCTCAATTCGGCTAAGTATATGCTGGCGTTGATCGGAGGCGAATGGTCAAAATGGTTTAAGTCAAATTCAGGATTGAGAGCCTAGCCTACTGAGTGATTTTTGAAAGAGGCGGGGGTAACCGGCTCGCAATAATTGCAGGCTTGCACATTGATTTATTGCGCTAACATTCGTCCAAAAGAATGCATTTTGGGAAATATTGCTTTGCGTGTAGGCTGTTAGCACTGAACCCGCGGTCGAAAAGACGGAACGACGCCAAGGGGGTACGATATTCTTGTCCGTCAGCCGACCGACTAACTTGGCGTTTGCACCTAGCGGACAGAGGGGCTTCGAATGGCTCAAACCAAGAAAATGCTGGATCCCGATCCAAGGATCTATGACTTTGAAACAGAATACGAATTGGGGCAGGACAACGTTCGCCCGTTCGGTCTGGATATACACAATCCGGTCTTTTTGATCTCAAGCATCCTGATCTTTGCGTTCGTCCTGATCGCTCTGGCCAACCAAGAGGCAGCCGCAACGTTTTTTGGGTGGCTCAGGCCATGGCTAACCAGCACGTTTGACTGGTTTCTTGTCTTGTCGGTGGACGCCATAACCTTGTTCTGTCTGGTGTTGATCGTTCTGCCTGTCGGCAGCGTGCGCATTGGCGGTAAGGACGCCAAACCAGACTATTCCTATGCCGGGTGGATCGCGATGATGTTCGCGGCCGGTATTGGTATCGGCCTGCTGTTTTTTGGCGTGATGGAGCCGGTTTATTACAACTTCGCCGAGGGCGGCAACGCCGTACCGCTGGGCATTGATATCGCTGTGCCGGGCAATGAATACGCGGGCGTTGTGGGTACGATCCACCACTGGGGTCTGGAAGGCTGGGCAGTTTACGCTGCCGTGGGCCTGAGCCTTGCGATCTTTGCCTATAATCTGGACCTGCCGTTGACCCTACGGTCGGCCTTCTACCCGATCCTCGGCGAACGCGTCTGGGGCTGGTGGGGTCACATTATCGACACTCTGGCGGTGTTTGCCACGCTGTTCGGCCTGACCACATCCCTGGGTCTGGGTGCGCAGCAGGTTGCAGCCGGGTTGAATGAGGTGTTCGGCATCGAACCCAGCCCGACCGTCGTTGTCCTGCTGATCATCGGCATCACGCTGATCGCTCTGGGCTCGGTCCTGATGGGCATGGATGCCGGCGTGAAACGGCTGAGCGAGATTAATATGATCATGGCCGTAGGTCTGTTCATCTTTGTGATCGTCGTCACCGGCGTCGGAACTGCCATCGCTCGGTACTTCAACGTGATGGTGGATTACGTGACGCACCTACCGGCCTTGTCCAACCCGTTCGGGCGTGAAGATACCAGTTATTTCCATGGCTGGACGACTTTCTACTGGGCCTGGTGGATTGCGTGGTCTCCGTTCGTGGGCATGTTCATCGCCCGCATCTCCAAGGGTCGCACGGTTCGCGAGTTCATCCTGTGTGCGCTGCTGGCACCTACTGCAGTCTGCGCGCTTTGGATGTCGACCTTTGGCGGAGCGGCCATCGACATGCTGAACGCAGGCGGCGCCGAAGGCGTCCGCGCCACGGTGATCGACAGCTATGCGCCCGAGGGCGCGCTGTTCGGCTTCCTGAAAGAGCTGCCCTTGTATTCGATCGTGGCCCCCATCGCGCTGGTCCTGATCGTGGTGTTCTTTGTCACCTCGTCGGACTCGGGCTCGCTGGTGATCGACACGATCACGGCGGGTGGCAAGATGGATGCGCCAGTGATCCAGCGCGTATTCTGGTGTACGCTTGAAGGTCTGGTGGCGATTGCTCTGTTGCTGGGCGGTGGACTGTCGGCTCTGCAGGGCGCGGCGGTGTCAACCGGTATCCCGTTCACGCTGGTCGTTCTGATGATGTGCTACTGCCTGTGGCTGGCACTGAAGTCGGAAAAGGCGAAGATGTAGGTCTCAGACCTTTTGCAAGTGAAACGCCCGCCAAAAGGCGGGCGTTTTATTGAACCTGAGATGTCACGGGCATCGGTGGCCAGCAACGCAAGTTCCATCTTCCTCCATGATCACGGTGGAGTGCCCAGGAGAACCGCCAGGCATTGGCACGCCAGTCGAAATTATGAATCGAACGCTGTGCCCTCCGTTGAGACCTGCAGGGAATCTTGGGATTGGCTCGACGATCTTGAAATAGCCGTCGGGCGTCTGAGTCATTGCGCCCTGCTTTGCCAATTGCAGCAGTCCGGCTTGTTGCGGCAACACGTCATACGGTATTGCTTCGGTCGAAGCCCAAACCCCATCCGGGTCAAATTCCACAATGCCGCCCGGATAATAACGCAGTAACATCATCTGCAGTTTGCGTTCTAAACTGCCAGCCTGTTTCGTGTCCGGCGGGTACAGCACCTGAACGCCTTCATCCGTCACCAAATAGCGCCTGTTGTTCTTCACAATCGTCAGCCCATTAGAACTGCCTGAGCCCGACTTGACGCCTGAATGCTGGCCGGATGGCAACCGAATTTCGCCAAGTTTTCCGAAGCCGAACACATGGTCAATATTTCGTTTCAGTTTTGATGACACCAACCCTTTGGCAGCGATGGCGTCGCCTGAAGCGCTGTCTCTGAAATACTTGGGCAAACATCTTATGCCGGGCTCAAAATGCAAAACGTCCTTTTTCAGACCGGCGACACCCACGCCGCGTGTATCCCGTGGCGCGACAAACCGTTCTACCCGGTCCGTGTCGCCGGTGACTTTCCAAACGATCGGGTCGAACGCGGTGGCCAGAATGTAAAGCGGTGTTTCGCCGTTCTCGATATGAATTTCTGCAGCCGAAGTTTCCCGGTCCAACCCGGCAACCGCGACGTTTGATATGGCATAACCTTCATACCCACCGACCAGAATGATCTCTGCGTTGGCAGTTGGTTTGGGAAACTCGCACAATTGTGCCGGTTGCGCCTGTTGCCCGCGAAGGTTTGCTGGCGGGACGACGTTTGGGGAAACTTCGGCGTTGGCGATTTGTTCCACGACAATTGCGATTTCATCCGGTGTGACTTTGCCGTCTTTGTTCGCATCGAACTGCAGTACAGCTTCGATCCGATGCTGCGTCTTCGGAGACGGCAGTGACGATGACATCGCATTTTGCCAAAGCTCGGTCAGCGACAGGCTTCCGTCGCGGTCTCGGTCCGATGTTGCAAGGACAGTCTGGAGCAATACCGATTGGTTGGCGTTTAGAAAAGGCGTTTGTCGTTCGATTTCGGCGGCAGAAATCGCCATATCGGCATCCAAATCAAAGGCCAGAACGTTTCGAAAAAGATTTGCGCGGCGTCCAGCCTCATTCATAGCAGCGTGAACTTCTATGGCTTCGCGGGTCAGCTCGCCACTGGGCGCATATTGGAACAGTTGTCGAATTGTCTGTTCGGTAAAACCTCTTGGATCTCGAGTGATCTGATCAATGGTCTTTTGTGTCAGATCTAATTGCGAAACTATTGGCTCTTCTGATTGGGCGGCAACACTCTGAGCCATTGCGCTTACCAAAACGACAGAGCAAAGAAATTTCGAATTTTTCATAAGATATAATCCTGAAAAAACATCGGCTTTAAATTTGCTAATTTTTTTTAATCTCAGTCTATGCACCTGTATCGTCACATGAAAATGGTTAACCAATGGTTAGTAATTTTGAACGGGTGTCACTCGTATCCGATTCAGCACTTGCCCAAGACAAGACGCAAAAAAAACGCCCGCCAAGCTGGCGAGCGTTAAACCGGGCAACCGGTTTCAATTCTGGCACAAAAAGCGCTTAGCGGCGGATGCCCAGCTTTTTGATCAGGTCCTGATAACGGGCCTCTTCCTTGCCTTTCAGGTAGTCCAGCAGCTTACGGCGCTGGGCGACCATTTTCAGCAGACCGCGACGACCGTGGTTGTCTTTTTTGTGGGTCTTGAAGTGCTCGGTCAGGGTGGTGATGCGCGAGGTCAGGATAGCAACCTGGACTTCAGGCGAACCGGTGTCGCCTTCTTTGGTTGCGAATTCCTTCATGACGCGTGCTTTTTCAGCGGCAGTAATCGACATCGGGGTCTCCTTGTAAAAGGTTAAGGTTGATGGCGCAGGCCGGGATGTCGTCCAGCACAGGCCCATGGAGAAAACCGCACCGATTCCGATGCGGATGCGCGCGTATAGGCGGTATTGGGAGAAATGGCAAAGGGATTCTGTGACGCTCAGCCCTGTGTCATTTAACCCAGTGCGTTCAGCTGCGCCAGATCTCCTTCGGCGATCAGCTGGATATCATCGGGGGTCAGCCCCTCGGCCTTTAGCAGCTGAGCAATGGTCTGGCCGTTGATCGTGACATTGGTCAGACTGTCATCCTCGGTATCCGGTTCAATATGAATGTCGGGGTCTCCTGCACCCTCCCACGAGATCAGCAGCTTGTCCTCACCCGGTTGGAAGTCCATGACAGTGACGGCGGCGTCATCTTCTTCGGGCGTGATCACGATGTCATCCTCGCCTTCGCCGCCGGTGGCGATATCCCCGCTTTCGGCCAGAATCGTGTCATCCCCTGCGCCGCCATTGAGGAAATCAACCGCATCCTCATCCGCGCCATCCTGCCCGGTCAGCACGTCATCGCCATCGCCGCCAAACAGAACGTCTTCGCCTTTGCCACCGTCAAGATGATCGTCGCCATATCCCCCATGCAGCGCATCATCGCCCGCATCCCCGGTCAGAGTGTCATCGTCCTGCCCGCCGTAAAGCTCGTCCTCGCCGTCGCCGCCTGTCAGGGTGTCATCACCGAAATGACCAAACAGCGTGTCGTCGCCCTGATCACCGGAGAGCTGGTCGTCGCCGTCCTCACCATGAAGCACGTCGTCATCAAGGCCGCCCGTGATAATGTCATCCCCTTTGCCGCCGTGCAGCACATCTTCGCCCGCGCCGCCGATGATAGTGTCGTCGCCTTCATACCCGTTGATCTGATCGTCGCCGTCCTGCCCGGTCAAAAGGTCGGTATCTTCGGACCCGGCGATGATCAGATTGCCGTTCTGCTCCGTAAGCACCGTTCCGGTCGAGATTTCCGAGGTTTCAGGGGCGTCGATATTCTCATCCACGTCCAGCAGATTGCCCTCGGACAGGTCGACGGGTTCGTCTTCCTGGATGTCGTCCTCTTCGACCTCTTCCTCGGGCTCAAACACATCGCTGATTGCATAGGCCGCACCGCCCATGGCGGCCAGACCGAGTAGTCCGATCAAGAACATGGCAACCCTCCGTGAACGCAGTTCTCCGAGGGTGATTTATCCTATGTTCATAAGGCTTTGGTCAAAGGCAGGTTGGACTCGTGGTTAACTGTTTGTCACCACGATTCGGGCTGCTGGGTATAGGCGATGTATAGAGGGTGCTTTGGATGCCCCGCCTTTGTCAGCCCTAGATGGAACAGCGGTTGGCCGCTGCCGCGCAGCAGCGCCTCGACCGCCGGGCCGCGATCCAGATGCGCGCCATGGGTGCCCCATGCGGCAATGACCTGATCGGCCCATTCGACACCGTCTAGAATGGCGGCGTCATTCGCGGGGCCTACCGGATCGGCGGCGGCGCGCATCTTGCGTGGGTCAGTATCGCGCCAGGCAAAGATATTAGTTACCTGAAACGCACCGAACCCCAGCGCCCGCGCGCGGCGTTCGCAGCGCTCGACCGTAGGGTCATTCTGTACCTCGGTCGCGGTGGAGGGGTTCAGCATCACAAACAGTGCCTTGCGCCCCGCCGGATCCCAAACGCGGGTCAGGCTATAGCGATAGTTCTCGCAATCGGAATAGACGGCAGTCGAGGGCGCATCGCCCTTGGTATGGGTTCGGGTGATCATGCCCTTCGCCTAGCACGGCGATCAGGTGACGAACACCCGGCTGGGGTGCAATTCGCCGGATTTATAGATGCCGACGGCCACGGCTTTGCCTTCGAGCGAGGCCCATGCCTCATCGCCATATTCCACGTCGCTAGCCAGCACCATGCCCGGGTTGCCATTGCGCAGACGGGTCGCGCCTTCGGGAGTGCATTTCAGCTCGGGCAGGTCGGCGAGGCCGGTTTCCAGCGGGTGCAGATACTCATCCAGCGCCTCGGTTTTGGCCATCTCGTCGATCTGGTCGATGGACAAGCCATCTTCGACCTCAAACGGGCCGGACCAGATGCGACGCAGCTCTTTGACATGGCCGTGGCATCCCAAAGCGGCACCCAGATCGCGGGCGATGGAGCGGACATAACCGCCTTTGCCGCAGGTCATCTCAAGCACCACGTGATCGGCGTCGGGGCGGTCGACAAGGATCAGTTCCTCAACCCACAGGGGGCGGGCGGACAGCTCCACATCCTCGCCGTCGCGGGCCAGTTTATAGGCGCGCTGGCCGTCGATTTTCACGGCGGAGAACTTGGGCGGCACCTGCATGATGTCACCCAGAAACGGGGTCAGCGCCTGTTTGATATCGTCATCCGAAGGGCGCGCATCGCTTTGCGCAATCACCTCGCCCTCGGCATCGTCGGTGTTGGTGGCCTGACCCAGACGCACGGTGAAGGTGTAGGCTTTCAACGCGTCGGTGATGTAGGGAACGGTCTTGGTCGCCTCACCCAAAGCCACGGCCAGAACGCCGGTCGCCTCGGGGTCCAGCGTGCCCGCATGGCCTGCCTTTTTCGCGTCCATCGCCCACCGCACCTTGTTGACCACAGCGGTTGAGGTCATGCCCGCAGGCTTGTCCACCACCAGCCAACCGGAAATGTCGCGGCCCTTGCGTTTGCGTCCCATATCACACCTTGATTCATGCTAAGGCGCGCGGGTTAGCGGATCACATGGGCGCTGTCAATTTACGGGTGCGCTTTCGACCACACCCACGATCGGCCCCAGCGAGAACCCGATATCCGAGCGGCCCCTGGCACGGTCATACATGCGCGAGATATTGCCGTCGAAGAACAGCGCGTTGGGCGTTTTCAGCACGTCCCGAAACAGGCTGCCAAACTCGTGGAAGGTGACATAATCGTCCGAGATCGCGAATACCGCGCGGGTGCCATCGGCGCTGGTGCCCACCCCGTTGCGCACGAACAGAGAGGTCGAGTCGGGCAGAAAACGCGGGTGCAGCTCTCCGTCGATCACCAACATGGGGCCGGATTGAGTGGCAAAGCGGCAGTCCGGCGCTTTATCGACGAAATCTAGCGTCTCAAACACGTCAGCGCGGCCGTCGCGGATACAGAACACCCCATTGGGTAGAAGGCCGAAATTACCGGGGCCGGGGTTGGAGATGACGCGCATCTTTTCCTGCCCGTCCTCGACATAATGGCCCACGGGTGAACGGTCGTCGTGATACATGCCCGCGTTCATCGCAAAGGCCAGACGTTCACCACCGGGAGCCAACGCCTCATTCACCGAGGAGAAATGCCCCAGCAGATCGCCATTGTCGTCGTTCAGAAACAGGCGCAGGTCTTCATTGGCCGCGTCCACTTCGCACACAGTATATCGCTTGGCGTCGTGGGTGACTTTCTCACAACTCACCGCACCGGCTTGCGCGGCCCATAGGAGCGCGCCCAATGTGGCCAGCGTGCGGATCACTCGTCCAGATCGCGGCGCACCGCGTCCTGTTCGAACATGCGGCGGGTATCGTCCAGACGGTCGAACGTGTCATCCAGACGGAACCGCAGATCCGGTGAGAACTTCAGGTTCAGCTTCTTGCCGATCATACGTCGCAGTTCGCCCTTATTGCGGGCCAGCAGCTCGATCACGTCCTCCTGGCCTTTGCCGCCCAAGGGCAGCACATAGGCGGTAGCGATCTTCAGATCGGGCGAAGTGCGCACTTCGCCTACAGTAATTGACATACGGTTCAGGTCGGGGTCGTGGACATCTCCGCGCGCCAGAACTTCGGACAGGGTGCGGCGGATCAGTTCGCCGACACGCAGTTGCCGTTGGGACGGGCCGGGGCCATCGTGGAATTTGTTCTTTGCCATGACTTCGATCTAAGCCCAAATCCCACCTTTGCCAAGCAGGCGCGAACCGGGTAGGAGGCTTTGAGCCGACAAACGCGAAAGGACCAGCGCCATGACCCATATTCCGGGGATCGTCATCACAGGGGCTTCGGGCCGTATGGGGCAGATGCTGATCAAGACCGTGTCTGAGAGCGATCAGGCGCGTCTGGTCGGCGTTGTTGAACGTGCGGGCCATGACTGGATCGGGCAGGATGTAGGGACGGCTATGGGCGGTTCAGCGCTGGGCGTCACAGTTACCGATGATCCGCTGGAGGCCTTTGCGCAAGCGCAGGCGGTGATCGACTTCACCGCGCCCGAGGCAACGCTGGAGTTCGCCACGCTGGCTGCGCAGGCGCGCTGTGTGCATGTGATCGGCACCACCGGCATGACTGACGAACAGATCGCGGCGCTGGAACCTGCCGCGCGCCATGCGGTGATCGTGCGGGCCGGAAACATGAGCCTCGGCGTCAACCTGCTGGTGCAGCTGACCAAAAAGGTCGCCGCCGCACTGGACGAAGATTTCGATATCGAGGTCATCGAAGGCCACCACCACCACAAGGTCGACGCGCCCTCGGGCACGGCCCTGATGCTGGGCGAGGCCGCCGCCGAGGGGCGCGGGGTCAACTTGGCCGATGTGTCCGACCGGGGCCGCGACGGTATTACCGGCGCGCGCAAACGCGGCGACATCGGTTTCCACGCGATTCGCGGCGGAGACATCGTGGGCGAACATGACGTCCTGTTCGCCGCGCCGGGTGAACGTATTGTCCTGCGCCATCTGGCCACCGACCGGGCGATATTCGCCCGTGGCGCGCTGAAAGCGGCACTGTGGGGGCAGGGCAAAGCGCCGGGTCAGTATGACATGGTGGATGTGCTGGGCCTATGAGCCATAAACGCGGAGACCAAAGGCGCTAGGGTCAGCTTATGCGAACCGTGAAGTCTCGCGTAGTTTTGGGCTTGTTGCTGGTGGTGTTCTATCTGACGCTGCTGCCTTTTGTTGTGCATGGGTTTGGCATGATCCGTGTCGGGCTGTCTGAAGACGCGGCGCAGCAAAGCTATTTGTTTGCAGACGGGCAGGGCGTCGGAAATTTGGCGATGCTGGTTCATATATTTGCCGGGACCGTATTGGTCGCGCTTGTCCCTTTGCAAGTGCTGCCAGGCTTGCGGCGGAAATACACCCGTTTCCATCGCATTTTGGGCCGAGTGCTAGTCACGCTTGCGTTGATCACGGGTTTGGCCGGAATGACCTACATCCCCCTGCGTGGGACGATCGGTGGGTCGGTCATGTCGGCGGCCTTTTTCCTTTATGGGCTTTGCCTGTTCACGGCAGCGCTGATGGTGGCGCGTATGGCGTTGAACAAAGACCGTGCCGGTCATTGGGCTTGGGGCCTGCGCCTGTTCTGGCTGGCGCTGGGATCGTGGCTTTATCGGGTGCACTACACGATTTGGTTTCTGCTGACCGGTGGGCTGGGGTCCGAGCCCGATTTCTCGGGCCCGTTTGACCTTGTGCAGAACTTTGCGTTCTACGTGCCGTATCTGATGGCCGTTCAGCTATGGGTCGCCCGCAAGCGACGGGCGCATACTGGGGCTTTGCCTACACGTCCTTAATCTTGTCCGCGCGCAGCGGGCAAGACAGGTAGACGCCGAACTCTTTCCCGATATCGGCGCTGACGCGCGCATGAACTGCGCCCTGACGGTCAAGAAACCGCTGGCTGTCTTCGACTGGGAAAATCCCCTCGTGCCAGATACCGGGATGAATATAGAGCCCGCGTGAGCCGTCGCACCAGAAGGCCACCACCTTCTCGGGCGTCAGGTTGTCGCCGGGCAGGGCAGCAGGAACGATGAACGGCTTGTTGACCAGGGGCCAGAACATCTGACCGCCATCCGGGTGATAGTTCATGTGCCACAGCAGGACCTGATCACGAGGCGCGGTTTGGCGTGCGGTTTGCGCCTGCTGCGGATCGGCGGACCAGCCCAGAACATAGTGGCCTTTGACCGCCTCGTTCTCGCCATAGAGCACGTCGCCTTGCCAGTCGCATTTGAACGTGCCTTCAACCCAGCCGCCTTCGTCACCGGTGCTCTCGTCGATGGGCCGCCAGCCTTGCTGCGGCCAGCGGGTGATCTCGATCTCGAACCCTTGTGGGTTATCGACCAGACAACCATAGCCTTTGACGGATGCATCAGTGGCTCGGATCAGAGGCACCTCGTGCCAGGGCAAGGACGGCTTGGTGCTGGCTTCAAAGATGTACTCAGGCGCGGTCATGCGGCCCCCATATGCTTGTCGACCATGCGCTGCACCATCGGGGCGAAATGGGCGAAATCGGGGGTTTCCATGCCCGCGCGTTTGCCGGCCTCGTCCAGATAGCGGACCTGAACGATCTCTTTCAGGTTGGGGTTTGATTCGAATGCGGCAACTTCCTCGGCGCTCATGGGACCGCCTTGTAGCTCCAGGGTATGAACCGAGGCTGCCGACAGCCGGTCGAAATACGCTGGCTTGGTGGCGCACAGATACCGTTTGGCCGCAACGTGATAGCGGCAGCAATCGGTGATGACCGACGGAAAGAACTGTTCCAGCACCTTTGCGCCTGCGTCCTCGTGATGGCGGTCTTCGGTGTCGTCGGGGTGATAGGTGCCGAACTCGGACGTAAAGTGGCCGATATCGTGCAGTAAAGCACCGACGATGATTTCCTCAGGCATCCCGTTCTGTTCGGCAATCGTAGCCCCTTGCAGCATATGTTCGGCCATGGTGACGGGTTCGCCCAGATATTCCTCACCGCCGCGGCGGTCGAAGATATCGCCGATGAAGGCCACAATGTTGGTGCGGTTCAGGGTCGAGAAATCGGGTTTCATTCCGCCGCCTCCGGCTGTGCCATTTCCATCGCCGCCAGTGTGGACAGCAAGCCATCCTTGTCGGCGTAACACCCCTGCAACCAGCGCGATCCAGTACCGGAATAGCCCAGCCGCGCATGCAGGACGCGGGTGTTGTCGACGATGAAGCTCTCACCTGGTTCCAGTTTGAAGGACACACCCATGGCCGAGTCGTCGATGATGTCGCCAAGCTGACGATAGGCGGCGTAATAGGCCTCCATCCGGTCGAACGGGATATCAACAAACGGTGCAGAGGAGCGGTTGTTGAACCGGATGCTGACCAGCTCGCCATCCGGTGACAGCTCGATCATCGGGCGGCGCGACCGCAGGCAGACGTCGTCCTCGCCCTTGTATTCGAACCGCGCTGGGTATCCGGCCAGCAGGGCAAAGCCGTCGGGGTTCTGATCGCGCAGCTTTTCGGCGGCACGGAATCCGTCCACTACGATGGAATCGCCGCCCTCGGCGCTGTTCTCCAGACAGTAAAGGATTTGCAGCGTCGGTACCGGATCGCGATAGGGATTGTCGGTATGCGCCTGCAACCCCAGCCCGGTAAAAGCGAGGTTGGTCGGGTTCACCTCGGTCCGGACCTCGAAATAGGGGCCGTAGTTGGTTTTGCGCACATAACCGAACAGCTCAGCCACCTGCAGCAGCGATTCCGGTTCGGTCGGGCCGCCGGTTAGCTTGGCAAAGCCGAACTCTGCCACGGCGGCCAGCCAGTCGCGCTTGGCCTTGGGATCGACGTGGACCGCGTTCCAATCCGCGCTGGGCGGGGTCAGAGTGCTTTCCCACGTGGTGAGGCCGGGGGCAAGGCGGCCCATCTGTTGCGCCGGATCGCGGTCATAGATGTGATCGGCCAGCCAGCGGGCAGGGAAGGTTACGGTTTTGTCCTCAGGCTGAAAGGTGACGCTCAGATCGCCGTTCAGAACTTCGGCCGCGCTGACCGAGACATTGGCGGGGATGTCCCCGATGGTGATCAGGCGCTGACCATTGCCCGGCGCGCGGGTGTCAGGGTCCAGCGCATTGTCGCGCAGCCAGATGGCGTGAAAACGCGCTTGTGTGCCATCGGCAAATTCAACAGTCACGATCTGGGTGGTGTGAGTGGCGGTGCGCAGCATGAGGTCTCTCCTGTTCGGCGCGGGCTATGGTTGAGGAGATACGCCCCTCGTGGCATTAACACAATTAAACCTTATTGCGACTGAGGGCTGGAAAAACTTATGGCTCGAAAAAAGATCGGATTGCCGCCTTTGGACTGGCTACGGGTGTTCGAGGCCGCCGGCCGGCTGGGCGGGTTTTCTGCGGCGGCCCGGGAATTCGGGTTGACGCAGGCGGCGGTGAGCCAGCGGATCGCAAATCTGGAATCGTGGCTGGGCCGGACCCTGTTTGTGCGTGAAGCGCGTGGCGTGTCGTTGACGGTCGAAGGCGAAAGCTATTTGCCGCTGGTTCAGGACAGTTTGCAGGCGCTGGAACGCAATACCGAGGATCTGTTCGGTAAAGCCCCGCGCGAACTGCGCGTAGCGGGGCTGTCGTCGAACATCCACGCGTTGGTTCTCCCGGCGATCCCCCGGTTTCAGCAGCTGCGCCCCGAGGTGCGGGTTATGACGGATTCAGTCGCTCGGCGCTCATCGCTGGACGAAGAACGCACGTGGCTGCAAATCCGCTATGGGCGCGGCACGTGGCCGGGGCGTGAGGCGGAACGGATCGCGCCCGAGGTTCTGGTGCCCATGGCCGCGCCAGGCGTGGAATGGGGAGCCCCCCTGATCGACCTGCGAGGGGAGCGGCCCGCCTGGCGCGACTGGGCGCGCAAGACTGGCCATGACGATCTGCCGCCTTCGGTGATCAGCTTCGATTCGATGGAACACGCCCTGTCGGCGGCACGGCAAGGGATGGGGGTGGCGTTGGGCTCTGAACCTTTGGCGCAGGCCGATCTGCAGGCCGGGAGTTTGCGGCAGCTGGACCTGCCCGCGCTGAACACGAAAGACGGCTATTGGCTGACATGGCCCGAGGATCGGGCGAAATCCAAAAAACAGCGCGCGTTGATTGCCGATTTCCTGACCGCGCTACGGGGCTGAGCGATCAGAAGTCGATCGCGATGCCCTTCTTCTCCCAATCGCCATAGCGGGCGGGGTCGGGGCCGTCGCGGCCACCCAGTTCCTTGGGCTGCTCTTTCGCCTCGGCTGCGGCCTTGCGGCGGCGGTCCTCGGCCTCGGCCAAAGCGCGTTGGGCGGCGGGCGGCAGGTCTTTGCGGTCGTCGCTCATGAGATCGGGTTCCTTTCCGTGCTAGGGCTTGATATACGCCCCCGTCCGCGTTTGGCAATGCGGGCGAGGGTCACATCAAAGGCGGTTCCATGTCCGACAACGTAACGGCAGCGCGGCGCAGCGCGATCTATCTGCTGGATCAGATATTGGGCGAAGGGCGTCTGTTGTCCGAATGTCTGGCCGCCGGGGCATTGGACCGGCTGGACCGCGAAGACCGCGCCCGCGCACAGCGCCTGACGCTGGAAACCCTGCGCGGGTTGGAACGCGCCGACCGTCTGCTGGACAACCATTTGAACCGGACCCCTGCGTTGACCGTACATAACGCCCTGCGTCTTGGCGCGGTGGAACTGTGCCAGGGCGAGGCCGCGCATGGGGTAGTCAATTCTATGGTCGAGATCGTTGGCCGGTCGCGCAAACATGGCCGCCTCAAGGGTCTGGTGAATGCGGTGCTGCGCAAGGTGGCCGCTGAAGGGCCCGAGGCATGGCCCAAGATGCGCATCCCTCGATTGCCCGAATGGCTGCGCGACCCGCTGACCGTGGCTTGGGGCCCTGATGCCATCACCGGTATCGAGCAAGCGCATTTCGCAGGCGCGCCGCTGGATATTACCGTAAAAGCCGGCGCCAATGGCCCCGGTGAGACGCTGCCCACTGGCTCGCGCCGGGTACAGGATGGGGGGCAGGTCTCGACCTTGCCGGGGTTCGACGATGGCGATTGGTGGGTACAGGATGCTGCTGCAGCTATCCCCGTTCAGGTACTTGCACCGAAGGTCGGAGAGAACATACTGGACCTCTGCGCTGCCCCCGGTGGGAAAACCATGCAGATTGCCGCGGCCGGAGCGAACGTGACAGCGCTTGATGTGTCGGATTCTCGGTTAGAACGTGTGCGCGAGAATCTCCAACGAACGGGGCTGAAAGCCGAGGTCATCGCTGGTGACGCGCTAGAGCATCAGGGCCAATACGACGCGATCCTGTTGGACGCGCCCTGTTCGGCAACCGGTACGATCCGCCGGCACCCGGACCTGCCCTTTGCCAAGGACGGCTCGGAATTTGGCGGATTGATCGAATTGCAAGCACAGATGCTGGCCCATGCGTGGAGCTTGCTGAAACCCGGCGGGCGGCTGGTTTACTGCACCTGTTCCCTGCTGCCGGACGAGGGTGAGGTTCAGATCGAAGAAGCGTTGGATCTTTTCCCGGACATGCAGGTCGACCGCGAGGCGCTGGATATTGCTGGCATCGACAAGGATTGGATCACCGAAGAAGGCGGCCTGCGCCTTCGGCCTGACTATTGGGCGGATCGGGGTGGTATGGATGGCTTCTATATCGCGTGCCTGAACAAATCTGCCTGATGCGACGCTTTTCGATGACATGACGCGCGACGCGGTTTATCGTTGCGCTTAGGCGCCAGCAGAGCGCACAGGGCAGAGTAACGGGCGGCATGTCAAACAAGGATACCATGGCAAACCGGTGGACGCGGTTTCAAAACCGCCTCTACGCGCGGCTCAGTCAGCGACGCAAACCCGTCAGTGGTTTTGTGGGTGAGCCCGAACCCCGGACGATTGGCGCGTTTGCCCGGGGTCGACAGCTGGTCGCCGGAAACCTTCTGTTTGCAGGTTTTCTGGTCGAGGCGCTGGATACCGAGCTATGGGATGTCACGGCCCCAAGTACCGGTTTCGACAATGAACGGCACGGGTTTGCATGGCTCGATGATCTGGCGGCCGTTGGCGACATGCGTGCGCGCGAGAAGGCGCAGCGCTGGGTCTGGGGTTGGATTGCGGCGCATGGGCGCGGTCACGGTCCCGGCTGGGCGCCTGATCTGACCGGGCGTCGTGTGATGCGCTGGGTCAACCACTCTGCCTTTTTGTTACGTGGTACGGATGAAAAACAGCGCCAGCAGTTTTTTCGAGCTTTGTCGCAGCAGACTTGGTTTCTGTCCAAGCGCTGGAAAGCCGCCACGCCGGGATTGCCGCGGTTCGAAGCTTTGGCGGGTTTGGTTCAGGCCGGTCTGGCGCTGGAGGGTCTTGAACATATGGCAGACCCGGCCCTGCGCGCTTTGGCGCGGGAATGTGACAGTCAAATTGACCCTAAGGGTGGTTTGCTGACCCGCAATCCAGAAGAATTGCTTGAGGTTTTCACGTTGCTGGCCTGGACATCCGCAGCACTCAGCGAGCTAGGCAGGGGGACGCCCGGCGCACAGGCGGGTGCGATCAAGCGGATGGCCCCCACACTGCGCTGTCTGCGGCACTCGGACGGGGGGCTGGCGCGGTTTCACGGGGGCGGGCGCGGGCTGGAAGGACGTCTGGATCAGGCACTGGCGCAAAGTGGCGTGCGGCCACATCACGCCACTGGCCTGTCGATGGGCTACGCGCGCCTTTATGCAGCGCGAACCAGTGTAATCGTGGATGCCAGCGCACCGCCCAAGGGGCCAGCGTCGTATAACGCGCATGCCTCAACCTTGGCTTTCGAACTGACCTCGGGCCGACGCCCCCTGATCGTGAATTGCGGATCAGGGGAAACCTTTGGCGCGGAATGGCGCCGGGCAGGACGGGCAACCCCGTCGCATTCAACCTTGTGCCTTGATGGCTATTCCAGCGCCCGCCTGACCAGCCCTGACCACCGAGGAGCCGAAGCCCTGGTCGATGCACCGACTGATGTTCCGAACGAATTCGAAGAATCCTTTGAAGGTGCGAAGTTCATGGCCGGGCATGATGGCTATTCGAAAGTGTTCGGCCTGACCCACGCCCGTACGTTCGAACTGCGCTTTGACGGGCGCGAACTGGTTTGCGAGGATATTCTTCTGACGTCGGATGACCGTGCAAAACGGCAATTCGACAAGGCGATGAACGCCTCGAGCCTGCAGGGCATCGGATTCGATATCAGATTCCACCTGCATCCCGACGTTGATGCGGCGCTGGATTTGGGCGGCGCGGCGGTGTCGATGGCGCTCAAAAGCGGTGAGATCTGGGTGTTTCGTCATGACGGGGTGGCAAAACTGACCGTCGAACCAAGCGTTTATCTTGAAAAAGGGCGTCTAAAGCCGCGCGCGACAAAACAGATCGTTCTATCTGGCCGCGCAATGGAGTATGCGACGCGCATTCGGTGGACGTTGAGCAAGGCACAGGATACAGCCTATGCCGTGCGCGATGTGCACCGGGACGAGCCCGATTTCGACTGACGCCAAAAGGACCTTTGGACCCATGACCGACCTTCACCCCGTGCGCCGCGCGCTGCTTTCCGTATCCGATAAGACCGGATTGATCGATCTGGGCAGGGCGCTGGCCGAGCGCGGGGTCGAGTTGTTGTCAACCGGCGGCACCGCAAAGGCCCTGCGCGAGGCGGGGCTGGACGTGAAAGACGTCAGCGAGATCACCGGTTTTCCCGAAATGATGGACGGTCGGGTCAAGACCCTGCACCCGATGGTGCATGGCGGGCTGCTGGCGCTGCGTGACAACGACACCCATGTGGCCGCGATGACCGAGCACGGGATTGGCGCGATCGACCTGCTGGTGGTGAACCTCTACCCGTTCGAGGCGACCGTGGCGAAGGGGGCTGGATATGACGAATGTGTCGAGAACATCGACATTGGCGGCCCTGCGATGATCCGCGCGGCAGCAAAAAACCATGCCTTTGTGAACGTGGTCGTGGATGTAGAGGATTACACCAAACTGCTGGGCGACATGGATCAGCACAATGGGTCGACCTGCCCGAAATTCCGCCGCAAGCTGGCGCAAAAAGCCTATGCCCGCAACGCCGCTTATGACACGGCTGTGTCCAACTGGCTGGCTGACGCGCTGGAGCTTGAGGCCCCCAAACGCCGCGCCTTTGCGGGTGAGCTGAAACAGACCCTGCGCTATGGCGAGAACAGCCACCAACAGGCGGCTTTCTACACCGACGGCACCAACCGGCCTGGCGTGGCCACGGCGGTGCAGCATCAGGGCAAGGAACTCAGCTACAACAACATCAACGACACCGATGCAGCCTTTGAACTGGTGGCTGAATTCGACCCGGCGCACGGTGCTGCCTGTGCCATCATCAAACACGCCAACCCTTGCGGTGTGGCGACAGGTGCCACGCTGATCGACGCCTATAAGGCGGCGTTCGACTGCGACCGCACCTCGGCCTTTGGTGGGATCGTGGCGCTGAACCAGCCGTTGGATGCGGAAACCGCGCAGGAGATCACTGGCATCTTCACCGAGGTTGTGATTGCTCCGGGCGCGTCGGATGAGGCCAAAGCGATTTTCGCCGCCAAGAAGAACCTGCGCCTGCTGACGACTGAAGAGCTGCCGGATGTGACCGCAGGTGGCAAGACCGTGCGGCAAGTGGCCGGTGGCCTGCTTGTGCAGGACAAGGACAATGGCTTTGTAGGTATGGATGACCTGAAAGTGGTCACCAAGAATGCGCCAACTGATGAACAAATGCGCGATCTTCTGTTTGCTTGGAAAGTGGCGAAACACGTCAAGTCCAACGCCATTGTCTACGTCAAGGATGGCGCGACAGTGGGTGTGGGTGCTGGCCAGATGAGCCGCGTGGACTCGGCGCTGATTGCCGCCAAGAAAGCCGAGCGTATGGCCGATGTGCTGGGGCTGCCGCAGCCGTTGACCATCGGCTCGGCTGTGGCGTCGGATGCGTTCTTCCCCTTCCCCGACGGTCTGATGGAGGCCGCCGAGGCCGGCGCGACCTGTGTGATCCAGCCGGGTGGGTCAATGCGCGATGACGAAGTGATCGCAGCGGCGGACGAGGCCGGTCTGGCCATGGTTTTCACCGGTATGCGGCACTTCCGTCACTGATGCGCTATCGCTTGCTCCTTTTGGCTGCGCTTGCGGCGTTCGCGATCGACCAGATCAGCAAATATCTGGTCGTCCACGTCATGCGCGTGGCCGAGGGCGATATCGACGTTCTGCCGCCCTTGCTTGTGTTCAAATACGGCGAGAATCGGGGCATCAATTTCGGCCTGTTTCAGGGCAATAGCGACGCGGCGCGCTGGGTGCTGATCGGCGTGTCCGCTGCGATCTCGGTTGCTGTGTTGATCTGGCTGATGCGCTCTGCGCCATCAAAGCTGATGCTGTTCTGCGGCGGTTTGCTGATCGGCGGAGCGCTGGGCAATGTTGTTGACCGTGTGCTTTATGGCTTTGTTCTCGATTTCTTGAACATGTCATGTTGCGGCATCAACAACCCATTTGTTTTCAACCTTGCCGACGTGTTCATTTTTGCAGGGGCCATAGGGCTGGTGCTGTTCGACAGCAAAAAGCCCTCGTGACGCGCTTGTCGATATGCGCTAAAACGCCACAAACAGGCTGGAGACTCTGATGCGGTTGCCGCGTTCCATATTTGCCGTGACATTGGCTTTTGCGGTTGCAGGATGTGCCGATATCGGCCTGCGCCACCTTGAAGCGCCGGGGCCGGGGCCGGACGAGTTTTCCGTGCTGCCAGTGAAACCTCTGACGCAGCCCGAGGATTATCAGTTCCTGCCCGCTCCAACTCCGGGTGGTGGCAACCTGACCGACCCAACGCCAACAGCCGATGCGGTTGCGGCGCTTGGTGGCAATCCGGCAGCTCTGAATCCGAATGCGGCGATTCCATCCACGGATGCCGCGTTGGTGACAGCCTCAAGCCGCTACGGCGTCCCGTCCAATACCCGTCAGGTGGTTAATACTGAGGATGCCGAGTTCCGTAGAAAGCAAGGCCGACTGACCCGTTTGCGTTTGTTCAAGATCGACCGCTATGAGCAGGTCTACCGGAAAGAGGCGCTGAACGCGGATCAACAGAACCAGGCGGCCCGTCGTGCAGGTATCGAAACGCCTTCGGCCCCTCCTTTGGATGAATAATCCTTAACTTTTCGTCATCGGCCTTGAACCTGCGCCGCACCATCGTAGTTTGAACCACAGCAAACTATACGGAGGATGCCCCATGGTTCGGGCCTTGGCACTGTCGGCTGCCCTGATCGCCGCCACCCCGGTCTTCGCCGAGGATGGGCAGGAGGCGGTCACTACCTTCACGCTTGATAACGGCATGGATGTCGTGGTGGTCGAAGATCACCGCGCCCCTGTGGTGCAGCATATGGTCTGGTATCGTGCAGGGTCTGCGGATGAGCCGATCGGGTCGTCCGGGGTGGCGCATTTTCTGGAACATTTGCTGTTCAAAGGCACGGATACGCTTGCACCGGGTGAGTTTTCGGCCACGGTCGCAGCCAATGGCGGTAATGACAACGCTTTCACCTCCTACGACTATACAGCGTATTTCCAACGCGTGGCCTCTGACCGACTAGAGCTTATGATGCGGATGGAATCCGACAGGATGCGCAATATTCGCCTGAGTGAGGAAGATATCCTAACCGAACGCGACGTGATCCTTGAAGAGCGTAACCAGCGCACTGAAAACAACCCGCGCGCCCTGTTTGGCGAACAGATGAGCGCGGCGCAGTACCTCAACCATCGCTATGGTGTGCCGATCATCGGCTGGCGGCATGAGATGGAGACACTGGACATGCAGGATGCGCTGTCCTTCTACCAGACCCATTACGCCCCCAATAACGCCATTCTGGTCGTTACCGGCGACGTCGATCCCGATGACGTAAAAACCTTGGCCGAGAAATACTATGGCGTCATTCCGGCCAACCCGGATCTGCCCGAGCGCATAAGGTCGCAAGAGCCGCCTCAGACCGCAGCGCGGAGGCTGACCTATAAAGATCCGCGCGTCTCGCAACCCTATGTTCAGCGCAGTTATCTGGCGCAAGAGCGCGACGCGGGCGCGCAGGAAAAGGCTGCGGCGTTGTTCCTGCTGGCCGAGCTTTTGGGCGGGGGCAATACGTCATACCTGTCTGAAAAGCTGCAGTTCGACCAGCAAAAGGCCGTCTTCAGTGGCGCGTTTTATCGCGGGACGTCGTTGGATAATACGACTTTTGATCTTGTGGTCGTCCCGGCGCAGGGCGTGTCTTTGCAAGAAGCCGAAGATGCGATGGATCAGGCTGTTTCGGATTTTATTGCCGAAGGTGTGAACCAGGAAGACCTGGATCGCATCAAGATGCAGTTGCGGGCATCGCAGACCTATGCGCGCGACAACGTGGACGGAATCGGCAACCGCTATGGCCGTGCTTTGACCACCGGTTTGACAGTCGAAGACGTGCAGGCCTGGCCCGATATTCTTCAGGCCGTTACCGGCGATGAGATCATCGCGGCCGCACGCGAAGTCTTTCGACTCGAAACATCAGTCACCGGGTGGCTGATGCGCGACGATGAGGTGACACAATGAAACGGATCTTTGCCACTCTGATCGCTTTCATTATCGCTTTGCCAGCCTGGGCCGAGATCGAAATTCAGGAAGTCACGTCGCCCGGGGGTATTACCGCCTGGCTGGTCGAGGATCATTCGATCCCCTTCACCGCGATCGAGTTGCGGTTTCGCGGCGGCACCTCGCTAGATGATCCGGACAAACGCGGCGCAGTATACCTAATGGCGGGCCTGATCGAAGAAGGCGCGGGCGATATGGACTCGCGCACCTATGCCCGCGAGTTGGAGTCTCTGGCCGCCTCTTTCCGGTATAACGCAACTGACGACCAGGTATCGGTGTCGGCGCAGTTTCTGACCGAAAATCGCGACGAGGTGGTCGATCTGCTGCGCGTTACTTTGCATGAGCCGCGCTTTGATCAGGACGCTGTGGACCGCGTGCGGGCGCAGGTTCTGTCTGGGCTGCGCTCGGATCAAACCGATCCCAATGACATTGCCGGTCGCAACTTTGCCCGCATGGCCTATGGTGATCATCCCTATGGGTCCGAGGGCAAAGGGACCATCGACAGCGTCACCACCCTGACGCGGGACGATATTGTCACGGCTTACGAAAATGTGTTCGCCAAGGACCGCATGTATGTTGGCGCAGTTGGCGACATCACGGCCGAGGAACTGGGCGTGCTGCTGGATAAGCTGTTGGCCGACCTGCCCGCAAGCGGCAAACCGATACCGGGCCGTGCTCAGGTGACCATTCCCGGTGGTGTAAGCGTGGTCGAATTCGACACTCCGCAATCGGTGGCATTGTTTGGCCATGAGGGGATCGACCGTGATGATCCCGACTTCTTTGCGGCCTTTGTTCTGAACCACATCTTGGGCGGGGGTGGTTTTGAAAGCCGCCTGATGCATGAGGTGCGTGAAAAACGGGGCCTTACCTATGGTGTCAGCACCTATCTGGTGCCCAAGGATTTGGCCTCGGTTTATCTGGGATCCGTGTCTTCGGCCAATGATCGTATTGCCGAGGCCGTCAAAGTCATTCGTGACGAATGGGCCCGCGCGGCAGACGAAGGTGTGACGCAGACGGAATTGGATGAAGCAAAGACCTATCTGACCGGTGCCTACCCGTTGCGCTTTGACGGAAACAGCCAGATCGCGTCGATCATGGTTGGGATGCAGATGGAAGACCTGCCGATCGACTATATCGCGACACGCAACGATCAGGTGAACGCCGTTACGTTGGAGGATGTGAACCGCGTTGCATCCGAGCTGTTGGATCCAGAAGGGTTGCATTTCACCATTGTCGGCAAACCCGAAGATCTGGACGGTTGATCCGGTTAGGCAGCGGCGGGTCTTTTCTGGGCCAGTAACGTATGCTTGTTGCTGCTCAGTAGCTTTTGCCGCGCATGTCTGAAATGCGCGGCCTTTAGCGCATCATCAATATGTCTGTTTCGTTTGAGCAAGCGCGTCAGCTTGATGTTGTCGAAGACCAGGCATCTGGTCGGTTCGGTTGCGATGACGGTGGCAGTTGCGGGCAGGCCAAGGCCGAAGGTCAGCTCTCCGAGTATTTCATCCGATCCGCAGCAGTTGATCACCTGACCGTCTTTCAGGATCGTGGTTCGACCGGTCAATACAAATCCCAGAAAATCGGTGGTCTTGCCTTCTTCGATCAGGATATCCCCGGTTGGGAACTCTTTCACGGTGGCCGTGTTCAGCAACCTGCGGGCCTGATGGGGTTTTAACGATTCCAGATGTAGTGCGATGAATTGGCGCTCGTCCTCCGAGAACCGCACCAAGTGCCGGGACAGGTAGCCTCGCAATAGACCAAGGACCGAGATCAGAATATATGCCATCTGGATGATCGAACCCGCCAGATTGAATTCTTCAGCCATACTGATCAGGACGCAACTGGCGGCGATAATGGTCAGGACGGGGTAAAGGATTCCTGTTCCCCTGATGACACCCATCTGCAGCATGAAGTAGTTCAGAATGTACAGTCCGGCGCCGCAGACGCCAACCAACGTGACAATCTGTAAAGAGGTTGAGAAATCAATCGGTAAACTCAGCATGAAAAAAGGCCCATTCTGGATTAGAATGGACCTTACGTTGGGTCAGGCAAGCGGCTTTGTCTGTGACCCCATTCACAAAATGTCTGCACATGAGCGGGCTTTCGCCTGCGTCCTGTGTTGCTTTACTCGCCGTAAGGCACCCAGATGTTCTTGACCTCGGTCGCGGCCTGCAAAAAACGGCGTGTGTGGTCGATGCTCCAGTCGGTTGTCGCGCCGTTATTGACCCATGTACGTTTCAGGTTCCCTGCAGATACAACCTCAATCTCTTTGGACAGGTCAGTGGACGAGAACGTCCAGACCGCATCCACGTTCATGTGTGAGGCAAGTGGTTTCGCCAGCTCCGCGTGACTGCCGGTCAGGATGTTGACCACCCCTGCGGGTACATCCGAGGTTTCAAGGATCTGATAGAAATCCGTTGCAGCCAGTGGATAGGGTTCGGAGGCCGCCAGCACCACCCGGTTGCCCATCGCAATTGCGGGGGCCATGGCCGAGATCAGGCCCAGCAAAGGTGCCTCATCCGCGCACAGTGCCCCGATCACGCCAACAGGTTCCTTCATCGCAAGGGCAACACCCCGGATCGGTACGCCATGGACCTGACCGTCATATTTGTCGGCCCAGGCCGCGGCGCTGAACAGGCGCTGGATTGATTCCTCAACCTCGGCCGCGCCGGTTTTGCCACCGGCCATGGTGTCGATCCGGGTGGCGAACTCATCCGCGCGGGCCGAGAGGTTTTCGCCGATGTAGTACAAGATCTGCGCCCGCAGATGACCGGTGGTCTTGGACCAGCCTTTCGCGCCCGCCGCGGCTTCTACCGCGTTGCGCACGTCCTTGCGGTTCGCCAGACCCACATGGCCCAGCAGGCCGGATTTACCCCAGACGGGTTTCGAATAGCCTCCGTCCGGTCGCGCTTGCTTTCCACCCACATACATCTTGGCGGTGCGATCAATAGGATCAACCGGCGCGCCTTGGCCCATTGCAGCCTCGACCTTTGCCAGCGGCTTGGTCTTGCCTTTGGGCTTGGTATAGGCGGCCAGCCCTTCCCAGCCGCCTTCACGGCCAAAGCCGCTTTCGCGCACTCCGCCGAACCCGGCAGCGGCGTCAAACAGGTTGGTGGCATTTACCCAGACCACGCCCGCAACCAGCTTGGGCGCGATATCCAGCGCGAGGTTCACATTCTCGGTCCACACGGTCGCGGCCAGCCCGTAACGGGTGTTATTGGCCAGTTCGACCGCCTCAGTGGGCGTGCGGAAGGTCGAGGAGACCAGAACCGGGCCAAAAATCTCCTCTTGCATCAGCGGATCGGATGTCTCCAGACCCGAGATCAGCGTGGGCGGATAATAGCAGCCGTTCTCGGGCAGCGCGCAGGCCGCCTGATAAACCTCACCTGCGGTGTTGCTGTCGACCATGCCTTTGATCGTCTGCAACTGGATCGGGTCCACAACCGCGCCCACGTCGATGCACTTGTCCAGAGGATCACCGATGCGCAAGCCGTCCATCCGCGCGCGCAGCTTGGCGTGGAAACGGTCGGCAATGCCTTCCTGCACTAACAGGCGCGAGCCCGCACAGCAGACCTGACCCTGATTGAACCAGATCGCATCGACTAGCCCTTCGATGGCGCTGTCGATATCGGCATCGTCGAACACGATATAGGCGGATTTACCGCCCAGCTCCAACGTCAGTTCCTTGCGGGATCCAGCAGTCGCCTCGCGGATGCGTCGCCCAACGGTGGTTGAGCCGGTGAAGGCAATCTTGTCCACGTCGGCGTTGACGATCATCTCACCCACCGCGCCGTCGCCGGTGACGATATTGACTACGCCCTTGGGCAAACCGGCTTGCGTGCAGATGTCAGCAAACAGCAGCGCAGTCAGCGAAGTGTACTCGGCAGGTTTCAGAACCACCGTGTTCCCCATCGCCAGCGCGGGCGCGATCTTCCACGCCAGCATCAGCAGCGGGAAGTTCCACGGGATGATCTGCCCGCAAACGCCCAAAGCCTGCGCGTCGGGCAACTCGCTTTCCATCAGCTGCGCCATGCCAGCGTGGTAATAGAAATGCCGCTGGGCCAGAGGGATGTCGATGTCGCGCGATTCACGGATCGGTTTGCCGTTGTCGAGGCTTTCTAGCACCGCGAACAAACGCGAATGCTTCTGCAGCAGGCGCGCAATGGCATAGAGATACCGCGCCCGTCCCGCGCCTCCCAGCTTCTCCCACTTGGGTTGCGCTTTGCGGGCTGCGGCCACTGCGGCGTCCACGTCGGCCTGTTTGGCTTGGGTCAGCTTGGCTAGCACTTCTCCGGTCGCCGGGTTGCGGCTGTCAAACCCTTTACCGGGTTTGGTGAAGGCCCCGTCGATATAGTGGCCGAATTTGTCACCCTGATCGACCAGCCAAGCCAGCGCCTCGGCTGCGCTTTCGGGGGCAGAGCCGTAATCCATGGTTTCGAAAATTTCTTTGACTGTCATTGTTCTTGTCCTCAGCCCATGGAGTGACGGTAGCCAGCCGAGTACGCCCCGGTGACATAATGTTCCAACTGCCGCTCGATATCGCCCAGCAGTGACGAGGCGCCGAACCGAAACAGGTCCGGCTCCAGCCAGCGATCGCCCAACTCGTCCTTGATCAGCGACAGATAGACCAGCGCATCCTTGGCCTTGGAAATCCCGCCCGCAGGCTTGTAGCCGACGCGGTATCCTGTGCGGTCATAGTAATCCCGGATCGCGCGGATCATCACCAGCGAGACGGGCAGGGTGGCGTTGACGCTTTCCTTGCCGGTCGAGGTCTTGATGAAATCCGCCCCCGCCATCATGCACACGACCGAGGCGCGGGCTACATTTCGTAGGCTGCCCAGCTCTCCGGTCGCCAGAATGGCTTTGACATGGGCATCGCCACAGGCGGCGCGGAACGCCTTCATCTCGTCATACAACGCCTGCCAGTCGCCCGACAGCACGTGACGGCGCGAGATCACGATATCGATTTCCTCGGCCCCGGCCTTCACGCTTTCTTCAATCTCGGCTACGCGCAGATGGAAAGGCGACAAGCCCGCCGGGAACCCGGTCGAGACAGCCGCCACGGGAATCCCCGTGCCTTTCAGCGCGGTCACGGCAGGTTCAATCATGTCGTGATACACGCACACGGCCCCGGTGGTGATCGGCGGCATATCCATTGCCTGCAGCAGCGCGGGCGCAACGGGCTGGCGCGCCTTGGCGCACAGGCGGCGCACGCGGCCCGCCGTGTCATCGCCCGACAACGTGGTCAGGTCGATCATCGTGATCGCCTTCAGCAGCCAAGCGGCCTGATAGTCTTTCTTTACCGAACGACGACCGGGCAGGGTGGCGGCACGGCGTTCAATGGCCGAGGTGTTGGCCTGCACGGCGCGCACCCAGTCCAGATCCAGATCCATGCCCGGATTGCGGGGTTCGGTCACTTGCGGCAGATGCGCGGTGCGCACGGCGCTGTCAGGGCTCTGCGTTTCCATTCTCACATCCTTTGGGAGGTTTGCGCCAAAATCGCACGGGTTGCGCCCAAATGAAAGGCAAACCGGCAATTCAAAGACAACTTTTTGTCCATTTGGTCAAAAATAAATACTTTGTTGCGAATAATTCGCAATAGCATTGACTAAGTTGCGAATGGTTCTCATATTAATGGTCGTGGGGATATCAGATCGGGGTCTGACATGATTCGTCGTAACTTTCTTGCTGCGTTGGCTTTGGCTGTCGCTTTGCCAATTTCGGCCCATGCCGAAACGCCACTGAAAGTGGTTGCGACAACCGGTATGATTGCCGACGCCGTGCGCCAGGTCGGTGGCGATCAGGTCGAGGTCAAGGGCCTGATGGGTCCCGGCGTCGATCCGCACGCCTATCGCCAGACCCGCAGCGACATCGTCGCCATGACCCGCGCGGACCTGACCCTGTGGCACGGCTTGTATCTTGAGGCGCAGATGGAGGATTTCTTTCACGATCTGTCCCGCAAGCGCAACGTGGTGGCCGTGACCGAAGGGATCGACACGTCCAAGCTGCGCGCCCATGATGATTACGCCGACAAATTCGACCCGCATGTCTGGATGAGCCCGGCCCTGTGGCGCGACGTGGTGGTTCAGGTGCAAAATGCGCTGACCGACACCCGCCCCGAAGCAGCCGAGATTTTCGCGGCCAATGCGCAGGCCCATCTGGCTGAGATCACCCAGTTGGAAGCCTATGGGAAACAGATGCTGGCCGCCGTCCCAAAGGACAATCGCATTCTGGTGACGGCCCACGACGCATTTGGCTATTTCGGTGCGGAATACGGCTATGAAGTGTTGGGCATTCAGGGCATCTCGACCCAGTCCGAGGCCGGTCTGAACCGGATCGGCGAACTGGTCGATACGCTGGTTGATCAGCAATTGACAGCGGTGTTCGTGGAAAGCTCGGTCTCGGATCGGTCCATGCGCGCGCTGATCGAGGGTGCCGCGGCCAAGGGGCATCAGGTGGATGTGGGCGGAGAGCTGTATTCCGACGCCATGGGCGAGCCGGGCACCTATGAAGGCACCTATGTCGGAATGCTGGATCACAATATCACTGTCATTGCCAGCGCGCTGGGTGCGGATGCACCGGCACTGGGCATGAATGGCAAATTGTCGGCGGGGTTCTGAGATGACACTTGAACTGGCCGCAAATCACGGAGTTTCGATTCAGGAAAATGGGCTGGGCGGTAGCCCTCTGGCCGTTCGCGGGCTGACCGTGTCTTACGGCCAGAAACCCGCGGTGTTCTCGGTGGATATGACCGTGCAGCCTGGCGCTATGACCGCGATTATCGGGCCGAACGGCGCTGGCAAGTCGACTCTGTTGAAGGCTGCGTTGGGAATTGTGCCCGCGCTGTCGGGCCAGGTGACGGTTTACGGCGCCGCGCTTGAGAAACAGCGCGCTCGCATCGCCTATGTCCCGCAGCGCGCCAGCGTGGATTGGGATTTCCCGACCCGCGTGATCGACGTGGTGCTGATGGGCCTCTCGCGCGAGTTGGGTCTGCTGGGCCGCATTCGGGGTCGTCATCGCGCGCGCGCGATGGATTGCCTGAACCGTGTCGGTATGCGTGATTTCGTGGACCGTCAGATCGGTCAGCTTTCGGGCGGTCAGCAACAACGTGTCTTTCTGGCCCGCGCTTTGGCGCAAGGGGCTGATCTGTATCTGCTGGACGAACCTTTTGCCGGGGTCGATGCGGCCACCGAAAAGGCCATTATCGCGGTGCTGAAAGCGCTGAAAGAGGCCGGGAAGACCGTGGTTGTCGTGCATCACGATCTGGCCACCGTCACTGACTATTTTGACCATGTCTTCCTGATCAATACCAGCAAAGTGGCCGAGGGCCCGGTGGATCAGGCCTTCACCGCCGAGACCCTGCAAGCCGCCTATGGGGGCCGTCTGGCGACTGCCCAGATCGACCAGATCTCGCGCGCGCTGGGATAATCCATGTTTTGGGACGCCTTGACCCTTCAGCTGGGCTATAACGCCTCGCTGGTCGCCATCGGGGCTGCGCTGCTGGGCGTGTCGGCGGGGGTGACGGGCACGTTCCTGTTTCTGCGCAAACGGGCGCTGGTCAGCGACGCGATCAGCCATGCGACGCTGCCCGGTGTGTGTCTGGCCTTCATGTTGCTGGTCGCCTTTGGCGGCGACGGCCGTAATCTTCTGGGACTGCTGGCTGGTTCGGCCCTGTCGGCTTGGGTCGGCTTGCTATGCATGAACTGGCTGACCCGCCACACGCGACTGGCCGAGGATGCCGCGATCGGTGCGGTTCTGTCGGTGTTCTTTGGCTTTGGCATAGTGCTGCTGACCGTCATCCAGACCATGGGCGTTGGTCGTCAGGCGGGGCTTGAAGGGTTCCTGCTGGGCTCGACCGCCGGGATGCTCTGGGCCGATGCACTGGTCATCGCGCTGGGTGGGGCGGCCACGCTGGTACTGGTGATGATCCTGCGCCGACCGATGACGATGGTGGCCTTTGACCCCGAATATGCCGCTGCGCGCGGGTTGCCGGTGCATCGCATCGACCTTGCGATGATGGGGCTGGTGATGGCCGTCACTGTGGTGGGGCTGAAAATCGTCGGCCTGATCCTGATCGTGGCGCTGTTGATCATCCCCGCTGTCACGGCGCGCTTCTGGACTGAACGTTCGGACCGGGTGGTGCTGCTGGCCGGGATTGCCGGAGGGGTGTCGGGCTATGTCGGAGCGGCGCTGTCGGCCTCGGCCCCGAATCTGCCGACGGGTCCGATCATTGTGCTGGTAAGCTTTGCCCTTTTTGCCCTGTCGCTGCTGCTGGCCCCGGTTCGCGGCGTTCTGGCCGCCGTGCTGCGCCATCTGCGGTTTCAGCGCCGGGTGCATATCCGTCAGGGCCTGCTGGCGCTGGCGCAGGGGCAGAAGATTTACGAGCCTCTGACCCTGCGTTTGTTGAAGCGCGCCGGTCTGGCCCGCGCCGATGGTGTCGCGACCGAGGCCGGGAAGGCCCGCGCCGCCAAGGCCCTGCGGGATGAGAAACGCTGGGAAATTGTCCGCGCCGATCAGGCGCACGAGGCAACAGCGGCGCTGTACGACGGGTTGCGTGATATCGAGACTGTCCTGACCCGAGACCAGATCGCTGAGATTGACCGCCAGATTGGCGGCCCGCAGGGGGTGATGGCATGAGCGGTGAAGAGTTTGTCCCCCTGTCCCTTACGCCCTTGCTGATTGGCACGTTCGCGGCGATTGCCTGCGCGTTGCCGGGTAATTTTCTGGTGCTGCGTAAACAGGCATTGATCGGCGATGCGATCAGCCATGTGGTGCTACCGGGGATCGTCGTGGCCTTTATCCTGACCGGAGCAATATCCACATGGCCCATGATGCTGGGTGCGGCGGGGGCCGCAGTGGTCGCCGTGGTGATGATCGAAGCGATCCGGCGGCTGGGCCAGATCGAGCCCGGCGCCGCGATGGGGGTGGTCTTTACCACCATGTTTGCCGCCGGGGTGCTGTTGCTGGAACAGACCGATACTTCGACCGTGCATCTGGACGTGGAACATGCGCTCTATGGCAATCTGGAAAGCCTGATCTGGCTGGATGCGGTGGGGTGGTCCTCGTTGCTGGATCTGACGGCTTTGGCGGGGCTGCCGCCCGAACTGCCGCGCATTGCTGCGACCTTGCTGGGCGTGACGCTGTTCATCTGGTTGTTCTGGCGACCGTTGAAGATTTCCACCTTCGACGAAGGGTTCGCCCGCACTATCGGCATCCGCACAGGGGCGCTGGGCCTGGCGCTGGTGGTGGTTGCGGCGATTGCGGCGGTGGCGGCCTTTGACGCGGTGGGGTCGATCATCGTGATCGCCATGTTCATCTGCCCCCCCGCCGCCGCGCGGATGATGACCAACCGGTTAGAGAGTCAGATCACTTGGTCCGTTGCCTTTGCAGTGGTTTCGGCCGTTGCGGGCTATGTTCTGGCAGGCTACGGGCCGCTTTGGTTGGGTATGGCCGATGCAGTCAGTGCGGCCGGTATGATTGCTGCAGTCGCTGGTTTGATCCTGGCCGCAGCTGCGATATGGGGGCCGTGCCGGACCCGCGCCGGAGCGCCGGGGCAACAACCCGGTATCGGCTGAACTCCGCCCAGATTTACGCGGTGGTCACAGTTAGCAAGCCTCAATGTGGGTTTCGTGTTACGGAATGTTCACATAAGGCGAACGACCACCACTCACTTTGGACCGTTCGGGCAATCGTTGCCTCTGTGTTGCCACGACGGCTGACACGACGATTGTCCGAACGCCCCCTCATTCCTTAAACAGTTCAGCGTAAATCAGTGGTAGAATCGCGCACGCATGTGCTAGGTCTAGGGGTATGGCGCAGGCAAACCCCAATATCAGCGATACCCGTCCCGTAATACGACAGTTGGACGATGCTGCGATCAACCGTATCGCGGCAGGCGAAGTGGTCGAACGTCCGGCCTCGGCAGTCAAAGAGCTGGTGGAAAACGCCATTGATGCGGGGGCCAGCCGGATCGCCATCGACATTGCCGATGGGGGTAAGACGCTGATTCGCGTCACCGATGATGGTTGCGGGATCGCGGCCGATGATCTGCCACTGGCGCTGTCGCGCCATGCGACCTCCAAGATCGATGGGTCAGACCTGCTGAACATTCATACCTTCGGCTTCCGGGGCGAGGCGCTGCCCTCGCTGGGCGCGGTGGGTCGACTGACCATAACAAGTCGCGTGGCCGGGGATGAGGCGGCGCAGATCAACGTCTCGGGCGGCAGGATGGGGGCGGTCAAACCCGCTGCCCTGCGCACGGGCACGGTAGTCGAGCTGCGCGATCTGTTCTTCGCCACGCCCGCCCGGCTGAAGTTCATGCGTACCGACCGGGCCGAGGCGCAGGCGATCAGCGACACGGTCAAACGTCTGGCCATGGCCGAGCCCGCGATCACCTTTACCTTGCGCGATGTGTCGGGCGGGGGCGAGGGGCGCGTGACCTTCCGCGCCGACCGCGAGAATGGCGATCTGATCGACGCGTTGCACGCCCGTCTGGCCCGCGTGATCGGTCGCGAGTTTGCCGAGAACGCCCTGCAGATCGACGCCACTCGTGAGGGGATCAGGCTATACGGATACGCCGCCCTGCCGACCTATTCGCGTGGCGCGGCGGTGGCGCAGTACCTGTTCGTCAATGGCCGCCCGGTGCGTGACAAAATGCTGACAGGAGCGCTGCGGGCGGCGTATTTCGATTTCCTCAGCCGGGATCGCCATCCGGCAGCCGCGCTGTTCATCGACTGTGATCCGACGCTGGTCGACGTGAATGTGCATCCGGCAAAATCCGAGGTCCGGTTCCGCGATCCCGGCGTGGCGCGGGGGCTGATCGTGTCTGCCCTGCGGCACGCGCTGGCCGAGGCGGGACATCGGGCCTCTTCGACCGTGGCCAATGCGACTTTGGGCGCGATGCGGCCTGAACCGGCACAGCCTGCGCCCGCGCGGGTCTATCAGATGGACCAGCCGTCGCTGGCAGCCCGGCAGGCATCCTACCAGGCGCAGGCGCCGGGCTTTGCGGAACTGTCGCAGGATTACAGCGGTAGAATTGTGGAGCCCGCACCCGTTGTCGCAGAAGGACCCCCGGCGCAGGATCTGCCGCTGGGCGCGGCGCGCGGGCAGGTGCATGAGAACTACATCGTCGCCCAAACCGCCGATGGCATGGTGATCGTCGATCAGCACGCAGCGCATGAGCGGCTGGTCTATGAGAAACTCAAACGCCAGATGGCGGAAAACGGCGTCGCTGCGCAGGCGCTGCTGATCCCCGAGATCGTGGAACTGTCTGACAGCGATTGTGCCCGCCTGATGGCCGTGGCCGACGACCTGACCCGCGTTGGCCTGACGTTGGAGCCCTTTGGTGGCGGAGCTATTGCCGTGCGCGAAACCCCAGCCATTCTGGGCGAAGTCGATGCCCGCGCGATGATCCTGGATATCCTTGATGAACTGGCCGATCAGGGCGAAAGCCAGACGGTTCAGGCGCGGATTGAGGCGATCCTCAGCCGGGTGGCCTGTCATGGCTCGGTCCGGTCGGGCCGCCGGATGCGGGCCGAGGAAATGAACGCCCTGCTGCGCGAGATGGAGGCGACGCCCCATTCCGGCCAATGCAACCACGGGCGGCCAACTTATGTGGAACTCAAACTGTCCGATATTGAACGGCTGTTCGGGCGCAGTTGATCCCTCCACTTGCGTGCGGTATGAGGAATAAAACAAGAACATCCGAGGCGACATGATCGAGATTTCTGGCACCCAAATCGCCCTAAACGACCCCGTGATTCTGATCGGCGGCGGGTTGGTGGCGCTGATCCTTTTACTGCTGTTTCTGTCGCTGCGTGCGGCGCAGCAGTCCGCCCGCATGGCTGAACCTCTGGCGCGGCAGATGGCGCATCTGGGCCAGCACGTGCAGCAATTGGGACAAGGGCAGGAGCAACTCCGTGGCGGGTTGCAGCATGTTTCAGACACGCAGGCCAATGCGCAGGTACAGGTGATCCAGACGGTCGAATCGCGCCTGTCCTCGGTGCAGCAGCAGATGAATGACCGGCTGGCGGATAATGCGATGAAATCCGCGCGTGCTTTGGCCGAGATGCAGGAGAGGATGAAGGAATCGCTGCATGGCTCGTCGAAACAGACCGCGACCTCGCTGACCCAGCTGCAGGAGCGCCTCGCCGCCATCGACAAGGCTCAGGACAATATCACCAAACTGTCGGGCGATGTGCTGTCGCTGCAGGATATCCTGTCGAACAAGCAGACGCGCGGCGCGTTTGGGGAAATTCAGCTTAATGATATCGTGTCCAAGGCGCTGCCCTCGGACAGTTTCCGACTGCAGGCGACCTTGTCGAACGGGCGGCGCGCCGATTGCCTGATAAACCTGCCGAACCCACCGGGCCCTATCGTGATCGACAGCAAATTCCCGCTGGAGGCCTATGAGGCGCTGATCGGATCGACCAACGATGCCGAGCTGAAGGCAGCGGTGCAGATGTTCCGCAGCACAGTGCGCAAGCATATCAACGACATTGCCGAGAAATACATTCTGGATGGCGAGACCGCCGATGGCGCGCTGATGTTCCTGCCGTCCGAGGCGGTCTATGCCGAACTGCACGCCAAGTTCCCGGAATTGGTGCAGGAGAGTTTCAGCAAGCGCGTCTGGATCGTGTCGCCTACCACCTGCATGGCGACGCTGAACACCATGCGCGCGATCCTGAAAGACGCGCGGATGCGCGAGCAAGCGGGTGCCATTCGCAAGGAATTGGGGATGCTGCACAAGGATGTGGAGCGTCTTGGCGACCGGGTGTCCAATCTGGACCGCCACTTTGGACAGGCGGCCAAGGATATCTCGGAAATCAAGATCAGCGCCGAAAAGGCGGGTCGCCGGGCGCAGCGGCTGGATAACTTCGATTTCGAGGAACTGGCCCCTGACGATCACTCCAACGTGGTGCCGCTGGGCAAGACCGAAGGCTAGCCGCTACTGGATCGACAGGTCCAGATTGTAACCGACCGTTTTGCCGGTGTCGCGATCATTGCCCATCAGGTAAACGCGGATCGTGTAATCTCCGCTTTGGGGCAGGGCGATACGCGCGGTGTTGCCGTCGATCGAACCGATATAGATCGCCTCGCCCTCACTGCCCGGTGGCAGGATGTTGAAATAGATCACGCCGTTGCCATTGGTATCGCTGACCTGCAGATCGGCGAAAATCTCTTGACCGGCCTGAGCGCCCAGCTTGTAGTCGAAATACTCGTCCCCGGTGATGGTGCCGTTGACCATCGTGCCGTAATTGCCGGGTTGGAATTTGACCTCAGCGACGCGTTGGGCCGAGGCCGAAGTGGCCAGACCCATGATTGCTGCGATAAAGATCAGGCGTTTCATCATGCACTATCCTCCGACGAATGACGGCAGCTTAGCACAACGTGTCTCTGCCGTCAGATTCGTAGAAAGGGCTGGAACAGACGCGGCATCAGCTTGTTGAACTTCAACGGTGCGTCGGTCACGGCCAGACAGATGCAATCCTCGGACATATCGGCCGTGGGCGTGTGATGCAGGTCCTCGTCTGCGATTTCCACATCGCCGCGGGCGAAATGGTCGACCTCATCCGAAAACGCCCCTTGCAAGACCATTGTCAGCTCCATCCCGTTGTGGCTGTGGTCCGGTACGGCGGCCCCAGCGGGGATAAACAGCAATCGCGCGGTTGCTTCACTAGTAGTCGGCAGGATAGCCTGTTTCACACCCATGCCGATTGAGCGCCACTTGATCGCCTCAACATTTCCGCCCACGTAATCCTGCAACGGAGCAGGCAGGACCGAACATCCCGGTTGGGCTGGTTTTGCAATCGGTGCACCTTGCGCAATCAACGCCATAGTTGCCGCAAGCGATCCGTCGCTCATCCGAGCGGCGCTTTCCTGATCTTCCAGGACACAGCCCCCGACGGCATCAAAGCTTTCGGCCCGCGCGCGGCAGTGGTCGCACAGAGACAGATGCGTAGCGACCATGAGGTCGAACGCTTCGGGCAGATTGCCTGCGGCGTAAGCCATCAGCAGGTCATCTGTCAGGTGATGTTTTATGTTTTTGCTCATCGTCGTTGTCTCAATTCATCGAATGGCGCAAGCGGTCCAACGCCAATCTAATTCGCGATTTGATCGTGCCCAGTGGTAATCCGGTTTGCGAGGCAATTTCTCGGTGGCTCAGGTCACCGAAATAGGCCTTTTCGATCAATTCTCTTTGCGCCTCTGGCAACGCGGTCATCGCGTCGCGCAGCTGCGCGGTTTCCTGTTGCAGCGCCATAATGTCGTGCTGGTCCGGCTCGGCCTCGGGTCCCCATCCCAGATCTTCGGGCTCGGGGCGGCGTTGCTTGCGCAGCACGTCAATGCGCTTGTTCCGAGCAATCGTGAACACCCAAGTGGCCACCGTTGCGCGGGCCGGATCGAATAGATGCGCCTTGTGCCACAAGGTGGCCATCACCTCTTGCGCACATTCCTCGGCCAGGGTCACGTCCGACCCCGACTTTATCAGGAACGCTTTGACCCGAGGCGCAAAATGCTGGAACAGCTCGGCAAATGCCGCCTGATCCTGCGCGTCGCGGATACGGGCAACATGGTTAACCCATTCCGTTCTGGTCTCGCAATTGCCGTCTGCGTGGTTCACCGGTCGTCCTTTTACTCGTTGTTTCCCGCGCGGGGGCATTACAACGGGCTTTTCAGCCACCGGTTCACCCAAGCTCGCGGTATCGATCTCGGTAAACATACTCTTTTTACGCGGGCTGTCCCAACTTGGATCACTAAGCACGAAAATTTTAATCCAAACGAGCTGTCTTGTCGTAGTATCCCTATGAATTGGCCGCAAAAAATAAGCGCTGTTTGATCAAATCGCGGGCAGAATGGAAAATGTGGAATGAACCGGATAGACCATATTGCAGGGCAAACCTATCATGGGCGTAAAGGGGCCATCGAAAACGCATTTCGCTATTCGGTCGACTACATCCTGTTTGACCCCGAGAAAAAGGCCGCAACGCCGCGTCTGTTTTCCTTGAACGGCGCAAACATTACGAACTGGAGAGATAGGGACCACGGTGGTGTGCCAGGTGAGGGGCGCGGCGCGGCTTGGTTGCGTGAACAGTTCGATGCGCTGGGCGTTGTGCAACCGGCACACATCATGCTGCTGACGCAGCCCCGTGTTCTGGGCCATGTGTTTAATCCGGTCAGCTTCTGGTTCTGTTTTGACGATTGCGACAACCTTTACTCAGTGGTGGCTGAGGTAACGAACACTTATGGCACGCGGCACAGCTACCTGTGCCACAATGCCAATTTCGCGCCCATCCAACCCACTGATCGCATCGTGGCAGACAAGCTGATGCATGTATCGCCATTTCAAAAGATCGAAGGCTCGTACACATTTCGATTCCACTACCGCGCTGACCGGGTTGGTGTTTGGATTGATTATGGGCGCAAGTCAGGGGGGCTAATTGCCACTCTTACCGGCCCAAGGGCACCTTTGACCGATCGCGCGATCCTCTGGTCTTTGGTGCGACGTCCGTTTGGGGCGCGGCGTGCCTTCACTTTGATCGTGTGGCAGGCGCTGAAACTGAAATTAAAAAAGGCCCAATTCCGTCCTTTCCGTACCGCACCCGTTCCGGATCATCCGATTTCTCGGATACGCAAGTCATAACCCGCCGCTGTTTGCGTAAGATCAAAGACTCAATCCTTTGAGAATGGTTCTGGTAGTAAGTAAGTCGCGAACACGAGGAGTTGGGACATGTTGGAAATCTCGGCAAGAAAAATAGCTCAGGTCGCCATGATGGGGCGTGAACTGGACCGGGCCGAGGGCGAATTGCGCGCTTTTATTGGCCGGATGAGTGAAGACGAACAGGCCGAACTGGTTGCCGTCATGTGGATCGGACGTGAAAGCTTTTTCGCGGATGATCTGGCTGAAGCTATCGCGACCGCCAAGTCCGAGGCGTCGACTCCTTGCGCGGACTACTTGATTGGAACACCGCACCTGTCTGACCATTTAGAAAACGGTTTGGACGCCTTGGGCATTTCGGTTGAAGACGTCGAAAACGATCTGATGTAAGGTCGTGCGCTCCGTAGGCGATCCGCAGCGGGGTCGAAAGACCCGACACGCGTCCAGAAATATGGCCTGGCCTATTCTTTTAGTGGTCGACAGTACTTGCCGAGCCAGTACGCCAAGGTCGCCAATCGAAGAACGTTCAGGCCCTGACCTCACGGGCACGATGACTGAACATTGCCTGACCTGATTGAACGTCTGTCCGGAAATCCGCCACTCGACCGGGAAGCGAGCGATAGAACTGACGCAAGCCAGGCTCGATTTCGACCGCGATGGCCAAACAGTGCCCGCACAACTGCTCGATCCTATCGTACGGCTGCCGGTCTCGGATTGCGGAAATAAGTTCGTTATGTGCCTCTGAAAGCCGTTCAAACGACGCACTGTCCAGCACGGTGTTGTCTCCGATAAGAACGAACACCGCTTCGAGATCCGTTTTGCCTTTCAGATCGACAAATCCGGCTTCAAGCATTGCCATATCCTGATGCGCTGCGTTGTAGACTGAGTGCGAAACAACGATGTCGTAATCGACATGGCGACAGCTTTGTTCAATGCGGGCCGCCACATTCACTACATCACCGATGACCGTATAGTTGAACCGGCTGCGTGATCCGATATTGCCGACGCAGGCGTGTCCCGTGGCGCATCCCGTGGCAAGGGCAATCGGTGGTCGGTCCTGCATCACCTTCGACGCGTTGAATGCAATCAGAGCTTTGCGCATCAACAATGCCGCGTGCGCAGCGCGACAGGGGTGGTCTTCTACCGGCAAAGGCGCATTCCAAAACGCCATAACTGCATCGCCTATGAATTTGTCGATTGTACCTCTTTCATGCAAGATCTGGTCGCCCACCTGCGAGAAAAGCTCGTTCAGCAAAGTCACCAGTTCGGTTGCGGACACAGATTCAGAGAGTGGAGTAAATCCCCGTATGTCCGAGAACATGACCGTGATCTCCTGCGTCTCGCCGCCTAGTTTCAAACGGTGGCCGGACTGCTCCATTTCGTCGAGGATTTCCGGTGCTACGTAATGTGAAAAAACCTTGCGGATTTCGTGCTTCTCACGCTCGGTTGAGACAAAGAGATACCCCGCCAACAAGCCGAAATTGGCCATTCCCCCAGCCAGAGGGAACGTCACATCAAACAAGATCAGCTGATTTTGAAAAGCAAGCCAACTTGTGCCGATGACCACAGCAGCGGCTAAACCCCCAGCAACAAATGATGCAACTGCCCCAAAGCTGGACATGACAGCGATCACGATCAGGCCGAGCAACACGAAAGACAGCAGCTCCAGCGCAGCGGTTACATCTGACCGGCTCAGCATTTCGCCGGTCAGGATCTGTTCCAGCAGTTGTGCGTGGATGGAAACGCCGGGGACGGACTCGCCGAGTGGTGTCTGGTGCATGTCGAACAAACCTGCTGCAGATGTGCCAATCAAAATGATCCGGCCTTCGATTTCAGCTTGCAGCGCTGGGTCATCAGGACTTGTCATTACGTCATTGGCCGACAGGTAGAGCTCGGGTTGGTCGCGCCTGTATCTGATCCAGACCTCGCCGTTTTCAGTGGTCGGCAACCGAAAATCACCAAGCTCCACCGCAAGCATGATGCCCTCTTCATCGGATGATCCCTCGGCCAGCACAAAGGGTGCGCCGATTGCCACCCTGAGTGCTTCGATGCCAAGGCTGGGAAGTGGACCGCTGGGGCCGTTCCAAAGAACCGGAACGCGCCTTACAACGCCCGTTCCCCCAAGGGGTGAGACATTCACACCGCCAATGCCAGCAGCGCTGCGCCCCAGAGGCGGCGCAATTGGCGTCCAGAACGGGACAGAGACCAGCCCGGATGCCGGTTGTTCACCGACTTCAATAATGCCTGCCTTGGGTGTAATTTTGGCACCTTCCTGCGAGACCTGGGCAGCAGTTCCCAAGACAACGGGCCAATTCGCTACTTCCAGACCGAACAGAACGTCGTAGTCCATCTTCTGTGCATGGTGTTCGACCGTCAGAACGCCCGCCAAGGCAGGGTCGTTCAGCAACCGTGCAGGCGAGTACCTGTCGGGCTCGACAAACAACATATCAAAAGCGATTGCCGCAGCGCCGCTTTCGCCAAGGTTTTGCACCATCTGGGCCAATAGCGTTCGGGGCCATGGCCATTGGCCCCAGACCGCCAGGGTTTCTTCGTCAATGTCCAGAACGCGGATCGGCAAGTCCGGGTTGTATTCGCGCGGTGAAACACGTTGCAGCAGGTCGAAGTAAATCAAACGGCTCATGCGAATGGGATAAGGGTCAATGACCCTGATAAAGCAACCGATCAGTATCAAACCCAGCCCGACCAGGCGAAAACCGCGCCGCCGTCCCGTTTTTTCTCTGGATTTCCCGGTCAACTGTGCCTCCGATAACATCGGGCGAGGGTTGCCCGGTTTGGGTTATCAGCTCGCTGACGCGTCTGCGTGCGCGGGCACGTCACTGTGCCGTAGAAAGGGCGCATGTACTCAAGCGTCGCCCCTGTCTCGCTTACCTTTCCCGCGACCATGACCTTTCCCGTGCCCTGGCCCCTTGCCCTGTCCGGGGTTGTTAACCCCACCAGATGGCCCGCCCCGACCCGCTGGGTTAGAACCATCAGCCTGACCCGACCTGCTTTTTGGGTCCGAAGGCTCCGGTGCTGGCGGCTCCGGTGCAGGCGGTTCGGGTGCAGGCGGCTCCGGTGCCGGCGGTTCGGGTGCCGGTGGTTCGGGTGCCGGTGGTTCCGGCGCAGGTGGCTCAGGGGCGGCGGGGGGGTCAGCTGCCGGTGGGTCTGCACGGGGGGCAGCAGTGATTTTTGCTTGCTGCCGGATGCGTCGCGGTGTCGGTGCGTCGGACTTAATAGGTGGCAATGGAACGGATTCAGCTGCGCAGCCACCAATCCCGACTTTAAGCGGGCTTAGTAGTTCGTCTTGAGACTGGACGAAGGGAAAGCCGGTCTTCAGCGCCAACTCGTATTGTTCCTGATCTATAGGTCGACCAACATTGCCGCGCTGAGTGGTCGCGAACAGACTGCACTGTCGCCCAGTGGAGCGGCATGTACCGCCGAGGCCACACATTCGAACAGTGCCATCCAAAACCAGCATTGCGCTTTGCGTCCCGGGAACAACCCACATGTCGAACGTTGTGCCCCGAACGGCCATGGTGGCTGTCGGGGTTTGGATGGAATATGCCCTTTTCTTACTTTTCCCCGAGATGAAGCGAAAACTACCGCCCAATGCCTGAACCGCAAAGGACTTTGCTTTTTGCTTGCCGCGCAACATAGTCACATCAAGCACCATGCTGGCGTTCGGTCCGATCGCTATTTTGGTTTCATCGACAAATATCAATTGAACCAATCCATTTTGGTCGGTTGTTATGGCGTCGCCAGACGCGACCTCCATACCGGACCGTAAGGGCTGTGATTCTCCGCTTCTGACGATTTGTGCGCCTTGTTTGACACCGACGACTTTTCCTATGTTGGCCCAGACTTGCACAGGTACAAGCAAAATAGACAACACAACGCAAAATACTTTTAACCAGGCCAAGCTTATATACCCCCAATAGCTTAGAAATGGGCTGAACGCCCACTGCCCGGTTTTGCCCCCATTAAATTTAATCTTATCGGTTTCTTAAATATGTATAAGCAAATATGCCTTAAACCATGTCCTGTTGGCAAGTTTTCTGACTCGCCCTGCTTCCACACCCGACTCGGCGTCATGCGTTGGAACGGTTTCTCGGCGCGCACTTACGCTAACTAGGTGTGTCTTTTACGAATTCTGATGCCACCTTTGGGCCGTAAGTTAGAAAAATAACAACAGCTGGGAAAATCGCCTTGTAACTGGTCGCCGGGCAGGGATATACCGGCCAACGGAGACGTGGCCGAGTGGTCGAAGGCGCTCCCCTGCTAAGGGAGTAGGCGGGAAACCGTCTCGAGGGTTCGAATCCCTTCGTCTCCGCCATTTGACCTGATTTATTTGATTATAATCAAACTCTTAATTTGTTTAATCTTTTTTCTACCCCCCATTTTGTCCTCCATTTTGAATTTGAATGGCGAGGTAGGGGCGGGTCTGACAATAGGCCATGAAGGGACTAGACCGCGTGGATAATCAAATTCTTACATGGTCGAAATTTAGAGTTTGTAAGACTGGACGTCCGCTATCCGCTCCTAAGCGGTCACCTGACCAAAAGACTCAGATGACTGCTTCGAGCCCACTTTGACCGATGCTGCTCGATGCCCCAATGACAGCAATGCGCAGAAAGCAGACTTTGCAAAGTCTCGCTACGGCATCAAAACTGACGCTTATCGCTGTCTCGGATGTAGTAGGATAGATTCTCAAAAGCGGTCATTGATCTTTTGTACTGCCTACCCAAGCCGCCTTCGCGTTTGGATCGCAGAGCAACAGCGTCATCTCAACTTTTCGGGTTCTAAGCCAGACAGACTCAGATCCTCTGTTGTCCTTCGAAGCATCAAGGCTTGTATCAGGCGTACTCGAAGTCCATATACATCAGGCTTACGTTTTTCTTTTTCGACCTGCTGTCTCCCCAATTCGGCGTTCAGTCTCTCGATTCAGACCGACCACGCCGAGTCGCCGCAATGATGCGGGCGGCAAGTATTAGGAGACTTCCACCATGGCAAATGGCACAGTAAAATGGTTCAACTCGACCAAAGGTTTTGGCTTTATCGAGCCTGAAGATGGCAAGCGCGACGTGTTCGTACATATCTCAGCAGTCGAACGTTCCGGCCTTAGCGAATTGAAAGACGGTCAGAAGGTTACTTTTGACGTCGAAGCTGGCCGCGACGGACGCGAAAGCGCCGCCAATCTGGCACTCGCCTGACCTTTTAAGGGCACCCTTTTCGGGTGCCCTTTTGAACAATGGGCTACTATAAGCCGTTGGAGAACAAGTAACTTGCAACCTAAAGATTGGACGCGGGTGCTCGCGCAATACCGTGTTGCCGATGCGAAGCGCAGTGTTTTTGAACTTGCGATCACTGTTGTTCCCTTATTCGCGCTATGGGCCCTAGCGTGGTTTGCGTTATCTTTTAGTGTCTGGATCGCAATACTACTGGCCATCCTGAATTCCGCGTTTCTGGTCCGTATCTTTATCATTATGCATGATTGTGGTCATGGATCCTTCTTTAGAAACCGTACCGTTTGCAATTGGACAGGCCGGGTTTTGGGTGTCCTTGCGCTGACACCCTATGACGTTTGGCGGCAAAGCCATGCGATTCACCATGCCTCAACCGGTAACCTTGATCGGCGTGGTATGGGTGACATCCCTACATTGACCACTGAAGAATACCTGAAGCGGAAGTGGTTCGGGCGTGCCGCTTATCGTCTGACCCGGAATCCCATCTTCCTGTTCGGTGTTGCGCCGGTCTATACGTTCTTCCTTCAAAACCGCTTACCTCTTGGTTTCATGCGGTCGGGCTGGCTGTATTGGGCAAGTGCGATGGGAACAAACGTCGCGATTGCAGGGATATTGGCTCTGGTTTTTTGGGCCGGAGGCTTTGAGGTGTTGGTATATGTTTTCCTGCCAACCATGATTGTCGCATCATCGATTGGTATTTGGCTTTTCTATATTCAACACCAGTTTGAGCACACGACCTGGGAACGGGAAGAGGGGTGGAATCTTCAGAGCGCCGCATTCTATGGAAGTTCTCATTATGCCCTACCAGGCATCCTGCGGTGGTTCTCTGCTAATATCGGCGTACACCATGTTCACCACCTGGCCAGCCGCATACCGTTTTATCGGCTAAACGAGGTTTTGCGTGACCATTCTGAGTTGGAAAATTGCCAGCGTATTACTCTAAATGAGAGCTTTCATTGTGCACGCTTGCATCTTTGGGATGAAAAAAGTCAACGTCTGCTGACATTTTCCGAAGCTTTGTCGAACGCCAATTCCAATAGGCATTTAGTGTAGTCTGGCACGGACCAGATAGGCTTCGACCGTATCACCGCCCAAGGCGCGAATGGCCTCTAATCGGTGAAGGCCTTCAATCAGCACGAACCTCTTGTTGTCCGAGCGTATCTGGATCGGGGTCTTCTGGCCGTTCTTCAGAATATCTTCGGCCAGTGTCAGAACTTTTTGTTGATCAAGCGTTTTCGCCCGTTTCACAGGTACATAGATCAGGTCGAGCGGATATGGTCTTTTCTCCAACATAAGCTACGTCAGCAACCTTTCGTGCATTTGTTCCGGTTCAGAGTTCGCTACAAAAGCGGGGGCTGGAACGCACGTCATAGAACCGAGCGAACAGCATCGCGCAGTTCCTGATGCATGATCCAAGTAGCTGGTTCATCGTCACTTTCGACGTGAGAATATGCGATTACCTGAGCAGCACCGTCATTCTGTGCCGATCCGGCTTCGGGAAGTGCGAGTTCCAGATATTCTGCGATCAATAGTCCGATTTTCTTGAAGACCTTGATGGAGGCCTCGCGGGATTTGTAACCGGCCGCCTGAGACAAGTGACCAATGGTCAGACCTTCCTTGCCTGCGATTGTAAGTGCTTTGAGCATTGTGACCTGCGCAGGGGTGAGCCTGATCTGGCGCAAAGCCTCGGCATATTCTCTTTCGCTGGGAACGAAGGTGCCAGAGTTTCCCTCCAAACGGCGTTGACCGCTACGTTTCCTGTCTCGTTCTTCGAGAATTTCTTTTAAGGTTTCAATGGCCAATGCTGGTGTTTCGCCGACTGCATCGGCAATCATTGCCTGCGTTTTAGCTGGTGGCTTGGGGAATGCGCGCGCGACGCTGTTACCGCTCAGAATGCCAGCCTTGATCAAGTACTTTCCAAACTCTTCTTCAATCACCCCGGATACGTCAGCGTTCCGCGTCTTACGAACACTGCGGTCCTGAAATGCTCTTTGTTCCAAACCACGAGCTGACATCTTTGAGTCCGGAAGGGTCACTTGAGGGGCATTTTTACGCATCAGAAAAACACCACTACAACTATCGCCGCAACAAAAACCGCTAACGCGATAAACATCTTAACCCTGTAGGACCAGCGATGAGCCTTTTCGGCTTTGAGCATTTTGCCCAAGTTTTCGTCTATCGAGTTGTGGTTCACGGCTTGGTCCTTCCGGATATGTCGGGCGAGATTGATTTCCACCAACCTATTGTCGCGGCACATTTTCGGTGCACGTATCGTTCTGTCGTGTGAACGGCCGATTGCATTCCCAACCATCACCTCTTCGATTTAAGTGAGCATTTGAAGGGACAAGGATCGCAACGCACCTGTCCCGGTTTGCGCGAAAACCACGTTCGCAATTCCATCCGGAATAAGTTTCAGGTGCAAGATATGCATGCTGTGGAACAGCTACAGGATCACAACCGCTCTCCGTTGCTCTGTAACCTCTGAGGCACACCCAACCATCCGCGCTGTTTTTGTCAGTCAGGCGGCCATTGCTCGGGACATTAATCGAAACACAATCCTGGCCCTCCTTACGAAATCCCCAGTCACAGTGTATTTCCTGCGCGCCAAACCGGGTTTCGACGTATCCATTTTGAGGTGCAATCACTTCTTCACATTCTGCGCCGACACGCTGGAACAGCCGATTGCACTCCCACTGATCTCCGGTTGATGCAAGATAGGCATTTTCAGGAACTCTTATCTCCTCACAAAGTTCTCCGACATTCTGAAAACCGTGATTGCATTCCCAGCCGCTGCCGTAGGAGCTACCCGTCAAATATGCGTTTTCTGGTACGTCTGTTCTTTGGCAGGATCCGTTCTTGTTTTCGAAACCTTCGTCACAAACCGATCCTTCGGCATTTCCTGCAACTTGGGCAGGAAGCGGCGTTCCTGAGAGCAACACTAAGAGTGTCGGGATCAAACAAAGAATGCAGCGCGTAAACACGATGAGTGACAGATTGAAACGGAGCCTGAGACCTGATCTATCCGGCATCGCGCACGCGATTTATGAGCCATGTTCTGTTCATACGGCGCCTTCTTTGATGGGTCACGCGATGACTGGAGCATGTCAGGTGACCGTTGCGAATGCTTGCGAGGAACGAGCTCATAGCGAAGACCCCAGCGAAACCCGTTCCTACGCTGGGGCACATGCTACAGTTAGTCTGAAGGCCATTGGATCATCGAAGCCGGCAGCATCGCGGCGACGAGTAATTTTTACCAATGCACGTTTGTGGTCCTTAGCCAGAATAGAGTCAAGGAAGTTTCCCTCGTCGCAACGCTAGTTCTGCCAAGGCAGGTGGTTTTGAAACAAGCACGTGACCAAGTAGCCTGGTGAACCGCCGAAAGAAGTTACTTGGCATTAATCGGTTGTTGTAGGGTTTTGGGGCCGGACCAGCAGCGAATGGCAGCTTAAGTCCGCGTCTCTCTTGTCGAGCCTGAGTGCGGCGAAAGAGCGGTACGTGATCAAGGTTTCCTCGTGGCTATGAATGACTGGCCTGACGTCATCAGCAGCAACGCAGCGACATTCGTGCCGCTCCGGTGAACTGATGCTGCGCAAGCACTCGCGGCGCGAGCAAATGGTTGATCTGTTACGCTTCTCGGGAATTGCAAAGTCTAATTGTGAATGTCCGTTTTGGGCTGACTGCGGTCCTTTGGAGTAAAAATGCGGATGGCAGCAATGTCCCGCAAAGCGGAACTTGCGCAAGTATTCCGGAGCGACCGCTTTCGGCATAAGCAGACATTCTAGTCCACGAATCCGGTTCTTCTGTTTTCGATGTCTGCTTTCAACAAGACCGGACGTTGGGCAAAATTGGGCCAATTTCCGCTCTGCGGACGAAGCCGCCGTTGAACCCGCCAGGTTAAGTGTCCGGTTCGGCGAGCAACTCAGTTTTTTCGCCGTTCTCGACTTCCTGCAATTTTCTAAAAGCGGTTGGCGTCATGCCGTTTGCGCGGCGGAAGGCTCGAGCGAAATTGGCGGCATCCGTGAACCCCAGCGCTGTAGCGATATCGGAAACCGACCTACTGGTCGTGACTAGAACCTCTCTTGCGTATTGCTGCCTCACGAAGCTTATCTCGTTGGTAATATTGGTCCCGTTCTCAGCTAGTCGTCGTTTCAGCTTGTGCTGGCTCATCGATGCGAGAGCCGCACATTTTGAAGCGCTAAGGTCAATCTGTTCGATGTGCGCCCGGAGCATTTGCCTAAAAGATTGAACAAACCCGTCGGCAGCCGTGCCGGATTTTTCCTCCGTGGCTAAACTGGATGACGCAGGATCCAGTTTTAGGGACAACCAAGACGACGGAAAGTGAATACTGAACCCCATTCTGTTCCCCTTCATTGGGTGCATCAGGTCGAATTCCGATGGCAGAACCTTGGGGTCGCTTACAGTAACTGTTACTTTCGATGGGTCCAGCCGGTTGCGTAGAGCCCGCCGGAGAACGGCCAAGCCGAGCGCCACCATGAATGCGTCGTTCTGAGCGGGCAGAATTTGGGGTGCAAAAGATCGCGTCTCTCCAAAAACTGCAGTTTGGCCGACTATATTAAGATGTTCTGTGACAGAACTGGCAATCTCGTTGGACCGCGCGATAAAGATCGACAGGAAGTCTCCAACCGTTGTCGCGCGCGCCTCAGCGTCCTCAAGTATCGTCCAACCCTGAACATCGAGTTTGCTTCCAACGCGGGCCCCAAAAAAGGGATCTTCGGCAGACTTGGCGGCGTTCTCGACAAACTGGTGGATGACCATGACGTGAACTGAGAGGTCAGCCTCAAAGATTGCACTCTCAGTTAATCCGACGCTCTCGAACACTGGTTCCGGCTCAATGCCGCATTCGCGGAGTTCCATGGCGAAGGGGCGCAAAACGCTCAGTTTTACGAGTGGTAAAGTGTGCTTCATCGATCCAGGGTTCGCTTTGATGTTCAGTTTCATTCTAGCGACGCAGAACAATTAAAAGGGAAAAAAATTGCTCAAAATTGTCCCTATGGGGCAAAATACTGTCCTTCGCGCACCTCGAAGACAGGCGAGAGTTCCGTCACTCGTTATACTGTCTCTCAGTTCAAACGCCCCGAGCGGGGGGGCTGATCCAATGGGAGATGGAAATGAAAATTACTCTACAATCTGTTGCGGGGGTTTTGCTCGCGACAGCAACGGCTACGTCGTCGCTCGCTCAGGAAGAGGCTTCACCGGCACTGGTTCTATTCACGAACTGTGCGGTGTTTGATGGTCTCACCGAAACCTTGATTGAAGGGCAAAATATTCTGATTGAAGGCAATCTGATTTCGGCTGTCGGCGATACGTCGCTTGAGGCAAAAGGGGCAAACCAGATTGACTGCGATGGACGCACTTTGATGCCTGGGCTGATTGATGCGCACACGCACCTCTACATGAACATGCCCGGTGGTGTTGGCGGCATGGAGGGTGGCGCGTGGGACGAAATCGGTCCTCGGGCTGCGCATATGGCCAACGAGTATCTCTACAGCGGGTTTACCAGCGTCCGCGAAATGGGTGGCGGAGGTTCCGGTCTGAAGAAAACTGTTGACGCGGGGCTGGTTGAAGGGCCGCGCATATACCCGAGTGGCGCCTTTGTGTCGCAAACCTCGGGGCATGGTGATTTTCGCAACGCGTCACAGCGAAACCCGAACCTGCCGCCCTATGCCAATGACAGCAGCGCGCAACGGCTCGGCATCACATATGTCGCTGATGGTGTGGATGGCGTCATGACAGCCGTACGGCAGAACCTGTCCCAGGGGGCAACGCAGATCAAGCTGATGGCCGGGGGCGGCGTCGCCTCGATCCTGGATCCGCTGCACACTCTGCAATACCAGCCCGAAGAACTTGACGCAGCAGTACGCGTTGCCGCCGATTGGGACACATATGTCGGCGTTCATGTTTTTTCGGATGAAGGGATCGTGCGGGCCGTCGAGGCCGGCGTAAAAAGCATCGAGCACGGGTTTTTCGCCAGCCCCGAGACGCTGCAGCTCATGAAAGACAATGACGTTTTCCTTGTTTCGCAGATGACCGGTATCTCGCCCTATCTGGAACAAAATCCCGGCCTGCAAACCAAGGCAAATCAGGACAAGCTGGCACTTGCGACCGATCAATCCAAGGACTTCGTCGAGAACGTCAAGGCGATCCGTCCTAAGATGGCCTTTCAGTCCGACGTCGTGTTTGCCACGGGAGAGTTGCTGCGAACCCAGCTGGACTATGAGAAATGGTTCCATGCCCACCTATTTGGAAACCACGCGATGCTTGTTGCGGCAACCTCTTCGGCAGGGGAGCTTCTGGCATACTCGGGAAAAGCCAACCCTTACCTCGAAGGTCCTCTTGGTGTGATTGTCGAAGGCGCTTACGCCGACGTTCTCATTGTCGATGGAAACCCTCTTGAAGACATCAGTGTCATCGGCGGCAACGAGAAATGGTACGACGCCGAACCGCGTCCTCGTGACATCCCGACGATGCGACTGATCATGAAAGATGGCGTGATCTACAAGAATACTCTGAACTGAGTATAGCGCAGGGTGGTGGCCTACCTCGGCCACCCTGCGCGACCTCGCCCCTGTGAATGTTACGGTGAATTGATTTTCAGAGCCTTCTACATGTGCTAAACATCTTTAGCGGACATTCAACCTGTCCCTCTGTAGCCGTCACTTTGGGCTCGAAGCGGTCATCTAAGTCATTTTGTCAGATGACTGGTTTGGAACGTTAAGCCGCCATTGAGAGGTCGCTATTAATCGGAAATCAGATCCTCGATCTCCTTCTCTATCCGCACCAGATCGTTGATCGCCTTGCGCATTTCTTGCCATTCTCGCGTCCGCATGCCGTGCCTATACGCTGGGTTGGCTTTGCCAGTGCCATGACCGCCGCGTGCACCGTGGAACCGGCATACCGTCCACCCATTTACAGCAGGACCCTTGCACCGCTTGCCCGTTCGTTTGGACTTCGCTGTGCATCTCGGAGCTGCATGCGCCTTGCTCATGGGGTTGTCGTCACTTTTCATGCGCGACGGTCCCCCGGGCCTCGACGTTGCCGACAATGGCCTGCCCGCCATCTTCGACATTGACGTGCTGTACTGTGATTGTTTGTTTGCCGCCGTTTCGGTACTTGCGCAGCGCCTCAATCTGGGCCGTATAGGTTCGGGCAAGCTTATTGTACGCGCGCTCATGCGCCTCGAACTGAGGGAGTTGCTCGGCATTCGCCATGCGGCCACCTTGCCGGATCAACGCAACGTGTGTTGTTGCCATCTGTACCGCTAGCATACGCTCGACACCGTCACGTGGCGCAATTTCACGAACGATGGCTGGCATGAAGCCCCGCATGTCGTGTGTCCCGTCTTCGACCTCTGCGGGCTTCAACGTCGTGTAGCCCTGAAGGAAAAGACCTTCGTTCACTGCGGGGCTTTCGCTGCCGAAGATCTTGTTCAGGGCATCTTCGCCGTGCTGCATAACTTTCAGTTTTCCGTCTTCGTCTCGCTCGAAACTGAACAGGTCATGTTTCGGCGGCTTGTCTTTCTCAATCTCTCTCATGACCAACTCTCCATGTTTGGGAAAAGTGACGAAAGTGACGGAAGTGTCGCTTCCAGCTATATGCGACGTATCTGAGATTTATTCGGAATCTCGCGCGTACGTCGCATAAAGGGAAAAGCGTCACTTCCGTCACCCAAACTTCAATTTCAGGTGCAGAAACCCGCGCCCGGTGTTGCGCCGCGTGCTGACATATTGCCGGCTCTTCATCTCCTTTTGCAGCGTGTGTTGTGTCCAGGGCTGCAGTCGTTGCTGCTCGCACCACTGCACGAAGCGCTGATGCAAGGCACTGCTTGTGACGAAACTGCCCGTGTCTGCGTCGGTTTCGTCTTCGAGAAACTGGCCGAGAATGTCCTCGTCATGAAAGTACGCGCTAGACGCGGCTGTGATGCTGTCCGGCACATCGAGCCCTCGCTGCTGCCATTGCAGCGCTCCATCGATTGCCCACCGCAGAATAGCGGGTGCTTCTGCGCGCAGTTTGTCCGACAGCGCTTTGTCGCGTTTTTCGGGCGGGATCGTCACGGTGAAAGGCACCAGAACAACCCGTGCTCGGATGCTTCGTCGATGCTGGCAAAAGACGGCATGTTGTTTCCGGCAATAAAGAGCGTCAGCTGCGGATCGAAGTCGAGATAGTCCTGCTTCATCAGGCGCGCCGTTAGCTTGTCGCCACCGGTCAAGTCTTTGATTGTCGCTTCATCCCAACTCTTGCCCTTTGGCAGTTCGGAGCCGACGACGAGGCGCGCTCCTTGCAAACCGGCAATACCAGTGGAGTGTTGCTCAAACTTAGAGTTGAGGAATATCGACGCCGGAGCGCGACGCGCGTAGTCGCCGAAAAGATCGAAGAGCGTGTTGAGGAAGACAGACTTTCCGTTCCGACCGGTGCCGTAGAGAAACAACATCTTATGCTCGCTGGTCATGCCAGTCAGCGCGTAACCAGCCGCACGCTGTATGAATGAGATAACCTCTGCGTCGCCTTCAAAGACGTCATGCAGAAACTGCACCCAAAGCGACGGTTCTGTACCCGCGGGAGCTGGTGCCACGGCGGTCTGTTTCGTGATCATGTCCTCTCGACGCGCCGCGCGCATTTCGCCGGTGCTTAAGTCGACGGTTCCGCCCGGCGTGCCAAGTAGCATTCGGTTTCCGTCGAAATCGTCGGGGCTGGCCGCGCTTGCCGGGTTTGAGCGGGCAAAATCTGCGACCGCCGCGACAGTAGTTTTCCCACGGATGACATCAGCCTGTTTTTCTGCCCGTTTGCGCTGACTGTCGCTCTCGGCTCGCTCGATCAGTTCTTCCGCACGCTGTCGCAAGAAATTCCGCGTCAATGTCATGTGCTGCAGGCGATCGTCGATCGCCCAATGCGTGCCAGTCCAAAACAGCCACTTGTTCCAGGCTACAACGTAACGCGCATCTTCATTCCACCCGCTCTTCCCGAGTGCGATGGCAAGGGCATCATGGCTCAAGTCGCCGGATTCAGCTACATCGGGTTGCGACATGCCGCTATAAGACAACGGTGGCCGTTTGCCAAGAACGCTGCGCCAGATCGCTTTGTTTTCCGCGTCACCAACAGCCTGTTTAAGCAAGGCCAGAGCGGGTGCGATGGAGGTGATTTTGTGCGGGTTGCCCGACGAGTTCCAAACTCCGATAGCGTCCTTGGCTGCGCAATCGCCACCAATGTATTTCATTGAAAAGCCGATGAAGTCATCGCGCAGCGTGTCGCCGAAACCAACGCGCAATGAGACCGCAAGCTTAACCCAGTCTTCGCGGCTCAGAGTGTTCGGTGCGGCCGCGAGCAACGCGCGCGCTGCTTCCAGCGTTTCAACATCCGTCGCATGAGTTGGGCCGCCATCGATGATTGCGAATTTTGACGCTGATGAGGTTTGGCCCTGTGTTGCGGCCGCCTTTGCTAAGACAGCCTTATGATAGATATCGAGCGGGAAGCCGGGCAGGTCTTGGGCCTCAAAGGCGGCCGATAGGTTTCGGCCCTCATAGGCGTACGTCGCCCCGTTGGCCATGATCGAACCGGGTGCGATGATGTATCCGCCATCGCCGCGCGTATCGACATGGCTGGCCGCTTTCTTGCTGGAAGTGGGGGCGCCCTCGACATGCTTGAAGATGAACTGCACGCCGCACGATTGCGTGCGCACCTTCACAGCATCCGGGTGCGACAGCGACAGTTGCTTGATCTGGTCTTCGCCGACGGCTTCTCCGGTTTTCTTGTCAATGTCGCCATCAACGACAGACAACCCTGAAACACTCCCGGTCGGCAAACCGACGACTGCGCCCGGATGGCGTTGCCACCATTGGTCAATGGTGGCCATATCCGTCGTCGCATCCTTAAACCCGCGCGACGTGTAAGGCGCCTTAGCTTTTTTTGCGCCGCGATCTTCTTCCAGACAAGGAAACACGGGCAGACCGGCTCCGGCGAGCTTTCTGGCAAGCAGGTGGTTGCAAGAGAGCTTGGGCTGTTGAGCGATTGGCATAATAGCGGTCATATCGCTCTCTCCGCCTCATTTTCCGCCTCATCGTCTGGTTTTTGTTTAGCCTGGGCTTCTTCGGCTAGGGTAGTAGCCCCGGACGAATTAGCGGACATTTTCGCCCTCATTGCGCCTTTTCTGTAGGCTTTGGGAACACACCCCATACGAAGCGGCCAGAGTGGGCACTGGGTCTGGACGCATTTGCGCACCTCGCTAGGTTCGTAAACACAGTCTAAGCACTTGGCGCGAATTGCTGCCAAGCCCGTCCTAAAAGGATGCCCACGCCAGTTTTCGAAAGGAATATTCCGGGGATCACGCCCAATCAGCTGGCCGCCGTCGCTTGCAAATGGAGAGATTTCGAGGAGCGGGTTCTCAGATGGACGTTTCATGCCGCAGTACTCTCACGGCCATTCATCCAGGCAAGAACCTCGCTTTCGCGCCATGCCACCGCTCTTTTTCCTAGCCGAACCGGCTTTGGAAAGTCAGGGTCATGATGTGGGTTGCGCGGATCCATTTTGGCGTAGATCGATGACCGGGAAAGACCTGTCATCTCCTCGACCATCGGACGACGCTGGAAGCGCTCGTGTGTCTGTGTACTGCTCAGTGCCATGTCGCATGTCCTTGTGTTGCAGTGGAACATGCTGGGTAAATTAGCGATGGCGCTTGGCTAAAATAGCCTGCGCGAATTACAAAGCGTTTCGATACGGTGTCAGGTTTCTTTTTCTTCTGAGGGTCTACGCCCGGGTTTGGACAGTTCTGATCTTTCAGCGCGCGCCATGTCCCAAGCTAGGCGAAATTGGCGTCCAGAGATGTCGGGTGCTAGAGCGTCTTTGTAGTCGGCTCGAGTGAGCTTTTCTCCAGCATCGAATAGTCTGATAATGGCCTGAGATATGCCTTTAGGAGATTTATCAAGGTCGACTTTTTTCGCTTCAGAGCCTCCTGTTTTTGCAACCTCTAAGCACTCTTTAGATAACAAAACCGGCAATCCGAAGAATGGTCCGTATCTCATGCAAAGTACGTCGTGGTGCCCAGATTCAATTGGATTACCATCTCTATCAAGAAGTAGCCCGGAGCCGACCGTCCCATCGAATAGATCAACGTACTTGTTTCCTGTAGACTGCCCGTCGAAAAAATCGTCACGCACGAGTTCTTTCGACGCATTTACAACTTTTCCGTTTGTTAGCAGGACGCCGACTTTCTTAGCGCCATCACAAATCTCCCAAATTTCTGCAAGCATATCCGCATATCGTAAGACACTAGTGTCGATTTGTGGAATCGATGGGTCGCTCGTTTTGAGTGTTTCGTTGTGTTCTCGCAAACGCCTCCTAGACACTGTCAAAGAAACTTCGCGAAGTGGCACCCATCCATTTACATAAAACATCAGCCGATCCTCGCGACATCGGCATTCGTCTCCAAAAGAAAAGCCGCCCAAATTTCCATCATCTTTCGACGCTTCTCGAATAAGTCAGAACGGGCGTAGGCCGCTTCGGCTTTATCCCGGATGGTATGCGCAAGCGCAGCTTCGGAAACTTCTCGCGGAAAGTTTGTGCGCTCTTGTGCCCATGTCTTGAACGATGTGCGAAACCCGTGGACATGGGCATCATAACCCATTTCCCGCGTTAGCTTGGATAGCGTGTTGTCGGACAACGGCCGCCCCACCTTCGTTGCCGGAAAGACCAAACCGGACCCGTCGTCAAGCTGCTTCGCCTGTTTCAAAACTTCCAAAGCGCGCGGCGACAAGGGCACGCGATGTTCTTTCTTTGCTTTCATGCGATCAGCGGGGATCGTCCAGACAGCATGTTCCATGTCGATCTCATCCCAGCGCGCGAGCCGCGCCTCGCCGGATCGCGCCGCTGTAAGAATAACAAGCTCCAAAGCCAGCTTGGTCGACATTAATGCTCCCGATGATGTCAATGCTTCGAGGAAACCAGCAACTTCGTTGTAGTGGATCGACTTGCGGTGCGCCTGCGTCTTGTCTTGCCGCGGCAGCGCGGATCCGATGTTCTGTGCGGGGTTGTCCTGACGCCAACCTTGAGCGATCGCCCATTTCAATACCGTGCCGATGCGTTGGCGCACACGTCGCGCGGTCTCCGGTTTTTCCAACCAGATTGGCTGTAAGACTGCCAGAACGTCTGCCGTGCTGACATCTGAAACCCTGATGCGACCCATGCGTGGAAACGCATACGTTTGTAGAGTCGAAAGGAACTGTGCAGCGTGTTTTTTGTTCCGCCATGACGGCTCATGTATTTCGTGCACCTTGCGTGTTGCTTCTTCGAACGTCAGCACAGATTGAGCTTCTCGTTTTGCGCGCAAAGGATCGCCACCCGAACGTGCGATCTTGCGGTTTTCAAGTGCTACCTCGCGGGCTTCGGCAAGCGGCACAAGTGACAACGGCCCTAAACCCAGCTCTGTTCGCTTGCCTTTTATGACGATACGCTGCACCCAACGTTTGGCGCCGGTATTGTCAACGCGAAGAAACAAGCCGTGGCCATCGTTATATTTCCCGGGTTCTGAAACTGTTCGCACAAACGCAGCCGACAGAGCTTTCTCGGGGTGCTTGCCGCTTTTCAGCCGCTGCTCGTTTTTAGCGCTAGTTGCGTCCGCCATATCATCCCCCATTATTTCTTGGAATATGGGAGGTGGCTTTGGAACCTGTAAGAACCAATTACCTATATGACAAAGGTTGTTTAGAACTTATTGGAAATTGTTGGATCACAAGTCGGCAGACTTCGTCTCCGCCATCTACCCATTTTGATGAGTTAGTGTGGCATGTTTAACTTACTGTAAGTTAATAGATAATAAGCATTTACTGTCTCTTAGCGCAGACTTGAATTTTACTGAATTACCTTCAGTGTGATTCATTAAGTGGTATATTTTGTGGTATTTTATTGGCTGCATTAAGCGGGAAGCTGACAAAGAATTTGGTGGAGAATCTCTGTCCGGGTCGTCATGGCGACGGGTCTGGTCTCTACCTTGTTGTCGATCCCTCGGGCGCACGGCGCTGTATTGTGCGTGTAACGGTCAAAGGGCAAAAGAACCGCAAGGGCGCACCGTTGAGAACGGACTTCGGTTTAGGCGGCGCTGATGTGGTCACTCTGAACCAAGCGCGAGAAAGAGCCCTCGAATATCGAAGAATGGCAAAGTCCGGACTGAGCCCGCGCTTCAATGCCCAACGTAAAGTACCTACTTTCGAAGAACTCAGCCGCCAGGTTCACATTGACCGCCTGCCCACGTGGAAGAATGCCAAGCATGGCCAGCAATAACTCAATACCTTGCGTGACTATGCGTTCCCCAAGATCGGTCGCATGCCCGTGGACAGCATTGATCAGCCTGAAGTGCTGATGTGCCTGTCCCCCATCTGGACCGAGAAACACGAAACCGCAAAGCGACTGTCGCAGCGGATCAAGACGGTGCTCGACGTGGCAAAGTCCAAACCGCTGAGAACTACCAGGGTGAACTCTTTCGCTATGGTATCTACTGCGTCTCTGTCTGCCGGGACGGTATCCAATGGTTGTTTCAGCGTCAGAGACCCCAATTTCCGACCGGTGGAGCGGCATGAGACACGCTCGGGTGCTGTGCGTCCAAATCCGGCCTAACCCGGCTCGTCCGGGTACATGTCGGCTGTCACATCCCCGAACTGGATGCCTTGCCCGAGCATTTTCCAGCGGAGGTGTCGCGATGAGTGGGCGGCGGTCTCCCAATGGCAAACGGTCGGATGAGGGCCAGTTCGTCTATCTGCCCTACGCCATGATCAAGTCCCCGGCGTGGCGGGCTCTGTCCGGTCCTGCAGTGAAGCTCTGGCTGGAGCTTCACTCCCGCTACAACGGCGGCAACAACGGCAAGGTTTTTCTGTCGATGAATGAAGCAGCAGAGATACTGGGATTGGGCAAGGCCACGGTTCAGCGTGCTTTCGAGGAGTTGCAGGACAAAGGCTTCCTTGTGCTGGAGCGCGAAGGCAACTGGTATCACCGGCGCGCCCACGAGTGGCGGTTGACGACCAAGGCGACGCAAACCCGATCCGGCAAGAAAGCCGCCACCAACGACTGGCGGTTCTGGCAGCCCAAAAAAACAAAACGCGGTTCTGAGACGGACCCGTCAGCATCCTCTGTGGTTTTGTTCGAGAACCCTAAGACCTCTGATGGTTCCATCTCAGAACCCGTCAGGCCGGTTTCTCTCCGGTCGGTCGGTTCTGATTTGGAACGCTAATACTAACCACTCTGTGAGAAGCAAAGAGACATACGGAGGAAGAATGAAGGTCGACTAAGGAGCAGGCCAGAGCATCCCAACCCAAGGGGGGTAGGTCAATCATCATCGCTTTCGCTCTGCACACCGACCCACCCGCTGTTTACACATATCCGCAATTCAGAAATTCGAGGCACAGAATGCCCAGACCAAAGACACCACTTGGCAAGGCGATCCTGATAGGCGCCGCAAAGAAAGACCCACAGCGGTACAGAGGACGGAACGAACCGGAAGGTCTGGGCGAGCTCGGGGGGCCACCGGATTATCTCAACGAGACGGAACAGGCTGTCTGGCGCGCCTTTGCAGAGGAATTGCCTTGGTTGGTTCATAGCGACCGTGCCTTGTTGGAATCGGCGTGTATCCTGAGGGCTCGAGTACAGGTCCAACAGGACCTCAGCGCGGCGCTGTTGAGAGAACTTCGTTTACACGTCAGCGCATTGGGCGGGAGCCCAACCAACCGCAGCAATATTCAGGTTCCTGAAACAGAGGCGGAATACAATCCATTTGATCGGTTCGCGTAGAGCATAAGCGTAACGGATATTCAGTATTGGAGGCTGCTATCTCGCAGAAAGCAGCCTTTGATCAACAAGCAGCACCAAAAGTTAGGCAGACTGTTCCACGTTTTTCTGTGTGGAAGTTTTATCAGAAAATTATTGAGTAATTCATATCCCGTCAATCTTCGGTCTCGCACCTGGATCGATATCGCAACTGGAGCGCTTCAGCCTTTACGACACGTTGATAATCGCAACTGGGTTACCTTCAGAGGTCCATCACCAACCCAAATTTTGGTGGGGAGCCAGAAAGCCTTCTCTTGCCCATTGCCCGATGTACAAGCTCTACATGGAATCTGTTGTGACCTTCTCACCCCAGAGCAAGTGTGACCGCAGGCTGCTACAGTGGACTCCATTCGGTCAAGCGATGATACTCGTGAGGGGCTTCTATGCGCTCGAAGCTGACACCCGACAGATTTGACTGAACCGCTGCCAGCCTATTTTAGAGAAAAAGGGAATTTCATATGAACAGATGGATTTATTCTGGGTTCGCATTGCTGGTTTCAGCCTGCAACCCACCGTCCCAGGCCCCATTGGTAACTGATGCGAACGGTCAGACTGCCATCCAAATCAACACAAGCGGGCTTACATGTTACGAGTCGACCTGTCTGGAGATAACAAGGGGCAGCGTTCGCGCGATCGGACACAAGAGAGCTCGCATCCCAAAAGGTATCGATGTCAGCAGTGGGACCGTTACCCCAGACGAGTTTAAGCGGATGCGCCAATCAGCTATGTTGGCGGGCGGACCCGGTTCTGGCAATCGGTAAACAAAGGAGGGGTCGCTATATGTTCAACGATGACGTCCAGGCACGATGCCCAGAATGCGGATCGCCGGATACGGTGATTACAGGTGAGAAAGCCGCCTGTAATGCATGTGGGTACGAGGAGGCTTTTCTGCTCGATGAGGAGTTGCGCGACGGAGCGCATGACCTTGTGGCCAACGCGCAGTCAATGGCCCGGGCGAGAGACGTTCTGCAGCGATGGGATTTTGCAGGGTAAATTGCTGGCTGATGAGGCCAGAAAGCCGGAAAAGTTAAAACACGCAGTAAGGGTCTTTCAGGGGCGAAACGACGGCCGCGCTCTGGAGGCGAAAGATTTGCTGCATCCATTTATATGGGCGTAGAATTGGTCAGGACAAAGCCCTAGAGGGGTCACTCCGCGGCGAGCCGCTCGGTAAGGTTCAAGCGCTTCACTCTGCGCGCGCTGCGCTGTAATCCTCGTCCGAAACATGCTCCATCCAATCCGCAGTCTTGCCCTCAACAGACGTCTGCACAGCCAGATGGGTCATCGCACAGTCTGGCGACGCGCCGTGCCAATGCCGCTCTCCTGGCGCGAACCACACCGTATCGCCAGGGCGCAACACCTGCACTGGCTGCCCCTCAGACCCAGCCAGCCCCAAGCCTGACAAAACATGCAGCGTTTGACCGGCAGGGTGCGTGTGCCAAGCTGTCCGTGCGCCGGGCTCAAAAGTCACAGTAAGGACCTTGACCGGCGAGGGATCATTCCCTGTTACAACAGGATCAAAGCGGACGGTGCCGGTGAAATACTCATTACCGGGGAATTGAGAGGGCCGGTCCCCGGCGCGGTGAATCTCCATGATGTGCTCCTTTGTTGCGTTGCTCTTGGGGACTTAGCAGAGTTCCGATTTCAAACCCAGAAGCGGGCCGGCTCGACGCGGTAATCTGAGCCTCATTGTCGAATGCCCATAGCGCGATTGGAACCGGTCATAGGTTTGAGCGGGACCTACGTCCGAGTTGCGGGACTTTGCTGCCGTTAGGTGTTTTGCAAACCAAGGTCTGCTTCCATAATGGGCATTCGATTGACTTCTTTCACTTTCGACGGGATTGTTTGGAGTGTGTTTGAGCAGTGGGGTGGCAATATTGGCTGATATTTTGGTTAGGATAGCCGCTAATGAGGTCGACATCGAAGCCGCACGTGCACTATGCCGTCAGTGGTTGGACTGGCATTGGAAAAACTATCCCGTCGATTGGCGACCGAAAGGGCCCGACCATCCGATGGACCCCGAAAAGTTCCAAGCAGTGATTGACGCCTTGCCCGAACTGCATGCACGTCCGCGAGGTGGCATCCTTATCGCCTCGGTAGATGGGAAACCCGCAGGATGTGTCATGTACGCTGAGGCCGGTCCAGGTGTCGCTGAATTCAACCGCATGTTCGTGAGTGAAAAAGGCCGGGGCCATGGTCTGGGTCGATTGATGTTGGAGAGAATGTTCGAACAGATGATCTCGGATGGTTATGAAAAAGTAGTGTTCTCTTCGGCGAAGTTCTTGACCCATGCAAGAGCGATGTATGAGAGCGCTGGTTTCGTCGATATGCTGCACCCCCCGGGTTTTCCGGATGAGTGGCGACAATATGTCTACTTCATGGAGCGTTCGCTAAAGCCAGCGGACTAAGGATTGTACCGAAGCCGCCAGCTTTCCCAAACACATGAGCCATTCGCAGCCTCGCGACAACCCAGACCTGAAGCTGCTATTCGTTAAGCTCTGGTCGAAGGCCTGCTTTGGTTCGGTCTTGTATGTGCCAACGCCTTGCAACGTGCGATGAATGGCGCCCGGGCTGTCATGCGGCGGGCCTTGTTGTGACAGGTAGCGGTCTGGCTCTTTATTGTGGACCTAAGATTTCGACGATGACCTGCTGCGGCGCATAATTGAATCAGGGCGCACCGTTGAATATAGTGCAATTTTGCACGTTACAGTCAGTATGGATTGCGCGGACCACGGTCAGGTGACAGGGACTGCTGGCCCCGCTCCACAAGGAGCTCGATGGCATCTGCAAGGTGTTCCTTGTCGATGTGGTGAGCGCCCCGCTCCACCCGGATCCGGTGGGCTTCGATCATTACATCTGCATGTCGAGTGCCCTCAGGTGGTTCGAACCGGTAGCTCGCCAGTTCGATGCGAAGCCCCAGAGGATCGCGAAAATAAATCGAGTCCATGAAACCGCGATCGACCGGCCCGGAATGTTCGACACCGCGCGCGTCTAGCCTTTTGGGCACTTGCCAGAAGGTCGCTTGGCTCACGTTGAACGCCAAGTGATGCAGTGATCCTGTGGCCTCGGGTACATGCGTGGGGTCGAGTTTGCGGTCCTCATTGGTGAAGATCGTTATCAGCCGCCCATCACCGGGATCGAAGTAAAGATGGCCTTCTGTCGGACGATCGAGATTTGGTTGATCAAAGATGAATGGCATACCCAAAACGCCTTCCCAAAAATCGATGGAAGTCTGCCTGTCAGCGCCCGTAAGGGTGATATGATGCACACCTTGCGTTTGAATTTTGCGAAGCTCACTGGTCATGATCATTTGGACTTTCTGTTTTTCCGAAGTGAACGGTGCTTTGCATTAAATCACCAAGAGATCCTTCAAGCAAAACATAACAATGGGCAGTACTGCGCCTAATCCGTCGTAAACCTCAGATAGTGTTAAGATCCGGTGTGGGCTGGACACGGAGCAGTCGTTCGCTGCGTGGTGCACGAATGACCGAGTTGCGGACCTTTCCGACGTACGGCTTTCCGGCTTAAACGACTGGTATCTGCAGTTCGCGGCCGTGGCTCGTGTCTCCGAAGACGCGACTGGAGGTTGCTGCGGGTGCAAAAGAGAAAGCGGGACGAAAGAAGAAGCAGTCTTTCAGCATCCAAATTCTTGACTGAACGACTCGGATGACGGTGACGAGCCCGGAACGGTATTTCTCCAACTGTTCAGAGTGATAACTATTCAAGACAAATCGAGGCGCGCACGGTAGAGCCCGCCCAGCCGCCAAAGCCATCTTCATTTTGTAGTTCTGAATTAGATCGCGCGCGAAGCTCGCGTCAAAAACCTTTGGAAAATTCGCTTGCTATGCCATCCTTTGGAAAAAAGGGGGTACAGACATGAAAACCATTGGCTTGGCGGGAATTGCCATTGTCTGTGGCACAATGGCGTTTGCAGCGCCGACTTTGGAGAGAGGCGAATACCTTGTCGAAGGACCTGCCGCCTGCGGCAATTGTCACACGCCGATCGGACCCAATGGACCCGTTATGGGAATGAACCAGGCGGGCCGCCTGGTTGAAAAGACACCAGGCTTTACCGCAATTGCGCCCAATATCACGCCGGGTGGACGTGTGGCGGATTGGACGGATGAGGAATTTGCCCGGGCAATTCGGGAAGGGGTCACTCCGGACGGATCGCGGGTGATCGGGCCCCCAATGCCAATAGCACTCTACAGTCGTTTGTCGGACGACGACGTAATGTCGATCGTTATGTATATGCGAAGCCTGCCCGCGGTTGAGAATGATCCCGGCGAAAGCGTGTATGACATACCGTTACCGCCAGCATACGGACCGCCCGTTACGAGTGTCGCGCATCCGGAAGAAGGTGTGACAGTCGAATATGGAGAGTATCTGGCCGGACCGGTGGCGCATTGCATTGAGTGTCACAGTCCAATGGGCCCCATGGGACCTGATTGGGTCAATCAGCTTGGTGCGGGTGGTTTCGAGTTCCACGGCCCTTGGGGGACTTCGATTTCGTCCAACCTGACGTCGCATCCAGATGACGGCATCGCGGAATGGACAGATGCCGAGCTAAAGCAAATGATCACAAGCGGCGTTAGGCCTGACGGTACACCGATGCTGCCTCCCATGGGTTACGGATACTACAGCCGGATAACGCCCGAGGATATCGACGCGGTAATTCTATACTTGCGCCAACTCCCTCCGCTACCGGGCCCAGGCTGAATGGTATGGCATTCATTCTATGCCTTCGAGCGTTGGCATCCTGACAGTTGCCCGTGCGCAAACAGGATATCCAATCATAGCCGAGGAACATTAGGACAATGAGAATATCATGCCAGCCTACGTAATCGGTCAGCTCGACATACATGACCCGGACGCTTATCAAGCCTACCTCGATGGGTTCATGCCAAGCTTTCTTCGTCATGGAGGGGAACTCTTAGCAACATCGCGCGCTGAGACCGATGTTCTTGAGGGATCATGGGCGAAACCTCGCACTGTGATCATGCGGTTTCCGTCTGTGGAAGAGGCAAAAGCATGGCACAGCGACCCAGAGTATAAAGAGCTGGCGAAAATCCGTCTCGCGACAGCCTCGACCAATCTAGTTGTAGTCGACGGGATCGGGTAAATGCCTCAATCTACGACGAATGTCAGCGCCGTCCCGCGACTCGGTCGTTCGGAACCCGAGGCCACCTCAGTTCCTGACAGAAGCACTCAGATGACTGAGTAGATGCCCATAGCGACGAATGCTGCGATGGGAACAAATGTCCGTACAGGGAAAATTGGTGCGATGTTCAGGCGACAAGGCCCAAGTCCTTATCGTTGGCAGGCGCACCATATTTGTCCCTTGGAGGCATGGGCCTTGATTGCCAAGAAGGTTCGAATGCGAAGCTGGACACTTTGCGGCCTTCCGGCAAGGCTCCATTTCCTGCGCCGAGCGCGTAATCGTAGTAGAGCTTGACGATCTCTTCTTCAGTCACTTGCTGAGTGGCAGGATGTGCCATGCAAGCATCACGCCACGCGCGGACCCGGTCATATCCATGGTCCTCAGGCAGGCTGAAGCCCTCATAATAGTCCAGAAACCAAAACCGTTTGAACATCGGGGTGAAGACCGCCTCGGCCAGTCCGAAATCCTCAAAGAGGAAAGGGCCGGTTGGGCTATGATGACCAAGGAAGTCGTCCATGTCGCGATACAGCGCGAGGAGTTTGTCTAGGTGGGCATCCCGGCTGGCGGGATCTTGGTTCATCACATAGAGATAGCCCGCCATGGTGAAGGGGCCCTCACGGGCAATGAGCATAGACTCGATGGCGTGCTCGACGGGATCGCTTCGCCTGAGCGGCGTCCCCGGCAGGGCTTCGTCCAGGTAGCGAAGGATCACAAGGCTTTCCTTCAGAATGTGCCCGTCGCTGGTTTCCAGCACGGGCAAGGCTGTGGTGCCCCGAGTCTTGGCCAGCAACTCCGGGTCGCGCGGCTTGGTGATGTCCACGACGCGAAACTCCACGGCATCCGTCAACCCGCGAAGAGCCAGCAGGATTTCCAGCCGTTGCGAAAAGGGACAGACGGGGATGTGGTAGACGATGTGCTTGTGGTTCATCTGATCAATCCAACGGAGGGCCGGTAAAGGCCATGTTGTGCCGTTTGGCGCTCTCTTCGATGGCGGGCATGTCCTCGGGGATGCGGCACTGACCGGCGGCCATGTCGGCAAAGAAGCCTTCGAAACCGCCCGGCGTGAGGATCACGAGATGCCGGCACGGGCCATCGTCGGTAACTTTGAATGTGTGCTCCTTGCCGCGCGGGATAAACACGCTATCGCCCGCGCCTGCGGTGAATTCGTCGCCGTCCAGCCAGAACCTGCAAGCCCCGGTGAGGATGACAAAGGTTTCGTCTTCGTTCTGATGAACATGACGCGGAGGGCCACTGGTCGCCGGGGACCAGCTGTCCACGATGGACATCGTGCCGCCCGTCTGTTCGGGGCTCAGGATGGTCTTGTACTGGACGCCGAGCCATTCGATGGCGCCGTCGATTTGAGCCAGGTCTTTCATCGTTTCTCTCCCTCAGTAGTGGATTGAAACGAAAGCGCTTTCGTTGACAGATGAATACAACAGGGCCAACCTATCACGCAAACCGCATTGTCAGATATAGGATATCGGCCAAGTGAATTTCGCCACACTCGATCTTAATCTTTTGCGTGTGCTCGACGCGCTTTTTCGCGAAGGCTCGACCGTCAAGGCAGCCGACAGGCTGGCCATGTCGCAATCTGCTGTCTCCGGCGCGCTGTCGCGACTTCGCCATGCCTTGAATGACCCGCTCTTCGTCCGGCAAGGGAACCGGTTGGTTGCCACGGATTATGCAGCCGCGATTGAAACCGGCTTGCGTGAGGAACTGTCGCGTTTGGAAACCTTGCTCGCGCCGCCTGCAACCTTTGATCCGCAAACCGCAGAAGGAACGTTCCGGATTGCCGCCAGCGACTTTTTCGCGGAGCTCCTTATGCCTCCCTTGGGGGATCTCCTACAAAAGTCAGCGCCCAATATTCGCGCACAGCTCGTTGATCTGGTTCCGAACGATTATGTGGCCAGTCTTGAACGTCGCAACGCCGACATTGCGCTGATCCCGGATTTAGAACTGCCGGAATGGGTCAATCGACAGCCGCTTTTCCATTCGCCGTTCTACGTCATCGCTCGCAAGGGCAATCCGGGCATCGCGGGGCTTGATACCGGGATGCAGATGCCGATGGATACCTTTTGCGCGCTGCACCATGTCTTGTTCTCCCCCGAAGGCAATCTTGCAGCCATGGGTGATGCGGCCCTTGCCCGGGTTGGCAAACGCAGACAGGTTGCGATGACCGTCCCCGTCTTCAGCGGCGTTTGCCGCGCGGTGAGTGAAAGCGACCTTATCGCACTCGTTCCTGCGCAGCTGGCCAAGAAAGTGGCCGACACATTCGGGCTGAGCTTGTTCGCCGCCCCGATGGACATTCAGCCAGCGTTGATCATCGGCATCTGGCATAAGCGCGCAGACACCGCGCCGATGGCTGCATGGATACGAAGCCAAATCTTTGATCTCATGACGGCGCTGGATATGGATACCTCCTGACTCTATCCAAACTGAACCACTACCGGCTGGCGCCGGTAGGATCGGCGATGTGCTGCTCCAGGTACTGAAGTACGACGTCTTCCGTAATGGCGCCGTTGGTCGTTGAAAAATACCCGCGCCCCCAAAAGCGTCTTCCCCAGTAGCGCTTTCTAAGTTGAGGGAACTCCCTCTGGATCTTGTGTGAAGACCGCCCCTTCATCAACCGTACCAAGTCGCTGATCGCCAACCTTGGCGGCACCGACACGAACATGTGGACATGATCCGCCGACAGCACGCCGCGGATGATGTCGACACCTCGCTCGCGGCAGACCTGACGGCAGATGTCTCGCACCCGAAGCCGGATATCGCCGGTCAGCACCTTGTAGCGATACTTCGTCGACCACACGATGTGGTAGCGGTGGTAGAAAACACAGTGGCTGCCGGTGTCGTATTGCATGTCCTTACCCTCTGGAAAATGAGCCTTCCACCGGGCTGCGGCTCATTTTCCAGAGGGTAAGGACATATGCTCTTCGATTCACGCTAAAGCGGAACCGACTGGAAGTCGGTGGGTTTGCTCCAAGGCGTGGATACTAAATGAGCTGCCACGGGGTCAGATACCGACAGCCGGATTTGTTTCCGCCAATGTATCAATGCAGACTTTCGCGCAGCTGCGGCTGCACGAGTCTTCTTGGTCCCGCGACCCAGTCATTCGCCTAGTCCATCGCGCTGCACAGCGCGCCAATGGCCGGTTCGGTGAAGCTGCATTGCAGCCGCGCGGACACCCAGGATAGATCGCTGTCGGCTGCCTCTTTCACTGGCGATGTCCGCAAACCGCGTATCGCGTCGGTCTCTGCATCATTCAGCAAGGTCGGCAGTGGGCTCAGATACGCCGTTCGCTGCGCTCCTTTTGAACGACCGCTATGCGGACTTAGCAGCCGTTCGAATGGATCGGTTCCACCAGCGCTTTCGGCCCAAAGCCGACGTTAGTCACAAGCGCAACAAATGACCGCTACGAGCCCACTTTGACAAATTCTACGGTTTGCCCCAACGTTTGATTTGCAAGGAGGCCAAGGGATGAAAGAATTAACTGAGTTTTCGGGCAGTTGTTAGTGTGGCAATATCAGCTACACGGTTTCCGCAGGAACCGGGAAGGCAAATGTTTGTTTCCATTAGATGTGCAAGCGCGCAACCGCTCCCTAGCGTTAATACACGGAAGGACCTCACGACATGAAAGCACTCAAGCCGTCCGCGTTTGTACTTGCCGCAGCCTTCCTGATTGCCTCCATGCTTGGCCTCAGCCTGCCAAACGAAGTGTCAGCGCAGCGGTTGCCGACCGATCGCAGCTTGCAGAAGAACCAGACGAAGCACGGATACTCCAAGGTTAAGGGTTTGAGTAGAGAGGGGACGCGGTCTCAGCGCTTTGAGGTCCGCGCAGGCGATTGCGGCTGGGATGATGGGTGGTCAGATTGCGACAACGACCGGGAGCGCTCTGAGCTATACGTGAAGAAAGAATGGAAGCACGGAACCGATCAGTGGATCGCATTCTCGGTCTACCTTCCAGGCGACTTTAAGACAAGCTCCAAGGTCCGCACTACCGTTGGCCAGGTCAGAATGAAAGGCGGCCCTACGGGCTTTGCGGGCGGATTTCCCTCAAAGCCCGGCGTCTTCCAGATGGAGATGCTCGGCAACCGCTACTTCCTGCGTGTGCACGTTCTTTCGGGGCCCTTTGACAACGTGCGGAATGACATCAAGGACTACAACCTGGCAACGATAAGCGAGATGCGGGGCAAGTGGACCGACTTCGTCGTTCGGCTGAACACGCAGGGCGCCCCTGGTACGATCGAGGTCTTCAAGAACGGAAAGCAGGTCGCGGTCCATCGGTTCAATCAGAACTACAAGCCAAAGTCCTACTACTTCAAATACGGGATCTATCGGAGTTTCGTGAGCCGCAATGGCGGGCCCATGCCAACGCAGGTGGTCTTCTTTGACGAAGTGCGCATGGGGAAATCCTACGAAAAGGTCGCTGTCGAGTTGCAGAAGAGGCCGGTCGATTGAGCCTCCTCCTTGGGGCTAAGCAAACGAGGAAATTCATCTGTTCCGTCAATTGCTACAGCGTCTGTTTTGGGCTCAACGCGGACATCGTAGTCATTTGGTCAGATATCCGCTTATGGACAGATGGCAGACCTAAACTTGCGAAACGTGAATGTCTGCTATGCGAACTATAGGGGCGCTCAAAGAGGTCGCTGAGCAGCAAGATCGTTGTGAAATCGAAGGGCTAAGTCCAGGCGACAGCTGTTCCAACAAGAACTAGTGCCATCCCGGCAGCTTCTTTGACTGAGTACACCTCTTCGAAGAAAAAATGTGAGACTACACCCAAAATTATGACTTCAGCTCCCATTACAGCCACGTAAATCAGCCCCAGTTTTTCATGCCCCAGAGCAGCAACTTCGAATGCGCCAGCTGTCAGTAAGGCAACAGCGATTATGGTTGCCACGCCCAGGCTGGGTAGTGTCCACCATGACTTCATGGCGACCATAGCAATACAATAAAAAAGAGCAGATAGCAGTGCGAGTGCAGCAACCATGTTCATGATTAAATCTCCCTCGATACTAACAAAATATCAGAATGAAACTCATTGAGATGTGACCTAATTCACAAAGCAATTTTCAAATTTGCAGGAGTCAAAACTACAGATATTGTCAGCAGCCTAATAGGACGTTTCGTGCTCGGTTTGGTCATTCGCCGAAACTTCGCTAGCGACAGCGATGCGGACAAAGCTGAAACTCGAAGCAAGCCCTAAGAGCGCCGGCGAGACGGAGCTTCAACAACTCTGTCTCAGGTCTGCATGGTCCAAGGTGTGCTTGGCGCCTCTACCATCTTCTTCCTTAATTACATGCTTGTGCGTAGGCAGCATAAAGGTGGTAGAGTTCAGTACGGCTAATTCCAGATCGACGAATTTACTTTGCGCTTGTTTCGCCTGTGTTGGGAGTATCAGTTGTGGTCAAGGCTTCTCCTGAGATACTTGCTGTTACAGAACGCTGGTTTGAGGCGATCAGGACCCTAAATACGCACGTTTTGAAGGACTACCTTTCCGACTCGGTCGATCTCCGCTTCATTGGAACTGGCGAGAATGAGTTTTGGAAAGGTCAGGTTGTCCGGGATGGAGTCGGCGAATTCATCGGCGAAATGCCAGAGCCGGATGTGTGGGAAGTTCTCGAAGCCGAAGCCTTCGAGAACGGAGAGACGGGCTGGTCTGCTTTTCTACATCGGGTTGGGTTTCCCGGGCTTCGAGATGATTACATCGTCCGCACGGTGCTGGTGTTCGTCTTAGAGGGTGCGTCATGGAAGATCATTAATCGTCACGCCTCTCTTCCCTACCCAAATATAGATTTTGTAGGTAGCGAACAGTTGGCCATTCAAACTCTTGTGAAAGCTGCGCTCGAAGAAGGTCCGGAATTGCTTCAGGCAGAAGGTTTGGCCTCGGTGCTGTTTACTGATGTCGAAGGCAGTACGATGCTCGCGGCGGCCATGGGAGATCAGGGTTGGTCGGCGTTGATAGATCAGCATTTTCAGACTGTTGAGAGTATTGTCGCAACACATCGGGGGCAATTCGTGAAGTCGTTGGGAGACGGGACATTGTCCAGTTTCCAATCAGCGACTGAAGCGCTTCTGGCGGCGATCAAAATACAGGAAGCCGTGGCTTTGAGCGATGTGGAACCGCGCTTGGGCCTACGAGTTGGCATTCATACCGGCGACGTTGTTTTGGCGCGTGGCGACTTCTTCGGAACCGTGGTCAACAAAGCGGCTCGCATAACTTCATCGGCCAATCCGGGTGAAATTCTTGTGTCGGATGTGACTAGAGCCATAGTTGGGGGAAATCACGAGTTCGAATTTGCGGCCGCACGATCTTTGGTCCTCAAAGGACTTCCAGATGATCACACAGTCTACCGTTTGCAATGGAGGCGATAGCTGCTCGCTGGGTATGACCTCGAAGATCAGCCCCGCCCCCGGGGGATAATTCAATCAAATTGCCCTTTTCGCGGAATGCCCTTGCAAAGTGAGCACACCCACTCCGCAGTTCCATCAATTGGCCTACCCTTGCTCTTTAAATCACGGTGGGAAACAACCTGCTGATCGCGGCAAAATGGACAGGTAGCAAGGGCAAAGAAATCCGGAATATGGGTGACTTTCTTAGGTACGGGGTTGCAAACCATTTGGCACTCAGCATTGAATTATTCCCTGTTGGCTATCACATATCGCCGTTTTTCTCCATGTCTGCTTTGGGCTCAAGGCAGTCGTTCGCTGCGCAGTGCATCAGTGACCGCTGTGCGGACCAAGCCGACGTTCAACGTTAGCTAGCGAGATGGCCAGTATGCCTTGAGATGTTTCGTCATGACACGAGACCCAGCTGCTGAGCGATAGAAGCAGCATCGTAGTAATCCCGACCTTCTACTACTTTGCCATCCTTGACCCGCATAACACTGCAATAGCGCGTCTCTTGCCACCTACCAGTTGGTTCGAACGATCCAAGCGAAGACTCAAGAAGGCCGGTATGGGTTCCGCGATTAATAAACTCAACCACTGCTCTGTCGCCATCTACTACTACGTTTGTGACCTTCACCTCTCCATCGGGGAACGCGCGTCGCCAGCGTTCATAGTCCATTCTGTAGCCCTCAGGTCCGATCTGGCTCTCGCTTCGTGGGATGATCGTAGTCTAGCGGTAGGTGGATACAGCCAACACCAAAAAACAATGCTGGAAGGGTAAACCGTCTTTTCTGTCCTTGACCCGCTTGCGCCCGCCGGCCGCTTGTGACGCATCCGTCGGATTTGCGCGCGATGCGACGTATAATTGATGAAGGCTAACCGCCGAATTTGGGATAAATGAAACCGTTCACCGGGTAAAAACTGCCATATCTCCCCGGATGGCTTTCAACCCGGACCAACGTCCAATCATTGTTTTTGGATACATCCTTGACGCCCATTTTCAATGATACCTTGTTGCGGTGCCAGTTGGCATGGTTCACGATGACTTCCCTGTCGGTGATAACATCGGATACGACAGCCACGTGACCAAGGGGCATCCCTCGGGTTGCTCTAAAGGACATGACCGCTCCGACAACCGGTTCACTGCCTCGCTCAAAATTATTGCGCGCTTTGCCCCACCAGTCCTTGGCGTTTCCGCGAATTTCGATGCCACTGAGGTTGCGTGCGTAGGGTACGCACCACACCCTTTGTCCTCGAGCTTGTTTTTGTGAGACCTCGAGCAACGCCATGGACTGACGTTCTGGGTCGAGATCCGCGTCGTTTGAACTCTGAGCACAGGCAGATACAAGAACAAAAAACCCCATCGCAAACGCAGTACGCGCAGCGCCGGGTAGGCGCTGCCATTTGGCATTCGTTTTGCTGTCGCTGTTTTGCAAGAAACTACATTGCCGGTATGAGCGGTTTTAGAGTTTTAAGGCGATCTTTCGGCCTGTGAAAAGAGCCTAGTTTATTCCCCGGCAGGAATTTGCCAGGTGGTGTTCCCGATCTGCGGGCCGAGCGCGAGGCTTTGCGAAGTCAGCTTTCCGTGCGTAGTCGCCGTCGGTTGACCGCGCTGCACCGGTAACTAGCGGCCCGAAGGAGACGTTCCGTGCGTAGTTCATCAGTGACCGCTGCGCCAACGTTCCTGTCAGTAGCGTTTTTTGTTTGAACAGCGGATCTTAGTACTTAACTTTGGCGCAAAAGTACATTGGCTGTAGAACGGACAATCGCTGCGCATTGTAAATGCCTATTTTTGTGGACCTAGGCAGTCGCGTCGAAGTCTGCGTGATAATGCTCTAGATTGTATCCTATCAGCGGCCAGTCACGTTTTTTGGGTAAAGAACGATTAATTCAGCATTCTTTCCGAAACGTCCTCAAGAATAGCGTGCAGATCAAACTCTTCGCCTTTTTCCGCAAGTCTCCTATCGTGCAGAATGAAAGACAGCCCGTGCACGAAGCTCCACAACAAAAAACCACGACGACGGACTTCTTCTGTGATTCCCGGTTCCCCAAGGCATTTTGCAACCTCAGTTAGCAGAATCGAAAAGTTTTGCTGACCGCCTTCTTCCAGTCGGGGATCCGCGATGCGGTCTGTAAAGCCGCCAAATTTTAATCTGAATATCCCGGGCTCACTTAAGGCGAAAGCAATATACTCCATACCGATTGCAGTAATGCGCTCGGGAGATCCTTCAGAAATGCCGTCAAGCGCTGCTAGCATTTTGCTTCGGTGACGGTCCATCCCTTCCAGAACTGTCGCGACCAGCATTTCTGTCTTATCTTTAAAGTGTTTGTACGGTGCCGCAGTCGATACGCCCGCCCGTCTGCAGGCCTCGGAAACGGAGAACCTGTCTGGTCCTTTCTCTTCAACCAACTGCCGCGTTGCCTCGATCAGCGCAGCGCGGAGATCGCCGTGATGGTAGGCTTTCTTGCTTACTGAATGGCTGGTTGTTGCGTGATATTTATCTGTGCTGCTCATGATCCAACATGTGCCAGATCACGTATTCCTTGTCAAAGTGAGAACTTCTAACATATGTTAGAGATGCTAACTTGATGAGGTCCCCAAATGTCGAGTCCTGCGGATTTACCAACTGAAACGACCAAGCCGAACCTATTTTCGCGTATGCTGCGCGGTATTGTGCGTCTCTTGGTAACTATCTGTTTTATAGCCGTCGCAGCTGCTGCAGTTTACCTTGGCGCTTCAGAGCTTAATCGTAGGGCAGATGCTGTTCCTTCACCGGAAGCGGCCGCAGTGACCCCTGTTTCAGCAACGCTCATCACGTCGGAGAGCGCTTACACGGTCGACCGTGTGTTCATCGGACAAGTCGAACCTCAGCGTTCAGCGGATATCTCTTTCGAATTGAATGGTACGCTGGACCACATCCTGGTGGATGAGGGTGACGAGGTCGCTAAGGGCCAGCTTCTCGCAACACTGGATGTAGCTTTGTTGGAGGTCGAACGCGAAAGACTGTCAGCATCACGCGATGCCATTGCAGCCCAACTTGCATTCGCAAAGAAAACCGTCGAGCGAAACGCTAAACTTATCGAGCAAGGCTTTACCAGTCAGGCCCGCCTCGATGAGGCAGTTTCCCAGCAAGATGAATTGCTTTCCAGAATTGGTGAACTGGATGCGGGATTGCGCGACGTCACCGTTCGGATCGCGAAATCCAGCATCGAGGCACCTTTTGCGGGTCAAATAACCGCTCGGCACGTGGACGGCGGAGAGACTTTGCGTTCGGGGCAGTTGGTTTTGGGAATAGTCGAGGTCGTGTCGCCGCAGGTTCGGATCGGTATCCCGCTCGACGTTGACCCTGCGTTGCTATCCGACGTTGAAATTGAAATAGAAGATCAAAGCTATAGGGCTGACCTTGCAACTTTGCGACCCGATATTGATCCGGTAACCCGAACACGAACTGCGCTTTTCGATCTTAGGAACAGACCGGACGTTGCCTTCGGACAAACTGCCCGGGTGCATGTACTTGATCCCGTCCAGAACGCAGGAACCTGGGTGCCCACGACTTCACTTAAAGAGGGGAAGCGCGGGCAATGGACGTTGCTGGTTGCCGACGCGCAGAAGACTGTGCGACTGGCAACGGTCGAAGTGCTTCATGCCGAAGATGACCGTGTATTTGTGCGAGGCGTTTTTCCTGAAGGCACCGTCCTGATTGATCAAGGGCCGCAGCGCGTTACCGTCGGTCAGCGCGTCGACTTCAGCATTGGCGAGTGACGGAGCGACATGATGGAAACCCTTACCTTTCGCCATCCCCGGCTCGTCGCCCTCATAATTTTGGTGCTTGTATCTGCAGGCCTGTCTTCGTTCCTATCACTGGGGCGGCAGGAAGACCCAACGATTACCAACCTCTTCGCTACTGTTACGACGCAGTTCCCGGGTGCAGACCCTGAACGGGTCGAAGCGTTGGTTACTGCAGAAATCGAAGAAGAGCTTCGGAAAATTGCCGAGGTGGATGAAATCAGTTCTGTATCCCGCTCGGGCGTTTCGGTTGTTTCGGTGGAATTGCTCGAGACGCTGGACGAGGCCACGATTGAGCAGGTTTGGGCCGAGGCTCGGGATGCGGTTGAAGACGCTCGACAAAACTTTCCGAGTGGAGTCGGGCAGCCGGAATTCGATGCCGAGGGTATTTCTGCCTATTCTGCTGTTATCGCGGTCGCGGCCGAAGAGCCTGACTTTCCGATAACTTTGCTTTCGCGTCATGCCGAAGCGTTGGGTGACAGATTGCGCGCGATACCTGCTACGCGGGCAGTGGACTATTTCGGTCAGCCGGAAGAAGAGGTGCTCGTAAGTGTCGATATGGACAAGGCCGCTGCGCTTGGGCTTGGCGCCGCAGAAATTTCGCAGAGAATCGCCGAAGCAGATGGAAAGGTTCAGTCTGGGCGGTTGCAGTCCGATGTCGACCTGACCATAGGCATCAGCGGTGAAATTGAAACTCTGGACCGTATTAGGAGCATCGTCCTGCGTGAAAACGCGGAAGGTGCCGTTGTGCAGCTCGGAGATATTGCCAGCGTGGACCGTGGCGCGCGCGAACCGCAGTCTTCAATCGCGTTTGCCAACGGCAATCCGTCCGTTCTAGTCGGGGTACTGGCGCAGGATGGCGTACAGATCGACCGCTGGACCGGTTTTCTTCGGGATGAGCTTGAGGCCGGGACCGCATCGGTACCTTTGGGCATGAAGGAAATACTGCTGTTTGATCAAAGCCAGTACACGACGGATCGTTTGTCAGAGGTTGCGATCAACATGGCTATTGGCGTGGCTCTGGTCGTGGCTGTTTTGTTCATTACCTTGGGGGTGCGGGCAGCAGCGATTGTCGCTTTGGTGTTGCCGGTTGTCTCATTGGCAACGTTGGCAACAATGAACATGATTGGATTGCCAATTCATCAGATGTCCGTAACGGGTCTGATTGTTGCACTCGGTCTGCTGGTCGACGCAGCGATCGTAATGACCGATGAAATTCGGCGCCGTCTGCAGGATGGGATGGAACGGCTTGCGGCCGTGCGAGATGCTGTTCGCCGGTTGGCTACACCGTTGCTGGCGTCGACTGTGACAACGGCGCTTGCCTTCACGCCGATGATCTTGCTTCCGGGGCCCGCTGGCGACTTTGTCGGTGCTATCGCTATAGCCGTCGTGCTTATGCTTGTTTGGTCCTTGGTTGTGGCGTTGACAGTGACTCCAGCCGTTGCCGGCTGGTTACTATCCGATCGCCCTGACGCAGGAATGCTGAGCCGTGGTATCAGTATCCCCCCGCTTGCCCGCTTGTTTGAGGCGTCAATTCGATTGTCCGTTGCTAATCCGGTGCGATCCATCGCGTTGGCATTGGTCTTGCCCGTGCTTGGCTTTGCGGCCTTTCCAACCCTGACTGCGCAGTTCTTTCCGGGCGTCGACCGAAACCAGTTCTATATCGAGGTCGACATGCCAGGTGGAACTTCAATCGCCACCACCGAAGCAACCGCGCGACAGATTGACGAAATCCTACTGGCCGATGACGGCGTCAAGAGTGTTTACTGGACTGTGGGTGAGTCTGGCCCGGCATTCTACTACAACATCGTTGGTAACCGTTCACGCGAGCCTGGGTTTGCACAAGCCATGATCACGACCGACACGGCCGACGACGCTGCCCGCCTTGTTGGAGCGTTGCAGAACCGTCTAGATGTCGACTTTCCTGACGCTCAGATCATCGTTCGCAATCTTGTACAGGGCCCCCCAGTCGCTGCACCGGTTGAAGTCAAAATTCAGGGGCAGGACATCACGGTTTTGCGCGATCTTGGCGACGAAGTGCGTTCGGTCATGGCAAATCTCGATTTGGTGACCCAGGCGCGTGCGAGTGTGAACGGAGGCAATCCCCAAATTCGGTTCGAGATTGACGAGGTCAAAGCCCGTCTGTTGGGGCTGGACGTAGCGGATATAGCTGGCCAGATGGACTCGGCGCTTGTGGGCATTACCGGCGGATCACTGATCGAAGGGACAGAACAACTGCCAGTACGCGTTCGCTTAGGCGACGAGGTACGATCAGATCTTAGCGCAATTGTCAGTATGCCGATCCTTTTGCCGAACGCTGCTGAAATATCTGCGATCGGAGTTTTTCCCGGCGTACCGTTGTCAGAACTAGCCCGGCCAGTGATCGAACCGGCCGAAAGCGTCATAACCCGAACGGATGGCACGCGCGAGAACACTATACAGGCGTTTATAGTGCCCGGTGTTTTGCCTGAAGAAGCATTGCAGGACGTATTAACGGCGCTTGACGCGTCGGAGTTTGATCTGCCGCAAGGCTACAAGATGACTTTAGGCGGAGACAGTGATGCTCGATCCAATACCGTGGGTAATCTGCTCGCGTCCGTGGGTTTGATCGTAACACTTTCCATCGCGACCATCGTGCTAACCTTTAACTCGTTTCGCCTGACACTTGTGACCTTGGTCGTTTGCGTTCTGTCCGCAGGCCTTTCAATGTTGTCGCTGGCAGTTATGCAATTCCCATTTGGAATAAACGCGATAATTGGGGTCATTGGTTCAATCGGGGTTTCGATCAACGCTGCAATCATTATCTTGACCGGGTTGCAACAAGACCGGCAGGCCAGCCAGGGCGATCAGGCGGCCATGGCTCGCGTCGTTATTGGTTCCAGCCGTCACATTGTCTCGACCACGGTCACAACATTTGGCGGCTTCCTGCCTCTGATATTGGGCGGAGGTGCATTTTGGCCACCATTCGCCGTGGCAATCGCCGGAGGCGTTCTGTTGTCAACCGTTGTATCGTTTTACTTCACTCCACCCGTTTTCGCTTTGGTGTATCGAGGAACATTCAACAAAATAAATTCGGCCAATCACGACCATTCTGAGCCCTGCAATGATATTGTTGCACTTGTGGCAGAGTGAGGATTGAGTCGCCTTCTATAGGCGGGTTGTAATGCTTCGATGTGGTCGTGGTTCAACGCAAGCTTTCTAATCTGCTTCGTCTCGTAAGTGGACTATGCGCAATCTGCTTTTCTAGAATCTACTGCACTTGGCTATCGCGGCGATAGCCGTTTTGAGCTCATCGGCGGCATACGTTGAGCTCTGCATGAGTGGCTTCTATGAGACAGCAAGCGGATCATCTGCTTTGCTTGAGCCTCGGTTTAAGCTCCGCCTGACATTAGGATCGGTGTGGTACATTTGGTGGTGGTTCCAAAAGAGTATTAAATATTGTTTATATTTAATAGTGCTTTAACGAATTAGTTATACTGCCTTCGTCTCCGCCATCAACACAGAATTTGTGTGCTCTTCCGCCTATTTTGATGGTTTCTTGTGGATCGAGTTGATCACAACACGACATTCCAACCCGCCCAGCACCTTTGATCTGCCCAGATCCAGCTTGGCTCCGTATGCGTTGAGCAAATCGACCGCAATCGCCAAACCTAGTCCCGTTCCAGCGACAGAGGTGTCTAGTCGCCCGCCTGATCGAAGAGCTTCGCGCCGGTCATCCTCGGGGATACCCGGTCCGTCGTCCTCGATATGAATTTCAATACTGTTCCTTTTGGCCATCGCCGAAACACGCACAGTTTGACGACACCATTTGACAGCGTTGTCCATCAAATTACCCAGGACTTCCTCGATGTCCTGGGGATCCATCCGTACCCAAAGGTTTTTTTGTCGGATGACTTCGAGCTCTTTGCCGTCACGTTCGGCCATGCGAGAAAACAGGCGCGACAACCGGTCCACCGAATTGGACAGATCTGCGCGCGAATGGCTAAGTTCGGCTGTGTTCATAGCCCTCATTCGTGCCAATGAACGACTGAGTTGAGCGTCTATCCTGTCCAGTGCTTCCTGCGCGGTGTCGATCGTGGCGCCATGTTCAGCAAGGCTGCTCAATTCATTGCGAAGGATCGCTGTCGGCGTCTTGAGCGCATGCGCAAGGTCGGCAGTTTGTCGACGCGACCCTGATACAATATCCCGATTACGCCTTGAAAGTTTGTTGAGGTCGTCGACCAATGGCGACACCTCATCAGGATAGTCGTCAGGCTTGAGCCCCTCATCCGTGTCCCAGCGATGTGCAACATCTGTGCGAAGTTTGCGAAGAGGACCCATGATCGCAGACATCAAAAGCAAAGATCCGGCGACCCCAATCAGGCCCACCAGAGTAAACACCGGCAGCAGGCTGCGCTGCGCGGCCCGGCGCTCGGCAATGAGCTCGTCGCGACTCTCGGCTACACTGACGCCCCATACGGTTCCGTCCTCGTACGAGATTTCCTGATAGATACTGCGCAGGGCCTCACCTTCAGGGCCGGTTGTGTTCCAGAAGGTTGCGGACGCCGTGGCAACGACAGGTTCCGCGATGGTTTCATCGAACAGAGAAGCCGAGGTGAAAACCTCATCCCTTCCGTTGGTCACCTGCCAATACCGCCCTGAATAAGGTGTGCCATAGGCCGGATCGAACATCAGATCCTGCAATGCATCCGGGTTGTCTGTCGTGACACTTAGCCCGACAACGAGCTGCGTGTGGCGGTCACGCAGATTGGAGTCAAATTGATCCGAGACCCTTGAGTTGATGTAGGATAGAACTGCCAAAGTGCCCACCGCAACCGAGATGGCACCCGTGGCAACGCCGCCCAGCAGGGCTCGTTCCCGTAGTGACAGCATCAGGCGCTGTCGATCATATAGCCGCGCCCGCGTACGGTTTTGATCAGTTCGGGACCCAGCTTTTTTCGAAGACGTGTGATGAAGACAGCGATCGTGTTCGAATCCCGATCACCATCATATTCGTAAATATGCTCGGAAAGCTCGGTGCGCGAGATCAGACGGCCCCGGTTATGCGCCAGATAGGTCAGCACAGCAATTTCCTGTGCAGTCAGATCAACCGGAACGTCTTTCGCTGTTACTCGTCCGTTTTTGGTATCCAGTGACACACCCCCCATCTCGATCAGGGGATTAAGCTGTCCGCTTTGTCGACGTAGGATCGCACGCACTCTGGCTGCCAGCTCGGGCATATGGAAGGGTTTGGTCATGTAGTCGTCGGCGCCAGCATCCAGACCGTCGACCCGTTCGCTCCAGCCATCCCGTGCAGTAAGGATCAGCACTGGGGTCTTGACGCCGTTCGCGCGCCATTCCCGCAAAACCGAGATACCGTCCCGTTCCGGCAGACCGACGTCCAAAACGATCACGTCGTACGGTTCAGTTGATCCAAGATGAAGCGCCTCAAGCCCATTGTGCGCGACGTCCACAACCCGGCCTTCGGCGTTCAGAAGTTTTTTGATCTGAGCGCAAAGATGCGGCTCATCCTCTGCAAGCAATACTCTCATAGGTGAAAACTACAATGCTTCGGCGAAATGTTCATCGGTTATCTTCCGCGTCCGCCATTTCCGTTACCGTTGCCGCCGGAGTTACCACCACCGCTGTTGCCACTGCCGGAGTTACCACCACCGCTGTTGCCACCGCCAGAGTTGCCGCCACCGCTGTTGCCACCACCGCTGTTGCCACCACCGGAGTTACCGCCACCGCTGTTGCCACCACCGGAGTTACCGCCGCCGGAATTGCCATTACCGTTACCGCCGGAATTGCCATTACCACCGGAGTTGCCACCACCGGAATTGCCACCGCCGGAGTTGCCGTTGCCGCCGGAATTGCCATTACCATTGCCACCGGAGTTGCCTTTGCCGTTTCCACCGGCATTGTTGTTTCCGCTGTTGGCCCGGTTTCCAGCTTGGCTTTTGGAATTGGCCGATTTGCCGTTATTCGCCTGAGCCGCTTCGCGTATTTGCCGACCAACACTAGATCGATTCGATACGACAACGCCGGTCTGGGCATCAACAATAACACTTATAATGCTGCCGTTGGGTTTTTTGACCAGAATCCGGTAGTAGACCCTGTCCGTCTGAAACGCGCGTGCGTCCACAGGAGTGCCGCCAAACACTTTTTCAACGCCACGAATAACTCTTTTCAACCGAATTGCACTGCCAGTCTTTGTCGCCTGGCGTAACTCGGATTGCTTAAGTTCGCGCGCGTCAGCAAACCCCTCACCAGTCATGAGAAGGGTGGCAAAAAGCGTTACTGCTACAAGCTTTAACATCACGGTTACTGCCTTTGCGTAGATCACCCTAAAGATTAATTAATTCTATGTGAACTAGTGATGAACAAACAGTTTTTCGTGTGTTCAGTGTGCATCATGTCAAATGCAATCAAAGGGGTGATTCTGCCTCTGGCGACTAAGTGGGGGCTGTCGTTCGGAATATTTCGATCCGCGAGGGCCAAAGTAAGTGAACATGAAGATCAAGACGACAAACCTCCTGAAAGCTTCTGCTGTTGCCGTGGCCTTAGTTGGCTCTGCTGCTGTTGTTATGACGGTCGCGGTGCCTGAACCCGCCTTTGCCAAAGGGGGGCAAGGCAATGGCGGGGGCAACGGTGGCGGTAAAGGCAATGGCGGCGGTAACGGTGGAGAAAAAGGTAACAGCGGCAAAGGGAATGGCGGCCAAGGCGCAGGCAAAAATGATGGCGCAAAGGGTAAAGGGGGACTCAACCGTAGCGGTAAGAAAACCGCGGGGTCGGGAAGTAAGTCGCTTGGGGGAAAAGGCTTCTCTTTGAAGGATTTTTTCCAAGGCAATAAGTCGTCCAAGAAATCGTCCAAGTCCAGCCGTTCCGTATCCTCTGGCTCTCAGCAGAAAGATGCCGTGACCGAAGTGACAACATCTGTTCGGCCACAGGGCCGGAGCAAAAAGGTCAAAGCGTCCGAGCTTCTTCAGGCCCATCCTTCTGAACTTGGTGCCTTGAATGCGGCCAATGCCAGCCCGACAGCGTTGTTGAATGCCTCTCCGAATTCCCGTGTCGGCCGGATCGCAATCTATCGTGATACCGTGCTGGCAGGTTTTGCCCTCGAAGAGGATCTGGAAGAAGCGATCGAAACGCTTGCGGGCCTGGAACAGCCCGATCGTACAACCGATGAGATCGAAGATGCGCTTGATGAAGCGCAGCAAAATGTCGACGAGAAACAAGAGGTTGTCGACGGTCTGGAACAAGACCTGGCGGATGCCGGTGGTGAGGATGAAGCAATCGAAGAGGCGTTGGGCATTGCAGAAGCAGAGCTTGCGGAAGCCGTAAAGGAGGAGCAGGAAATTGCGGATGAGCTGCAGGATGCTGTCGACTACAACGATGCGGTTGCAGAAGTTGAAGATCTAACTGAGCAAGTTGAACAGCAGCCAGACCTGGAGCGTGAAGCGCTTGAAGATGCGGCGAACAAACCTGTAACCGACGAAGTGGAGGCGACGGTGCGAGCCATGCTCGGGCTCGAATAAGACATGATCTCATTGCCCTGAATCTCACGGAGGCAACGAGAGCCGGGCCAGCCTTTATCATCCACCTACAAAACATTGGCTGGCCCGGTAATCGACTAATGGATGTGAACTGAAGACGAAAAGGATCGCGCACCCGTACTCACTCTAGGCGCGAATTAAAGCCCGCTCTTATTATGAGCGGGCTTTTCCCTTTTTTGGGGGCGAGTAGCGCCAGAATGTTGGTCCGAAATCACTTGGGCGCGGCGGGTTTATTTTCTTCCTGAAACCGCATTTCTCTGACGATGCCCGCAAGCGTAATGTTGATCGGAGGAAAACGTTCACGACCCCGCATTCCCACCGCAGGGCTGCTGCTGCACCTGACCGACTTAAATGTGTATCGCTCCACCGAAGACCACGGTGTTGCAATCAATATGGCAGACTTTGTCATGTTATTCCCTTTGCAGAATCTCGGGACGATTAAGGTGTTCAGATTCAATTAATACGAATTGTGCCAAATCTTGATTGAATGAAGTGCGAATACATTATTCAACTTCCGTTAAAGTTGTTGCGAAAATGAGAACAACGCCACTTTAATTCGCCGAATCGACGTAGCCGTTCCCAGCGTAGGCAAATAGGCTTTGGTTTTCGGGAGTTTTCCAATTGTTCCAGTCCGCCCCAAAAATCGCAATTTTCGAGCTATTTTTTCAGAGTATTAATTGAAAATGAACCGATCAGGGGGATTCTCAACGCAGTATGAATTTATTTAACTTCTTGTTATTGAATGACTATTTAGAACCTTTTTCTGTAGAAAATCTTCGTTAATTTTCAGTTCATTTCACATTCATTTATTGTAATCTAAACACCCGATTTGTGGCAAATTGGGGACAAAATCTCAGGCAATGGTGAAAAAAATTTACGTTGCCCCGGAGATTCAAATGCCCAGAATTCGGACTCGAAGACAACTGAACTCAATTTTAAGTGGTCCTTCTAAAAAGGGACGTTTCGCCACTGGCGAAGAAGGCGCTTTGACGATTTTTGCGCTTTTCGTCTTTCTCATGTTGTTGGCCGCGACGGGAATCGCAGTTGATGTCGCCAACTATGAGCGCGACCGCGTTAAGCTACAGTGGGTTCTTGACAATGCGGTGCTTGCCGCCGCCAACCTCGAGCAGACACTGCCACCAGAGGAAGTGGTTAATGCGCATCTGGCGGCGCAGGGGCTGTCGGAGTACCAAAGCTCAGTAGCTGTTCAAGAGGCGTTTCAGGACCGGACGGTCGCCGCAGCGATCGGGGCAGAATACGATACAAAATTCATGCGCCTGAGTGGTATCGACTCTATTCCTTTGGGTATCGGAGCCGCGGCCAATGAAGCTGCGCCCCATACCGAGATCTCATTGGTGCTGGATATTTCGGGCAGTATGGGCAGCAACAACCGTGTCGACTTGATGCAAGCTGCCGCCAAGGCGTTCATCACCAAAAGCCTCAGCCGAAATGAAGACTCCACAACGGGGACCAAGGCGGACAAGCAGACTTCGATCAATGTCATCCCCTTTGCTGGTCAAACAAACCCGGGGTCGACGATGTTCGAATACCTGGGTGGTGAACGGTTTGGCACGACCACAGAAGAGGGGTATTTCCCGACCTGGAAGCAGGATATTTCCAACGTTGTCTTCTGGTTTGACACCAGCGGCGACGGTTCACCGGATTACTCTGTAAAGATTGACAGCTTTCCGGACAACGACGTGGATGGTTTCGACAAAGACGACGTCGACACCTACTATTACTACGTCAAGGATTTCGCCATCGAGAACTCTGTCCTGACCGAAGACGCAGAACTGGTTGGTGCTTCGATCAAGGGTGGTAAGCAAGCAACCGAATACTACAGCGTCACGGGTGACATGGAAGCCAGCGAAACTAAATTCAACAATATCGATGCTGAATTGCAGTTCAATGATTTCCACTCATACTACCAGACCATCCCGAACAATGAATCGTCCTGTCTGGAACTTTCATATTCCGATTTCATGACGTCGCAATTGCCATCCGGTTCGACCGAGCAGGTGCCGTACTTCGTGAATTGGGACTATGACGAGACCACGCAGAACTGGGGTTGGTGCCCGGATGACGAGATGAGCATCAAATACGCTCAGAACGACGAGGTCACTCTGCACAGCTTTATTGACAACCTGCGTCTGTTCGACGGCACTGGCACCAATTACAGCCTGAAATATGCGCTGGCTCTGCTGGACCCGTCCTCGCGCGATGCCTTTGCCTATCTCAGCACAATGGGTGAGGTTCCGGCTGAATTCGCGAACCGTCCCCTAAACTGGGATCATGAGGACACGTCGAAATACATCGTCATCATGACCGATGGCCGGACCAGCCCGCAGGTTCGCCCAGCTGATGAAATGGAAGAAGAAAACGGTCTGACCGAGCTGGTCTCGCGCCCGTCAGAAGACACGACCATTACATCGTCACAGGTTACCAACTTGCAGCTGTTCAAACAGCAGTGTGAGCTGGCCAAGGCGAACAACGTGATCATCTATGCGGTTGCGTTTGAAACTTCAGATCAGGCGGCGGCCGAGGTCAAGGCATGCGCCTCGTCGCCTTCGCACTATTACGAGGTTACCGGCGAAGAGATCATCGACTCGTTCGTGTCGATTGCCGGTTCCATCCAGAAGCTGCGGCTGATTCAGTAACCATGCAAAAGGAGCACACGTGGTGTGCTCCTTTTCGTTTTCCCTCTACCGCTCGGTTCCGAAAGGGCCGGGCGATTTTTTTGCTTTAGCCCAGCAGTGTGGCGGTTGAGGATCTGTCGAAGTCCCAAATCACTGCGCGCTCAACGCTGGCGCAAGGCAAACCAAAATTCGGCACATCCAGTACGTGCGAACGGTGCTGAATTTCGAAGTGTCAGGCGTTGGATGGGGTCGTTCAGGAATAGCCCAAAACTTTACGGGCAACGCGGAAGCATTCCAGAGCCTGTGGAACGCCGCAATAGATACCGATGACATGGATGATGGCGCGGATCTCTTCTGGTGAAACACCGTTGTTGATCGCGCCTTTGCAGTGAATTTCCCACTCATGCATTTTGCCCAGGGCGCCGATCATCGACAAGTTCATCATCGACCGTGTTTTGGCGTCGATGACATCATCACCCCACCCAAAGCCCCAGCACCATGCTGTCATTGCTTCTTGGAATGGGCGGGTGAAGTCGTCAGCCGCCGCGAGGTTCTTTTCGACATATTCTGCGCCAAGAGTGTTTTTGCGTTGTTCCAGGCCTTTCAGAAACAGGTCTTCGTTGAACAGGTCTGACATTTTCACCTCTGAAGTTTTGTTTGTACGCTAAGCGTCGGGCCAAGAAAATTCGACCTATTTTCCTAGCCTTTAGGCAGGTCAGCCATCAATGGCGTCGCGCATCCATTGTTGCAACCGTGCGATTGAATGTTCGGACATAACCCCACAGCCGGGATCCAGCACCAGCGGTCCGGGGCGATAGCCGCGGGATTTCAGGCCGCGGTGGACGGATTCGACCAGACGGATATCCTCTTCGACCGTTGTCTCGCGGTCTTGCACGGCCAGTTGGCGGATGACGGCGCTTTCCGATCCGCCCTCGGTATACCATCCGCGCCAGACGTTGCAGTGATCGGCGTCATTCGCGCGCCAGTGATAGGTGTTCAATACGTTACCCGGATAGCACTGGAACGAGAACATTGGCCACAGGAACCACGACTGGTAGTCGCCCGCATGAGGCACGGACATGTCGATGGGGTAGGTCATCTTGTCGAGGCTCTGACACTCGGTCGTATGACGTAGGACATAGCCGCCGCTGGCGTCGGGCTGAATGTCATAGGTCTCGGGCTTGACGACGCCTTCGGCAAAAGTCGGGTGGTTGGTCGGGCAGTGATAGCATTCCGAGTAATTCTCGATACTGACCTTCCAGTTGCAGTTTTCCGGGATTTCCACCCATTCCAGCGGTTCCAGGTCGTCGATATGCGGCACAAACGCACGGATTTCCTCGCGCACGCCGGGATACCAATCGTCCATGGGGGCTGCATCATCGTCGAGGTTGACGAAGATGAAACCGTTGAACACTTCGGTCCGGACCGAGGTCAGGCAGATCGCGCTGCGGTCGAAACCGGGAACGGATTTGATATTCGGGCCGGCCCGCAAATGACCTGTCAGCTCATAGGTCCATGAGTGATACGGGCAGACGACCACGCGGGTATTGCCCGCGCCACTGACCATCTCATGCGCGCGGTGTTGGCACACATTGTAAAATGTGCGGATTTCCCCGTCGCGACCCCGAATGCAGAACAAGTTCTGGCCTGCGATTTCAAACGCGAAGTAATCTCCCGGTTCGCGCACCTGCGCCACGTGACCGGCAAATTGCCATGTTCGGGCCAGAAGCCCCTGCATTTCCTGCGCGAAAATCGCGGGGTCTGTATAGTATCGCGCGTCCAGTGAGTGGGTCAGGGGGGCGTTCATTCGGGCTCCTCCGCGTAGAGGCCAAGTTGGTGTCTGCGTTGATGAAACCGCTCCACCCGCTCGACGATTTCGTCGCTGGAGACGGCCACCACAAAGGACAGCAGCGTTTCCAGCAAGGCGATGGTCGAGACGGAGGAGGGGAAGAATTGCGGTGTATCAGCTGCCACGACAAAGCCGTGCTGCGCGTTCAGAATGACCGGGCTGGCCGGGCTGTCCGATATACCCACGACGGTCAGGCCCTGTTGCCGGGCCAGCTTGATCGCATCGATCACCTCGGTCCGGTAGGGGTGGCAGGTGATGGCGATCAGCACGTCCTGTTCATCGGCCCAGGCCAGATCGTCGACCGGAGTTGATCCGGGACGGGGGATGGCGTGGAATTGCTTCATCCCCGTCGAGGCCAGATAGGTGAAATTGCGCGCGTTCGAGTTGTTGACGCCCACGCCCAGCGTGAAAATCTGGCGGCAATTCCAGATATCTTCAGCCGCCGCTTGCAGGCGCTCGGCGTCGATCCCGGCGAAGGTGTCTTCGATATTTCGGATCGCGGCGCCAATCATGTCAGCATAGAGCCCGCCCAATTCTCCAGACTTGCCAATGTCCTGCAACCAGCGCGCGCGGTCCGGAAACGACGCGGTGCCGCGCCGAATCGCGTCGCGAAACGGGGCGCGGAAATCCTCGTACCCTTCGAACCCCACTTGCCGCGCCATGCGGACAAAAGTGTTGGGCTTCACCTTGGCGGCTTCGGCGATTTCGCGCACGGTCGAAACCCCAACATCCGTGGGGTTTTCCAGCACATAGCGTGCAGCCTTTTGCGCCTCGGGCGTCAGCGCCTCCCATTCCTCCGTAAGGCGGTCGAGAACGATTGATGATACATTTGTGTCATTCATGATTGACGATGGTACAAATGTGGAATTAGCCTGTCGAGCAGAAAAGCGACTCGGGAAGAGGAAATGTCATGTCCGAGAAGAAATTGCCCACCCACGCTCGCGTAGTCATCGTCGGAGGCGGCGTCATGGGGGTCGGTCTGGCCTATCATCTGGCGCATGAAGGTTGGGGCGAAGATACCGTCCTGCTAGAAAAGGCCGAGCTGACCAGCGGCAGCACGTGGCACGCGGCGGGCCAGATCACGCATTCGACCTCAAGCTTTGGTCTGGGCAAATGCGTGGACTACAATATCGGTCTCTATTCCGGCGCGTTGGAGGCTGAAACCGGCCAGCCGGTCACATGGCACGGCTGCGGCTCGTTCCGCTTGGCTTATACCGAGGATGAGATGGACTGGCTGCGCCACACCTTGTCGGTGGGCCGCTCGCTGGGGTTCAACATCGAACTGGTCGGTCCTGAGAAGGTGGCCGAACTGCATCCGTTCTACAATCTCGACGGTGTGTTGGGTGCGCTGCACACGCCGGATGACGGGCATGTGGACCCGACAAATGTGACCATGGCGATGGCGACGGGCGCGCGCCAAAAGGGCGTGCAAATCTTCCGCAACTGCCGCGCGACGAACATCACGCAGGCCGAGAATGGCGAGTGGGTGGTTGAAACTGAGATGGGTACCATCACCTGCGAGCATGTGGTGAACGCAGGCGGCACCTATGCCCGCCAGATGGGCGAATGGTCCGGTCTACAACTGCCGATGACCTCGATGACCCACCATTATTTCGTGACCGAGCCGGTGCCCGAGTTCCAGAATCTGGACACGGAATTGCCGGTGATCCGCGACGACCGCAAGGTCTCGGGTTATATCCGGATGGAGCAACAGCGCGGGCTGATCGGGATTTACGAGAAAGAGAACCCGAACTCGGTCTGGCATGATCACTGCCCGTGGGAATACGAAAACTGGCTGTTCGACGCGGATTACGACCGTGTGATGCCGTGGCTTGAGGAAAGCCTGAACCGTATGCCGATCTTTGCCGAACTGGGCATTCAGCGTGACGTGCACGGCGCGATCTCGCACCCGCCGGACGGCAACCCGTTGATCGGGCCTGCGCCGGGTGTGCAGAACTACTGGTGCTGCTGCGGTACGCAGATCGGCATTGGCTGGGGGCCGGGTCTGACCCGCGAACTGGCACGCTGGATGGTGCATGGGGCGGCCGATATCTCGATGCGCGAATTCGACCCGCGCCGGTTCGGCAGCTATGCCACGAAGGACTGGCAGGTGATCAAGGCCGTGGAAGATTACTGCCTGCGCCACGAAATCCCCTTTCCGCATTTCAACCGTCTCGAAGGGCGTCCGATCAAGCCATCGCCGCTCTATGAGCTGCTGAAATCCAAGGGCGCGGTGCATGAGGAAGTCTATGGGTTCGAGCGCCCCCGCTGGTTCGCCCGCGATGGGGTGGAACAGCGCGACCACTATTCCTTCCGCCGTACCCCAGCCGACGACATGGTGGCCGCCGAGGTCAAGGCGGTGCGCGAACGCGTGGGCATCATGGATGTGACGGCCTTTACCAAGGTCGAGGTTTCGGGGCCGGATGCCTACGCCCTACTGGATCGGCTGACGGCCAACCGGATGCCGCAAAAAGTGGGCTCGATCACGCTGACCCATATGCTGAACCGCCGGGGCCGGATCGAGTTGGAGACCACGATTGTCCGCATGGCTGAAGATCGCTTCTATCTGGTATGCGCCGCGTTCTTCGAACAGCGCTTGCTGGATCACCTGACGCAACAGCGGGCGGATGAGGATGTTCAGATTACCGCCCTCTCGTCCGATTGGTCAGCCTTGTCGCTGAACGGTCCCCGATCGCGGGACGTACTGGCGCGCTGCACCGATGCCGATTTGACCAATGTCGGGTTCCGCTGGTTGTCCGCGCAGGAAATCACAATCGCAGGCCACAAGGTCTGGGCGTTCCGCATGTCCTATGCCGGGGAACTGGGCTGGGAGTTGCACATGTCCAACGCCGCTTGCCTCGACGTTTACAACGCACTTTGGGGTGCGGGTGAGCCGCATGGCATCGCCGACTACGGCAGCTTTGCCATGAACGTGATGCGGATGGAGAAAGGCTTCAAAGGCGCGGGTGAACTAACCAATGAAGTCACATTGGCCGAGGCGGACGTGCTGCGCTTTGCGCGCACCGACAAGGAGTATCTGGGCAAGGACATGACCCTGAACACCGACCTTCCGTGGATTTGCGCCTATCTGGAAATCGAACCGGATGGTGAGATCGACGGCCATGGCGGTGAGGCAGTGATGCTGAATGGTCGCGTGGTCGGCTCGACCGCTTCAGTGGTCTATGGGGATACCGTCGGCAAGATCCTCGCCTTTGCCTACATCAAGCCCGAGGCCGCCACGCCCGGCACCGCATTGCAGGTCGTGATCCACGGTCAATCCCGTGCAGCGCGAGTGCTGGGCGAACCGGCCTATGATCCGCAAAGCCTGCTGCCACGAACCGACGCTGTACTGGAGGCCGCGCAATGATCTTGCCTGATAGAATGAAAGCTATGGTCACGATGGGCCATGGCGGTCTAGAGCAGATGGTGCTTCACCCAGACTGGCCTCGCCCCGAACCTGGGGCTCATGAAGTATTGATCAAGGTCGCCGCCTGCGGTCTGAACAACACGGACGTCAATACGCGGTCGGGCTGGTATTCCAAGACAGTCACCGACGCGACCACCGGCGGCGCGTTTGATGAGGTGGGTGAGGAAGACCCCACCTGGGGCGGCAACCCGATCACCTTCCCGCGCATCCAGGGGGCGGATATCTGTGGCTATATCGTAGCCGTGGGTGCAGGTGTCGACCCCGCCCGTATCGGTCAGCGCGTAATCACCGACGGCTGGTTGCGCAACCCGGATGATCCCGGAAACAAGGACAAAACCGGCTACTACGGCTCGGAACGGGACGGAGGGTTTGCCGAATATGCCACCACTCTGGCCGTGAATGCAGTGCCGATTACCTCTGATTTGTCGGATGCGGAGTTGGCGACGTTTTCTTGCTCCTACTCAACCGCCGAAGGGATGCTGACCCGCGCCAATGTCGCCGAGAAAGACACGGTTCTGGTGCCCGGAGCCTCGGGTGGTGTCGGCGGCGCATTGGTGCAATTGGCCAAACGGCGTGGCGCGCGCGTTATCGCAATGGCGTCCGAGGCGAAACATGCCGACGTCGCCCAGCTTGGTCCTGACATGATCCTGCCGCGCGCACCGGAAAACCTGCGTGCCGCGTTGGGCGGTGAAAAGATCACGGTGGTCGCAGATGTGGTCGGCGGCCCCTACTGGCCGACCCTGGTCGACATCCTCGAACGCGGCGGACGCTATACCTGCTCCGGAGCCATCGCGGGCCCGATGGTTGAGTTCGACTTGCGCACCTTCTATCTGCGCGACCTGACCTTCACCGGCTCTACCGTGATTGATCCGCAAGTCATGCAGAACCTCGTGAAATATATCGAGGCGGGTGAGATCAAACCGGCTCTTGCAGCCACATACCCGCTTGAGGAGTTGCGCGAGGCGCAGGCGGCTTTCATCGCCAAGCAGCACACCGGCAATATCGTGGTGATCCCATGACTTTGGATGATGTGCTGAACGCCGCGCGACAGCTGCACCAAACGCATCCTGATCTGGCTGCGTTCGGTGATTGGCCAGATGATCTGTGCGCCGTTGACGTGTCGCCAAACGCGATCCCGGCGGTTCCTCTCGTGCAGGCGATCCAGTCCGATGTGGGGCCGACCCAAGCCCTTACGAAGGCGATCTGCGCAACCGCGCATCTCGCCGATTGGAAGCTGACTTACACCGAAGACGAAGTCGGTGCCGACTTCCTGAACCGTTTTGGCTATTATGAACTGTTCGGTCCCACGGGCCATTTCCACTCGACAAAGCTGCGCGGTTACGTGGCCTTTTGGGGTGAGGGGTTGGCCTATAATTGGCACAGCCATCAGGCCGAAGAACTGTACCTCATCGCCGCCGGCCGTGCGAGGTTTCACGTCGCTGGCAATGACGCCGAACTAACACCCAACCAAACTCGTCTGCACACCAGTTGGCAAAGCCACGCCATGACGACCACCGACAGCCCCATCCTGACCTACGTGTTGTGGCGCGGCGAAGGGCTGGACGCCTTGCCCCGGATGGACGCCGCATGAAAATCACTCGAATCCGTATCTATCAGACCGGGCTGCCCTATGTCGGCGGGGCCTATGTTTGGGGTGCGGGCAACGCGATTCAGACGGCCATCGCCTCGGTTGTAGTGATCGACACCGATGCCGGGCTGCAGGGCTGTGGAGAATTCACGCCCTGCGGCGAGAATTACATAGTTGCGCATTCTCAGGGCGTTCCTGCTTTGGCCGGTCTGGTCGCCCCATCTCTGCTGGGCGAGGATCCACGGCAGGTTGGGCGGATCGAACAGATGATGGACCATCTGGTGCAGGGGCACGGCTATGCCAAGGCTCCGTTCGACGCGGCGTGCTGGGATATTCTGGGGCAGGCCTGCGCGCAGCCCGTCTGGATGTTGCTGGGCGGCAAGCTGACGGACGGTGCCCCGATGTATCGGGTGGCACCGCAGAAACCGGTCGATGAAACCGTGGACGAGATGAACACCTATCGTGATCAGGGATACCGTCAGTTCCAGATCAAGGTGGGCGTAGATTGGACCACGGATATCGACCGCATCAGGGCCACGGTCCCTTTGCTGCAACCGGGTGAGATCGCCATGGCCGACGCCAATCAGGGCTGGCGCGTGGATAACGCGATCCGAGTGGCTCGGGCGACGCGCGACCTGGACTTTATCCTCGAACAACCCTGCAGAACGTACGAGGAATGCCAACAGGTCCGCCGCGTGGCCGAACAGCCGATGAAGCTGGATGAATGCCTGACCGGAATGCACATGGCGCAGCGGATCGTCGCGGACCGGGGGGCCGAGATCTGCTGCCTGAAGCTTTCCAATCTCGGCGGGCTCAGCAAGGCTCGGCGGGTGCGCGATTTTCTGATTGAAAACCGTATTCCAGTGGTGGCCGAGGATACATGGGGCGGTGAAATCACCACTGCCACCGTCGCCCATTTTGCCGCCTCTACGCCCGAGGAATACCTGCAAAACACCACAGACCTGATGAACTACAACACCCGCTCGACCGGATGCGGCGGGGCTGTGTCGCGAAACGGCAAGCTCTACGCGCCAGATGCGCCAGGTTTAGGTGTCACCCCTGATTTCAAAAGCCTCGGCGCGCCCGTGGCAGAGTACGCGCTATGAAGATCAAAACCATCACCGTCAACCAAATCGACCTGCCGCTCGAACATCCCTATTGGCTGTCTGGCGGGCGTCTGAAATTCGAAACGCTGGACGCAACGCTGGTTAAGATCGAAACCGATACTGGCTTGATCGGCTGGGGCGAGGGCACGCCCTGGGGCCATACCTATGTGCCGGCCCACGGTCCGGGTATCCGTTCGGGAATCGAGACCATGGCCATGTTTATTCTGGGCCTGGATCCGCGCCGCGTGCTTGATGTGGAACGCGCCATGGATACGGCGCTGCCCGGCCACCTCTATGCCAAAAGTCCGATCGACATGGCCTGTTGGGACATCGCCGGGCAAGCAGCGGGCCTGCCAATTGCTGATCTGATGGGCGGCGGTTCCCGCACCCCACGCCCGATTGCCTCGTCCGTCGGTGCCAAAACCGCTGAAGAAACGCGCGAGGTGATGACCCGCTACCGCGACCGTGGTTACATCGCCCATTCGGTCAAAATCGGCGGAGACGTCGAACGCGACATAGCCCGCGTTCAAGATGTTGAAAGCTTCCGCCGCCCCGGCGAGATTGTTCTTTATGACGTGAACCGGGGCTGGACTCGCCAACAGGCGCTGCGCGTGATGAAAGCCTGCGAGCCTTTGCAGGTGATCTTCGAACAACCCTGCGAATCCCTCGACGACATCGCCGCCATCTCGGGTCGCCACGCCTCACCCGTCTCAGTGGACGAAAGCCTCGTCACCCTGCAAGACGCCACCCGCATCGCGCGCCATGGTCTGGCCGAGGTCTTTGGCATCAAGCTAAACCGTGTCGGCGGCCTTACTAAGGCAGCCCGAATGCGCGATATCGCGCTGGCCCACGGGATCGACATGTTCGTCATGGCCACCGGAGGCACCGTTCTTGCCGATACCGAAGCCCTGCATCTGGCCGCCACCATCCCCGATCAGAACTGCCATGCCGTCTGGGCCTGCCAGGATATGATCACCGTCGACATCGCCAACGGTCGCGGTCCCCGTAACAATAACGGACACCTCCACCTGCCGGAAACCCCGGGCCTTGGCGTCCACCCCGACGAAGATACCCTCGGTCCCCCAATCGCAACCTACGAGGCCCCGCGATGATCCGCCCCTTCATCTGGCTAGAAATATCTCGGGGTGTGAATTGGCCGAAGGCCAAGAGAGGGGCTGGCCCCTCTGACTGCACAACATCAACACCCCAAGGACGGCCTGAATGAAAATCACCGCCATCACCCTCTGGTCCGTCGACCTCACCAGCCACGAAACCTACCACATGGCCGAGGGCAAAACCTGCGCCACCGTCAAAACCCATGTGCTTTGCCTTGAAACCGATACTGGCCTTAAAGGATGGGGCGAGATCTGCCCGATTCCCCACTATCTGCCCGCCTATGCCGATGGCGTCCCAGCGGCGATCACCGAAATGGCCCCGGAAATCCTCGGAATGTCGCCCTTCGGGGCCGATGCCCCGATGCGCAAGCTCGACGGGTTTCTACAGGGCCACCGCTACGCAAAATCGGCCGTCGATCTTGCCCTATGGGACCTGTTCGGCCAGGCCACAGGCCAGCCGGTCTATGCGCTGTTGGGTGGGCGCACGCGCAAGGACATGCCGCTCTATCACTCGATCACCTGCATAGACCCCGATGAGATGGCCCGCATCGCGCAGGCCGCCTATCAGACCGGTATTCGCCAGTTTCAGGTCAAGCTGGGGGTCGAAGCCGACTGGCAGGCCGATGCCGAACGCTTGACCAAAGTGCGCGAAGCTGTGGGTTCAGGCCCCATCGTTTACGGAGACTGGAACTGCGGCGCATCGCGCCTGCAGGCCACACGCACGGGCCGCGCCGTGGCGCATTTGGATGTGATGCTGGAACAGCCCTGCAAAACGCTGGAGGATTGCGCCGCCGTGCGGCAAGCCACCGGCCTGCCGATGAAGATCGACGAAAACGCACATGATCTCGCCTCGCTGCTGCGCGCGCATGAATTGGGCTGCATGGATGCGGTTGCGTTGAAATTGTCCAAGTTCGGCGGTCTGTCGGCTATGCGCCGCGCGCGCGATCTGACAGTGCATCTGGGGGCCGAGATCTGCGCCGAATGCACATGGGGATCCGATATCGTCACCGCCGCCGCGTTGCATTTCGCGGCTTCGACCCCGCATGGCTCGTTGATGAACACCTGCGATCTGTCCTCATACGTGGGCCCGCGCCTCTGCCCGGATGCCCCCAGCCGCAAAGACGGTCGCATCGCCCCGCCCGAAGGCCCCGGTCTGGGCGTGACGCCTGACCTGGAAACCCTTGGTTCCCCGATATTGGAGATCGCCTGAGATGCTCAAGATCAACACCCAATCCGAATGGATCACCCGCGCCAACGCCGCCTTGCCCGCCGGGGGATTTGGCAATTTCGACCCCGGCATCATCATCGCCCGTGGCGAAGGCAGTCGCGTCTGGGATGAGGACGGCACGGAATATATAGACTATCTGATCGGCTCCGGACCGATGTTGTTGGGCCACGGCCACCCCGAGGTGATGGAGGCGGTGCTGGAACAACTGCCCAAGGGCATGACTTTTTTCGCCAACAACGCCAAAGGCATCGAACTGGCCGAGGCAATCATCGACGCCGTGCCGTGTTGCGAACAGGTGCGCTTTGTCGCCTCGGGTGGCGAGGCCGACATGTACGCCATCCGCTTGGCCCGCGCCTATACCGGGCGCGACAAGATCCTGAAGTTCGAGGGCGGCTATCACGGCATGAGCGCCGAGGCGCAGATGAGCCTCGCCCCCAGCCGCCATGTGAACTTCCCACAGGCGGTGCCCGACAGCGCCGGCATCCCGGCGGGCGTGGCCGAGCAGATGCTGATCGCACCGTACAATGACCTTGAGGCCGTTGCGGCGCTGTTGGACGAACATGACGATATCGCCGCGATTATGGTCGAGCCGCTGCAACGGATCATTCCGCCAATGCCCGGATATCTGCAAGGGCTGCGCGACCTGTGCGACAAACACAATGTCCTGCTGATCTTTGACGAGATCGTGACCGGTTTCCGCCTCGCTTATGGCGGCGCGCAAGAGAAATACGGCGTGACGCCCGATATCTGCACGCTGGGCAAGATTACCGGTGGTGGCTTCCCTCTGGCCGCGCTGGGCGCAAGCACCGAGATCATGAAGCATTTCGACAAGGCGCAGGTCGGCGAAGACGGCTGGCTGATGCAACTGGGCACATTGTCGGGCAATCCGGTTGCCTCTGCCGCAGGGTTGAAAACGATGGAAATCCTACGCCGTGAAGGTACCTATGAGCGTCTGAGGGCCACAGGGTCCGCGTTGCAACAGATGCAGGTTGATGCGCTGACAGCGGCCGGTATCCCGCATCAGGTTTGTGGCGATGAAACTCTGTTTGATATCTATTTCACCGATGCCCAGTGTCGCGATTATCGCAGCTCTCGGCACGATGACCCCCGACGCAACGTGGATTACAACAACAGCTTACGGGCGAGTGGCATCTTTAAATCGCCCGGAAAGCTCTACCCTTCCCTTGCGGTAACTGACACGGATATTGAAATGACAAGGGAAGCGGTCAATACGGCGGTCGAGTTGATTGCCAATAGATGACCGCACGCTGCGCAAAAAAGGGACGGGCCGCTGTCAAATCAATGACAACGGCCCTAACTGATCGGATCTCAGGATCGGGTCTCACCCCCTCGAACACCACTTAAAACGGTACAGACTTACAAAACTTTCGACTTATTTGAGACCGAGCCGACTTCACAACCGGTATGCAAGCGTTATGCCTGACTCATCAGGCGACGGCAGTGAAGTAGTTCACATTGCGTGAATTTTTTTAGTTTCGCCAATCGAAGAATCCGACGCCCGCCTGTGTAAGCAGGGTTTTAGCAACTGTGCGGCCCATGTCGACGCCGTCTTCAATCGATCCTACAACGTCTTCGGTGATCGCCTCAGACCCATCCGGGCGCAATACCTCGCCCTTCAGGTGAAGCTGACCCCCATTGATCTCAGCCAGACCCGCGATTGGCGTTTCGCAGGAGCCGTCCAACGCGGCCAGCAATGCGCGTTCGGCGGCCAAACGCTGCCCTGTTTCAATGTGGTGAATCGCTTCCAGCATACCCGCAGAACGGGAATCGTCGCTACGGCGTTCGATGCCAATGGTGCCCTGTGCGATGGCGGGCAGCATGTCCTCGGGTGCAATGGCGGTGGCGGGGACGTCTTCCATGTTCAGGCGGCGGATGCCGGCCATGGCCAGAAAGGTACAATCGGCCACGCCGTCCGCCAGTTTCTTCAGCCGCGTCTGCACGTTGCCTCGGAATTCCACTACGTTCAGGTCAGGCCGACGATTCAACAGCTGCGCCCGGCGGCGCAGGGATGAGGTGCCGACGGTGGCACCCCGCGGCAGGTCGTGAATTGATTTCAGGCTGGGCGAGATGAACGCGTCGCGCACATCTTCACGCGGCAGGAAGGTGTCCAGCACCAGACCTGCGGGCTGCTCCACCGGCATATCTTTGGTGGAATGCACCGCGATGTCTATATCGCCGCGCAGCATCGCCTCTTCGATCTCCTTGGTGAACAGGCCCTTGTTGCCGATTTCTTTCAGAGGGCGGTCTGCGTCGATCATGGCGCGGTTGTCGCCGGTGGTCTTGATGACCACGATCTCGAACGCCTCTTCGGGCAGATCGAACGCCGCTGCCAGCCGCTGCCGGGTTTCATAGGCTTGCGCCAGCGCCAGAGGCGATCCTCGGGAGCCGATCTTTAAAGGTTGGGCGGGGGAGGGCAGGGTCAATGTCATGGCCTCAGCTTTAATCGCGTCACATTGCCCTGACAATGGGGGCAGAGCTTGACAAATTGCCACTGAGGGCCGACCCGTGGCGCAAACCAGATGATTGGGGGCAAAGATGGCCGAGACAAAGAAGATACTGCGCGCATTGGCAGGTGAAGTGCAGGATGTGCCGCCGATCTGGATGATGCGCCAGGCCGGGCGGTATCTGCCCGAATATCGCGCGACGCGGGCGCAGGCGGGGGATTTCCTGTCGTTGTGCTATAACCCCGAGCTGGCGGCCGAAGTCACATTGCAGCCGATCCGTCGCTATGGGTTCGACGCGGCGATCCTGTTTGCCGATATCTTGTTGGTGCCGCAGGCGCTGGGTGCGGATTTGTGGTTTGTCACCGGTGAAGGCCCGCGCCTGTCGACCATAACCCAACAGGCCGAGTTTGACGCGTTGAAGCCCGTGGATGCGATTCACGAGACTTTATCGCCGGTCTATGAAACCGTGCGAATCCTATCGCGGGAATTGCCGTCCGAGACGACTCTGATCGGTTTCGCGGGCGCGCCCTGGACGGTGGCCACCTATATGATCGCCGGGCGCGGCACGCCGGATCAGGGCCCGGCCCATGCGCTGCGCGAGGGCAATGTGGCGTTGTTCGAGGCCCTGCTGGATCGGATTACGCTGGCGACGATCGAATATCTGTCGGCCCAGATCGAGGCCGGAGCCGAGGTGGTCAAGATCTTTGACAGCTGGGCCGGGTCCCTGAAGGGCGAGGCATTCCAGAAATATGCGGTCGAGCCGTGCCGTGTGATCACTCAGGCCATCAAAGAACGTCATCCCGGAATTCCGGTCATCGGTTTCCCGCGCGAGGCCGGAGAGGGCTATGTTGGGTTTGCCAAGGCGACTGGTGTGGATTGTGTGGCGCTGGACAATTCGGTCGCGCCGGATTGGGCGGCGGCCGATGTGCAGGTGGATGGTTGTGTGCAGGGCAATTTGGCCTCGTCCCATATGGTGACGGGCGGTCAGGCTTTGGTGGATGAGACGCGGAAGATCGTTGAGGCATTTTCCAAGGGGCCGCACATTTTCAATCTGGGTCATGGGATCACGCCGGATGCGGATCCTGAGAATGTGCAGCTGATGATTGACACGGTGCGCGCGCGTTAAGCTGGGTGGAAGGGGGCCAGCCCCTTCTTGGCCTGCGGCCAATTCATCCCCCGAGATGTTTTTGGCCAGATGAAGGGCGGATCAGTCTTTGGTGTCGAGGTCGGCGAGAATCTCGGCCCGGTGTTCATCGCGATTTGGGCTGGGTTTTGGTTGCCAGTCATGGGTAGAGTATCGTGGGGCGGCGTGGGCTTGCAGGGTGCCGTTCTGAGTTGTCCAAGTTTGGCGGCTTTGGTTCATTGGGTGGTCAAGTGCCTGTTCGGGGCTGAGGACCGGCGCGACGCAGGCGTCTGAGCCGTGGAACAGGTGTGCCCAGTGGTCGCGCGGTTGTTGGGCGAAAATCGCTTTAAGGCGTTTGGTGAGCGTGGGCCAGCGCGTGATGTCATACTGCTGTTCAAAGTCCGGGTCTTCTGACAGGCCGAGTAGCTGCAGGAATGTGGCGTAGAATTTGGGTTCCAGGCATTGCACCGTGATGAAGCCGCCGTCGGCGCAGCTGTAGGTGCGGCTCCAATGGGGGCCGTCGAGAAGGCTTTGACCTCTGATTTCATCAAGATTTTCGGTTTGCCGCAGGCTCATCAGCAGGTTCATCATATGGGCCGAGCCGTCGTAGATGGCGGCATCGACGACGGTGCCTTCCCCTGTCTTTTGAGCATGTAGCAGGCCGGCCAGGAGGCCCGCCACCAGATACATGGCACCACCGCCGATGTCGCCCACCAGAGTCGCGGGAGTTTGTGGCGGCTGACCTGCTTGCGACGCGTACCAGAGCGCGCCGGACAGCGCGATGTAGTTCAGGTCATGCCCCGCGGTGTTGGCCAGCGGGCTGTTCTGGCCCCAACCAGTCATGCGGCCATAGACCAGTTTGGGGTTCAGGGCGTGGCAAGGAGCCGGGCCGAGGCCCAGCTTTTCCATGACACCTGGGCGGAATCCTTCGATAAGTGCATCTCCAGAAGCGATCAGGCGTTGGGTGATGTCCAGATCGTCTGAGTCTTTCAGATCCAACGCAATCGACCGTTTGCCGCGATCCAGCACCGATTGCTCGGGCATTCCAGGTGTTCCTGCCCCTCCCTTGCGGTGGATGGTGATCACATCTGCGCCCATATCTGCCAGCAACATGGCGGCGAAGGGCGCGGGGCCCAGCCCTTCGAATTCGATGATCCGAAAACCGTTCAGCATTTTGCCGCTCCTATAAGTATCGCCGCAGGTTTTCGGGAATGCCGGTGAATTGCAAGCCCGAGCTGGGTTCGGCAAAATCCGCGTAACGGCCGGTGCGGAATGGGTCTGTTCTGCGCTCGCCCACCGGGGTAGGGTCGCCGTCAGGACAGGGAAACAGCATGACCACCATTCTTTCGATCAGGGATTTGCGAAAATCCTATGCTGACGGGTTTGAAGCGCTTAAGGGCGTGACTTTGGACATTCGGCAGGGTGAGATTCTGGCCTTGCTGGGTCCGAATGGCGCGGGCAAAACAACTCTGATTTCAACCATCTGCGGAATTACCACGCCGAGCTCGGGTACAGTTACGGTCGGAGGGCATGACATCCAGTCCGACTTTCGCGCTGCGCGCCGGATGATCGGCCTTGTCCCGCAGGAGATCGCGCTGGAGCCATTCGAAAAAGTCTGGAACACGGTACGTTTGTCGCGTGGGCTGTTTGGCTTGGGCCGAGATGACGCGCGGATCGAAGAGATCCTGCGCAAGCTGTCCCTGTGGGACAAGCGCCGCAACGCCATCAAAGAGCTGTCGGGCGGGATGAAGCGCAGGGTGCTGATCGCAAAAGCGTTGGCGCATGAGCCGCGCGTGCTGTTTCTGGATGAACCCACCGCCGGTGTTGATGTCGAATTGCGCAAGGATATGTGGGAGATCGTGGCCGAACTGAAACAGGCCGGCGTCACGATCATTCTGACCACTCATTACATCGAAGAGGCCGAAGCAATTGCCGACCGCGTTGGTGTCATCGACAAAGGCGAATTGCTGCTGGTTCAGGACAAGAACACTCTGATGGCGCAAATGGGCAAGAAGCAGATCGAAGTCATGTTGACCGATCCCATCGCGTCGATCCCCGACAGTCTTGCAGCGCATAACCTGACGCTGAATGGCAATGGCGATGCCCTGATCTATACCTACGATACCCATGCCGACCGCACCGGCATCACCACGTTGCTGAACGATGTGGCGCAAGCCGGGCTCATTCTGCGCGACGTGCAGACCCGCCAGTCGAGCCTGGAAGAAATATTTGTCAATCTGGTGTCGGGAGAGCCCGCATGAACTGGTCCGCAATCGCTGCTATTTACCGGTTCGAAATGGCCCGGTTCTTCCGGACGCTGGCACAGAGCTTTTTGTCTCCGGTTCTGTCGACCTCTTTGTATTTCGTCGTCTTCGGTACTGCGATCGGCAGTCGTATCCAAGAAGTTGAGGGCGTATCCTATGGCGCGTTCATCGTGCCGGGTTTGATCATGCTGTCGGTGGTGACGTTGTCGATATCGAACGCGTCTTTCGGGATTTATTTCCCCAAATTCCTTGGCACGATCTACGAGCTGCTCTCGGCCCCTGTGAACTTTATCGAGATCGTGGTCGGCTATGTGGGGGCGGCGGCGACCAAGGCGCTTTTTGTAGGGGTGGTGATCCTGATCACGGCGACGTTTTTTGTGGATTTACGGATCGAACATCCGCTGGCAATGGTGGCGTTTCTGGTGCTGACTTGCCTCAGTTTCTCACTGCTTGGATTCATAATTGGCATCTGGGCAGGCAACTTCGAGCAGATGTCGCTGGTGCCGCAACTGGTGGTAACGCCGTTGATCTTTTTGGGGGGCACATTCTATTCGATCTCGATGCTGCCGCCGGTTTGGCAAACGATCACATTGTTCAATCCGGTAGTCTATCTGATTTCAGGTTTCAGATGGTCGTTTTATGGGCTGGCTGATGTGCCGATAGGCTTCAGCCTGCTGGCAATCGTGGTCTTTACAGGCATTTGCCTTGGCATCATCTGGTGGATTTTCAAAACCGGCTGGCGCATTCGCAGCTAGGGTGCGTTTGGCGTTGCATTTTTGCCCATCAACTCCGGGAAATGTGATCCGGCTGCATCTAACGTTCAAACGGTCCCTTGTTTAGCACAATGGCGCACTCTACATCGGCTCCCATGAAACTCAGCCTGCCCTTTGTCAAAAAGCAGCCATGCGTGGCCATTGTGCGTCTGTCCGGAGCCATCGGAATGGCCGGCCGAGGGTCGATGTCCGACACATCGCTGGCCCCGGTTCTTGAGAAAGCCTTTCGCAAAGGCAAACCCGCCGCCGTCGCGCTCGAGGTCAACTCGCCCGGTGGCTCACCGGTGCAAAGTTCTTTGATCGGTGCGCGTATTCGGCGGTTATCTGAGAAATTAAACGTTCCTGTCATAGCATTTGTCGAAGACGTCGCCGCCTCGGGCGGGTATTGGCTGGCAGCTGCAGCTGATGAGATTTATGCCGACGACAGTTCGGTTCTGGGGTCCATCGGAGTGATCTCATCCGGCTTTGGTGCGCATGTACTTTTGAAACGTCAGGGGATCGAGCGGCGCGTGCATACGGCCGGAGAGTCGAAATCAATGCTCGACCCGTTCTCGCCCGAAAAGAAAGAGGACGTTGCCCGGCTAGAGCGCCTTTTGGGTGATATTCACGAAAATTTCATCGCCCATGTCAAAACCCGACGTGATGGAAAACTGGATGAGAGTCAGGACCTCTTCACCGGCGAGATTTGGCTGGCGCGTCGCGCGCAGGAATTGGGATTGATCGACGGGATTGCTCATCTGAAACCCAAGATGCAAGAGCGGTTCGGCGACAAGGTAAAATTCCGGCGCTATGGGTTGCGGAAACCTTTGTGGTCCCGGTTCGGTGCTTCTTTGGCACAAGATGCGATTGCAGGGCTTGAGGAACGCGCGGCCTATGCGCGTTTTGGGTTGTGACGTGATTATCAAGATTGTCACCCTCTTCCTGATCGCCATGGGCGTGTTGGCCATGTTTGGTAAGCTGCGTTTTCCCGGACAGAAAAGGTTGCAATCGGCACGGTGTCCGCGCTGCGGGCGGTTCAGGATCGGTAAAGGCCCCTGCGCCTGCAAAAAAGGAGGCCGTACATGACGGCATGGCTGTTATCCGGCCTCGGATTGCTGATCCTGTTGCTGGCAGGGGATGCGCTTGTGCGTGGTGCGGTAAACCTGAGCCTGCGTCTGGGCGTACCTGCGTTGATCGTCAGTCTGACGATTGTGGCCTTTGGCACTTCGGCGCCTGAATTGTTGATCGCTATCAGTGCGATCAAGGAAAACGCGCCGGGTATTGCGCTCGGGAACGTGGTCGGGTCGAACACGGCCAACATCCTGCTGGTACTGGGCCTTCCAGCGTTGCTTGCCACTTTGCACACAAGCGAATGCGACAGCCGCAAGAACTATGTCTTCATGATCATGGCCACAGTGTTGTTTATTGGGTTGGCTTTCTTGGGCGAATTCAATCTGGTCAGCGGAGGTATCCTGCTGGCTGCACTGGCTCTGGTCCTTTGGAATGCCTTCCGCGAGGCCCATGCCCATCGGAAAGCCTGTGGTGAGGCTTGCAACGATGGCGAAGAACTGGATGGTCTCGAAGAGGCCGACCCGGATATGCCGTACTGGAAGGTCGCGATCTATCTGCTGCTGGGTCTGATCGGATTGCCGATGGGCGCGCATCTGCTGGTCGAAAACGCAACCGTGATCGCGCGCACCTATGGGATCAGTGAAACGATTATCGGTCTGACTTTGGTGGCGGTCGGTACGTCTCTGCCCGAATTGGCCACGACTGTTATGGCGGCGTTGCGGCGTCAGGCAGACGTTGCGCTAGGTAACGTGATCGGGTCAAACATGTTCAACCTGTTGGCCATTGTCGGTATCGCGACATTGGTCGGACGAATTCCGGTTGATCCCGAGTTCCTGCAATTCGATCTGTGGGTCATGCTGGGCGCATCATTGCTGCTGATCCCGTTCGTGTTTTTCAAGAAAGATATCACGCGAGTGTGGGGCTTGCTGTTGACCCTGCTCTATGCGGTCTACATCGTCACATTGCTGGCGTAATGTGACGGAGAGTCCCCGATGACCCGAGCCCTTGTAACCGGAGCAGGTATTCGCCTTGGCCGGGCCATGGCCCTGTATCTGGCGCAGCGTGGATATGATGTAGCTGTCCACTATGCTTCGTCCGAACAACCGGCGTCGGATGTCGTGGCCGAGATACGATCAATGGGTCGCAATGCTGTTGCCCTACAAACCGACCTGCTGGACGAGGCGCAGGTGAACGCCCTGTTGCCCCGCGCAGCCGAGGCACTGGGTGGGTCGATCACCTGTCTGGTCAACAACGCCTCGATCTTTGAATACGACAATATCCAAACGGCCACGCGGCAAAGCTGGGACCGGCATCTCGAAAGTAACCTGCGCGCGCCTTTTGTGCTGACTCAGGCGATGGCTGAACAAGGGTTGCAGCCCGACACCGATGCGGCAGGCGAACCGGTCGCAACCGGTCTTATCGTCAATATGGTCGACATGCGGGTACGCAAGCTGACCCCCGAGTTCATGTCCTACACAATCGCCAAGATGGGCCTGTGGGCGCTGACCCGCACTGCTGCGCAAGCGTTGACCCCGGCGATCCGCGTCAACGCAATCGGTCCCGGTCCCACGATGCAGGGGCACCGCCAAAGCGTCGATCACTTCAATGCGCAACGGCGGAGCACGGTATTGGAGCGCGGCGCGAACCCTTCAGACATCACTGCCGCGCTGGGGTATTTTCTGGATGCACAGGCGGTCACAGGGCAGCTTTTATGTGTGGATGGCGGGCAGCATCTTGGCTGGCAAACTCCGGATGTTTTGGGCGTTGAATAGGTAATTCTCAGATAAGTTTTGCACCGCTCTCATTTCCGTTACCAACACGTTACAAAAATGTATTGTTTTTCATGCACTTGTCTCGTTTGAGAAAAAATAACGTTGAAAAACAGTTGGTTAGGTTATTGCCTAATTTTTGTGCAAACCAAGGAATCCTTAATGAATTAAGGGAAAATCGCGATACCCGGAAACTTATCTTCATACTTATCCACAGAAACCGTGGATTTGTTTTCTCTTGATCTGAGGCGCTCAAGATTGCAGCCATGGTCAGGGAATCATATTTCAGACACATGACCGTCCAGAACGAATCGAACTCCGAAACCCAAAGCGTTGGATACGAATGTATACAGCGATATGTGAAAACGCTGGACAGCTCTCCGGGCGTTTACCGGATGTTGGATGCCGACAGTCGGGTTCTTTATGTCGGCAAGGCGCGAAACCTGAAGGCGCGGGTGTCGAACTATACGCGGCCTGGACATTCGGGGCGGATCGAGAAGATGATCGCCGCGACGGCTTCGATGATGTTTCTGACCACGCGGACCGAGACCGAGGCGCTGCTGCTGGAGCAGAACCTGATCAAGCAGCTCAAGCCTAAGTACAATGTGCTGCTGCGCGACGATAAGAGTTTTCCGAACATTCTGGTGTCAAAGGATCATGGGTTTCCGCAGATCAAGAAACATCGCGGGGCGAAGAAAGAAAAGGGCGCCTATTTTGGCCCCTTCGCCAGTGCGGGGGCCGTGAACCGCACGCTGAACCAGCTTCAAAAGGCGTTCCTGCTGCGCAACTGCTCGGATTCTATGTTCGACAGCCGCACGCGGCCCTGTCTGCTGTATCAGATCAAGCGCTGTTCTGGGCCGTGTGTTGGGTTGATCTCGGAAAGCGACTACGGCGAAAGCGTCAAGGATGCAGAACGTTTCCTGTCGGGCCGGTCGACCAAGGTGCAGGAAGAACTGGCCGAACAGATGATGGCCGCGTCCGAGGCGATGGAGTTCGAACGCGCCGCCAGCCTGCGCGACCGAATCCGGGCGCTGACGCAGGTGCAGACAAGCCAGGGCATCAACCCGCGCGGCGTGGCCGAGGCGGATGTGATCGGCCTCTATATGGATAGTGGGCAAGCCTGTGTGCAGGTGTTCTTTATCCGGGCCAACCAGAACTGGGGCAACAAGGACTTTTACCCTCGGGTCGGGGCGGATGTGTCGCCGGCCGAGGTGATGGAGGCTTTCCTTGGTCAGTTCTACGACAACAAGGAGCCGCCGCGTCAGTTGATCCTGTCGGACGGGGTCGAGAACGCTGATCTGATGCAGGACGCGCTGTCGGAAAAGGCCGGTCGCAAGGTCGAAATCCTTGTGCCGCAGCGCGGTGAGAAACAAGAACTGGTCGCCGGGGCCCTGCGCAACGCGCGTGAGTCGCTGGCCCGTCGCATGTCGGAAAGCGCCACGCAAGCCAAGCTGTTGCGTGGCGTGGCCGAGGCGTTTGATCTGGACACGCCACCCGAGCGGATTGAGGTTTACGATAACAGCCATATCCAAGGCACCAACGCGGTGGGTGGGATGATCGTAGCGGGCCCCGAGGGGTTCATGAAAAACGCCTATCGCAAGTTCAACATCCGGGGCGATGACCTGACGCCGGGCGACGACTTTGGCATGATGAAAGAGGTCCTGACCCGCCGTTTCACTCGTCTGTTGAAAGAAGACCCAGACCGGGACAAGGGCCATTGGCCCGACCTGCTTTTGATCGACGGCGGCGCTGGGCAGGTCAGCGCGGTGCATGAGATCATGGTCGAACACGGTGTCGAAGACATCCCGATGGTCGGCGTCGCCAAAGGTGTGGATCGCGACCACGGCAAAGAGGAATTCCACCGCATCGGCCAACGCGCCTTTGCGCTGAAACGTAACGATCCGGTGCTGTATTTCATTCAACGCCTGCGGGATGAGGCGCACCGCTTCGCCATCGGCACCCATCGCGCCAAACGGGCCAAGGCGGTGGGGGCGACACCTCTGGACGAAATCCCCGGCGTAGGGTCGGCGCGCAAACGCGCCCTGTTGACCCATTTCGGCAGCGCCAAAGCGGTTAGCCGGGCCAATCTGGCGGATCTCAGGGCGGTGGACGGGATTTCAGCCGGGTTGGCGCAGAAGGTCTATGATTTCTTCCACGACAAGGGCTAGGCTCGCCGCCCGCGCCACAGGATATACAGCCCCGAGGCCACGATCAGCGCCGACCCGATCCACATGGTCTGGTCCAGCCGCTCACCAAACATGACCACGCCCAACCCGATCCCGAACAGCAGCCGGGAATAGCGGAAAGGCGTGACGGATGAGACCTCACCCGTGCGCATCGCCTTCATCAGCGCGGCATAGGCCATGACGCCCATGATGACTGCGCCGGTCATATGCAGGCTGACTTGCGGGCTTAAGGGCTGCATCGGTGTGCCCTCCCAGAACCGATAGGCCAGACCGGCGATTATGATGCAAAGGAACCCGTAGAACCCCAGCACCTCGGTCCCCAGTGACGCGGGCGCGGCGCGGCTGGCCAGATCGCGCCCGGCAAAGCCCAGCATCCCCAGAACCGCAAGGATGGACAGGGCCGAGAAGCTGTCCCCGGTCGGTTGGATGATGATCACGACGCCGACAAGGCCGATCAGAATGGCGCTCCACCGGCGCCAGCCGACGGTTTCGCCAAAAACCAGTGCGGCCCCGGCGACGACGACCAAGGGCGTAGCCTGCAGGATCACCGTGGCCGATGACAGCGGAGTAAGCGCGATGGCCAGCACATAGAACAACCGCCCCAGGATTTCGAATACCGCACGCACCTTCATCGGGCGCGACAGTACATCGGCTTGAAACAGCCGTGTGCCGCGCAGCAGGGCCACCACGGCATAGATCACCGCGCCGCCTGCGCCGAACAGAACCAGCACCTGCCAGATCGGAATCGCCGCCGAGGCCGCTTTGATCAGCGCATCCTCAAGCGCGAACAGTGCCATTGCGGCGATCATCCATGCGCTGCCGATCAGGTTCGATCGGGGGTCGGTTTGAATGTGACGGGTCATGTATCGCTCTGTCTGGGCCAGCCGCCAATCTGACCGCAAAGCCCGCGCGCGCCAAGCCGTGTGATCGGGGTTGCGACCCTTTGACCCCGAAGGCCACAACTGCCTGTGATCGGGTCAGATTTTCAATGGCCCATCTTTTATGTCCTGAACCGGCGATGTAGAGTTTTCTTCATGAAGTGGAACTTGCCCAATATCTTGACCGTGCTGCGCCTTCTGGCCGCCCCCGGTCTGGCCGTGATGTTTTTGTATTTCACCCGGCCCTATGCCGACTGGTTTGCCCTGATCCTGTTCATGTCAGCGGCGATCACCGACTGGTTCGACGGGTATCTGGCCCGTGCTTGGAAACAGGAAACCAAGATCGGAGCGATGCTGGACCCTATTGCTGACAAGGCGATGGTGGTGATCGCGTTGATGATCCTTGTGGGCTATTCGACCGAGCATTGGACGCCTTGGCTGGTGCTGCCCGCCACCGTGATTCTGTTCCGCGAGGTGTTTGTTTCGGGGTTGCGGGAATATCTGGGCGATGTGGCGGGAACTTTGAAAGTGACCAAGCTGGCCAAATGGAAGACCACAGCACAGATGTTTGCCATTGCGGTTTTGTTTTCACAGGGAATTTTTGAACACTACTTTGTCATGGCCACGTTTGGCATGGACCCTGCGACCATTGATCAGGTTCTCATTGGACAGCTTGAGGACGTAAGCCACGTCCGCTGGCATCTGGAAGGTATGTTCTGGTCGGGCCGGGTCGGTCTGTGGCTGCTGTGGATCGCGGCGACGCTGACGTTGATCACCGGCTATGACTACCTACGTAAAGCCATGCCCCATCTGAAGGAGAGCTAAGCGATGGATGTGCTGTATTTCGCATGGGTGCGTGAACGCATCGGTCTTCCCAAGGAAAAGGTCGAAACACAAGCCGCAACCGTATCCGAGCTGGTCGCGGAACTGACCGCGCGCGAAGATCGCTATGCCGCCGCTTTTGCCGACCTGTCGGCGCTGCGCGTGGCGCTGGATCAGGAACTGTCGGACTTTGACGCCCCCCTGTCGGGCGTGCGCGAAGTTGCGTTCTTTCCGCCCATGACAGGTGGCTAAGATGCGGATCGTCGTACAAGAAGCCCCTTTCGACATGGGCGCCGAGGCCAACGCCTTTGCTGCCGGGGATGAGGCCGCAAATGGGGCCATCGTAACCTTCACTGGTGTTGTGCGCGATTTGGCCACAAGCGATCTGGACGTGATGGAGATCGAGCACTATCCCGGCATGACCGAGCGCGCCCTGACCAAGATCGCCGAAGAAGCACAGTCGCGATGGTCGCTGGGCGATGTGCTGGTGATTCACCGCCACGGGCGGCTGGCTCCGGGGGATCGGATTATGATGGTGGCCACAGCCTCGCGCCACCGCAAAGATGCGTTCGAGGCGGCAGAATACCTGATGGATTACCTGAAATCCCGCGCGCCATTCTGGAAGAAAGAGATCACCAAAGCAGGCGCCGACTGGGTCGCCGCCAAGGACGAGGACGAGGACGCGCTCACGCGCTGGTGACTTAATCCGCGTTGTTGATGCGCCCGCGCAGCTCTTCGGCCTCTTGCCGTGCGGCGCGCAACCCATCCATTGCGGCGGACAGCTCGGCCTCGGTTTGCGTCAGCTGGTTGGTAAGTTCGGCCTCGCGCTGCTGCAGATAGGTGATGGCCTGATCGCGGGTTTCCTCGGCCTCATGCAACTCCTGGCTCATGCGGTCCAGATCGGCTACGTCGCTTTGGCGCACGCGGGACAGGCGATGGGCCAGCCAGTTGGCGAACCACCCCATACAAAACGCTGCAAACAAAATGACGGCGGTGGCGATGATGAATTCTAGTCTGTTCAACTTACTGGTCCCCTGCGCCGGTTTCTTCGGCGTCTGTTTGTGCGTCTTCTGACGGCTGTGTGTCCTGTTCCAGCGCTTCCAGACCCGTCTCGGAATTGGCGACGGGTTCAGGGCGGATCAGGCGAAATTCAATCCGACGGTTTTCCTCGCGACCTTCCTCGGAGCCATTGTCGGCGATAGGTTGCGTTTCGCCGTATCCCACTGCAGTGTAGCTTGCGGTGGGAACGCGCCGTCCGCGCAGCTCGTTTAGGATGGACTGTGCCCGTGACTGGCTAAGCTGCTGATTCATCTCTTCCCGGCCCTGACTGTCGGTGTGGCCCTGGATCTCCATCCGGATTGGGCCGCATTCGCGCAGAATGTCGGCGATCTGGTTCACAGTATCACGCGAATCCGCCGCCACCGTGGCCGAGCCAGGTTCGAAGGCGATCTTGCTGGACGTCTGAACTTCGGCAATGCGGTCTTCGCATTGCTCGGGGTCTGGCAGTGCGTCTTCGGGTTCCGGAGGTTTCTGGTAGGTGATCGAAAGTGTGTATTCCTGCGCTTCGCCTAGCTTGTCGGACAAAAGGCCAGCGATGCGCGCTCTGGTGTCGGGTTCATGGCTGACGCCGATCAGCATGACATCGTCCGGCGTCACAGTCAAAGCACCTTTGTGCAGTAATGACAGCGCCTCAAGCCCGGCCAGGACGCGCACGGCCCAGTCGGTGGGCAGGTCAGGCACAACGCGAGTTGCGGTATAAACCTGTTCCGAGCCAAACGCCGCGCGGGCATAGCTGTCGACCATGTCCCTAAGGGTTTCATCACCCAAGCGTCCGCGCATTTGGACCAGCCCTTCGGGGCTGCGCGTGGCGGAAAACTCGGACGGGCCTGTGGGTTCGTCGGTTTCAGGCTCGGGCAGGACGGCGTGAAGGGCGAAGACCTCGGGCAACGCATTCTCAAGCTCGCCGACCACGCGGTCGAACGTGGCGGCGTTCGTACCCATCTCGGCGACCAGCGTGATGTCGGCGTCAGACATGGTCACAGATCCCAAACCGATCTGAGCCAACGCTTTGATGCTGAGCGTTGCGGCCTCGGACCAGCGGGGTGATGGAACGCCCAACCCGATCGTACAGGTGTAGGGTCCGGTCAGCCCTGCCGCTTCGGCGGTGGCAATGATGGCGTTTCGGGAATCCTGATCAGGCGCCGAACACGCGTCGAAATGACCGCCTTCGGCATCGACAATGTAGCGCAGCGTAAACGGCGTGATCACCGGCCGCGGGGCCGTGATCGACAATCCGATCCTAAGGCTGGGTGGCGCAGCACGCGTCAAATCCTGTTCAAGCCGTTCCTTTTCCTGCTGGCTGTCGGCGATAGCGGTAATCCTCACCAACCCCGGACTGGCCGAAATCTTGGCGCGTGGAAGCCGAACAAGGGCTTCGATCGCGTAGGTTAGTGCCTCATCCCAGCCTTTGGGCTTAGGATAGTCGGCGGTCTCAAGAAGGTCCGATACATTGTCCCCGTCCAGCCGATGCAAACGCTCCATCAATGCCTCGCGGTCCTGGCTGAGCGGGACCAGACCTATTACCGAAATACCGCTGTCATTGCGCAGAATTTCGGCTGAAAACTTGGGTGGTGCCAGTTGGGTTGTTGGAGCGACTTCCATCTCGTCAATAACGCGCGAGGTGTCGACTTCGGTGCCGGCAGCGGTCAGGGCGCTGAAACGCGCGGCTTCGTCAGCAGCGGTGCCAGTCAGTATGACGCGCAAGCCGTCAGATTCGACCTCGGCCCAGTCATGGCCTTTCAGATCAAGCGCGCGGCGCACCGCGAATTCCGATGCCTCTTCGACCTTGGTGACCGAGTAACTGGCGGCCAGCAGAGACAGCCCGGCAGAAACCAGGAAGATAAAGGCAACAGCTAGGAGATAAGGCAGGCGCATGTGCAGACAGAAGACTCCTCGGGTGATTGAGCCGGACTCTTACAGAGGCCCGGCCCGAGGTGCAATCAGACCAGCAAGGCCACGCAAAGGAAGATCAGCGGAATAAGGCCGGTGTCGCGATTTGCGCGGAACAACTGCAGCAGTTTGGCGTTGTCCTCGGTGTCCAGTCCGCGCAATTGCCACGCCATGTGCCACCCCATCGCCCAAGGCCCGGCCAGCGCAACAAAAAGCGCCATGATCGAGGCCTGAGTCGTTGCCGCGTCGATGATCGCCAGCCCCATCAACGACACGGTCGCAACGAGGAAGTATTTCAGCCATCTGGCTGTATCCGAACCAAACAGGCGTGCAGTGGATTTGATGCCGATCAACTCGTCATCTTCGGCGTCCTGATGGGCATAGATCGTGTCGTAGAACAGCGTCCAGGCGATTCCGGCCAGATAGAGCGTGATCGCGGGCACCCCGACCGTTCCGGTATGCGCTGCCCAGGCCAGCAGAATGCCCCAGTTGAACGCCAGTCCCAAAAACACCTGGGGCCACCATGTAAAGCGTTTTGCGAACGGATATATTGTCACCGGCAACAGCGAGAGGACGCCCATCGCGATCGCAGCTTGATTGAAGGTCAGCAGAATACCCAACGCCAACAGGCATTGCAGCCCCATCCAGACAACCGCTTGTCGTACCGTGACCTGACCTGATGGGATCGGACGCGACCGAGTACGCTCGACCTTAGCATCGAACTCGCGATCAGTGATGTCGTTCCACGTGCAGCCCGCGCCGCGCATCAGAAAAGCGCCGATTGCGCAGCCAACGGCGATCCAAAGGTCTTCCCATCGCGGGGTGCCATCGCTGAGGATGGCCAGCGCAAGACCCCACCAGCAGGGAATCAGCAACAGCCATGTACCGATGGGCCGGTCTGCGCGGCTTAGGCGTAGATAGGGGCGGGTGAAGGCGGGCGCATGGGTGTCGACCCAGTTGCCGCTTACGGCATCAGCGACCTGACCGTCTGGTGTTGGGGCATTGCCTTGCATATTAAGGTCTCATGAGTGCAAAGATCAGACTGTATGTAGAGCACCCTTTGGGTCCGGGGCAATCGGTTCCTTTGACGCGTGATCAGGCCCACTACCTGTTTGGCGTCATGCGGCTGGCCGTGGGCGGGCAGGTGGCTCTGTTTAACGGCCAGGATGGCGAGTGGCTTGCCGACGTGGCCGAGGCGGGCAAGCGTGGCGGCGTGCTGTCCTGCGCCCGCCAGACCAAACCATTGCAAATGCCGCCCGATCTGTGGTTCCTGTTTGCGCCGATCAAAAAGGCGCGCACCGATTTCATTGTCGAAAAAGCAGCCGAGATGGGGGCTACGCGTATCCTGCCCGTGCAGACTGAATTCACTAATTCCGAGCGTATCCGCCAAGACCGCCTTCAGGCGCATGCCGTTGAGGCGGCTGAGCAATGCGGCGGAACTTACGTGCCCGAGGTTTCCGATCTGCAGCGGCTTGATCGCGTGCTGGATGCGTGGCCAGAAGACCGACAACTGATGTTCTGCGACGAGGCAGAAGTTGGGTCGGCCCTGCGATTGGCAGCCAATGAAACGGGCCAGCCCTGGGCCATTCTCATCGGGCCCGAGGGTGGGTTTTCGGATCGCGAACGGGCCCGCTTGTCTGGTCTTCCCTACGCACACGTGGTCAGCCTTGGGCCACGTATTCTGCGCGCGGATACAGCAGCGGTGGCGGCACTGACCATGTGGCAGCTGGCACTGGGGGATTGGTCATGAGCTGGCAACAGGCCCAACAAGAGGACGTGCCGCGCATCACCCGGTTTTTGTCCGACCACATTCAGACCTCGATGTTTCCTCTGGCCAATCTGCGGGATTTTGGTTTGAGGGGCACGGACCCTCGTGCTTTGAACGTCTGGACTTTGGGTGACGGCCCGCGCGCGGTCTTCGCGATCACGAATGAGGGCATGGTCCTGACCCAGTGCCCGGACTGTTCTGATGACGAGCTTATGGCCGCGATTGACCTGATCCGGGGGCGCCCCTTGTTCGGCATCGCCGCCGAGGCGGCTCAGGCGCGGCGTATCATGCAGATGGCGGGATGGGCCGGCAGACCCGCGACGCTCAACAGTGATGAACCGGGCTTTACGCTGGACCTGACACAGCTTGTCGTGCCGGACACGACGGGCGCTATGCTGGAACCCTTAAGCGGGTTTTACGGGGACATTGCCGAAGGCTGGCGGACCGACTATTTGATCGAGGCGATGGATTTCGATCCCGCCCGCGCACGCAAACAGGCGCGTAAGGACTTTGTCGCTTATACCCAGCGTAACTCACATCGAATATTGCTGATCGACGGGCAGCCCGTGGCCATGACCGGGTTCAACGCACGCTTGCCTGACGTTGTCCAGATCGGAGGGGTCTATACCCCGCCCGAACTGCGTGGGCGGGGGTATGCCCGCTTGGCGGTTGGGTTGCATCTGCTTGAGGCAAACGCCAGTGGTGTGTCCCGTGCCGTTCTGTTTGCGGCTTCTGATTCCGCAGCGCGTGCCTATATGGCTATTGGATTCAAACCGGCAGGGCAGTTTTCACTGATCCTGTTCAAAAACCCAAAGGACCCGGCATGAGCTTTATCCGACCCGAAGCCAAACTGGCCCTGTGGCGCTGGCGCGAAGTGTTGGCTGCCGTGGCCGTCCTGCTAGTTGGCCTTAGCTGGATCAGCGGCCCCGGCGGATTGCTGGGCTGGATGGGCTGGGTATTGGTCGTTGTCTCTATGGCTTTGACTGTGATCGGTGTACAACGCGCGCGGTTTCGCACTGGCGCGGGTGGTCCCGGAGTTGTCACCATCGACGAAGGGCAGATTACCTATCTGGGCCCGCTGGACGGCGGCATGGTCGCCGCACGCGAGATCGAACGGCTGGCGCTAGACCCGACCTCGAACCCGGCGCATTGGGTGCTGTCTCAGCCGGGTCAGCCAACGCTTCACATTCCCGTGAATGCCGAAGGTGCAGAGGCGCTGTTTGATGTGTTCTCGAACCTGCCGGGGCTGAAAACCGAGCAAATGCTGGCCGAACTGAACGGCGGTGCAGTGCATCCCGTGGTGATCTGGGAAAAGCGCCCGATGCGCCCGGCGCATCTGCGGCTGCATTGACACTGGCGGCATTTCCCCCCACGACTGACCCAAAGACAGACACATCAGGATCGGAGAGCGGTTCATGTCCATCCCCCAGTCCGGCGGCGGGCCGATCGAACGCCACGAACAGCTAGCGGAATATCTGGAATCGGGCTGCAAGCCCAAAGCCGATTGGCGCATCGGGACCGAGCATGAAAAGTTCGGCTATTGCAAGGACACGCTGAAACCGCTGCCGTTCGAGGGCAAGCGTTCCATTGTTGCGGTGCTTGAGGGTCTGCGCGACCGCCATGGCTGGGCCGAAGTGCGCGAGGGCGACAACCTGATCGGTCTGGAAAAGGACGGCGCGAATGTCAGCCTGGAACCCGGCGGTGCCCTGGAACTATCGGGTGCTCCGCTGGAGACGATCCACGAGACCTGCGATGAGGTGAACACCCACCTGCGCGAGGTGAAGGATATCGCCGATGAGATCGGCGTGGGCTTCATCGGTCTGGGTGCGGCTCCGATCTGGACCCATGACGAGATGCCGTTGATGCCCAAGGGTCGCTATCGGCTGATGAACGACTACATGGAAAAGGTCGGCACCATGGGCCGCGCCATGATGCGGCGCACCTGTACTGTTCAGGTCAATATCGACTTTGGGTCCGAGGCCGACATGGTCCAGAAACTACGTGTCGCGCTGGCCCTGCAGCCGGTGGCGACGGCGCTGTTTGCCAATTCGCCGTTCTTCGAAGGCAAGCCCAACGGCCAGAAAAGCTGGCGCAGCCATATCTGGCGGCATCTGGATGATGCGCGGACGGGCATGTTGCCGTTTGTGTTCGAAGAGGGCTTTGGGTTCGAACGCTATGTCCAATACGCGCTCGATGTGCCGATGTATTTCGTCTATCGCGACGGGCAGTATATCAACGCGCTGGGCATGTCCTTCCGCGACTTCCTGCAGGGCAAACTGCCCGCGCTGCCCGGTGAAACCCCGACGCTGTCTGATTGGGCCGACCACCTGACCACCGCTTTCCCCGAGGCCCGCATCAAGAAATATATGGAGATGCGCGGCGCCGATGGCGGCCCGTGGCGCCGCCTGTGCGCGCTGCCTGCCTTTTGGGTGGGCCTTACCTATGATCAGGGCGCGCTCGATGCGGCGTGGGATCTGGTCAAAGGCTGGGACGCGGACACCCGCGAGGAACTGCGCGTTCAGGCTGCCTTTCAGGGTCTTCAGGCGCAGGTTGGCGGCATCAACATGCACGATTTGGCGCGCGAAGTCGTGGCGATCTCTGAGGCTGGTCTGAAATCCCGCGCATTCCCCGGTGCGGGCGGTCTGGTGCCGGACGAGACGCATTTCCTGAACGCGCTAAAAGAAAGCATCGACACAGGGAAAGTCCCCGCCGATGAGTTGCTGGATCACTACAATGGCGACTGGAATGGCGATCTGACCCGGATTTATCCCGAATACAGCTATTGATCAGCACCGTCCCGCTTGCATTCGCGGGGCGGGGCCGATAGCAGGTTGGCGACCAAATTCAGAGGGCGTCATGGACGATCTTAAGGCAAAATATCTGGGCCAAATCGCCGAAGCGGGCGACGAGAGCGCGCTTGAGGCGATCCGTGTCGCCGCCGTGGGCAAAAAAGGCGAGGTCGCGCTGAAGATGCGCGAGCTGGGCAAAATGACCCCCGAGGAACGCCAGGTTGCAGGCCCCGCGCTGAACGCTCTGAAGGATGAGATTAACTCGGCGCTGGCCGCCAAAAAATCCGCGCTAGCCGATGCCGCGCTGGATGAACGTCTGCGCACCGAATGGCTGGACGTTACCTTGCCGACCCGTTCGCGCCGTCAGGGCTCGATCCACCCGATCAGCCAGGCGACCGAGGAACTGACCGCGATCTTCGCCGAACTGGGCTTCTCGGTGGCTGAAGGGCCCCGGATCGAGGACGACTGGTATAATTTCGACGCCCTGAACATCCCCGGCCACCACCCCGCGCGGGCCGAGATGGACACGTTCTACATGCACCGCGCCGAAGGTGACGACCGTCCGCCGCATGTGCTGCGTACCCATACGTCTCCGGTACAGATCCGCTCGATGGAGAAACAGGGCGCGCCGATCCGCGTGATCTGTCCGGGCGGTGTGTATCGCGCCGACTATGACCAGACCCACACGCCGATGTTCCATCAGGTCGAAGGACTGGCCATCGACAAGGACATCTCGATGGCGAACCTGAAATGGGTTCTGGAAGAGTTCGTGAAAGCCTTCTTCGAGGTCGACGACGTCGAGCTGCGCTTCCGCGCCTCGCACTTCCCCTTCACCGAGCCCTCGGCCGAGGTCGATATCCGCTGTTCTTGGGATAACGGCCAGCTGAAGATCGGCGAGGGCGACGACTGGATGGAGATTCTGGGTTCCGGCATGGTCCACCCGAAGGTGATCGCCGCCGGTGGCATCGACCCCGAGGTGTATCAGGGTTTCGCGTTCGGGATCGGCATCGACCGTCTGGCGATGCTGAAATACGGCATTCCGGATTTGCGGGCGTTCTTTGATAGCGATCTGCGTTGGTTGCGCCACTATGGGTTCGCGGCGCTGGATATGCCGAACCTGCATGGTGGCTTGTCGCGGTGAGCTCAACTAGCATTTTCGAGGGAATTGCTGCAGTCTCCCAACTCGGAATGATGTTTGCTGTCGCGGGCGGTGTATGGGTTGCCTACAATCAGCTCCATGCTTGGCGCGAACAAGACTTAGTTACGAAAAAGTCAGGCGTTGCGGAAAGCTTGCTGGCAGTGGCATTGGAAATTTCGGATGTTTTACGTGGGTTACGCAGCCCGTTTGATAGCATTCCAGAGACAGAACTGCACAACCGAAGCTACGTTTATCAAAGAAGGGTGGAACGCTTCCACGAGTATGCAGATAGCTTCAACGAACTCAGGCGGCTGAGTATTCGAGCGCACGCATTATTGGGTGTCGACGAGGTTGATAAAGCGGTCGATGTACTATTCGACGTTAGACATAAAACGATCGTAGCGATTGAAATGCTCCACGATCGGCCAAATGTGAGCGGTGAAGAAGATGACGATACGCGGAAGATGTATCGAAGGCTTAGAGGCGATATGTGGGGAAGTTACTCTGAAAAGTATGACCCACTTGGGATTAGGCAACTTGAAGCGGTCGAAACGTTGAAAGCTAAGCTGACTGCATTTGTTAGGTACCAAGAGTTGCAGTGAGAATGTGCGCGGAGCAAAGGCCGATAGGCCGCCGCGCTATCGCCAGACCGCCATCCCGCGGTCTGGCGATAGCGCAGCTTGCGTTCTGTCCGGAGGGCCGAAATCTGCGCGTGTTACAGTTTCCCACACGGTTGTGACGTGACAGTCCGCGTCAGGCGGCTAGGCTCCGGCCTATGATTTACCGACTGCTTTTCCTGCTGATGACCGCCACCCCTGCACTCGCCATGGGTCCGTGGAAAACCGATTGCCATGGCGACACCGCCTGCGAGCTCGGCGACCGCTCGTATCATGTGCTTGAGCCTGAGGGGTGGGACGGCGAAACGCCTCTGCCCGTGTTGCTGCATTTCCACGGCTGGGCGCGGCAGGGTACTGTGGTGGTGAACCATCAGCGCATCGCCGGGGCCACAAAACTGCGCGGCGTGTTGCTGGTGGCCCCCAACGGCTTGGGCAAAAGCTGGGACTTCTGGACATCGGACACGCGTGACGTTCCCTTTGCCGATGCGGTGCTGGAGGATGTGGCCAATCGCTATCCGGTTGATCCTGAACGTATCTACGTCTCGGGGTATTCCTTTGGCGGCGCGATGGCGTGGCGCTATGTGTGCCAGTCGGGCAATGACATTGCCGCGCTGCTCGCTGTTGCAGGCAGCATCCGCCAGACCGAAGACTGCCCCGAAGCCCCGCGTGAGGCGCGCCATGTACACGGCCTCAGCGATACGGTGATGGATTTCCCTTATGGCTTCAATGGGGACACGACCTACCCGGTGGCGCTGTGGCGGGCGGCGTATGAGTGCCACGATGCCACCCCGCGCGGCGATTGGAGCGTGGTGCCGATCCTGACCCTCAGCCGAGTGGAGTGGACCGATTGCGCGCGCGGGCAAGTGACGCTGGACACCCATCCGGGCGGGCATTTTATCCCCCATGGCTGGATCGGGCGGCAATTGGATGAGCTTTTGGGCCGCACCCCCACCTATCCGTGACGCGCAGCGCTTGCACCTTGGCGCATTCTTTGTCATTGCCTGTGCCGACTGGATGTTTGCCAAAAAAGGCCCCGAGCAATGAAATTCACTCTGTCCTGGCTGAAAGACCACCTCGACACGGACGCGTCGGTTGATGAGATCGCCGAGGCGCTGACCGACCTCGGGCTAGAGGTCGAAGAGATCGTGAACCCGGCGGACCGGCTGGCAGGCTTTACGCTGGGCCATGTGAAACACGCGGAAAAGCATCCCGACGCCGACAAACTGCGGGTCTGCACAGTGGAAACCGACGAGGGCGATCTGCAGATCATTTGCGGCGCGCCCAACGCGCGCGAAGGCATCACTGTCGTGGTTTGCAAACCGGGCATGTATATCCCCGGTCTGGATATCACCATCAGCGTCGGCAAGATCCGGGGCGTCGAAAGCTTTGGCATGATGGCCTCAGAGCGCGAGTTGGAGCTGTCGGACGAGCATGATGGCATTATCGAACTGCCCTCGGGCGAGGTCGGTGATCGCTTCGTCGACTGGTTGGCCGAGAATGACCCGTCCAAGGTCGATCCGATGATCGAGATTGCGATCACGCCGAACCGCCCCGATGCGTTGGGTGTGGCTGGCATCGCACGTGATCTGGCAGCGCGCGGTGTGGGTACGTTGAAAGAGCATATCCACGCGCCAGTGCCGGGGGATTTCGAATGCCCGATCAAGGTGACGATTGACGACGACACCCTGGACGGCGCGCCGCATTTCACCGGTCGTGTAATCCGGGGCGTCAAGAACGGCCCCAGCCCGCAATGGCTGCAGGATCAGTTGAAAGCCATCGGTCTGCGTCCCATTTCGGCGTTGGTGGATATCACCAACTACATGACCTTTGACCAGAACCGCCCGCTGCACGTGTTTGATGCGGATAAGGTGCAGGGCAACCTGCGGGTTCACCGCGCCAAGGGTGGTGAAACGCTGGTGGCGCTGGATGAGAAGGAATACACCCTGCAGCGCGGTATGATGGTGATCTCGGACGACAAGGGCGCGGAATCCATCGCGGGTATCATGGGCGGCGAGGAAACCGGCTGTACCGATGAGACGATCAATGTCTTCCTTGAAAGCGCCTTCTGGGATCACGTGCAGATCGCCCTGACGGGCCGCGCTCTGAAGATTAACTCGGACGCGCGTTACCGCTTTGAACGCGGCGTTGACCCGCAATTCACCCGCGAAGGGCTGGAGCAGGCGACGCAGATGATTCTGGATATCTGCGGCGGCGAGGTATCCTCGGTTGTCGAGGCCGGTAAGGCCCCGAACCACGCGCGCGCCTACAAGCTGGATGCGGCGCGGGTGCAGTCGCTGGTCGGGATGGACATACCCGAAAGCGAACAGCGCCAGACCCTGACCCGTCTGGGTTTCCGCCTTGAAGGAGAGATGGCCCATGTGCCCAGCTGGCGCCCCGATGTCATGGGCGAGGCCGATCTGGTGGAAGAGGTCGCGCGGATTGCCTCGCTGACCAAGCTGCAGGGCAAACCGCTGCCGCGAGTGACCGATGGCATCCCCAAGGCGGTGATGACACCGACGCAGCGCCGTCAGTCGATGGCCCGCCGGACTTGTGCGGCGCTGGGCTACAATGAATGTGTGTCCTATACCTTCATTGATAAGGCCTCGGCGGCCCTGTTCGGGGGCGGCGATGCCGCGACGCAACTGGAAAACCCGATTTCCTCGGAAATGAGCCATATGCGCCCCGATCTGCTGCCCGGCCTGCTGCAGGCGGCCGCCCGCAATCAGGCGCGCGGCTTTGCCGATGTTGCCCTGTTCGAGGTTGGCCCTGTTTTCCACGGCGGTGAGCCCGGCAACCAGAAAACCCAGATCACTGGTCTGCTGGTGGGCCGCGATGGTCCCAAAGATGTGCACGGGGCCGCGCGCGCGGTAGATGTGTTTGACGTCAAAGCCGATGCCGAGGCCGTACTGGCCGCGATCGGAGCGCCCGCGAAGGTGCAGGTCCTGCGCGATGGTGATGCGTGGTGGCATCCGGGCCGTCATGGCAAAATCTGTCTGGGTCCGAAAAAGGTGCTGGGCGTGTTTGGTGAACTGCACCCGCGCATCCTGCAAGCGCTGGATATCAAGGGTCCGGCGATGGCCTTTACCATCTGGCCGGACGAAGTGCCCCTGCCGCGCAAATCCGGGGCCACCCGCGCGGCGCTTGAACTGCGCGATCTGCAGGCGGTGGAACGTGACTTTGCCTTTGTGGTTGATGCGGATGTCGAAGCTCTGACCTTGGTGAACGCGGCAGCAGGCGCGGATAAGGCGCTGATCGACGATGTACGCGTGTTCGATGAATTCATCGGTGGCAGCCTGGGTGAGGGCAAGAAATCGCTGGCCATCACCGTGCGTCTGCAACCGACGGACAAGACCCTCAAGGAAGAGGATATCGAGGCGGTTGGTCAGAAGATCATCGCCAAAGTGTCCAAGGCCACGGGCGGCGTTCTGCGCGGCTGATTGGCGCGACAAGCTAACAAGACAAAGGGGCCGGACGCGCCCCTTTTTCATTTCAGGAGGAACAAGACATGCTGAACGTTTACCTCTCGGGCGAGATTCACACCGATTGGCGCGACCAGATCATCGAAGGCGCGCAGGGGCTGGAAATCACCTTTAACAGCCCGGTGACCGACCACGCGGCCAGTGACGATTGCGGTGTGGCCATTCTGGGGGCTGAGCCGAACAAATACTGGCACGATCACAAGGGCGCGATGGTCAACGCGATCCGCACCCGTAAGGGGATCGCGGATGCGGATGTGGTCGTGGTCCGCTTTGGCGAGAAATACAAGCAGTGGAATGCGGCCTTCGACGCAGGGTACGCTGCCGCTCTGGGCAAGTCCCTGATCGTGCTGCACGGCCCCGACCATCAGCACGCGCTGAAAGAGGTCGACGCCGCAGCTCTGGCCGTGGCCGAGCACCCGGCGCAGGTAGTCGAGGTTCTGCGCTATGTTCTGACCGGGCAACTGCCCGGATAGCGGTAGATGGGGCGGGGCAATGCCTCGCCCCGGATCTGCCTTAGCTAGTCGCAGGAATAACCCAATCCGCGCTGGACCGCTGGGCGGTCCAGAAAGCGGTCCACGTATGGCTGAAGGTTGGCGAAATCAGACCATCCAAGCAGCTCTTTCACACCGTAATAGTCCAAGCCTCGCAGCCACGGTACAATGGCGATATCGGCAATTGAATAGCTGCCCGCGATCCATTCCTGCCCTTCAAGCTGTGTGTTTAGCACATTAAGCAAGCGCTTAGCTTCGTTGATGTAGCGTTCGCGGGGGCGAGGGTCTTCGATCTCGCTACCGGCGAATTTGTGGAAATAGCCAAGCTGTCCGAACATCGGGCCAAGACCACCCATCTGGAACATCAGCCATTGTGTCACGCGGGCTTTGTCCGCTGCGGTCGCGCCCATCAACTGATCGCTTTTCTCTGCCAGATATAGCAGGATTGCGCCGCTCTCGAACAGGGATACAGCCTCGCCATCCGGGCCGTTGGGGTCAATAATCGCAGGAATTTTGTTGTTTGGATTCAGGGACAGGAACTCCGGGCTTTTAACATCTGAATCCGCCAGCGTGACCAGATGCGCTTCATAGGGAATGCCGATCTCTTCCAGCATGATCGAAACTTTGACACCGTTTGGCGTTGGATAGGAATAAAGCTGCAACCTGTCGGGTGTCTGGGCAGGCCAGCGGCAGGTAATTGGATGAGTTGAGGTGTCAAGCATGGTGCGCTCCTGAATGCGGTTCCGAATTGAAGTAAGCACTGGCCAAATGTGTTACCAGTAGAGCACCTGTGCATTCCCGGTCAGTTCTTGTGCATTTCACAACAGAGGGGAAAACCGGTTCATTCCGCACCTAGACCAGAGCGGTATTCTCGCTCACAATCTTGTGCATCCCGCGCGCGTGTCGCGGGTTTTGCATAGCTAGCAGAAGGAGAAGCGCGTGGACGAGGTCGTAACTCAGGTAGGGGCGTTTGCTCCGCTTATCATGAATGCAGTCAAGGCACTGATTGTTCTGATTTTGGGCTGGATCGTGGCCGGTGCGATAGGCGGTATGGTGCGCCGGCGCATTAACGCCACCCCGCAGATTGACCCGACCCTAGGCAACTTTATGGCCAGCCTAGTGAAATGGGCTATCCTGGCGATGGTTCTGGTTGCCGTTCTAGGGATTTTCGGGATTGAGGCCACAAGTATTGTTGCCATTTTGGGTGCGGCATCACTGGCCATCGGTCTGGCGCTGCAAGGGACGCTCAGCGATCTGGCGGCGGGCGTGATGCTGGTGGTGTTCCGGCCTTACAAGCTGGGTCAGTATGTGGATATCGGCGGTACTGCAGGGACAGTGCAAGACCTGAACCTGTTCACGACCGAATTGGTAACGCCGGATAATGTGCAGATCATCGTGCCAAACGGTCAGGCATGGGGAACGGTTATCACCAACTACTCGGCACATGACACGCGACGCGTGGACCTGGTTTTCGGGATTGATTACGGCGACAGCGCAGATCAGGCGATGCAGATCATTCTGGATGTGGCCAAGGCCGATGAGCGTATTCACAACGATCCCGAGCCTTGGGTGCGCGTGACCAATCTGGGCGACAGCTCGGTTGATCTGACGGCGCGGCTGTGGTGCGCCACTGCAGATTATTGGGACGTGAGGTTTGAAATCACGAAAGCCGTTAAAGAAGCGTTCGATGCCAAGGGTGTCTCGATTCCCTATCCGCATTCGGTCGAGATCCAAAAACAGGCGTAACGCTCCCGCCCGTCATACGGGCATTGAAATGCCTTTTTCCGGTTGGGCCCAGCGCCGCGCTGATCGCGCGGCGCCTTTTCGTTTGTTGCAACGTTGGTCAGAGGTTCGACCGCGCCGCGCGATCAGCGCGGCGCTGCGCCCAACGCTGTAAACGCACTCGTCAGAGTGCGCTTTCAGGGGCGGGAGTATCTTAGGCCTTGATGACGACGTTGGGGGACACCACGTCGATCCCAAGAGCTTTGCCGACGGCGTAGTAGGTCAGCTTACCCGCATGTACGTTCAGTCCGGCCATCAGATGAGGGTCGTCCTGACAGGCCTGTTTCCAGCCTTTGTCGGCCAACGCCAGCATGAAGGGCATGGTGGCGTTGCCAAGCGCGATGGTCGATGTACGGGCGACAGCTCCGGGCATGTTGGCGACGCAATAGTGCATGATGCCATCAACATCATAGATCGGTTCGGCATGGGTCGTCGCTTTCGACGTCTCAAAACACCCACCCTGATCGATCGCAACGTCGACAAGGACTGCTCCGGGTTTCATGGTAGAAAGTTGCGCGCGGGTCACCAGCTTTGGCGCAGCCGCACCGGGGATCAGCACCGCGCCGATCACCATGTCGGCGGATTGGATCAGCTCGGCCGTTGCGCCGGCTGTCGAGTATTGGTTCTTGAACGTCCCGCCAAACACGTCATCCAGATAGCGCAGGCGCGGCAGCGACCGGTCAAGAACCGTCACGTCTGCCCCCATCCCCGCGGCGATCTTGGCTGCATGTGTTCCCACGACACCACCGCCAATGACAACAACTTTCGCCGGACCAACTCCGGGAACGCCGCCCATCAGAACACCGCGCCCGCCATTGGCCTTCTGCAGGGTCCACGACCCGACCTGCGGGGCGAGGCGACCTGCAACCTCGGACATGGGTGCAAGCAAAGGCAGCCCCCCATTGGCGTCCGTTACAGTCTCGTACGCGATAGCCGTACAACCCGAAGCAAGCAGGTCATGGGTCTGGTCTGGGTCCGGGGCAAGGTGCAGATAGGTAAACAGCAGCTGTCCCTCGCGCAGCATCTTGCGTTCGCCTGCCTGCGGTTCTTTGACTTTGACGATCATGTCGGCAGTGGCGAAAACTTCGGCTGCGGTGTCGACAATGCGCGCTCCGGCTGCGACGTAGTCGGCATTGTCAAAACCCGAGCCCTGACCGGCTCCGGTTTCAATGATCACCTCGTGGCCGCGCGCGACCGCTTCTTGCGCAGCGTTCGGGGTCATTCCGACGCGGAACTCCTGCGGTTTGATTTCTTTGGGGCAACCGATCTTCATTTGGTCTCTCCGTTTGTAAACTGCTTAAATAATGGGCAACTTTGCGCGCAATTTCTGTGAAACTCTGCCCGTGTGAACGCTTTAATTCCGAAAAATTTTCGGTATTTTGACCCAAACTTGCAAAAGGATTGCGCAGATGGCCATTGATACGACGGATCGAAAGATTCTGGCGGCATTGCAACGAAACGGCCGGATGTCGAATGCAGAACTGTCCGAACAGGCCAATTTGTCGCCTTCGGCCTGCCACAGACGGGTGCAACGGCTGGAATCCGAGGGCTTTATTCGCAACTACGTTGCTCTGTTGGATGCACGCAAGATGAACGTGCCGACGACCGTCTTTGTCGAGATCACATTGCAAGGACAGGCCGAAGAGGTTCTGGATGCCTTCGAAAAGGCCGTTGCCCGAATTCCGGATGTTTTGGAGTGTCACCTTATGGCGGGAACGGCGGACTACATCCTAAAAGTCGTCGCCGAAAACACCGAGGACTTTGCCCGCATCCATCGGCAATACTTGTCGCGACTACCCGGAGTGGCGCAGATGCAAAGTTCGTTTGCGCTCCGAACCGTGTTCAAAACCACGGCCTTACCGGTTTGATCAGGCCGGTCCGGGATAGGTGAACAGTACCAGGTGCGCGGCGTTGAAGCCGAAATGCATGAGGACAGGAACCCACAGACGCCCAGTTGCATAATAACCCAGCCCGCAAGCCGCGCCCAGAATAGCTGCGAAACCTGCCAATGCCGGTCCTCCGCCGACGTGAACCAAACCAAACAGAAGGCTTGCAGCAGCTATCCCCAGACCCGCGCCAAAACGGGAAGATATCAACGATTGCAAATAACCGCGAAAAAACACCTCTTCCGTCAGGCAGGTCAGGAAGAGATTGGACAGCACGAAGATCACCCACCAATGGGGCAGGCTGATCTCGAGACGGATGGCATTGACGGCAGAACCCACTGCCAACAGCGCAGGCAGCAAGGCGAAACCAACTGCCAACGGGAATTTGCGCAGTGCCACAGCCCCACCAATCATGCTGGGCCACGCCAAAGCCACGGTGAACAGCACCATGGGCTTGTCCAGGTTCAAGTACATCGTGAAATCGCGACTTAAAGGGCCAGATTGAACCTGATCAAGGACCAGAGGGTTGTGAAATCCCGGGACCAGATGCGCCCCGAGCGCGATGCACCATATGACGAGTGTAACATGGCCAAGCGCGGCCCACATCCCGGACAGGTTGCGCAGCATCAACGCGCCTGCAAAACCGACAGTGACCACCCCTGCGGCGATCGGCGTAACCAGCCCCAATGTCAACGAGACCGCTCCGAAAACCCCCAATAGTCCTATACCCAAAACCTGTTTGCCTGACACGGTGCTGACCATGGCGGTGATCAGCAAAAGCCACGGCCAGATCGTGGGCAGCAATGCGAAAAAATGGGTCAAAGTCGCGCCTTTGCAGTTCTGTTTGCGCCTTGATGCCGTGGTTGGGCGCGTTCTGGCAAGACAGTTCAACAGTGAACGGGCTGCGGATTTGCGTCACAGTGATCTTGTCGCCGTAAGCTGTTACGCTTAGGAAAAGACCTTCATCAATTCATCCGATGACATCAGGCGGTTACATGCGCCCGATACGGTCCGAACCCGGGAATTTGTAAGGAGCAGACCTTGGCTGACGAATATAACGACGCCTCGAAAGACTGGCTTGAGGCCGAGCTGGAAGACACGCTGGACGAAGATTTCGAGATCGAGTTCAGCGAGCCCATGTTGTCGATGGAAATCCGCAAGATCTACAAGGATCAGCACCCCGAGATGCTGGACCGCAAGGTCTATTTCCGGAACCTGCTGCGTCTTCAGGCCGAGTTGATCAAAGTGCAGGATTGGGTGCAGCATACCGGGGCCAAGGTTTGTATCCTGTTCGAAGGTCGCGACAGCGCGGGCAAGGGGGGCGTGATCAAGCGGATCACGCAGCGCCTGAACCCACGGGTTGCGCGTGTCGTTGCTCTGCCCGCGCCAAGCCGTCGGGAACAAAGCCAGTGGTATTTCCAGCGATACGTTCCGCACCTGCCTGCAGCGGGCGAAATCGTGCTGTTCGACCGGTCATGGTACAATCGCGCGGGTGTCGAACGGGTCATGGGCTTTGCGACCGAAGATCAGGTTGAACAGTTCTTTCAGGACGTTCCCGAATTTGAACGGATGCTGGTACGTTCGGGCATCATTTTGCTGAAATACTGGTTCTCGATCACCGATGAAGAGCAGCAGTTGCGGTTCCTCATGCGCATCCACGATCCGATGAAGCAGTGGAAGCTGTCGCCGATGGATCTGGAATCTCGTATCCGGTGGGAGGCCTACACTAAGGCCAAAGAAGACATGCTGTTCCGCACCAACATTCCGGAAGCGCCATGGTATATCGTCGAAGGCAATGACAAAAAGCGCGAGCGTCTGAACTGTATCGAACACCTGTTGACCAAGATCCCCTACACGGATGTACCGCAGGAAAAGGTCAACCTGCCGGATCGCAAGTACAACCCGGAATACGAACGCCGTGTTCTGCCAGACGAATTGCACGTGCCAAAAATATACTGATCGGTCCGAAAGGATGCGAAGCAGCGATCTGCTTCGCATCAGGTTGGCGCGTCAGGCCGCGTCCATCATGCAATCGACGTTGACGAAGGTGAGCGAAAAGAAGTCTTCGGCTCCGCCAGACGTCATCTCGGGACAGATTGGTTCGTCTGCAACCGGGGCTGATTCATCTACTATGACGAAATCCATGTCGCCCTGGGTCTCAGGCGGGGTCATGTCGTCATCATTCCACGCGAATTGATCGAAATCTTCTTTTAGCTGCTGAATGAATGCGTCTAGTTCAGCAAGAAAAGCCGCAACATCGAAGCAATCTGCATCAGCGTCTTCGGTGTCCGGCTGTTCAGGGGCCGGATCGCCGTTGTCGGTGACGTCAGTACCCGGCTGCTCCGAGGCTGAGTCGTCGGTTTCGGTAAGGTCAGTATCCGGCTGCTCCGGAGAAGGATTGTCAGTTTCTGTGACGTCAGTGTCCGGCTGTTCGGTGACCGGGTCTTCGGTCTCGGTCACATCAGTATCGGGTTGTGCGGGGTCTGGTTCTGCAGGTGGGGTAGGCGCCATGGCTGTGCCGCCGCTGTCCAGCATGACTGCCGCATCAGTTGTGGCAAAGTTCTGCGTGACGATCACGGCGTCAGATCCCTGCATATCGCCGGTCTCGATACCGATGCCGATGTATTTGAAATCGGGGTTCAGAATATTCGCGCGATGACCGGGGCTGTTCATCAGGCCTTGGTGCAGTTGCGCCATGTCGTCGCTGATCCCTGGCGCGCCGCGTTCCGATTGCCAGGCTATATTCTCGCCAGTTCGCCAACTGCCTTCAAGATCGAACCCGGCCGCCTGCATCCGCTGGGTGGCGCTTGATCCGCCTGACCCGGTGTGGCTGAACGTGTCCGTATCGAGCATCCAGCTGCTGTGATCTTCCGACGAATCGTTGAGCTGCGTTTCAAGCTGTAATGGGTCCAAGCCATGGGACGTACGCTCTTGGTTGATCAACGCCAGCATTTCCCGTTCTACTTGACTTGCTGCAGACATTTTTGCCTCCTTAAGTTGTTGTGTCCGAATGGACGGACCCACTTAGAGAGCCGGCAAAAGACATGAACAGTGAGGTCGGAAAGATCGGCGCATTTCGGCGGGAGGGCGCTCCGAAACAGAGATTCGCCGCGCTGGATAACGCCGAGAAAATGGCAGATCAATGTCTCGGCGAGTTGTTGCGATCGCTAAGAGGCGGGACTGGCGAAATCCCTCTTAAAAAACGACAAACCCCCGGGCGGGGCCTCGGGGGTCGTCAAATAGTGTCATCCAAAGCTGGACGAGCATCAGGTGCTTAGAGCAAACCTTCGCGCTGTGCTTTCTTACGTGCCAGTTTACGGGCACGGCGGATCGCTTCAGCTTTCTCGCGCGCTTTTTTCTCGGACGGTTTCTCGAAATGTTGCTTGAGCTTCATTTCACGGAACACGCCTTCGCGCTGCAGCTTTTTCTTCAGGGCACGAAGCGCCTGATCGACGTTATTGTCGCGAACACTAACCTGCATGTGGTTGTCACCACCTTTCTAGATAGAGTTGCAAGGAAATTGCAGGAGGTGGCCGTATAGCAAAGCCGCTCTAACTTGTCTAGTACTGGTGCCAGAACCCGGAGAACCGCCATGACCATATCCTACGAAGACGCCAAAACCCAGCTTTTGGACGCTATGCTGGCCCATGTGCCGTTTGATGGCTGGTCGGAAACCAGCTTTCGCATGGCCATCAGTGACTGCGGTATTGATGAAACGTTGGCACGGTCGATCTGTCCTCGTGGTGCGGTTGATATGGCCCTGGCTTTTCATGCCCGCGGGGACGCGGCGATGGCAGAGCGTCTGAAAACCGAAGATCTGAGCGATCTGAAATTCCGTGACCGGATCGCTGCTGCTGTCCGGTTCCGTCTTCAGGCGGTAGAGGACAAGGAACTTGTGCGTCGTGGGATGACGTTGTTTTCTTTGCCGATGCACGCGGCTGATGGGGCCAAGGCGATGTGGCAGACCTGCGATCTGATCTGGGACACGCTTGGCGATACATCGGACGATGTGAACTGGTACACCAAGCGGGCGACGTTGTCGGGGGTCTATTCCTCGACCGTGCTGTTCTGGCTGGGGGATGATTCGCCTGACCAACAGAGAACGTGGGAGTTTCTGGACCGCCGCATCGACAACGTCATGCAGTTCGAAAAGCTCAAGGCGCAGGTCAATGGCAACCCACTGTTCAAGCCCTTTCTTGCGGTGCCGAATTGGTTGGCAGGTCAGGTTAAAGCTCCGATGAAGATGCGGGCTGATCTGCCGGGAATGCTGAACCCGCGCAAGTAAGCGTCTGGGCCTTTCCGTTTTCGCCTGTTAGGCATTGGGCAAAGGAGAATTGCCCATGACCCAGACAATGCGCGCTGTAGAAATCACCAAACCCGGCGGGCCCGAGGTTCTGCAGATAACGGACCGATCCGTGCCTGAACCTGCTGCGGGTCAGGTGGTGCTAAAGGTGGCCTATGCCGGGGTAAACCGTCCGGATGCGCTGCAGCGGGCGGGTGCGTATGATCCTCCTCCGGGTGCCAGCGATCTGCCGGGGCTTGAGGCATCGGGTGAGGTCGTGGCCCTAGGTTCCGGCGTTCGAGGGCTTTCAGTTGGTGACCAGGTTTGCGCCTTGTTGCCCGGCGGCGGCTATGCCGAATACGTTGCCACGCCCGCTGCCCATTGCTTGCCGGTGCCAGAGGGGATGGGCCTGAAAGAGGCCGCGTGTCTGCCCGAGACCTTCTTTACCGTCTGGTCCAATGTCTTCACACGCGGCGGTCTGAAAGCGGGCGAGCGATTTTTGGTTCACGGCGGCTCCAGCGGGATCGGAACAACGGCGATCCAGCTTGCAAATGCGTTCGGCGCACGGGTCTTTGCCACTGCCGGATCGGCCGAGAAATGCGCCGCTTGCGAGAAACTGGGGGCCGAGAAGGCGATTAATTACCGGGATGAGGATTTCGTATCCACCATGCGGGCCGAGGGCGGGGCGAACCTGATCCTCGATATGGTGGGCGGTGACTATATCCCGCGCAACGTCAAAGCTCTGGCCGAGGATGGGCGGCTGGTTCAAATCGCCTTCCTGCAGGGCCCCAAGGTCGAGCTGAACTTTGCCATGATGATGGTGAAACGCTTGACCCTGACCGGTAGCACCTTGCGTCCGCAATCCGATCTGGCCAAGGCCAAAATCGCCCAAGACCTGCGCGAGGCGGTCTGGCCGCTACTGGATTCGGGCAAGATTGCCCCGGTGATGGACAGCGAGTTTGACATGGCCGAGGCCTCAGCGGCCCACGCGCGGATGGAAAGCTCGGGTCATATCGGCAAGATCGTTCTTAAGATCGGCGGCTAGGCACCGTCTTCCGGTTCAGGTCACGGCGCAGCGATACAGGTGCCATGTGGCGTGGCCCAGAACCGGAATGACAACAATCAACCCCAGTAACATCGGGATCGCGCCCAGTATCAACGCACTGGACACAACCAGACCCCAGGTCAGGATGACCGATGGGTTGTGCCGCAGAACGCGAACCGATGTCACTACGGCGAGCGGCACCCCGACTTTGCGGTCAAGAAGCAGGGGGAAGCTGATCACGCTTGTGGCCAATGCGACAAGGGCGAAGAAGAACCCGACCAAGATGCCAGACAGGATCATGACCCAGCCTGCCTTTGTTGTGAAAACCTGGGTTAAGAAGGTGCTGAACGAGGTCGGCAGATCAGGACCCAATGTCTGAACATAAATGCTCTGCGCGACCATCAACCAGATCAGCAAAAGCGCCACCAGATAGAAGCCCAGTGTCAAAATGGCCCCGAACGAGGGTGACCGGAATACACCAAGTGCATCCAGCCAATGGGCTTCGGCCCCTTGCTCGCGTTTTCGGCTGATTTCATAAAGACCGACGGCCGCCACAGGCCCGATCAATGCGAAACCTGCGATCAGGGGGGCCAGTAAAGGTATCATATTTCGGTTCAGGCCGAACCCGAACATCAGCAAGCCCGCCAGAGGGTAGATCAATACAACGAAGACCGCATCTGCGCGGGTTTCCATAAAGTCTTCCGAGCCCGCTCGCAGACACGCCCAGAGGTCACTAAAACTCAGCGTCTGAACCTTGGGCATTTTGGGTGTCCCAGCGCCACCAATTCCGGTGACGCTCTCTGCAACATGATCACTGGTGGCTCCCAGCGTTTGGGCCGCCCAGCTGATCGGATTTCCTATCGTCCTGACCATCGTCATCCCCTCGCATTTGCCTATCAGCGCCGCAGAGATGATCCGGTACGAGTTGCCTTTGGCCGGACCAGCCGGCAACGCTCAAGCACCAGTATAGCATAATTTTTTGCGTTTGGGTCGCCTTGGACCTGCTTGTGCCGATTGCTCTGGATCGCAGGCGTGTTAGCTTGGCCCCAGGTTACAGGAGGTGAGTATGCAGCAAACGGCACGTACCGTCGTCATTCACGAACACGGCGGCCCCGAGGTTCTGAAGATCGAAGACCGTCCGATAGGCGATCCTGGACCGGGCGAAGTTCGCATTCGTCATCAAGCCTGTGGGTTGAACTTCATTGATGTCTATCAGCGGACGGGCCTCTATCCGATGGACTTGCCGCACGCATTGGGAATGGAGGCGTCTGGGGTGATCGAAGCGGTGGGCGAAGGCGTCACCCATCTGCAACCGGGCCAACGCGCAGCCTACGCGGCTAACCCCTCTGGTGCTTATTGCGAGGCGCGCGTGATGCCGGCCGCACAGGTTTGCCCTTTGCCTGATGATATCTCGTTTGATGCGGCTGCGGCCATGATGCTTAAAGGGATGACTGTCGAGTATTTGTTTCACCGCACGACCCCGCTGAAACGAGGTGACACCGTTCTGTTCCACGCCGCCGCCGGTGGTGTCGGGCTGATTGCGTGCCAATGGGCCAAATCCGAGGGGATCAAGCTGATCGGTACGGCTGGAACGGATGAAAAATGCAGTCTGGCTCAGTTCAACGGGGCGACACATTGCATCAATTACCGGACCGAGAATTTTGCCGAGCGGGTCGCCGAGATCACAGGTGGCAAGGGCGTCGATGCGGTGATGGATTCGATTGGTGCGCAGACATTTGCCGGGTCTTTGGAATGCCTGAAACCACTGGGTATGATGATTTCCTTCGGCAATGCTTCGGGGCCGGTACCGTTGATGGATATAGCCATTCTGGCCAAGAAAGGCTCGCTCAAGATCACGCGACCGACTTTGTTTACTCACACCGCTGATCACGCCGTCTGTCAGGCCATGGCGCGGCGCCTGTTCAACAAGGTGCAGGGGAATGAGGTGAAAATCCACATCGACCAGCGCTTTCCGCTTGAACAGGTCGCCGACGCCCACCGCGCGCTTGAAGCCCGTCAGACGACAGGAAGTACGGTCTTGGAGCTGTAGTCTGGCAAGGTCCCGACCTGTGCCGGGACCGTTTTTGGAGGCGTTAAATCAAAACCGATAGGCCGCACGGGCCTGAAAGGTCGTGGCGTCAACATCAACGCCGGATGAATTGAAATCGTTGAACTCGTGATACAGGATTTCACCGCCAATGCTGACGTTGGGTGCCACGATTTGTTCGTAACCAGCACCGATAAACCAACCATTATCGCTGCTCAGATTGTCGGTACCAGCCTCGGCATATCCGCCGATGCCATAAAGCAAACCCACTGACGTGACCTTGTAGCCCGCACGGGCCTTGATGCGCCAGACATCCTCGACCGTGGCCGCGCCACCCAGATCAACATCGGTCCAGTCATAGTCGAAGCCGCCACCTACGACCCAATCCCCCAGATCGTAATCATAACCCAGAATGATGCCGCCGATCGCGCCGTCTCCGTCGATGCCAGAGACGTTGGTGTCGATATCGGCATAACCAACCTGCAGACCGCCGTAGAAGCCCGTCCAGTTGCCAGAAGACTGCGCAACAGCGGATCCTGCGGCCAGAAATGCAATGCCTGTTGCTGCTAAAAGACGTTTATTCATATTGTGTTCCTTTCCCTCAAATTGGTTTTTTGTGCCGACCCACGGATGATCGTGCGCTCACATACTTGAATACGTTTGGGCGAGAGGCTGGATCATTCACGAGTTAAAGCGCGAGGTCGACGCGGGCATCCGCAGCACGGGCATTCCGGACAATCCGAAGCAGAGGCGGTTAGGGAAAGTGTGCGAGTGAATTGAAAACAAAAGAAAAACGGCGGCAGAATGCTCTGCCGCCGTTGTGTTGGAGTGCGTAGGCGGATTATTGCGCCTGCAGTTCTGCCGGAGTTTTGTCGGCAATGTCTTTCCAGTTGGCGTCCGCACGCTCGTTAAAGCCCGGGATGTCGCCTTCCCAGCGTTCCTGAATGTCGGCCGACAGGTTCAGGTACAGCTTGTTGTCAACAATTTTCCAGTAGTTCGGGTCGCCGTCAAACTTGAAACCCATCGCGGTGCCGAATGCGCAGTAGCCGCCATATGCGGGCAGGTACGCTTCGGGGTTTTCTTCAAACGCGACTTTGTTTTCTTCGTTTGCAAAGCGGTACAGAGCGTCATTGTGCAGCGTGGTGATGCGGTAGTCGCCCTTGGTGGCTTCGCCAACGGTGAAATAGGCAACTGGGTCATAACCCTGCAGCGCCAGACCGGTCGAGCTTGCGTTCAGGTCAACGCCTGCGGCCATCGCCGTGCTTGCAACTGCAACAGACAGCGCAACGCCGCCGATGAGGGATTTGATCTTGTTCATGGTTTTCACCTTTCGTGAATTGAGCCACCGGACGACACCCTGAATTGTGCCTGAGTGGCCCTTTCGATTTTGTTCCGTGCGGTCGGTAATTGGCCGTCACGACACCGAAGTGGGTAATGCTGTGATCACGTTCAAAACAATCAATTGTGATTGTGCGTAATAGAATAGGTTTTGTGCAATTATGCAGAGTAGAGCTTAGGAATCGGGCGCAAAACCAACAACGAATTCAATCACTTTATCAGCCGGCATCTCACACGAGCGCAGCAATGCACCACTATTTGCCGTCATGTACAGGTTCAGGCTGATGTAATCGGTCCCGCCAAGCTCGTGTGCTACCAGCTTTATGGACTTGCCGCCTGCCAGCGCGGTTCGGCTCACGACATAGCGACGCCCGTGGCTGCGCCCAGTTGACGTTCCAAGCGGGATGCGAAAAATCGCCGCCAGGAACGGCGCCAGCGCGGTCAAGACTTTCCGATTTTGGGTTCCGTTCCGGCCCGGATGCGGGCGATATTTGCCCCGTGGCGCCAGTAGACCAGCAAGGTCAGGGCCACACCCAATCCAAACGCCGTGCCATTGGTCAGAAACATCACCCATATCGTCGACATCGCGGCAGCGCTCAGCGCTGCCAAAGACGAGATTCGCCAGACTGCTGCGGCAAACAGCCATGTCAGGCAACAGGCAACGCCGACCCGCCAGTCCAGCATCAGCCATAGCCCAAGGAAGGTTGCAACACCTTTGCCGCCCTTGAAGCCAAGCCACACTGGAAAGCAGTGACCCAAAAAGGCGGCCAGCGCAGCGATTTGTGCAGCGTCTTCGCCAGCCACGATCCGGGCCAGCAGGACGGCCATTGCGCCTTTTGCGGCGTCAAATATCAGCGTCAGCGCGGCGGCGCGCTTGTTCCCGGTGCGCAGCACGTTTGTGGCGCCAATATTGCCCGATCCGATATTGCGCAGGTTGCCGAGCCCCATGACTTTGGCGACAATCATACCAAAAGGGATAGACCCCATCAGGTAACCCACTGCAGCCCAGAGGATAAGTTGGGCCATGGAACTGTCGAACGGGGGCATCAGGGTCTCCGGTAGATTTCTTGACCTGCGACGTAGGTTGCGGTGACCTTACCCTGCATGCGCTGGCCGTCAAACGGTGTGTTCTGCGATTTCGATTTCAGGCTGAAACGATCCAGCACAAAAGGCACATCCGGGTCGAACAGGACCAAATCGGCGGGTGCGCCCGGGGCCAGACGCCCACTGTCCAACCCCAGCCGTTTTGCCGGGTTCAAAGCCATCGCCCGGAACAGGGTCGGAAGATCAAGCTGTTCGGCATGGTAAAGGCGCAGTGCGGCAGGCAACAGCGTTTCCAGTGCAACCGCCCCCGAGGCCGCTTCTTCAAAAGGCAGACGTTTACTTTCTTCGTCCTGCGGCGTGTGCATGGAACTGATTGTATCAATCAGTCCGGTCCGCACCGCCTCGATTACCGCCTGCCGGTCATCCTCGGACCGCAGAGGCGGTTTCACCTTGAAGAAGGTGCGATAGTCGGCCACGTCCAACTCGTTCAGCGTCAGGTGGTGGATCGATGTGCCTGCGGTGATGTCCAACCCGTTGCGTTTGGCGCGTTCCAGCGCGGGCAGGGCGCGGGCGGTAGTGATCTGATCGGCATGGTATTTGGCCCGGGTCATTTCCAGCAGGGCGATATCACGGTCCAAACCCATGCGCTCAGCCATGGGCGAAACGGCAGGTAAACCACGCAGCGAGGCGAACTTGCCGCTGGTAGCGGCCGCTCCGGCGCTGAGGCCGGGCTCCTGCGGATGCGCAATCACCAGTGCCCCGCAGGATTTCGCATAGGTCAGAGCACGGGAAAATACCTTGGTGTTGGCGATCATGTGGTCGCAATCGGTGAAGGCCACGGCGCCTGCGTCTTGCAGAAAGCCGATCTCGGTCATCTCGCGACCCTCGCGCCCTTTGGTCAGCGCTGCCATTGGCAGAACATTCACCGGCGCATCTGCTTGTGCGCGGCGGGTAACGAATTCAAGTGTTTCCGGCGTGTCGATCGCTGGGCTGGTGTCAGGTCGGGTGACGATGGTGGTCACACCTCCGGCAGCGGCGGCCAGACCTGCAGATTTATAGCTTTCTTTATGCCGTTCGCCTGGCTCGCAGACCTTGACGCCGATATCCACGATGCCGGGGGCGAGGCACTGTCTGCCGCAATCGATCATCTGCGCGTCCGTTGTAGGGGCTGCGCCTTTGCCGTGGTCTTTTATCTTACCGTCTGCAATCAGAAGCCAACCGAGGGCGTCCGTTCCCGCCTCGGGGTCGATCAGTCGGGCATTGGTGAAAATCTGGGCGGTCATGTCTGGGCCTCTCGGGCTTTGGTCAGGGCTTCCATGGCGGTGTCAGGGGCGGGGAGGTATTCGAATACCAGGAAACGCAGTTGCGAAAACACGATGTTGTGTCCGTTGCGATAGAATTTCAGGTCGGGATTAATGGACAAGGATTTTGCTCTAAATATCTCGCTGATCCACCAGGCGTTGCGATTGGTCACAACATAGACGCGCCGCATGCGGATTAACCGTTCCCACCACATGAAAAACGCCAGCAGCAGCGTGCATCCAATAAGCTTCCAATAGTCGCGCAAAGTCTCCGCGAGCCAAGGGCTGGCAATCCAACCGAGCGCAAGGCAGGCAATTAGAATGCCATATGCCCATCTCAGGCGCGGAGGAAAGTACCCCTGGTAAGGCCGCCCATGCCAAAGCACCTGTTCAGTGTCGGGTATTTTCTTGCGCCACCAGTCGTCGCTCATCCCATGGCCCTTTCGATGGCTGCTTTGGTGGCGGCGGGGTCGGCTTGGTACTTGATCAGGTGCTTGTCGCCGCTTTTGGTGACGACCTGCACGAAGCTGCCCATCGTGTTGACGGCCTCGATCTGGTCCAGGGCAATAGTGCGTGGGCCGGGGCCGGTGAGGGTGGTGTCCGACGTCTCCCACGTGTTTGTCAGCTCTTCCGAGGCCAGATACCACGCGCGAAACCCGATGGCGGCCAGACCCGCAGGCGCGCCGGTCCAGACATAAGGGTTTCCGACCAGCCACAACACGATCATCGCCCCGGCCATCGCGATGGCAGCAAGGGTCAGGTTGGTCTGGATATAGGCATTTCGATGCGGCGTGAAGACTATAGGATCAGCCAAAGGGTGCCTCCGACAATAAGCAGTGCGATCACCGCCAGGATCGCGGACCCGATGCGGCGCGGTGCGTTGTTTTCTACGGGGTTCTGGGGCGCCGAGAAGGGCTTGGCGCTTTCGGTCTCGAGCACGCCGCCGGTCCAGTTTGTTGCTTCCTCGGTGAAAAGGCCCAACAGGCGTACCCGTGGGTCGGGGTTCAGTGTCGCGGCTTGGCCGCGAAAAGCTGCGCTGCGGACGGCCATAACCCAGCCTTCGATAGCATCCAGCATTGCGCGGTTTAGCTGATCCTCGGACACACCGCCGCCTTCATGCAAATATCCATAGAGCCCGAGGTCTTCGAGGTCCGAGACCGGAAAGATATCGATCTGCCCGATATCCAGACCATCGACCCCAAGAACCTGATCGGCGGCACCGGGTTCGCGCAGGAACTTGGCCTCTTCGGGGCGCATGTCCAGCGTGAACAGGCGGATCACACCGCGTTCATGGGGGGCAACGGTCAGGTCGCTCATGCGGCCTCGCGCAGGTTGCGGGCTAGTAGTTCCATCGCGGCCATGCGGACGGCGACGCCCATCTCCACCTGTTCCTGAATGACGGATCGGTTGATGTCATCGGCCAGCGTGCCGTCGATTTCCACGCCGCGGTTCATCGGGCCGGGATGCATGACGATCGCGTCGGGCTTGGCCAGCGCCAGTTTCGCCGCATCCAACCCGTAGCGGTGGTAATATTCGCGCTCCGAGGGGATGAACCCGCCATCCATCCGCTCTTTCTGAAGGCGCAGCATCATGACGACGTCGACGTCTTGAAGGCCCTCGTTCATGTCGTCGTAGATCTCGGCCCCGAACTCGGCAAAGGTCGAGGGCACCAACGTCGGCGGGCCGATCAGGCGGATACGGTTTTCCATCTTACCCAGCAGGATCAGGTTCGACCGTGCCACACGCGAATGCGCTACGTCCCCGCAAATCGCGATGTTCAGACGGTGCAAACGACCCTTGGCGCGGCGGATGGTCAACGCGTCCAGCAGCGCCTGCGTGGGGTGTTCGTGCTTGCCGTCGCCCGCATTCAGCACGGCGCAATTCACCTTTTGCGCCAGCAGGTCCACCGCGCCGGAATGCGGGTGCCGCACCACCAGCAGATCGGGGTGCATCGCATTCAGCGTCATCGCCGTGTCGATCAGGGTTTCTCCCTTTTTGATCGAGCTGGCCTGCATCGCCATGTTCATCACATCCGCGCCAAGCCGTTTGCCTGCCAGCTCAAAGCTGGCCTGTGTGCGGGTCGAGTTCTCAAAGAACATGTTGATCTGCGTCAGCCCCGACAGCACGTCGGAATGCTTGGTCGATTGGCGGTTCAGGTCGACATACTTTTCGGCCAGATCCAGAATGGCGGTGATATCGGACTGCGACAGATGCTCGATGCCAAGAAGGTGACGATGGGCGAAACGCATGGGCGGGCTCCTGTCTGACAATCGAGCCGCTTATAGAAACCTGTGGGGGCTAAAGCAACCTATGGTTCAGAGCCTTCGGGCAGTTTCTCACATCCGCCTTCGGGCAGGCATCGCTCGCCGGGTCTGCACCATTTGGCATTGCCGCAATCGACCGCTTTGACCGGGACGCAGCCCTGATTGGTCGAGCATTTGAAACCCTGCCGACATTGTGATCCGGTCTCTTCGCACAGGAACCAGCCGGGGCGGGTGCATCCACCGCCGGGCAGGCAGCTTGTGCCGCTGGCGCAGGTGCGGCCATCGTCGCATTTTGGCCGGGGCAGAGTGAATTCCAGCTGGATCGCTTCGCATTCGCCACGCCCGTTGCAGGCGGTGCCGCTGGGGCAGTCCAGACTGGACCGGCACTTGTTTTCGCCCTTTGGGGCACATCTGCGATTGCCGACGCAGCGTTCAAATGGACCGCAGGAAAAGCCGCCGCCGCAATAGGTGCCACCGGGCGGGATGCAGTTTCCGTCAAAACTGCAGCGCTGTCCAACGGGGCAGCAATTCCGTCCACATCTGAGTTGCCCCGCGCGGCATTGGTTCTGGATACGGTTGCGCTGTTGGAAGCCGTTGCGATCTTGGATGCCTCGGTTCTGAACGCCGAAACGGTCGTTCACCTGCGCAAAGCCAGAGGTACTGACGGGGATCAGCAGCAAGATGACCAGAAAGAATCGAATAAGGCTCGGCATGAATAGTGCCATGGTCTGCCCGGTTGCCGGGTCGATCAAGTGCTATTCGCTTTCCCTCGGTCAAAAGCTGGTTAGATTGTGAGGCATGGAATCGGCTTTGGATTATCACACGGCGCGGGCCCTTTTGGACTGGCAGATCGAACTGGGCGCGACCGAGTCTATCGGGGATGCGCCGATAGACCGCTACGCGTTGCCCGACACTGGACCCAAGGCCAAGAAACCCGTGGCACAGGCGGCGCCGGACAAACCCAAACAGGTCGATCCGGCTGCGGTGGCCAAGGGTGCGGCTCAAGGCGCGGGATCGCTGGATCAATTGCGCGCGACCATGGAGGCGTTTGACCATTGCGAGCTGAAACGCGGTGCGCGGCAGTTGGTGTTTGCCGATGGCACGCCGGGGGCGCGAGTGATGATCATCGGCGAGGCTCCGGGTCGCGAGGAAGATCGCGAAGGTAAACCCTTTGTCGGCCGCGCGGGTCAGTTATTGGACCGGATGTTAGCCGCGATTGATCTGGATCGTCACAAGAACGTCTACATTACCAATGTGCTGCCATGGCGGCCTCCGCAAAACCGGGATCCCAAGCCCGAAGAGATCGGGATGATGAAGCCGTTTTTGGAACGGCACGTGGCCTTGGCCAAGCCCGAGGTTCTGGTGGTCATGGGCAATATCAGCTGTCAGGCGGTGCTGGGCAAACGCGGTATAACCCGACTGCGCGGTCACTGGGATCAGGCGATGAACCTACCGGTGATCCATATGTTCCACCCCGCCTATCTGCTGCGCCAGCCACAGGCCAAACGGCAAGCCTGGGCCGATTTGCTGGAGCTGAAAGCCCGGTTGGAGGGCAAGTAATGCGCATTCTGGCCTTTTCTGACCTGCATATGTCCCGCAACCACGCCAACCAACTGGTTACAGCTAGCGCAGAAGCTGATTTTGTGATTGGCGCCGGGGATTTCTGCAAGATGCGGCAAGGTTTGGACGAAGCGATGGAGATGCTGTCCAGCATCGCCTCGCCTTTGGTTTTGGTACCCGGCAATGCCGAAAGCGCCGAGGAGTTAACACAAGCCGCGCCGCAGGGTGTCCATGTCCTGCACGGCTCGGGCATGACGATAGACGGCCTGCGCCTGTTCGGTCTGGGTTACGGCGTGCCGCTCACACCGTTCGGAGACTGGTCCTGCGACCTGACGGAGGCCGAGGCGACCGAGCTGCTGGACCGCTGCGATGGGACTGACATCCTGATCGCGCATTCTCCGCCCAAAGGCTATGGAGATGTGACGTCGACCGGTGATGCGGTAGGATCTACCGCCGTGCGTGACGCTATTGAGCGGCTACAGCCACAGTTGTCGTTGCACGGGCATATCCACGACAGTTGGGGATATCGCGGTACGCTGGGACGCACTCAGATCGCCAATCTAGGGCCGCGCGTGAATTGGTTTGAGGGTGCGGCATGATTGAAACTGTCACCTTACTGGCTTTCATACCGGCGGCTTTGGCGCTGAACTTCACGCCGGGCGCGGATATGATGTTCTGTTTCGGGCAGGGTCTGAAATCGGGGTCTAAACCGGCCTTGGTGGCCAGCGTTGGCGTCTCGGTCGGGCTGATGGTGCATGTTCTTCTGGCCGGGCTGGGGCTGGGGGCTGCGGTGGCGGCGCTGCCGTGGCTGTTTGACGTGATCCGCTGGATGGGCGTGGCCTATCTGCTGTATCTGGCCTGGGGCGCGATCCGAAACGGGGCTATATCTGCAGACACACCCGCCAGACCCGCACATCACGCTTTCAGGGATGGCATGGTGGTGAACCTGACCAATCCCAAGGTCATTCTGTTCGTGCTGGCCTTTATCCCGCAATTCGTAAATCCGGCCCTTGGCCCGATCCTACCGCAATTCCTGATCTTTGGCGTGGTGATCGCGCTGGGTGGGTTCGTGGTGAATGGGCTGGTCGGGGTGTTTGCCGGTGGCGCGGGCAAGGTTCTGATCTCGAACCCGCGCGCCTCGCGTATCATGGGCTGGGTGACAGGAGGGATTTTCACCGCCCTCGCCATCCGGCTTGCCATTATGGAAAGGGCTTGACGCAAGATGTCACGCATCGACGAAAACAAAGACTTCATTCCGGTACGGATCGCGGTTCTGACCGTCTCGGACACCCGCTCGCTGGACGAGGACCGCTCGGGGCAGACACTGGTGGAGCGAATCGAAAAGGCAGGTCATTTGGTGGCGGACCGCAAGATCATCCGCGATGAGCGCGCTCAGATTGCTGATCAGTTGCGCGATTGGGTCGCCAATCCTGATATCGACGTTGTGATCTCGACCGGTGGCACTGGTCTGACCGGGCGCGATGTATCGGTCGAGGCGCATCGGGACGTCTATGAGAAAGAGATCGAAGCCTTCGGAACAGTGTTCACGATCGTGTCGATGGAGAAGATCGGCACTTCGGCCGTTCAATCCCGCGCCACGGGGGGCGTGGCCGGCGGCACCTATCTGTTCGCGTTGCCCGGCAGCCCTGGCGCCTGCAAGGATGCTTGGGACGCGATTCTTGAAAAGCAGTTCGACTACCGCCACCGTCCCTGCAATTTCGTGGAAATAATGCCAAGATTGGACGAACATCTGCGACGGAAGTAGACTGGTCGCACGTTCAACTGTTCATAACCGCTTTGTGGCTTGGCATTTTTGACCGCACAGCTACCTTTTGCGGCAGGTAGCCTGATGCAACCGGGGTAAGTGCAATATGCGTTTTCTGAGGCAAAGCCTTGTCGGGGTGTTTCTAGCGTCTTTGACGCTGGCTCTCTTGTTTGCGGCCGCCCAGATTATTGCGGGCGCGGTTCAGGATTTGTTGACGCGTGAAGACGCGGCCCCGCAGGCGCGTGAACGTATTTTTGCTGTTACGGTTCGTCCAGCCGAATTGGAAACCGTGACACCCTATCTCGAGGCATTTGGTGAAGTACAAAGCCGCAGACGCTTGGAACTGCGCGCGGCACTAGGCGGGCGCGTAGTGTCTCTGTCGGATGACTTCGAGGATGGCGGTTCCGTTAGTGCCGGCGAGGTTTTGGTCGAACTGGACCCCGCCGATGCGCAATCGGCGCTGGATCGGGCCAAGTCAGATCTGCTGGATGCCCAATTCGAAGAACGCGACGCCGAGCGGTCTTTGTTGCTTGCTCAGGATGAGTTGAACTCGGCCGAGGCACAGGCAGAGCTGCGTGGGCGTGCCATGCAACGGCAAAAAGACCTGCAAAGCCGGGGTGTTGGCGCCGCGGCATCGGTAGAAGAAGCCGAATTGGCCGAAGCTGCAGCGCAGCAGGCCGTTCTGGCCCGCCGGATCGCCTTGGCGCAGGCCGAGTCGCGGGTGGATCAAGCCACAACTTTATTGTCACGCGCCCGTATCGCGCTTGAGGCCGCCGAACGTGATTTGGAGGACATGACCGTCCGCGCCCGTTTTGGCGGGACATTGACGGATGTAACGCTGGTCGAAGGCCGTTTGGTATCCGCCAATGAAAAACTGGCAGAACTGGTCGATCCGAATGCGCTTGAAGTCGCGTTCCGCGTTTCGACCGCGCAATTCGTGCGTTTGCTGGATGCCGAGGGCGATCTGATCAACGCACCTGTCACGGTCTCGCTTGAGGTCACGGGCACTGATCTGTCCGCTACTGGTCGAATAAGCCGCGATAGTGGATCAGCCGGCGAGGGGCAAACGGGGCGCTTGCTTTATGCGCGGATGGACAACACGTCGGGTTTCAAACCCGGTGACTTCGTGACAGTGACCGTGCAGGAACAGCCATTGGACAATGTAGTGCGGCTGCCATCTTCGGTTCTGGATGCGGTTGGCACGGTTCTGGTGCTCGGCACGGATGACCGGCTCGAAGCTTTGCCGGTCGAACTGATCCGTCGTCAGGGAGACGAGGTTTTGTTGCGGGGTAAAGGTCTGGACGGCCGCGAGGTTGTCATCGGGCGCACGCCGTTGCTGGGTGCTGGTGTTCGTGTCCGCCCCTTGCGGATCGAAGCCAATGCCGGGGCTGAACCCGATTTGGTCGAGCTGTCGGACGAGCAGCGCGCGCAGCTTGTCGCGCAGGTTGAGGCCAGCGACAAGATGCCGAAGGATATGAAAGACCGCGTCCTGGGGCAGCTCAGCGAGGCGAAAGTTCCGGCATCTCTGGTGCGTCGCATTGAAAACCGGGCCGGAGGTTAACCGCTATGATGCGCGAGATCCCCGGCGCGGCAAGCGGTATACTCAGCTATTTCACCCGGCATCGCACAGTGGCGAACCTGTTGCTGCTGGTTTTGCTGGTGCTGGGTGTGGCGGCTTTGCCCAACATGCGGGCGCAGTTCTTTCCAGACGTCATCCTTGAACGTGTTGACGTCGACGTCGTGTGGGAAGGAGCGGGCCCCGAGGATGTGGACAATGGCATCGTTCAGGCGCTTGAGCCTGCGCTGCTGGCGGTTGAGGGCGTTTCCAGTACCGAGGCGACCTCGCGCGAGGGGCGGACCAGCATTCGGCTGGAATTCGAGCCGAATTGGGACATGTCCCGCGCAGTAGAAGAAGTCAGAACAGCTGTTGATGGCGTGACCAACCTGCCAGAAGATGCCGAAGAGCCTACGATCCGACGCGGTGCGTGGCGGGACCGTGTAACGGATGTGGTGGTAACCGGGCCTGTTGCCCCGGATCAGCTTGCCAAATTCACCGATGAACTGATCAACCGCCTGTTTGCCGTGGGTGTTACACGGACGACCATCCGGGGGCTGGCTGCACCGCGCGTGGTGGTCGAGGTTCCGACCGCGCAGTTGATTGCCAACGATATCACACTGTCCGAGATCGCGACCGCCGTTGCGGCCGAAGCCACGGCTAACCCCGCCGGGGATGTTACGGGCGCCAATGCCCGCATTCGCACCGGCACCGAGAAGCGAACACCTGAGGAAATCGAAGGCATCCCGCTGCGCAATTTCCCTGACGGGTCCAAGTTGCTGATCGGCGACGTGGCGCAGATCCGCCTTGAGGGCGTTGACCGAATTCGCAGCTATTTCGTAGGTGAAGATCCAGCGATGTCAGTGCGGGTGGATCGCTCGAACCTAGGGGACGCGATCGAGATTCAGGGCACTGTCGAGGAGGTCGTAGCCGAGATGCAGGCCAGCCTGCCTGCAGGCGTGTCGGTCGAGCTGATCCGAACCCGCGCGCAGGCGATCACCGACAGGCTGGACATCCTGATTGACAATGGCCTCATGGGCCTGGGGCTGGTTGTGTGTCTGCTGTTTCTGTTCCTGAATGCGCGTATCGCGTTCTGGGTGGCGGCGGGGATCCCGGTGGCGATGTCTGCGGCGATTGCTTTCATGTATATTGGCGGGTTGTCGATCAACATGGTGTCGCTGTTTGGTCTGATCATCACGCTGGGTATCGTTGTGGACGACGCAATTGTTGTCGGTGAACATGCCGATTTCCGTGCTCGTCGCTTGGGCGAGGCCCCGATGGTGGCAGCTGAAAGCGCGGCGCGGCGCATGGCGATGCCGGTTTTTGCCGCGACCCTGACAACGGTCATTGCCTTTTTCGGTTTGACTGCGATTGGCGGTCGGTTCGGTGAGTTGATCCGGGACATACCTTTCACTGTGATTGCGGTTCTGATCGCCTCGTTGATCGAGTGTTTTTTGATCCTGCCGAATCATATGGCCCACGCCATTGCACATTCCGCGAAAGAACACTGGTATGATTGGCCTAACCGGGTCGTCAATCGCGGGTTCCGCTGGGTGCGCGATCAGTTGTTCCGCCCATTCATCGCATGGGTCATCTGGGCGCGTTATGTCGTTGTGGCACTGATGATCCTGATCCTGGCAAGTCAGGCGGCGCTGTTCATCAAAGGTGATGTGAACTGGCGATTCTTCAATGCGCCCGAGCGTGGTTCGGTCACCGGCAATTTCATCATGGCAGAAGGCGCGACGCGTCAGGACACGCTGGCCATGATGCGCCAGCTGCAGACTGCCGTGGACGAATTGGGGCAAATTTACGAAGAACGCCATGGGCGCAATCCTATTGACTATGTCTTGTCCGAGATTGGCGGATCGGCAGGCCGCGGACTGTCTGCGGCGGATGGCAAGGACGAAGATCTTCTCGGCGGCATCTCGATCGAGTTGATCGATGCCGATCTGCGCCCTTATTCCAGTTTTGAATTCGTTGGCGAATTGCAGGATTTCGTCCCGCGTCATCCCAAGGTCGAATTGCTCAGTTTCCGTGGCTGGCGTTCGGGGCCGGGCGGTGATGCGATTGACGTGCAGTTTTATGGGGCAGACGTAGACACGCTTAAGGCCGCATCCGAAGACCTGCAGGCCGAGCTTTCGAAATACCCCGAAGTCTCGGCGCTGGAGGATAATCTTGCCTATGACAAGGAAGAGTTCATTCTGGATCTGACGGCGCAGGGACAAGCACTGGGCTTCCGGATTGAAACACTTGGCCGTGTGTTGCGCGATCGTTTGAACGGGATTGAGGCCGCGACCTTCCCCGACGGTCCCCGAAGCGCTGAAATCCGGGTCGAATTGCCCGAAGACGAGCTGACTGCCGATTTCCTGGAACGCACACTGATGCGGACTCCGGATGGCGTGTATGTGCCGCTGGCCGATATCGTATCAGTTCAGCGCAAGTCAGGGTTTTCTACTGTCCGCCGTGAAAACGGCCTGCGGGTCATCTCGGTCAATGGCGACATCGCGGAAGACGACCCCACCCGCGCCGAAGAGATAAACCGCGCGATGAGCGAGGAAATTCTACCCGACATCGCCGCCAAACGTCAGGTCGAATGGACCATGGCGGGTTTGAGCGAGCAGGAGGATGAGTTTTTGTCCGAGGCCCGCACCGGTCTGATCCTGTGTCTGACCGGCATCTATCTTGTTCTGGCTTGGGTCTTTGCCAGTTGGACGCGACCTCTGGTCGTTATGGCGATTATTCCGTTTGGGTTGGTTGGAACGATCTGGGGCCACTACATCTGGGAGGTGCCACTGAGCATGTTCACCGTTGTAGGGCTGCTGGGGATGACCGGGATTATCATCAACGACTCGATCGTTTTGGTGACGACGATTGATGCTTATCAGCAGGATCGAGGGCTGGTGCCGTCTATCATCGAAGGAACCGCAGACCGATTGCGTCCGGTTATGCTGACAACGCTGACGACTGTTCTTGGCCTGACCCCGTTGCTGTATGAGGGGTCGCAACAAGCGCAATTCCTCAAGCCGACGGTGATTACTCTGGTCTATGGCCTGGCCTTCGGGATGATTTTGGTACTGGTTCTGGTGCCGGCGCTGTTGGGCATTCTGAACGACCTGTCGCGTCCGATCACGGCTATGCGGCGCGCGGTGCGCGCGCCTCACCGGGTGGTGCAGGGCGCTCTTGCCACCACCGGTACAGCGTTGCTGGTCTGGTTCGGCATAACCATGGTGCTCCCGGTCATTACGGGTGCGCCTTTGGGTATATTATCTGGGCTTTATGGGTCTGCGGACGGCCTCGTAGCTCTGCAAATGGGGCTGGGCGCATTTGTTGCGGGAGCGGTTGTCATTCTTGTGCTCAGCATCGCCGCGTCTGGCCTGTTTTTCGCACGTCTCAAGGCCCGCTCGGCCTAGTTTCGGCGCAGCGCCGTCGCCAATAGATCATTGACCCGATTGCTCATGGGCAGGTCACCGCGCCGTATCTGTTCCAAGGGAAACCAACGCGCATCCAACGCATCGTCGCCTGCAACAGGCTGCCCGGACTGGTATGCGCACACCACACCAACCAAAAGATAATGCGACACTACAGCACCGTGCGAGTCCCGTCGCAACAGATCCAGATTGTCCAGATAATGCAGAGGCTTCGCCGTGACCGAGGTTTCCTCATGCAATTCGCGTTGTGCGGCTTGCAGAACCGTTTCGCCCCATTCCACATGACCCCCGGGAAAGCCCCACAATCCGGCGTCTGGCTGTTTGCTGCGTTGCACAAGCAGAACCTGCGCGTCGTGTATGACGACGGCCAGTGCCCCGATTTTTGGCGTTTGAACCATCGGGATCAGCCTGCGCTGCACCCTTTGATGTCAACCGCGTGATTTGCGCCCAGAACGGTGATCCTGATCTCGGACCGCTCCAACGCAAAGGGCGCCCCGGATGCGCTGATCACTTCGGACGTGGCAACAAGCGTGTCACCCTGGCGCTCAGTGTCGGGTTGTGATGCCCAAAGAGTGGGATTGCCGGGCTCAATCACTGCCAGTTCCTGACCGCCAGCCGAGGGCATCGTCACCCGAGCTTCGATCTGCATCCCGTCCGATGTCGGTGTCAGGCGGCAGCTGGCCTGAGCGACCCTTGCCTCTTTTGCGGAATAGGGGCGCTGCGCGAGCGCTGCGGCAATTGCCGGGTTGCGCCCGGCATCGGCGTTCAGCTTGTGATCGAAGTCCAGTTGTGCCGGGATGCAGACTTCCTTGCACACGCCAAGATCCATCGTACCTTTAAGGTGCACAGGTTGGCTGGGATTCTTCGGTGTAATCTCAACCGGCAGAACAAGCTGGTCTTCGTACCCGATGGATTGCAGTCCATTCTGGACAAAGACTTCAGGGGTCGGCCAGGTAATCGAAACGTTCCCAACATTGTCCGAACTGTTCCAGTCGAAATGCGGTGGAATGCCTGCATCACCGGGCGCGCGCCAATAGGTTTTCCACCCATCATCCAACGTCACCCGCACGGCTGTCATATAGGTTCCCTGCGTGGTGCGACCACCGTCGAGAATATCCAATTCTGCCACGGTACCAGTCACCTGAGCGAATGCCGGGGCAACAAATCCAAGGGCGAAGGTCAATGCGACCGCTGAGACTGTCATATGTACGTTCATAACCTATAAATGCGCGGTCCCGACGCAGATTCCAAGTCACGTTCAGGTCACTCGAATGAAATCTGCGGAAATCTGCGCTGATCTCTTGCCAATCGCCGCCGCTCGGGGCCATTGTTGAAGGGCACCAAGCAAGAGATGCCATCTTATGGACCTGACCGGAAAACTGTTGATTGCGATGCCGGGTATGGGCGATCCGCGCTTCGATCATTCGGTGGTATATATGTGCAGCCACGGAGATGATGGGGCGATGGGTCTGATCATCAACAAGCCGTCAGACCTGCGGATCAAGACTTTGCTTGGGCAGCTCAACATCGCCTGCCGAATCCCTGTCGTGGGCGAACGCCTCGTACATTTTGGTGGGCCGGTCGAGATGTCGCGCGGCTTTGTTCTGCACAGTTCAGACTATGATGCGAATCTTCATTCGATGAAAATTTCGGATGATTTCAGCATGACCGCGACATTGGACGTCCTTGAAGATCTGGCCTCGGGTCGTGGTCCACTCAATTCGACATTGGCGCTGGGCTATTCCGGCTGGGGTCCGGGCCAGCTTGAGGATGAGATCGCCATGAATGGCTGGCTGACCACGGATGCGTCCTCGAAACTGGTGTTCGACGTCCCCGATGACGAGAAATGGGAGGCCGCGCTTGCCACTTTGGGTGTTGATCCGTTGACTTTGTCGGCCAGCGCCGGGCGTGCCTGATCAGCGATCGCGCGGTGCAGCGGCGCGGCGCAGGCGGTCATTGATTGCTGCCCCAAGGCCGTGATCCGGGATTGGCGAAACCGCAATCGGTCGACCGGTGGTATTCAACTGGTGCAGCGCTGCAAACAGGTTAGCGGCGGCTTCGACCAAATTGCCTTTAGCCGACAGGTTGAGGTCGCAAGGAACAGACCCAAAACCCAACAGCACCTCGTCCCCCTGAGTGGCGTCAGCATTCAAGCGAACCGGGGCATCGGGCGCGTAGTGGGATAGTAACTGGCCGGGTGCTGTCAGCAGATCTCCGGTTTGATGTAGATGGAGGCGGGTGTTCAGGGTGCTCTCGATCTCTTCCAGCGCGACGCCGCCGGGGCGTAGCAAGGTTGGCTCACCGGCCAGTCCAACGATCGTCGATTCCAGACCGACCCCGCACGGACCGTCGTTCATGATAGCGGCAATGCGTCCGTCCAACCTGGTCCGCACGTGATCAGCGGTTGTCGGGCTGATTTGCCCTGACGGGTTCGCTGACGGCGCCGCAACGGGCCCGTCAAAGGCTTCAAGAATAGCGTGTGCCGTAGGATGGGCCGGAACGCGAACGGCCAGCGTATCGAGGCCAGCGGTCACCAGAGACGACACTTGATGGTAAGCGCGCAATGGCAAAACCAAAGTCAGCGGGCCGGGCCAAAAAGCATCTGCCAGAACCTGTGCCTGATCTGACCATGTCACAAATCGTTTTGCGGCGTCGACCGATGCGACATGCGCGATCAATGGGTTGAAACTGGGGCGGCCTTTGGCTGCATAAATGCGGGCCACGGCCTCTCCGTTGCGGGCATCGCCGCCCAGCCCGTAGACTGTTTCGGTCGGGAAAGCGACAAGCTGTCCTTGCCGCAGCAGGTCCGCTGCCTGCTCAATTCCGGCCGGGTCGGCGAACAGTTCGAGTGTTCCGTTGGGGATCATGGGTGGTGACGCCGCGTTTTGATTGCTTGTATCATGGGGACAGGTACGTAATCGTCCAAATCCAGATGAATAACGGTGGGCGCTGGGTTTTCCAACCCCGCCGTTGCAGACCTTTATACAGCCCCGAGGTGAAGCCATGCCATATCGCGCACCAGTCTCTGACTACGAATTCCTGTTCCGCCATGCGGTCGATTTCGGACAGATCGCCGCCACTGACAAGTTTTCGGAAGCCAGCGAAGACGTGGTCAGCGCGATTCTGACCGAAGCTGGAAAGATGTGCGAAGAGGTCATGGCCCCGCTGCAACGCCCCGGCGATCTGGAGCCGGCGCGGCTGGAGAACGGTGTTCTGCGCACCTCACCGGGTTATGGCGACGGCTGGAAAGCGATTGCCGAAGGCGGCTGGATCGGCATGAGCGCGGATCCCGAATATGGTGGCATGGGCCTGCCGATGACTCTGACAACCGCCGTAAACGAGATGATGTCAGCGGCCTGTCTGTCACTGCAATTGGCCCCGCTGATGACGCAGGGCCAGATCGAAGCGTTGGAACACCACGCCAGTGATGCGCTGAAAGAGCTGTACCTGCCCAAGATGATCGCAGGCGAGTGGTCAGGCACCATGAACCTGACCGAACCGCAGGCCGGTTCGGATGTGGGTGCGCTGACATCAAAAGCGGAACCCAATGGCGATGGTACCTATGCGGTGTCGGGCCAAAAAATCTACATCTCTTGGGGGGACAACGACTTTGCGGAAAACGTCTGCCACCTTGTTCTGGCGCGTCTGCCCGATGGCGTGCCTGGAACCAAGGGGATTTCGCTGTTCCTGGTTCCCAAATACCTACCGGACGAAAACGGCAATCCCGGAGTGGCGAATGACCTGAAAGTGGTTTCGCTGGAACACAAGATGGGCCTTCACGGCTCGCCGACCTGCGTGATGCAGTATGACGGTGCCAAAGGCTGGCTTGTGGGCAAGGAACACGGCGGTATGGCCGCGATGTTTACCATGATGAACAACGCGCGTCTGGGCGTGGGTGGTCAGGGCGTTGGCGTTGCTGAAGGTGCCTATCAGCACGCATTGGCCTATGCGTTGGAACGCAAGCAGGGCAAGACGCCTTCTGGCACCATCATCGACCACGCCGATGTGCGCCGGATGCTGATGAGCATGCGTGCCGACACATTTGCGGCGCGGGCGATCATGCTGGCCAATGCGGCGGCGATCGACATGGCGACGGCCACCAATGATCCTGAATGGGTGTCGCGCGCTGCGCTGCTGACCCCGATCAGCAAGGCGTTTGGAACCGAAACAGGCATGCGCGTCTCGGAAGAGGGCGTGCAGGTCCACGGTGGAATGGGCTTCATTGAGGAAACCGGCGCGGCGCAGTTCTATCGCGATGTCCGCGTGACAGCGATCTATGAGGGAACCAACGGCATTCAGGCGCTGGACCTTGTGGCCCGCAAGATGATGGATGGCGGCGAAGCGGCCAGCCGTCTTCTGGACGAGATCGAGGATCACGCTGAAACGGCCCGTGCAACCATGCCGGAACTAGCCGGTCCGGTCTGGGAAGCCACCGAAAGCCTGCGCGAGGCCACCGAGTGGTTGGTGTCGCAGGCCGACATGAACAACCGTTTTGCCGGTGCCGTGCCCTATTTGCATGCCTTCGCCCGCATTTTGGGCGCGCATTACCACCTGAAGGCGGCGCTGGCCGAGCCCGAAGGTCCGCGCTTCAAGCTGGCGCGCTTCTACATCAACGCATTGCTGCCTGAATACTCAGGTCTGCTGGCGCAGGCGCAAAACGGGGCCGAGGATGTCTACGGTCTCAGCGCAGAAGAACTGGCCGCCTGATGGACGGCGAGAGCCCTTTGACGATCCGTTATCCCTGGCCCGAGGCTCCGGCCCCGGGCGAGGCGACCGAGGTCGCTGAAGGCGTGCTTTGGATGCGCTTGCCGCTGCCCATGGCGCTGGATCACGTCAACATCTATGCGCTGGATGATGGCGACGGTTGGACGGTGATCGACACCGGTCTGTCCTCGAACAAGACGCGCCGCATATGGGCTGATTTGATGGCGGGCCCGCTGGGCGGCAAGCCGGTCAAACGGGTGGTGGTGACACACCACCATCCTGACCATGTCGGCAATGCCGGTTGGTTCCAGTCCGAACACGGAGCCGAGCTGGTGACAACCCGCACCGCATGGCTGTTTTCGCGGATGCTGCAGTTGGACGTGCAGGAAACCTGGCCGACCGAGACGCTGGATTATTACCGCAGCGCCGGGATGGATGCGGATTTCTTGGCCAAACGCATGACCGAACGGCCGTTCAATTTCTGCGATACGGTCTATCCGATGCCGCTGGGCTTTACCCGGATCAAGCAGGGCAGCGTGATCCGAATGGGCGGGCGCGATTGGGACGTGCATATGGGCAATGGCCACGCCCCCGAACACGCGACCTTCTGGAGCCGTGACGACAATCTGGTGATCACCGGCGATCAGATCCTAAGCTCGATCAGCCCCAATCTGGGGGTTTATGTGACCGAGCCGCTGGCCGATCCGGTGGCCGAATGGCTTGAGGCCTGTGAGCGGCTGCAAGGGTTGGCGCGCCCCGATCACCTGGCGTTGGGCGGGCACAAGCTGCCCTTCACTGGCCTTCCGCTGCGGATGAAGCAACTGATCGACAATCACCATGGTGCGTTGGAGCGTCTGCAAAACTATCTGGACACGCCCAAAACCGCCGCCGAGTGCTTTCCGCCCCTGTTCAAACGCCAGATCGGCGATGGCGAATATGGGCTGGCTCTGGTCGAGTCGGTTGCACATCTGAACCATCTTTACCACATTGGAGCGGTGACCCGGACGCGGCGCGCAGACGGGGCGTGGGAGTTTCAACGCAAAGGGTAATGCCATGGACAAAATCGAAACCTCGGCCGAGGCAGCAGAAGCGGCGGCCTTGCCCCGCTGTTACGAAGTCCATGCCAACCCTGACGCCCAATCCGGCACACAAAATCTGCCCGACACACTGCAAAAACCGGTTGAAAGCAAAAGCCCGGCGCAATGGGCCTATGAGCGGCTGATCCTTTATATCCAGAATTTCGAGAAAACGCTGGATGCCGATCACGAGGTCGCCATGGGTTTCACTGGTGGCGATGCAGGCGTGATGCGGATCGAAGGGATGGGCTATTTCGACCCTGATATGATCACCTTTTATGGCTCGGACGGGCCCGGCGCGCGGACGCAATTGGTGCAGCATGTCAGCCAGCTGAACGTGATGCTGCGCGCCCTGCCCAAATCGGTCGAGGACAAGCCAGCCAACCGTATTGGGTTCCGCCTGGCGGCCGATCTGGAAGAAAGCTGAGCGTACATCTTGCAATTCACCTCTGCGCGGCCTTGAATACGTTGGTCATTCAAGGGGAACGCTGGTGAGCCTTTTTTCAGCCGTTACAACATCCTATCGCGGCGCCTGGGCGCGACGACGTGTCTTTGTGCCGATCTATCTGGCCGTGCGCCTGCTGCTGGTTGCGCTGATCGCGCCGGGGGTGGCGATTACAGTCAATCTGGCGGTGTCGCTCTCAAACCAGACCGCGCTGACGGATCAGGCCATCGCCGCATTCATCCTGTCTCCGGTCGGGTTCGTGGCGGCTGTGGTGGTGCTTAGCCTGTTTCTATTGGCTGAGGTGCTGGTCTTTTCGGTCATGGCAGCCTCGTTGCGAATGGGTGAACGTGACCCGTGGCGCGCGGGCAGTTCCGCCATTGGCCTGATCCTATCGCGCCTGCCCGCTCTATTCGGTTTCGCGGTGCGGTTCGTGTTGCGGGTGTTGCTGTTGGTTGTGCCATTTGCCGCTGTCGCGGCGGTGATCGCGTGGTGGACCCTGACCGAATATGACATCAACTATTACCTGACGTTCCGCCCGCCATCCTTCCTTGTGGCCGTGGGCCTGATCGGCGCGGTGGTGCTGGTCATGGCTTGGGTGTTGATCCGCAGGCTCTCGGCCTGGGCGCTGGGCCTGCATCTGGTGTTGTTCGAATCCGTTGCCCCCGCCAGCGCCTTCAACGTCAGCGCCACCCGGATGGAGGGTAAGCGCGGGCGGCTCAAGCTTGAGCTGGCGATCTGGCTGTGCCTGCGCATTGTCATTGCCGCGTTGATTGCGACGGTGGCGGGGTTGTTGTTCGATCTGGTGCCGCTGCAGGGGGCGTCTCATCTGAAGCTGGCGCTGATCTACAGTTTGATCGTAGCCGGGCTGTGGTCTCTGGCCGGGCTGGTTCTGGCCGCAACGGCGCTGGGCGCGCTGGCGGTGCTGCTGGATGGGTTTTTCGAGATCAAGACCTCGGAGCCCCCGCATCCCGAACCGGGCAATCTGCGCGTGCCGCTTCTCGCCGCTCTTGGCGGCGCGGCGGTGGCCTTGGTTGCGGGGCTATGGGTCGGGCAGGAGGTGCTGGACCGTGTCGATGCCCCCGACCGGGCCGAGGTGATCGGCCACCGGGGGGCTGCAGCGTTGCGGCCGGAAAACACCATGGCCGCAGTTCTGAAAGCCATCGAGGACGGTGCCGATTGGGTCGAGATCGACGTGCAGGAAACGGCAGATGACGTGGTGATTGTGGCTCATGACAGTGATTTCATGAAACTGGCGGGCGTGCCCACCAAGGTCTGGGATGCCACGATGGAAGACGTGGCCGAGATCGACATCGGCAGTTGGTTCGATCCTGAATACGCCGACGAACGCACCCCGACTCTGCGACAAGTTCTGGAGGCAGCAAAGGGCAAGGCCAAGGTCATCATTGAGTTGAAATATTACGGTCACGACGTCGATCTGGAAAATCGCGTCGCCGCGCTGGTGGAAGAGTTCGAGATGCAGGACGACATCGCCACCATGTCGCTGAAATACCCCGCCGTGCAGAAAATGGAAAAACTGCGCCCTGACTGGCGCGCCGGTGTTCTGGCCGCCACGGCGGTCGGAGACCTTTCAGGGCTTGAAGGTGAGTTTGTGGCCGTCAATGCGGGCATGGCGACGCCGGGGCTGGTCCGCAGCGTGCAGGCGGCGGGCAAGGATATCTATGTCTGGACGGTGAATGACCCGCTGCAGATGTCGGCCATGGCTTCGATGGGGGTAGACGGGTTGATCACCGATGACCCGGCGCTGGCCAACGAGGTGTTGCGCATCCGGGCCGAGATGGGCCCGGCTGAGCGCCTTTTGCTGTGGCTTGCAACTACTTTTGGCATGTCCGTGGACAAACAGGCGATGCGCGATGCAAGCCCGTAAACTGGCGCTGATCCTGTCGGTTCTGGCCAACCCGCTCGCGGCGCAAGATTTCATGCGCAGCCTCGAACTGCCCGCCCATCGCGCGCTGATCGCGCAAAGCGAGGGAGCAGATTTAACAGTATTCGAGACTGATGGATGCTCGGGCGGGTTGTCGACCAGCTGGCGGTTCGTGGCCGAGACATTCCCGAAGTTCCGCGCTTTGTATGAAGCGCACCCACCCTGGGAATACTGCTGCGTGGCCCATGATCGGGCCTATCACAACGCGGGTGCAGCCCTGCGCGCCGAAGACAGTTATGACGCGCGCCTGTCAGCGGATGACACGCTGCGCGCCTGCGTGAAACAGCACGGCACTGAGCACGCCGAAGAGTATTCCGTCCGATATGACATGGCACCCGACCAGATTCGCACCGCCCATTCCGTGACAGCCGAAGCGATGTTTGCGGCTGTTCGATTCGGCGGCGCACCCTGTTCTGGCCTGCCGTGGCGCTGGGGCTTCGGGTATCCGGGCTGTTCGGTGTTCCAATCTGCGGCCCCTGCGCGCGAATGACGTGGTGACAGCCCTCGCGTTTTCGATTACCAACGTCTCAAACACGCGAATTGGGAATCTTTCACATGGCTGAATACAAGCACGGCGAAATGGACATCAAAGTTCAGGAAAAAACATTTGACGGCTTTATCAGGGCGACCACGTGGTGCGTCGTAGCCATTGCCTTCCTGTGCCTGTTCCTGGCGGTTTTCGCTTCTTAAACCTTAAAATCGGGGTCCATCGTGATCAGGATAGTGATTGCCTGCCTTCTGGCAGCAACGGTGGCTGGCTGCGTGGGCTCTCAACGTCCGCAGGCCGATTTCTCAGAGATTGCGGCCCGGTCCTATAGTGATCCCGGCCCGTCGACCCTGACGCTCTATACGATGATCAGCACGCGCACCGGTTCGGGGGCGCATACCTCGTTGATGATCAGCGGCAGCGAGCGGGTGATTTTTGACCCCGCAGGATCTTTCCGCGCCGATGTGGTGCCGATCAAGGATGATGTGCTGTATGGCATCACTCCCAACGTGGAGCGCGCCTATCGCAGCAGCCACGCGCGCGAGACGCACTATGCCCGCGTCCAGACAATCGAAGTGACCCCGCAACAGGCCGAAATCGCGCTGCAACTGGCCAAACAATCCGGCCCGGTGGCGGGGGCGTTTTGTACCAATTCAACCGCGCAACTGCTGCAGCAGGTGCCGGGGTTCGAGCAGATCAGCACCACCTTTTACCCCGTGAAACTGTCCGATCAGTTCGGCCAGATACCGGGAGTGGTGACGACGGAATACCGCGAGAATGACTCGGCTGACTTGCAAGCTGGGTTGGCAGCGAACAATGCCCTGCTGAACCAGCAGGACACGGCCCTAGCCCAGTAGATACAGCAATCCGTAAAGGGTTCCGGCCCCGCTGAAAATCGCTGCGATAACGTTCTTGGTCCAAAGCCCCACGGCCACAGAGACCGCCGCAGCCGACATGCGCGGTATGTCCGGCTGGCCTTCGGTCGCGGTTGGCCAGACCACCAGCGGCGCAATCAGCGCAGGGATGATCGCCACGGCTGTATAGCGTAGATGGCGCAGCAGCCAGGGGGGCATCGGTCGGTCTCCGACCAATCCTATAAAGACAAAGCGCAGCCCGTAGCTGCCGATCGCCAGTCCGATGATAATGGTCCAGACGGTAACGGGATCTGGCGGGGTCATGTCCGGGCCTTTCTGCGCTCAGCGATGAGTTCGGCCTGAGCGCCTGCGATCATGCCCGCGCATCCGGCGATCAGCAGGCCAAGGTTATAGGGGACGCCGACGGTGAACAGCGACACGACGATGGCAACAAGGGCCGCGACCACGTGCGGTAAGGTCCGCATCATCGGCCCGATCATGGCCAGAAAGGTGATCGGCAAGGCAAAATCCAGCGCCCAGCTTTCAGGAATACGCGTGCCCAGCACTGCCCCCAGATAGGTCGCCAAGATCCACAACGGCGTGATCGGCGTAACTGAGCCCACGAAATAGGCCATTCGCTGCGGCACGCTCATGTCGGGCTGTTTTTCGAACTGGATGATCGAGCTGGCATAGGATTGATCCACGGTCAGATAGGCCGCGAATGCCCTCTGCCACATCGGCGCGGCCCCCAGATAGGGCGTCAGCGAGGCGGAATACATCGCCATCCGCAGGTTCACCGCCAAAGCCGAGATCAGGATGATTGCCGTCGGCGTCTGGTCCTGCAGCAGTTGCAGCGCGGCAAACTGCGCCGCCCCGGCAAAGACGGTCGCGGTCAGCGTCATGGTTTGCAACAGGTTCAGCCCGGCTTCGGTCGCGAAGACGCCGAACAGGGTGCCGAAGGGGATCGCCACAAATATGAACGGCGTCCCGTCGCGAAAACCCTTCCAGAAGTAAGACTTGGATGTGGTGTCTGCCATGGCTAAATCCTATGGTGATGCCCGCAGCAGTATCTGTCTTACGAAGGGGTTGCAATTGGCCACGGAACTCGATCTTTCGGACTACATCATCGCCCCCGATCCCGGCGCGGTCCGCCTGACCCGCGCGGTTGAGGGCGTGGACCAGAATGGTGAGGTCAGCCATATCTCGGTGGTTGAGGAGCGGCCGCTGACCATTTTCCTCAACTCGCAGGAAATCGTGACGGCGATGACCATTGGCGACTATCCCGAATATCTGGCGCTGGGGTTCCTGCGCAATCAGGGGATGCTGCTGGCGGATGACGAAATCACCCGCGTCGACTATGACGATGATCTGGAAACCGTGGTCGTGCGCACGGCGCGTGAAACCTCGTATGAAGACAAGCTCAAGAAGAAGACCCGCACCAGTGGTTGCGCCGTGGGCACGGTCTTTGGCGATATGATGGAGGGGCTCGAGGGTGTGCGCCTGCCACAGGTTCAGGTTCGGACCTCGTGGCTGTATGATTTGGCCGCCAAGATCAACCGCACGCCGTCATTGTACCTTGAAGCCGGGGCGATCCACGGCACGGTGCTGTGCCAAGAAAATCGTCCGCTGGTCTATATGGAAGACGTGGGTCGTCACAACGCAGTCGACAAAATCGCGGGCTGGATGCTGTCCGAAGGCGCGGTGGCCGAGAACAAGATCCTCTATACGACGGGCCGTCTGACGTCCGAGATGGTGATCAAAACGGCGATGATGGGCATCCCGGTATTGGCGTCTCGGTCCGGTTTTACGGCGTGGGGCGTCGAGATCGCGCGCGAGGTCGGCCTGACCCTGATCGGTCGCATGCGCGGGCAGCGGTTCGTGTGCCTGTCGGGTGAGGACCGTCTGCTGCGCGACATCGACCCGGCCAGCGTGGCGGTTGAGGATAAGAAACATCGCAGGAAGAGTGCGGGATGATTGAAATGCTCGCAGGGCTTGAAGAATTTCTGATCCTCCCGATTCTTATTGTCACAACGCTCTATTCCATAAAATTCCAATATGCGGATGAGCTGGCGATGAACATGGCGCTTGCGGCCTATCCCAACGATATACTGGATCAGCTTGAGTGGGGCGCTCTGACCGACTTGGTCGGAACCTCTCGTGCGTCTGATAATCCGAAACGGCGAAAGTCGACGCGTTTGCGTGTGTTGTTTTGGGGACTTCCTGGTTTGAATGGGCTCGACAGGCCGACACTAACCGCGGTGCGGCGATACCGGCTAAACACCGCGGCCATATGCCTCTCGGTCTTACTGATCGCTAGTGTTTGGTCTTACTGGTTGGTTGGTCTTCTGGTTCTGTTCGCTGTCGGCATCTTTATTCGGACGCCGAACTGGCCCGCTGTGAAAGGACTGACGACATGACCAAACCCCTCGGAGTTATCCTCGCCGGAGGACTGGCGACCCGGATGGGTGGCGGCGACAAAGGGCTGCTGCGCATCGGCGGGCAGAGCCTGATGGCGCATGTGATCGACCGGCTTGCGCCTCAGGTGGGCGGGCTGGCCTTGAACGCAAATGGTGATCCTGAGCGGTTTGCCGATCTGAACCTGCCGATCCTGCCGGATACGATTGACGGCTTCGCGGGCCCTCTGGCCGGGGTGCTGGCGGGCTTGGACTGGGCGGCGACACAAGGCGCGGACTCTATCATCACCGCCGCTGCCGACACGCCGTTTTTCCCCCGTGATCTGGTGACGCGATTGACCGAGGCTGCGCAGGGCCAGACCCACCCGCTCGTGCTGGCCACCACGCCGCGCAGGGGGGACGAAATGCTGAAATCCGGCGGGGGCAAACGCATCAACCGGCACCCGACCTTTGGCCTCTGGCCGGTGGCGCTGCGCGATGATCTTCGGGCGGCGCTGCAGGACGGTTTGCGCAAGGTGGTGATCTGGACCGACCAGCACGACGGGCGCGAGGCGCTGTTCACCGCCGAGCCGTTTGATCCGTTCTTTAACGTCAACACGCCCGACGATCTCGCGCGGGCCGAACAGCTGCTGGAGCAGGCATGAGGGTTTACGGCGTCACCGGCTGGAAAAACGCCGGCAAGACCGGGCTGATGGAGCGTCTGGTGGCCGAAATCACCGGGCGGGGGTTTACTGTCTCGACCCTTAAGCATGCGCATCACAGCGTTGATGTGGATCAGCCCGGTACTGACAGCTATCGCCACCGCACGGCAGGCGCGTCCGAGGTGCTGTTGGTCTCGGGTCAGCGTGTCGCCATCATGCAAGAACTGCGCGGCGCGCCCGAGCCTTTGATGGACGACCTTTTGGCTCGCCTGACCCCGGTCGATCTGGTGCTGATCGAAGGGTTCAAGCGAGAAGGCCATCCAAAGATCGAGGCGTTCCGGGCCGAGGCCGGAAACGCGCTGATGGCCCCCGAAAACCCGACGATCCGCGCCGTGGCCAGCGACACGCCGCTGCAGGTGGATCAGCCGGTTTTTGACCTGAACGACACAGCGGCGATTGCCGATTTCATCTTGCGAGAGGTGGGGCTATGACCAAACCCGACATTGCGCCCCCACCCCTGCGCAACGATTGTTTTGCCTTGCCCGCCGGGGTGAACTGGACCCCGGTCGACGATGCGCTGGCCCTGTTGCGCGACCGGCTGACCGTGGTTGCAGGCGTGGCAACCGTGCCTTTGGCGCAGGCCACCGGGCGTATTCTGGCGCAGGAGGTTATCGCCCAACGCTCGAACCCGCCGCAGCCCAATACGGCGGTGGATGGCTATGGCTTTGCCGGGGCCGCGCTTGACGGCCCGCAGGTCATGCCGCTGCATCCGGGGCGCGCGGCGGCTGGGATACCGTTTGATGGCACGGTGCCCGAGGGCCATGCGTTGCGTGTGTTGACCGGGGCGGCACTGTCTGCGGGCGTGGATACAGTCATTCTGGAGGAGGACGTGACCGTTCAGGACGGCCACATCGCTTTTCACGGGCCGCTGAAACGCGGCGCAAATACCCGCAAGGCAGGCGAGGATGTGGCCGAGGGCGACGCGGTTCTGCCCGCCGGACGTCGCCTGACCCCGGCCGATCTGGCGCTGTTGTCGGCCACCGGTCTGGCCGAGGTTCCGGTGCGCAAAGTGCTGCGCGTGGCGGTTCTGTCCACTGGGGATGAACTGGTCGAACCCGGTGAATCCGCCGGTCCGGGCCAGATTTACGATGCCAACCGTCCGATGCTGTTGTCCTTGTTGGAACGCATGGGGTTTGAGGCGGTCGATATGGGCCGGGTGCCCGACGACCGCGAGGCGTTGCGGACTTGTCTGAACCAAGCCTCTGAACGCGCGGATGTGATCCTGACCAGTGGCGGCGCGTCTGCCGGGGATGAGGACCATGTCTCGGCCCTGTTGCGGCAGGCAGGGGCGATGCAGGAATGGCGGATTGCGTTGAAACCCGGTCGCCCTCTGGCGCTTGGGATGTGGGACGGAACGCCTGTGTTCGGCCTACCCGGAAACCCGGTGGCCGCTTTGGTTTGCACGCTGATCTTTGCGCGCCCGGCCTTGGGCCTGATGGCGGGCGAGGGTTGGTCGACCCCTCAAGGCTTTGACCTGCCCGCCGCGTTTGAAAAGCGTAAGAAACCGGGCCGCCGCGAGTATCTGCGCGCCCGCATCCGTGATGGCCGGGCTGAGGTGTTCGCCTCCGAGGGCTCAGGTCGGATCAGTGGGCTAAGCTGGGCTGAAGGGCTGGTCGAGATTGGGGATGGCGCGTGCCATATCAAACCGGGCGACATGGTCCGGTTCATCCCCTATGGCAGCTTTGATCTTTAATCGAAGGTTCCAGCCACTCGACCCAACAACATGAACGCCCGCGCGGTGCGCGTGTCGCCAAGCGCGGTCAAGTCGGCATCGCTGGCCTCGGGCTCGAACTCGATGATCATGTGGTCGAACCGGCGCAGAAAGTGGTGCGCGGCATCGCGGAAGATGGGATCTTGCTTCATCCGGGCTGACGTCAGCGCCAGTGACGAACGGTCCCTTATGCCGCCCAAAGCAGCCACGGCTCGCCCGCGTGATCCTTGCGCAAATTGCCGCCAGATTTCCGGACGCGCCATGTCGGGGCGCAGGTCATCCATGTAGATGCCTTCCTGACTGAGCAGGGTCAGCACGTCCTGCGACGCCTGCACCAGCTGCGCGGTCTTGCGGTCTTTCAGCGCCAGCCTCAGGGCATTGAACCCTTCGGTGTCTTCCTGCGTTTCAGGGAAGTTCAGGGCGCGGATGAACACATCCGTCCCAAGCGGAGGCGCGATGTCTTCGGCCTGTGTTCCAAGTTCCAGCGTGGTCTGGTCGCCGTTTGCATTCGGGGTCCTGCCCCGAACAGGCTGAGTCCGATGCGTGGAAAACGTGGCCAGGGTACTTTCTGTCTTTTTGGCTGTCTCGACAATTTCGTCCAGTTTCTTGGACACATTGGGCTCATAGACGCTGGAGGCGCGCTGCTGCTGAGCGATCAATGCATTGCGAATCGCGTCGATCGAACTTTGTAGCCGCGCGCTTTCTTCACGCATGATACGGCTGGCGCGCAGTGCCGTGGCTGCCACCCAGATCATGGCAATCGGCATGAAAACCGCCAGCAGCGTTACCACGAAACCGCCGCCTTCTATTTTGCCGGGCAACACTAGGAATACGACCGACACGACCAGCCAGATAAGGCTGAGAACGATGGCCGCGATTTCGATTTCGGTCAACGCGGGTTCCGCTGGCCGGTCATACATACCAATCGGTGTGGGCCGTTCGGTTTCGTGCTCTGGCGTGGACTCGGACATTGTCGGCGCTTGGCTTAGGCGTACTCGATACTCAGGATTTCATAGGAACGTACACCACCAGGGGTGCGGACTTCGACACTGTCACCTTCTTCCTTGCCGATCAAGGCGCGGGCGATAGGAGATTTGATATTCAGCAGGCCACTTTCGATACTGGCCTCATATTCACCCACAATCTGCCAGGTCTTTTCCTCGTCAGTGTCCTCATCGACCAAAGTGACCTTGGCGCCGAATTTCACAGCACCGGACAGCTTTGCTGGGTCGATCACGTCGGCCAGCGACAAGATACCTTCCAGTTCTTTGATGCGGCCTTCGATAAAGCCCTGCTTTTCACGCGCCGAGTGATACTCGGCGTTTTCCTTCAGGTCGCCCAGCTCTCGGGCCGAGGCGATGGCTTCGATGATCGCCGGGCGCTCGACGGATTTGAGGTTTTTCAGCTCCGCCTCGAGCGCGGCATTGCCCGCAGGCGTCATGGGAATCTTTTCCATATTCTCGTCGTCCACGCATAAATTGAGTCGCCCCGCCGCACGAGATTGGCGCCGGGGCGAATGATTGGGTCGTCAAGTACCTGACCCAAATGGCGCGTGAAATGCAAGGGGGCTAAATCACGCCAACGCGGATTACAGCCTACGTGTAGCTAATCACCTCGAATTCGATCCCGTTGTCGTCATCAAAATAGAACCTTTTGCCCGGTTCGTAATCAGCATGCGACGTTGGCGTGAATCCTGCTTTGATAACGCGGGCTTCGGTTTCGTCGATATCTTCGACCAGAACACCAACATGATTAAGCCCACCAACGATGTCATAGCTGCTTTCTTGTGATGGTTTGGGATCGCTGGGCGCGTAAAGCGCCAAATATGTGTGTGCGCTGCCCACATGGACCGTATATCCGCCCGCGATGGCCGGTCCTTCCCAGCGGGTTTTCCAACCAAAGACTTCGTGCATCCATTTGGCCGAGGCCTGAGGGTCGCGGACGGTAAAGTTGGTGTGTTCAAGCGTCGCCATCATGGGATCTCCTTTTTTCATCTTGAGGCGTGTCGCGACTCACTGTAATTTCTAAACCTAACTTTAGGTCAAGGTATTTGTTGGAGGAAAAGTTGGCGTTATCCGAGGGGCTGGCCATTGGCGCTTTGGCCCGGCGCACGGGATTGGCGGTTTCGGCCATTCGCTACTATGAGGCGCAAGGGTTGATCACCCCGTGGCGCAATGCGGGCGGGCAGCGGCGGTATCAGCGCGCTGATATCCGGCGGCTGAGCTTTGTCATGATCGCCCAGCAGTTCGGTTTGTCTCTGCCGGAAATTCGGCAGGTGTTGTCGGGCCTGCCGGGCAATCGGACGCCAACACCAAAAGACTGGCAAAAGATCAGCGTCGGGCTGCGCGCGCATCTGGATCAGCGAATCGAGACGCTGACGCGGTTGCGTGACAATCTGGATGGATGCATTGGCTGCGGCTGTCTGAGCTTGCCCAAATGTGCGCTTTACAACCCGGATGACCGGGCCAAGTCAAAGGGAAGTGGCCCCAGGTACCTGCTGGGGGACAGCCCGGACGCGTGATCTGCCGCATTGCGGCATTGTTACGCCGTGTTCTGATTGACCAAGGACTTGGTGAACATGTAGTCAGCAGGGAAAGAAAATTGCGCCGAGCACGTGCACAAAGCGCCAATTCGGAAAGTTAGCTAAGGAGCCCGCGATGGCCGATATTGAACGCGAAGCGATGGAATACGATGTGGTGATCGTGGGCGCAGGCCCGGCCGGTCTGTCTGCAGCCATCCGTTTGAAACAGCTGGATGCCGATCTGAACGTTGTCGTTCTGGAAAAGGGCTCGGAAGTCGGGGCGCACATTCTGTCTGGTGCGGTGCTTGATCCCTGCGGCCTGGATGCTTTGATCCCGGACTGGAAAGAGAAGGGCGCGCCGCTGAACACAGAGGTGCATGAAGACAATTTCTATATGCTGGGTGAGGCCGGTCAGATCCGCATCCCCAACTGGCCGATGCCGCCGCTGATGAACAACCACGGTAACTACATCGTGTCGATGGGCAATGTTTGCCGCTGGATGGCCGAACAGGCCGAAGAACTGGGCGTAGAAATCTTCCCCGGTATGGCCTGTTCCGATCTGGTTTACGGTGAAAATGGCGAAGTCAAAGGTGTGGTGGCCGGTGTCTTTGGTTTAGAAGCCGATGGCTCATATGGTCCGAACACCGAGCCGGGGATGGAGCTGCACGGCAAATACGTCTTCCTGTCGGAAGGTGTGCGTGGATCGCTGTCCAAAGAGGTTATCGCCAAATACGACCTGTCAGCGGGCAAAGAGCCGCAGAAATACGGCGTTGGCATGAAAGAAATCTGGGAGATCGACCCGGCCAAGCACAAAGAAGGCTCAGTCACACACACGATGGGCTGGCCTCTGGGCAGCAACGCGGGTGGCGGATCGTTCATCTATCACCTGGAAAACAATCAGGTCTATGTCGGTTTCGTGGTTCACCTGAACTATAAAAACCCGCACTTGTATCCCTACATGGAATTCCAGCGCTTCAAGCACCATCCGATGGTGGCTGAACTGCTGAAAGGCGGCAAGCGCGTGGCCTATGGCGCTCGTGCGATCACCGAAGGGGGCTATCAGTCGATGCCGAAACTGGTTGCGCCGGGTGTGGCGCTGCTGGGCTGTTCGGCGGGTATGGTCAACGTGCCGCGCATCAAGGGCAACCATAACGCGATGCTGTCGGGCAAAGCCGCAGCCGAGGCCGCCTTTGACGCCATCAAAGCCGACCGTTCGGGCGACGAACTGACCGCATACGAGACCGACGTGCGCGAAGGTGCCATCGGCTCCGACCTGAAAAAGGTGCGAAACGTCAAGCCGATCTGGTCGAAATGGGGCCTGACCGCATCGCTGATGCTAGGCGGAATGGACATGTGGACCAACACGCTGGGCTTTTCGTTGTTCGGGACAGTTGGCCACGGCAAGAACGATGCCGAGGCGACCGAGGAAGCCAGCAAGCACAAGCCCATCGACTATCCAAAACCCGATGGCGTGCTGTCTTTCGACCGCCTGACCAACGTATCCTTCGCGGCCACCAATCACGAGGAAAGCCAGCCCTGTCATTTGAAACTGGCCGACCCGGCAATCCCGGTCAGTGTCAACATGCCCAAGTTCGACGAACCTGCGCAACGCTATTGCCCGGCGGGTGTCTACGAAATGGTCGAGGATGAAAACGGTCCGCGATTCGTCATCAACTTCCAGAACTGTGTTCACTGCAAGACCTGCGATATCAAGGATCCCAGCCAGAACATCACCTGGACAACGCCGCAGGGTGGCGACGGACCGAATTATCCCAACATGTAAGCGAAAAACGGGCAATGGCAGGGTCGTGAAGGCTCTGCCATTGCCTCTTTCCGGCCGAAGCCCTAGCTTAGATAGCAGTCAACAATGGCAGGGCAGGATTTTGGTGGTATCCTTCTTACGTCGCGCGGCAGTTGCCGCGCTTCTTTCATCGGCCTTTTCGCTTCCGGGTTTTGCGGATACTGGATCCGGAGCCTATCTGGCCGGACGTCAGGCAATTTTCCAGAACGATTACTCCGCGGCCGAACGATACTATGCGCAAGCTCTGCGTGCCGACCCCGAGAACGGTAAGCTGCTGGAAAGCGTTGTGGTCGCGCGGCTGTCGCTGGGCCAGATAAAACGCGCGTTGCCGGTCGCCCAAGCGATTGAAGAGCTCGGTATACCCAGCCAAGCGGCCCGTATGGCCATTGCGGTTAACCTGCTGGCCCAGGGTGAGCTGGATGAATTCCTGTCCCGTGACCCGGAAACGCAAGGCATAGGGCCGCTCGTCGACGGATTGCTGTTGGGTTGGGCCTATGTCGGCCAAGGTGCGATGACCAACGCGATGGAGCAGTTTGATACCGTTGCCACGCAAGAAGGGCTTACCGAATTTGCGCTTTACCACAAGGCGCTGGCCCTGGCCTCGATCGGAGATTTCGAAGGGGCCGAGGCGATCTTTGCGGCCAATGACGGCGCGATTGCGCGCTTTACCCGACGTGCCGCACTGGCCCGTACCGAAGTGCTGTCGCAGCTGGACAGCAACGAAGATGCGTTGGTTTTTTTGGATGAAGTCTTTGTCGCAGGAAGCGACCCGTCCATCGAAGGGTACGAGGCGCGTCTGAAAGCTGGCGAGACTTTGCCCTTTACCCATATCGGTTCTCCGCAAGACGGCATGGCCGAAGTGTTCTTTTCTGTCGGGGCAGCTCTCAGTCGCGAAGCCGCACAGAACTATGTCCTGCTTTATGCTCAGCTCGCGGCCTTTCTACGCTCGGATCATGTCGACGCGATCCTGCTGAGTGCTGAATTGCTGGATGGGCTTGAGCAATATGATCTTGCGGTCGAAGCCTATCGTAAAGTGCCAGCGACCAGCAGCGATTACCATGCGGCTGAACTGGGCCGCGCCGAGGTTTTGGGCCGCGCGGGCAAGACAGATGCCGCGGCCGAAGTTCTGCAAAACCTAGCCGCCAAAAGCCCTGACCTGCCCAGTGTGCATGTGGCGCTTGCCGATCTGCAGCGCCGCGAGGAAAACTACGCGGCTGCAGTGGAAACCTACAACACTGCGATAGAACTGATCGATTCGGGTGTGGGGGGCAACTGGTTCCTGCACTACGCCCGAGGCATCTCGCACGAACGCCTCAAGCAGTGGGATCAGGCCGAAGCCGATTTCCGCCGCGCGCTTGAGCTGAATCCAGATCAGCCGCAGGTGTTAAACTATCTGGGTTATTCGCTGGTCGAGCGTCAGGAAAAGCTGGATGAGGCGCTGGATATGATCGAACGCGCAGTGGCTGCTCGCCCTGACAGCGGCTATATTGTTGACAGTCTTGGCTGGGTTCTGTTCCGTTTAGGCCGCTACAACGAGGCGGTCGAGCATATGGAGCATGCGGTCGAGCTGATGCCTGTCGATCCGGTCGTCAATGATCATCTGGGCGATGTCTATTGGGCCGTGGGTCGCGCGCGCGAGGCCGAGTTCCAGTGGAAACGTGCTCTGTCTTTCATCGACCCCGAAGACACGGATGGCGAGGCCGATCCGGACCGTATTCGCCGCAAGCTGGAAATTGGGCTGGACGCGGTTCTTGTCGAAGAAGGGGCCGAGCCCCTGAAAGTGGCCAATGAAGGCTGAGGCGTTTGCCCCCGCCAAGATCAATCTGACCCTGCATGTGACTGGCCGCCGCGCGGATGGTTATCACCTGCTGGATTCTCTGGTGGTCTTTGCTGATGTGGGTGACACGCTGCAGTTCACTCCTGGCGATGCCCTGACGATTGCAGTGACGGGTGAACACGCCGATGGCGTACCAGCAGATAGCCGAAATCTGGTTTGGAAAGCCGCACAGGCGGCGGGTTGGACCGGACAAATCGACCTGAACAAAGTGCTACCGCATGGCGGCGGCATTGGGGGCGGGTCCTCAGACGCGGCGGCGACACTACGGATGGCGGCAGAGCAGGGCAGGACAGTCTCGCCCGACGTGGCCCTGTCACTGGGGGCTGATATCCCGGTCTGCGTCGCGGCTCGGGCCATGCGGATGCGGGGCATTGGAGACGATCTGACGCCCGCTTCGCTGCCCTCTCTGCCAGCCCTGTTGGTTAACCCTGGCGTCGAAGTACGCACCGGGCGTGTGTTCGCGGCATTGAAAAGCCGCGACAATCTGCCAATGCCTGCAGAGATCCCCGAGTTGGAGACTGTCGAAACCTGCGCCGATTGGTTGCAGGATCAACGCAACGACCTTGAACCGCCAACAACGGGCTTGGCCCCTGAGGTCGCCCGCGTTCTGGATGAACTGGTAGGCACGAAAGCGGCCCTCATGGCCCGCATGTCAGGGTCGGGTTCGACCTGTTTCGCGCTTTATCCCACGATGAAAGACGCGCATTTCGCCGCCTATGAGATTGGTGCGGCCCATCCCGATTGGTGGTGCCGCGCGACTCAGCTTAATTGAGACGCGAGACCACGTAGTCGGCAAGATCACACAACAGCGTGCGGATCTCGTGATCAGGCAGAGCCTCCAGCGATGCTTTAGCCTTGTTCGCCCAGCCGAATGCATCCGCCCGCGTTGCTTCAAGCGTGCTGTACTTGGCCATCAGCCCAAGCGCGTGGTCCAGATCACCCTCTTCCTGACGACCGCGTCCGATGGTGCGTTCCCAGAAGGCGTGTTCGTCGGGGGTGGCCTGCGCCACAACTTTGATCACTGGCAAGGTTAGCTTACGCTCGCGGAAATCGTCGCCCACATTCTTGCCGGTGGCTGCGCTGTCGCCTTGATAGTCCAGCAGATCATCCGCAATCTGGAACGCAATCCCCAGCGCGTCGCCGTAGTCATAAAGCGCCTTGACCTGTTCCTCGGTCGCGCCTGCGATCACGCCGCCCACCTCGGTCGCGGCCGAGAACAGCGCCGCCGTCTTGCCGCGCACAACCTGTAAGTAAATCGCCTCGGTCGTGCCCAGATCGGTTGCGGCAGTCATTTGCAGCACTTCGCCTTCGGCAATCGTGGCCGAGGCATTGGCGAGGATATCCAGAACCCGCAGCGATCCTGTCTCAACCATCAACTGAAAGCTGCGGGAGAACAGGTAATCACCGACCAGAACGCTGGATTTGTTGTCCCACAGAAGGTTCGCAGTAGGCCGCCCGCGCCGCTGGGCACTTTCGTCGACCACATCATCATGCAGCAGGGTTGCGGTGTGAATAAACTCGACCGTCGCGGCCAGACGTACGTGGTGATCTCCGGCATAGCCAAACAGCCGCGCCGCCGCCAAGGTCAGCATCGGGCGAAGGCGTTTGCCGCCTGCCTCGACCAGATGCGCGGTGACTTCGGGAATGCGCGGCGCGTGTTCTGACGCCATGCGCGTGCGGATCAACTCGTTGACCGCGCCCATTTCGCCCGTCAGGATTTCCGCCAAACGCTCATGCGGTTTTGTGACCGTGTCGATATTCATCACACCCTTGATACAAGGCTCGACATCGCGACCGCCTTGCCCTTACATCCATCCCCATGAAAGAACTTTTGCGCAGCACTGATCCGACGATTCTGGCCTTTGCATCCGCCCTTCTTGAGGGCGAGGATATAGACTGCTTTCAGATGGACGTAAATATGAGCATCCTCGAAGGTGGCATTGGAATCTTCCCTCGCCGCTTGATGGTGCGCGCGGATGACCTGACCCGCGCCGAACGTGTCATGCACGACAATGATATCCCTTTGGGTCGATGACACTGTTTGCTGACGCCGACCTGACGCGAAACGATTTTCTGGGCGGGCGTGTGCGCCTGTGGCAACCCATAATGGGCTATCGCGCAGGCGTAGACCCTGTTTTATTGGCCGCATCTGTACCGGCAATACCCGGTCAGACAGTTCTGGAACTGGGCTGTGGCGCTGGGGCCGCCGTTTTATGCCTGCTGGCGCGGGTGCCTGACCTGCAGGCTGTGGGGGTCGAATTGCAACGCGCTTATGCCGATCTGGCGCGTCGGAATGCCGCTGACAACGGCACCGCGCTTGAGGTGTTTGAGGCCGATCTGACCGCTTTGCCGCCTGAATTGAAACAGCGTCAATTCGATCACGTTATCGCGAACCCGCCCTATTATCGTACTGGGGCGCATAGCCCGGCGGCGGATAAGGGGCGCAGCGTGGCGCTGGGTGAAGACACCGCGCTGGAACACTGGATCGATTGTGCGGCCAAACGCCTTGCCCCCAAAGGCTATTTGCACATGATCCAAAAGGCCGACCGGCTGCCCGACATGCTGACCGCCTGCGAAGGTCGGTTGGGGTCTGTTGAGGTCTTGCCATTGGCGGCACGGCAGGGCCGACAGGCTGAACTGGTGATCCTGCGGGCTCGAAAAGCTGGAAAGGCCGCGTTTCGCCTGCACGCACCGTTGATCTTGCATGCAGGGGACCGCCATCTGGCAGATGGCGAAAGCTATACACCTCAGGTGTCCGCCGTGTTGCGAAATGGGGTGGCGTTGCCCGGATTTTAGGAGTGACAGGCATTAACCAGCCGATTTTGTCGGATTTGTTATATTTTCTGTGCACCCGCAGCGTGACAGGGTGGAAACGATGTGCTCAACTTCTTACGTGAAACTCAGACATCAACAGAGGAGTACCGCCATGAGCGTGAGCGCACACCTGACCGAACTTAAGAAAAAGCACGAAAACCTCGGTCTTGAAGTTGAACAAGCACAACGCTCGCCTGGTATCGACGACCTTCACATTGCTCAGCTCAAAAAACAGAAACTAAAGCTCAAGGAAGAGATTGAGCGATTGTCGAGTTAACGACGCATACTGGCCCGGGCGGCGATCAAAGCGCCGCCAGTGATTAAAACGGCCGCGATCGCCAGACCCCAGCTTGGGGCGGCGATCCCGGCAACCACCAGAACAAGCGTAGACAGAAGCGGGGCCGCGTAAGATGACGTGCCCAAAATTTGAATGTCTCCCTGCTTGACCCCGATATCCCAGACATAAAACGCCAAGCCAACGGGCCCCAGCCCAAGAGCTATGACCGATCCCCAACCCAGAATGGTTTCTGGCCAGACTGTCTCCTCAACGGCGATGTGCAAAAGGCCCGAGGCGATGGCCGTGGCCACACAGAACACAGCCACCGAACTGGTTGGCGTGTCGCCAAGGCGGCGCGACAGCACCGAATATCCCGACCATGTCAGAGCGCACAGCAGTGCCAGTGCATAGCCGGGCAAGTGTTCGACCTGGAAACCGCTGCTACCGCCACCCGCGATGATCACGGCGGCCCCGGCGAAACCCAGGCAGGCCCCGATCAGGTGGCCGATGCGCAAATATTCTCCGGGCAATAGCCCCGAGAGCAGGACGATCAGCAGAGGCCACAGATAGGCGATAAGCCCGGCCTCTGCGGCAGGGGCCATTCGCAAAGCCGAGAAATACAGCGCATGATAGCCAAAAAGACCGATTGTACCGAACAGATAGGTCGTCCACGGGATTTCTCGAAGCTGACTCAGTCCGCCTGTGGCCCATGTCCAACCCAATCCCAGCGCTCCACCGATGGAAAAGCACAACGCGTTCAGCAGCAAAGGCGGCGTGGGCGCGGACCCAACCGTAAAGAGGGCCAGCAGGGCCCAAAGCAGGACGGCGACAAAGCCGATTCCTGTTGCGCGCGTTCTTGTCACGGTGCGGGCACCTCTTCCACCGGAATGATTTCGAACTCATCCGACAAATGCGCAGTCTTTTCAATCTCGGACATGAACCAATCGCGGAACGCCGCAATCTGAGGTCTGTTTTCGGCCCCTTTAAGACACAGAAACCGGAAGCGGCCCATGGTCTCGATTGCGACCTTGAAGGGGGCTACCAAACGGCCTTCCGCCAGATCCTTGATAATCATAGCCCTTCGGCCGAGCACGACGCCCACTCCGGCAACTGCTGCGTCAATCGCATGATCCGCGTTGGAAAAATGCGCGCCGTGCTGTGGGTTGAAGTCTACCCCGACGGCCCGAAACCAAGTGGGCCAGTCAGATGGGGGCCGCAGAAACGCAATCGAGTCGTCAAAGATCAAGGGGGCCTCCCGCAGGCTTTCAGGCGTTGGAAATTGTTCGGCCATATCCGGGGTCATCACCGGGGTCAGCCACTCCTTGCGAACGGGGACGGAATACAGCCCTTCGTCCCCGCCATAGCCAAAGCGGATCGCCACATCTACATCATCCCTCTCGAGGTCCATGTTACGTAGTGTGGCCGAGAACTTCAGGTCGATCTCTGGATGCGCACGGGCAAAGTCATAGAGCCGCGGAGCCAACCACTTGGCCGTCAACGCCGGGCCCGCCGTAACGGTCAGGCTGGTGTCATTGCCCAGCCGCCGGGCCGCCTGCCACGCGGCTTGTAGCGTGGCGAATCCGTCTGCCGCACCGGGGGCCAAGGCGCGCCCGGCTTCCGTCAATTCCACCGCCCGGTTGAGGCGACGAAACAGGGGGCGTCCCAGATGCTCCTCCAGCGATTTGATCTGAAAGGACAGGGCTGCGGGCGTGACATGCAGTTCTTCTGCAGCCTTGGAAAAAGACATGTGGCGCGCGGCGGCATCAAAAGCCCGTAGGGCGGTAAGTGGCGGTAGGTAGTCGCTCATAGGGTAAGAATATCTTAACTGAGATCAGAAGAAAGCTCGTTTGTCGACCGTAAAAATAAGCCTCATATTGATCTCAAGTCAAACAACGCTGAACTGAAAGGAGATATTCCATGATCGAGGCAACCTCCAGCCCCTCTGTCGCCCGCGCCTTTCGGCGTGCCCATTTCGAACGGTCCCGCGCGATCGGTGACTTGGTGAAATGGCTATTCGGTTCCCGCTGAGCGCGCGTTCTTACGGGATAAAAAAGGGCCGGTCTTAAAAGACCGGCCCGTTTTCGTTTTGCACAGGGATTAAACGAAGAACTGCGCACCGTTGGCCGAAATGGTCGATCCATTGATGAACTGCGAATCGTCCGATGCCAGGAAAGCCACGCAGCGTGCGATTTCCTCGGGTTCGCCCAAACGTCCTGCGGGGATTTGGCCGATGATCGACTCGCGTACCTTCTCAGGCACAGCCATGACCATCTCGGTCGCGATGTAGCCGGGGCAGATGGCGTTTGCGGTGATACCAGCTCGCGCGCCTTCCTGCGCGAGTGATTTCACGATGCCCAGATCACCGGCCTTGGTCGCCGCATAGTTCACCTGTGCGAACTGACCCTTCTGACCGTTAATCGAGCTGATGACGATGATGCGACCGAATTTGCGCTCGCGCATGCCGGGCCAGACGGGGTGAACGGTGTTGAACACGCCGGTCAGGTTGGTGTCGATCACCTGATGCCACTGTTCCGGGGTCATCTTGTGGAACGGGGCGTCGCGGGTGATGCCCGCGTTGGCGACCACGATGTCAATGGGGCCAACCTCGGCCTCTACTTTTTCGATACCCGCTTTGGATTCGTCATAATCAGCCACGTTCCACTTGTATGTGGCGATGCCGGTTTCCTCGGTGAATTTTGCGGCCGCTTCATCGTTGCCGGCATAGGTGGCTGCAACATTGTATCCTTCGGCTTTCAGCGCCTTGGAAATTGCTGCGCCGATGCCGCGGGAACCGCCGGTGACGAGTGCTGTACGTGCCATTTAGGCTTCCTCCAATTTAAGTCGTCTTGGTAATGCTGTTACTTTGATAGGTAATCTTGCGCAATATTGTTTCGTTGAGAATCGTCGAAACCCATAGGGCAATATCGTCGCATCTTTGAGTCAGCCCCACTGTAACAAAAAAGGGCGCCTGCGGGGCGCCCTTTAGATGTTCAGTGCATAAAAGCTTAGTCGCGCTCCACGCACAGGGCGACGCCCATGCCGCCGCCGATGCAAAGGGTCGCCAAACCCTTTTTCGCATCACGGCGCTTCATTTCGAACAGCAGCGTGTTCAGAACCCGGCAGCCCGAGGCACCGATTGGGTGGCCGATGGCGATGGCGCCACCATTCACGTTCACGATCGACGGATCCCAACCCATGTCCTTGTTCACAGCACAAGCCTGTGCGGCGAAGGCTTCGTTTGCCTCAACCAGATCCAGATCGTCAACTGACCAACCCGCTTTCTCCAGCGCTTTGCGCGAGGCATAGATCGGGCCGACGCCCATGATCGACGGGTCCAGACCAACAGTGGCGAAGGACGCGATGCGGGCCAGAGGCTCAATCCCGCGCTTTTCCGCATTCTCGGCCGACATCAGAAGTGTCGCCGCCGCACCGTCATTCAAACCGGATGCGTTCGCCGCCGTAACCGAACCCTCTTTGGTGAAGGCAGGGCGCAGCTTGCCCATGGCCTCCATGGTTGCGCCGTGGCGAATATATTCGTCGCTGTCCATCACGATGTCGCCCTTGCGGGTCTTGATGGTGAAGGGCGTGATCTCATCCGCGAACTTACCAGCCTTTTGCGCAGCTTCGGCCTTGTTCTGGCTGGCGACGGCAAATTCGTCCTGCATGTCGCGGCTGATTTGCCATTGCTCGGCTACGTTTTCAGCGGTCTGACCCATGTGATAGCCGTTAAATGCGTCCCACAGACCGTCGCGGATCATGGTGTCGATATATTTCATGTCGCCCATCTTGTGACCGGCACGCAGTGCTGCGGCGTGGGGCGACAGGGTCATGTTTTCCTGACCGCCGGCGGCGACAATATCGGCATCTCCCAGTTGGATGTGCTGTGCGCCCAGGGCAACCGCCCGTAGGCCCGAACCACAAACCTGGTTGATGACCCATGCGGCGCTTTCTTTGGGCAGACCCGCGTTGATGTGCGCCTGACGCGCAGGGTTCTGGCCCTGTGCTGCTGTCAGAACCTGACCCATAATGGTCTCGCTGACCTCGCCCTTTTCGATCCCTGCACGTTCGACAACGGCTTCGAGAACGGCGGTACCCAAGTCATGCGCGGGTGTGTTTGCGAACGAGCCGCCAAAACTGCCGACACCAGTGCGTGCTGCGGATGCGATTACTACGTTGGTCATTAAGACAATCCTTTACCGTCAAGGTTCTGTGGGAAACGTGACGGCGCAGGCAACAGGGAAAGGTCCCTATCGGTTCAGAGCGCCTCATGATCCCCCGCTCCAACTGATATTGGAATAACGCAATGCTGCTGCTGCAGCAACGGTCAGCTTGTCTCAGGTAGGGTGCCGCTAGGTAATGGAGTTCACCCCGCTGTTTTTATTTCGTTTTTTGTCTTCCAAGGGGCGGACACCGTGGGGGCGCCGAACAAGAAACCTTGAAGGCAATCGACGCCGTTAGCGACCAGAAATTCTGCATCTTCTTTGGTTTCGACCGATTCGGCTATAACCAGAATTTCGAACTCGCGCGCGACGGCAATAAGCGCGCGAACCAGGGCTTGATTGTCCGGATTCACGCTGATCCCACGTATGAACTGGCCGTCAATCTTGGCTGCATCAAACAAAAACTCGCGGAAATGCCGAAAGCTGAAATTGCTGGCGCCAAAGTCGTCCAGTGCAAAGGCGACGCCGCGCGGCTGCATACGGTCCATGAAGTCCATGACCAGTTCTGGAACTGTCATGGCAGAGTTTTCCGAGATTTCCAGGATCAGCCGCTCTCCGATACTGGTGTCTTTCTTCAGGAATCTTTCGAGGACGCGCGACCATCTGCTGTATCCAATTGATCGTGCCGACATGTTGACGGACATGCGTATCTCCGGATTCCGGGCCAAAGCGCGCAGCCCCATTTCCAGCGCGATACAGTCCAACTCGCGGCCAATTGGCGTGTTTTCCAGTTGAGGCATAAAGTCTCGCGCCGGTATCACCCGGCCGGTTTCATCCAGAACCCGAATGAACCCCTCGTAAAACGCGACACCATGCGGAGGGTTCGCCTGCATCACGGGTTGAAAAGCCAGTTTACATTGTTTGTGCTTCACAGCGTCGGTTGCCATTTGAACGGTTGACGCATCTCGAGAGATCACGGCCGCATTTAACGGGCTGTCGGACCCTTCTGGCAAATCCGCGAGTTTCTTGTCCGTCATGCGTGGTCCACCTTTTACCGTCATCGGTCATGGGTGGATTTCAGGACAAACTTGTGAATTTGCGGTTAATGCCGCTCGATTACGTCAGCGCGCGATCGGCGACATCCGTCCGACCGAAATGGCCGCCCCGATCACCGCTCCGGCAAAGCCGAGGGCCATCATGGCAAAACCGAGTGCCACGATCGGAGACGCTGCGCCGCTCAAAGCGGTCATCATGGCGATCACAAGACCCGTCAAACCCAACACTGTGGATATGGTCACTAAACGGGTCATTTCGGGTCTCCTGTCGGACGGCTACATATCAAAGTGATATGGGCGACGGTGACCGGTTTTCAAGGAACGACCCCAGGTCGGTCGGCGGGTTCAAGCCTGTTTTGCCTCAGAATTAGGCGCTTCGGGCTGGAAACGCTCGAATCCGGGCGTTCCGCGATCTTCGGGATGCAATGCGATGTGCTTGGCTTTGATCTGATCCGAGTTGTCACGGCTGCCGTCATGACTGTAGCCGGGCGGGGCAAAGCAATAGGCCATTCGTTGACGAAGGCTCAGGCCGGGTTGCGTTGCGTCGCGCCAGATCCCGACCCATTCATGGAAGGCCACGCGAAGCGGGTTAAACGTACCGATATTATGGACCAGCCCGAAATCGACGCGATCATCCGCTTGCTCGGGTACAAATGTACCAAACATCTTGTCCCAGATGATGAAGACACCAGCATAGTTGCAATCCAGATAGCGCGCATTTCGGCCATGATGGGCGCGGTGGTGGCTGGGTGTGTTCATCACCGCCTCGAACCAGCGCGGCATTTTGCCAATCGCTTCGGTGTGGATCCAGAACTGATAGATCAGGTTCAGTCCGCCCACGAACAGCACCATAGCCGGGTGGAACCCCAACAGGATCAGAGGCGCGCGCACCACCATCATGAAGGTGAAAGTATAAGTCCAAGTTTGCCGCAGCGCAGTCGTCAGGTTGTAGTGCTGTGAGCTGTGATGATTGACGTGGCTGGCCCAGACCCAGCGGATGCGATGACCGAACCGATGAACCCAATAGTACCTGAAATCGTCCAGTACAAAACACAGAATGATGACCGGAATCGAGGTGCCCAGGTTCAAGGGCGTCACCTGCCACAGCCACATGAAGAACGCATAGGCGATAAAGCCCAATAACAGGCCCGAGGCGATATTCCCCGCACCCATGATCAACGAGGTCACCGCGTCACGCGTCTCGTACCGGCCACCTCTGTCTTTGACGGCGATCCAAAGGAACTCGGCCAGAATGGCGGCGATAAAGAATGGAACGGCCCACTGAACAGCGTCGGGGAAGGTTACTTGGTCGGTCATACGGGCTCCATCAGGTTTTGCCAGTGCTGGCGCTCGAAATCGTCAAGACGGATAAGAACTTTGGGTGTGGCGAAATCGTGAAACCGGATTTCAAACCCTTCGGCGCGGTCAAGCCTGTCAAAATCCAGAAGGTGACGCGCCACGGTGTCGGCGCCGAACGACCAGACAAGGCCGTTGCCCGCAGGTGTTCGGATCAACGCCGTATGGCCGTCATTGGTGATTGTTACATCAACAACATCGTCGCCGGGTACGTGTCGCAACCAAGCGGCTTTTGCGCTGTCCGGGGTTAGCTGCGTTATACGAGACTTGCCCGCAAGATGCATCATCAAGGTGATCCCCGCGATCCCCCCGAGCACCAGAACCAGCAATATTCCAAGCGGCATGGCCATCCTCCCGCAGGGCAGAGTGCAAGTCGCTTGCGGCAGTGTCAAAGGTGGCGTTGCGTAAGCCTCTCGCAGAAAAAGACCGGCCCGCGAGGTACGGACCGGTTACCGCATTTTCAAAGTCGACTGCGATTAGCTTTCGCCGCCCACCAATGCGCCGACAATTGCTTTGGCACTGTCGGAGTTCCATTCGGCATCGCCGATCAGGCGGGCTATTTCATCCCCGTTGGGATCAAGGATCACAGTGATCGGCAAGGCAATCACGCCAAATTCTTGCGCCACAGCCGAGCCCGCGTCTTGATGGCGGGGCAGGTTGTCGATGCCGTTTTCCTCGAAGAACTTCTTGATCCCGGCGGGCGAATTGCGGCCGGTGGCCAGCGTCACGACCTCGAACTTGTCGCCGCCGAACTCTTCCTGCAGCTCAGCAATCTGTGGCATTTCCTTGCGGCAGGGTGCGCACCACGTGGCCCAGAAATTCACCAGAACGTATTTGCCCTTGTAATCAGCCAACGTTGCGGTGCCGCCGTCATCTTCCAACTGGAACTCAATGGGGGCCTTGGGCTTGGGTTCCTTGTGCAAGATCAGGCGTTTTAGAGTGCCGTCGCGCAGCGGCGCCAGAGTTTCGGCATCTGCGGCCAAAGCGGCATTTGCACCTAACGCAAGGGCCATATAAAGGGGGATCAGACGAAATAGGCGCATATCAACTCCGGGTTTTCTTACATGACCGATCAATCCTCGAACCAGATGTGGGGCGGCCGCTTTGCCGCCGGTCCAGACGCGATCATGGAGGCAATCAATGCCTCGATCGGGTTCGATCAGCGGATGGCAGCCCAGGACATCGCAGGCTCGCGCGCCCATGCCGCCATGTTAGCGGCCACAGGCGTCATAAGTGATAGTGATGCGCAGGCTATTCGGGAAGGGCTGCTCACAGTCTTGTCAGAAATCCAGTCGGGTTCGTTTCAGTTTTCGACCGCGCTGGAAGATATTCACATGAATGTCGAGGCGCGCCTGAAAGAAGTCATCGGAGAACCCGCGGGCCGTTTGCACACAGGCCGCAGCCGCAATGACCAAGTCGCGACCGATTTCAAACTTTGGGTGCGTGATCAGTTCGACGCTGCGGAAACCGGCCTTCTGGCCCTGATCCGAGCGCTGTTGACACAGGCCGAGGCTGGGGCCGATTGGGTCATGCCCGGATTCACGCACTTGCAAACGGCGCAGCCCGTCACATGGGGCCATCACATGATGGCCTATGTCGAGATGTTTGGCCGCGATCTGTCCCGCGTCCGCGACGCGCGTGCCCGGATGAACGAATCCCCACTGGGTGCGGCGGCGTTGGCAGGTACATCTTTCCCGATCGACCGCCGGATGACGGCTGAGGCATTGGGCTTTGACCGTCCCGCCGCAAACTCGTTGGATGCAGTCAGCGACCGAGATTTTGCGCTGGAATTCCTGTCGACAGCCTCGATCTGCGCGGTCCACTTGTCGCGCTTTGCAGAAGAGCTGGTGATCTGGTCGTCGGCCCAGTTCCGGTTTGTGACGCTGTCGGATCGGTTCTCGACCGGCTCTTCAATTATGCCGCAGAAGAAAAACCCCGACGCGGCCGAACTGATCCGCGCCAAGGTCGGCCGGATCTACGGCGCGAACACCGCGCTGATGATGGTGATGAAGGGCCTACCGCTGGCCTATTCCAAGGACATGCAGGAAGACAAGGAGCAGGTCTTTGACGCCGCTGACAACTGGATGCTGGCACTGGCCGCGATGGAGGGGATGGTTAAGGACATGACCGCCAATCGCGACAGTCTGGCGGCTGCAGCAGGCTCGGGCTTCTCGACCGCAACTGATCTGGCCGACTGGCTGGTGCGCGTTCTGGGCCTGCCATTTCGCGACGCGCACCATGTCACCGGGTCGCTTGTGGCCATGGCCGAAACCAAGGGCTGCGATCTACCGGATCTGACGTTGGACGACATGCAATCGGTCCACGGCGATATTACCGATGATGTCTATTCTGTCCTTACGGTCGAAAATTCGGTAAACTCGCGACAATCCTACGGCGGTACGGCCCCCGATCAGGTTCGTACCCAGATCAAGCGATGGAAGGCGCGGCTGTAATGCGGATTGTGCAAGTTCTGGTTTTGATTGCTGCCGGTTTCGGCCTTGCGGCCTGCGGAGCGGATGGCGAGCCAATCCAACCCACAATGAGCGCGAATATCGGTGTCGGAAGCAGCGGTACATATGGTGGCGTAGGCGTTGGGCTGCGCAAAGGCGGCCTTGGTGTCTTTTTGGGGCTGTAACTGCGACGGCCTTGCTTGACGCACAACGTTTTTCAAATGAGAGCAGAATGAAACTGACCGGCCTTATCCTGACCCTTGTCGTGCTTACGGCATGTGACCCGAATTATGCACCACGCCCAGAACCAGAACCCCAACCCAGCGGTTCTGGCATTTCGATTTCCGGTTATGGTCGGGTGGGTGTGTCGACATCCAACTAAGGCAACGTTGCAAGTCGCGCGGAATCTATTGATCCGCAGACCTCTTTTGGTCTAAGCGCGCAGGTATGGATCACTTTCTCTACCGCGACGGCGCGCTTTTCGCCGAGGATGTCCCGATTTCCGAGATCGCAGCTGCGGTCGGAACCCCGTTCTATGTCTATTCGACAGCGACGTTGCTGCGGCATTTCAAGCTGTTCGATGATGCGCTGGACGGTATGGACCACCTTGTCTGCTATGCGATGAAGGCGGCCAGCAATCAGGCGATCCTGAAGACGTTGGCGCAGGCGGGCGCGGGAATGGATGTGGTCTCGGGCGGGGAATATCTGCGGGCCAAGGCCGCAGGCGTGCCGGGCGACAAGATCGTATTCTCGGGCGTTGGCAAAACAGCGGATGAGATTCGCACCGCGCTGACCGGCGGCATTCGCCAGTTCAACGTGGAATCCGAGCCCGAGATGGAAGTGATCAACGCCATCGCCTTGGAATTGGGCGTGATCGCGCCGATCACCGTGCGGGTGAACCCGGATGTGGACGCCAAGACCCACGCGAAGATCGCCACCGGCAAGTCGGAAAACAAGTTCGGCATCCCGATCGCATGTGCCTCCGAGGTCTATGCCCATGCCGCCACCCTGCCGGGGCTGGAAGTGATTGGCATCGACGTCCATATCGGCTCGCAACTGACCGAGCTTGAACCGTTCGAGCTGGCCTATACCAAGGTCGCCGAACTGACCGAACAGCTGCGCGCCGAAGGCCACAATATCCGCCGTCTTGATCTCGGAGGCGGGCTGGGCATCCCCTACACCCGCGCCAATGATGCGCCGCCGCTGCCGGTTGAGTACGGCGCGCTGATTCAGAAAACACTGGGCCATCTTGGGTGCGAGATTGAGATCGAACCGGGCCGTCTGATCGCGGGCAATGCGGGTTTGATGGTCAGTAAGGTGATCTATGTGAAATCGGGCGAGGGCCGCGATTTCCTGATCCTTGATGGTGCGATGAACGACCTGATCCGTCCCGCGATGTATGAGGCGCATCACGACATCGTCGCCGTGAACGAACCCGCGCCGGGAGTAGAACAGCAACCCTATGACATCGTGGGCCCTGTGTGTGAAACGGGCGATACATTCGCAAAACAGCGCAACATGCCGCCTCTGGCCGCTGGTGATCTGGTCGCTTTCCGCAGTGCCGGAGCTTACGGAGCGGTGATGTCCAGCGAATACAACACGCGCCCTCTGATCCCCGAAGTTCTGGTGCATGGGGATCAATTTGCAGTTATTCGTGAACGGCCAAGCTTTGACGAAATCATAAACCGCGATACCATACCCGAGTGGCTTTGACGCGATTGGCGCGCGGGCCTGCTGACGGAGGCTCGCCTTTATGGCCAAACAGACCTTGCCGATCCCAAGACTGTCCCTGTGGCTGACGCATGGGGGTATGCTGGCCGAACGGGTTTGGCGTGCATTTTGGCCTTTTTTCTCGGGTATTATGGCCGTTTTGGCCGCTTTGATGCTGGGCCTGCAAGATCTGGTGTCAGTTGAGACAGTATGGATTATCGGTTCTCTGGCCGTGCTTGGCCTTATGGCGGCCTTGGCGTTTGGGGTGCAGCGATTCCACCTGCCGACTCGGGCCGAGGCGCTTGCGCGTTTGGACGAGACTCTGCCTGGTCGCCCCATTCAGGCGCTGATGGACGATCAGGCCATTGGGGCAATGGATTCGGATTCGGTGGCGTTGTGGCATGCGCATCAGCAGCGAATGGCGCAACGGGCGGCGCAGGCTGATCCGGTCAAACCCAACCTGCGTCTGGCAGATCGCGACCCCTATGCGTTGCGCTATTCTGCTTTGCTGGCTTTGGTTGTCGCTGCCTTGTTCGGGTCGTTCTGGCGAATTGGGTCGGTGGCCGAGATGGCGCCCGGTGCGGCCGTCGCTGGGCAGGGTCCGACTTGGGAAGGCTGGGTGGAACCTCCGCGCTATACCGGATTGCCGACGCTTTATTTGGCGGACCAATCCGATGCGACACTGTCTGTTCCACAAGGCAGCCGCATCACCCTGCGGTTTTATGGTGAAGTCGGCGCGCACAGCCTGACCGAGACGACCACTGCGCTTGGCACCGAAGCTGCAACCGAACCCGAACAGGAATTTGTTGTGGACCGGTCGGGCGAACTGAAGATCGAAGGCCCTGCGGGCAAGGACTGGGCGTTGAACGTCATTGCCGATTCCCCGCCGCTGATCAGCGTTGCCGACAGTGCCGAGGCCGAGGCCGGGGGGCAGATGAAGCTGCCCTTCGCAGCCAGCGATGATTATGGCGTCTTGTCCGGTGCGGCCGTGATTGAGTTGGATCTGGCCTCGGTTGATCGTCGTTACGGCCTGACAACAGACCCCGAGTCGCGCGAATCCATTCAGGTCGAGCTCCCCATGCCGATCACCGGTGATCGTGCGGATTTTGTCGAAGACCTGATTGAGGATTTTTCACAGCATCCATGGGCACATCTTCCGGTCAAAATCTCTCTGACAGCGCGTGACGCTGCGAATCAAGAGGGGCAATCAGAACCCTACATGACCGCTCTGCCAGCTCGTCGGTTCTTTGATCCGTTGGCCGCGGCGATAATAGAGCAGCGGCGAGATCTGTTGTGGTCGCGTGAGAACGCGCCCAGAGTGGCCCAGCTGTTGCGGGCCATTTCGCATCTTCCCGAGGGGTTCTTTCGTTCGGATACCGCATATCTGCGCCTGCGGGTGACCTTGCGCAGGCTCGAAACATTTACCGAATATGATCTGAAGCCGAAACAGCAGGAAGAGATCGCGCAATCGCTGTGGGAATTGGCGGTTCTGATCGAAGATGGGACGCTGGCTGATGCGCTGGAGCGTATGCGCCGCGCGCAGGAACGTCTGACCGAAGCGATGCAGAACGGCGCGTCGGACGAAGAAATTGCCGAGCTGATGCAAGAACTGCGCGAGGCGACGCAGGACTATATGCGCCAGCTGCAGCGCCTGGCGCAGGAAAATGGCGAAGGTGTTGAAAACCAGCAAGGTCAGAACGGCGAGACCATGCAAATGACGCAGGACGATCTGCAACGGATGATGGATCGCATTCAAGAGCTGATGGAACAGGGCCGCATGGCCGAGGCGCAGCAAGCGTTGGAAGAGTTCCAGCAGATGATGGAAAATATGCGAGTCACCCAAGGCCAGGGTCAGGGGCAGCAATCCGAAGGCCAACAGGCCATGGAAGGTCTGGCCGAGACTCTGCGCGAGCAGCAGGGCCTCAGCGACCAGGCTTTCCGGGATTTGCAGGAACAGTTCAACCCCGGCGCGCAGGCCGGTGAAAACCAGGGCAACGAGGGCCGCAATGGTGGTCAGGGCCGCGGTGAAAGCCACGAAGGCCAAGGGGGTCAGGGTCAAGGTTCGGATCAGGCTGGTGAGGGCCAGCAGGGCCAAGGGTCGCTGGCCGATCGCCAGCAGGCCCTGAGAGACGAGCTGGGACGGCAACAGCAAAACCTGCCCGGTGCAGGAACGCCCGAGGGTGACGCCGCGCGGGATGCGTTGGGACGCGCTGGACGCGCCATGGATGAGGCCGAGCAAGCGTTGCGCAATGATGAATTGGCCGATGCAATCGACAACCAGTCCGAAGCTATGGAAGCTCTTCGCGAGGGAATGCGTTCGCTTGGTGAAGCGCTTGCTCAGAACCAACAGAACCAACCGGGTCAGGGCGCGCAGGAAGGCGACATGCAAGCCAACAATCGTGACCCGCTTGGCCGCAGCCCCGGTTCTTCAGGCACGATTTCGACTGATGACAGCCTGTTGCAGGGCGAAGATGTCTATCGCCGCGCGCGCGAGTTGCTGGACGAAATCCGCCGCCGCACGGGTGAGTCGGATCGCCCCGAAATCGAATTGGAATACCTCAAGCGGCTTCTCGAACGGTTCTGATTACAGGATTAGCTTCCTGATCCCGTCTGTGCCTCGAGCCACAAACGGGCTTGGTCGACCAGCGAAACATAGCTGCCCAGAACCGGATCGGCTTGCGGTACGGCTTCGGAAATCTGCTGCGCGTTGGCATAGAGCAACAGCAAAACAACACCGATGACGATGGCGATCACAAAGCCGCGCTTGAAGCCGCTGCCCGAGCTGCGTGGCAGAGGCTGAACCTCATTTTTCTTCGCTACAGGTTCATCGCTGCGCAGGCTCGAGTTTATAGCCTCAACATCCGGTAGCGGTTCGACTTCGGCTGCATCCTTTGCTGCCTCGGTGCGGGTCAGTTCCTTGATACGTTCCTCGGGATCGGGCGCTTGCGGAGGATCCAGGCCCAGATCGGGCTGGGTCTCAAGGTTTTCGGCTTCCTTTGCGCGTAGATCAGCCTCGCGTGCGGCCTCTTCCTTAAGAATACTGGCAACGTCAGGATCGACATGGACAGATTTCTGCGTGTCTTCCGATTTGGCCGGTTGTTCAGCCGCCACGTCGGGTTTTTGTGGCGCAGGGGCCAGAGCCGGTTCGTCGACCGGCGGAGCAACCGGAACGGTCTCGGGCTCAACCTTTGACTCAACCTCTGCCGTATCGGCTACGGGGTGTTTGCTTTGAAACCAGGTCTTTTCACAGTTCGAACACTGCACATCCCGACCCTCGGCGGGAATGACCTCATCTGGAACCTCGTACTGGGCACTGCAATTCGGACATGTAAGACGCATGCTGCCTCCGGGCCGGGGAACTGGCCTGATAATAGTTTTTTCAGGGATGATATTCCGTTAAGACCTGACAGCAAAGGGTGTTTTCGGTTTCGCCAACTAAGTGTCACCAATTCGACCCGGTGCAGGCATTGAAACAACAACGACGCTCGGGCAAGAAGAGCGGTAAGCAAACTGGGGGCTTTCGTGATCGAGCTGGAAAATGTCAGCTATACTTATGGTGGTGGCGCCCTGCTGAGCGATGTATCCTTACGGTTGCAGTCCGGATCATTCCACTTTTTGACCGGTCCCTCGGGGGCAGGGAAAACGACGCTGCTCAAACTCTGCTATGGCGCTTTGTTGCCGACGTCGGGTCGGTTGTCCGCATTTGAACAAGACATTGCCGGGCTGGACCGGGATCAGATGGCGCTGCTGCGCCGCCGGATTGGTGTAGTGCATCAGGATTGCCGATTTCTGGATCACATGTCCCTTGCCGAAAACGTAGCGCTGCCGCTGATGGTGTCAGGGCGCGGTGAAGCTGCGCAACAAGAGGACCTTTCGGAGCTGCTGAACTGGGTTGGTTTGGGAGACCGCAAGGACGCGCTTCCGCCGGAACTGTCCGGGGGTGAGCGCCAACGCGCGGCACTGGCGCGTGCGGTGATCCTGTCTCCTGACGTCGTTTTGGCAGATGAACCCACCGGCAACGTTGATTGGGAAATGTCCCAACGACTGCTGCGCCTGTTGGTCGAGTTGAACAAGATGGGTAAGACGGTGCTGATCGCTACGCATGACCTTAGCCTAATACGGGCGGCCAAAAGTCAGGTTCAGGCACGGGTGTTGCGTATTTCTCAGCGACAAGTGCAACTGGCGGGGGCGGATCTATGAGCAACGGTGCCATCCGCAACCTGTTGAAGCGGGACACCAGCGCTGATCGTGTTGTCCCGCCCACCGGCTATACTGCGCAACTGACCGTGTTCGTGTCAGGCGCTATGGCGTTCCTGGCCGTTTTTGCCTTGGCTTTGTCACTAGCTTCGGGACGGTTGGCGGATCGTTGGGCCACCGAGCTGGCCGGGGCGGCGACCCTGCGCATCAACGCGCCCGCAGATCAGCTTGCGGCCCAAACCGAGGCTGCGCTGGCCGTTCTGTCGCAAACACCTGGCGTGGCGTCAGCCCGTGCTTTGACGGCCGAGGAACAAATCGCCCTGCTATCTCCTTGGTTCGGTTCTGATCTGCCACTGGACACGCTGCCCGTCCCGCAATTGATCGAAGTGATCGAAGGCGAGCCCGGTATGGATGCCGCAGGTTTACGTCTGCGCCTGGGGGCCGAGGTGCCCGGAGCGGTGTTGGATGATCATACCCGATGGCGCGAGCCTCTGGTCGATGCGGCGATGTCCTTACGCAGGCTGGGGTGGGTCTCGATCCTGCTGATCGGGGGGGCCACAGCGGCGATGATCACGCTGGCGGCCAATGCGTCGCTTGCCGCAAATGCCCAGATCATCGAGGTTCTGCGTCTTGTTGGGGCGCAGGACCGGTTTATCGCCAATGCGTTTGTCAGACGGTTCACGTATCGTGCATTCTTTGGGGCGATGGTTGGAATGTTTCTTGGTATGACCGGTGTTCTGCTGTTGCCCGAGGCTTCGGATGAAGGTGGTTTTTTGACTGGGCTTGGTTTCAAAGGGGTCGGCTGGCTACTGCCAACCCTGATTCCGATACTGGGGGCCACTGTCGCGTTTCTGGCGACATGGAGCGCCGCCAGCCGAAAACTGAAGGAGCTTTCTTGATGGCAACAGCGGTTCAGTGGTTTCGCTCTTTGGTTTTCATGATCGTCATCTATGTTTGGATGCTGATCCTTGGTATCGTCTTCGCGCCCTACGCCATCTTTGCAAAGCAGGGGGCTCGGAAGGCGTGCAAGTCCTATGCGCGGTCTACTATGTGGCTGGCGCGTTGGATGGTTGGTATTCGATGCGAAGTGCGTGGAACCGCGCCAGTAGATGAGGTTGTCGTAGGCGCGAAGCACCAGTCTTTCTTAGATATCATCATGATCTTCAACGCGATGCCGCAGGCCAAGTTCATCATGAAACGAGAGCTTATGTGGACCCCGATCATCGGAGTTTATGCGCGTCGTTTGGGGTGCATTCCGGTGGACCGCGGTAAAAAAGGTGCGGCGGTGGCAAAGATGGTCAAGGACGTCGCGAAAGAATTCTCGGAACCCGGTCAATTGGTCATCTATCCCCAGGGAACGCGCGTCGCGCCTGGGGTGCAGAAACCTTATAAGGTGGGCACTGCGGTCCTGTACGAGGGGCTGGGTTTTCCCTGTGTACCTGTCGCCACAAATGCGGGTGTGTTCTGGCCACGCTCGGGCATCATGCGTAAACCCGGCCTGGCGATTGTCGACTTTCTTGATCGGATCGAACCGGGTGTTGAACGGGGTTCATTTTTGGAACGCCTAGAAGATGTGATAGAGGATCGCTCGAACACGTTGATGAAAGAAGTGGGGTTTGATCCTGATGAATTTCGTTGAGGATATCGAAACCCTAACGGGTTTGTATGGTACGCCGGCGGCACCCTCGCTGCGCAAGGTGGTGCACAGGATGACGCCATTGTATCGCAAGTGGATAATGGCCTCACGCCTATGCGTTCTCAGCACTGTGGGCCCCGAAGGCGTAGATGGCAGTCCACGCGGGGATGACGGCCCGGTGGTTCTTGAATTGGATCCGCACACAATTGCCATGCCGGACTGGCGCGGAAATAATCGCCTCGATAGCCTGCGCAACATAGTCCGCGATCCTCGCGTATCACTGATGTTCGTGGTGCCCGGTTCCAACAACGTCGTGCGCGTGAACGGAACCGCCAAAGTGACTGCTGACGAGAATCTGGTAGCTCGGTTCGAAAAACAGGGTAAACGACCGACCACCGTGATTGTCGTTCAGATCGCCGAAATCTATTCGCAATGCGCCCGCGCCTTGATGCGCGCTCGAACCTGGAACAACGGGGACGAGACGGCCGATCTGCCCACAGTTGGTGAACTTCTGGCCGAAGCGTCAGATGGAGACGAGGGCGGCTTGCGCTATGACCGGGAGTGGGGCGCACGCGCCGCACAAACGATGTGGTAAGCAGAATGTCAAATTGCGGCTGCTCCGATCTTAGCGATATGTGAGATCCATTGTTCCACGAGGCCTTCTTTGGGTTGGCTCGCCCCGGCGAAATAAGTGAATCGGGTCGGTTTAAAGCCGACAAATCCAAGAATCTGACCTTTGATCTGTCTTACCAGAGCCTGCCGGTAGACAAGCCGCATAAACCAGCCAGGTGTGTCTGACGTCAGGATCACGCGCGCTGTGCGGCCGGAAAGTAAGGGTGCGGGCAAGCCTGCCAGGGTGGTGTTTCTGGTGTCAAAGGTTCGGCCGGGGATGAACATCCGGTCTATCAATCCCTTCAGCTTGGCGGGAAGACCACCCCACCACATCGGTGTCGTCAAAACCAGATGATCACTCCATTCGACGTCTTGCAAAACCTGCTCCAACACCGGCTCCAACGGTTTGAAATTCTGGTAATTGCCCTGGCCAAAGTCGTGATCGAACTGCAGTTCGCTCAGATGAACCATCCGTATTTCATGTCCTTTGGCGCGTGCAGCGTCTGCGTAGGTCTGTGCGAAAGTCCGGGACAGGCTGTTTTCAGCCGGGTGCCCATCAAGGATGAGGATCTTTTTGAGTTTCATTTGATTTCTCCTAAAAGTGACCACGGTCATTTATTTAGAATCAAAAATGACCGTGGTCAATAAAAAATTTGACCACGGTCAAAAACTGTGCGAAAGAACCTTATGCAAAAACGTACTTTGAAAACTCGAGCGCGCCTGTTGGCTGCTGCGGCAGAAGTTGTTGAGAGCGGCGGGTTTGAAGCTCTGCGCGTTGAGGAAGTGGTGCAGATTGCCGGCGTCGCAAAGGGCACGTTCTTTGCGCATTTCAAGGACAAGGACGCCTTGATGGAAATCCTGATTGGCGAAAAGCTAAGCGCGTGTTTTGATTCTGTCGAAGCTGGATCGTCCCCGCAAAACGTGCACCAAATTGTGGTAGCGTTGGAGCCGATACACAGTTTTATGATGTCCGAACGCTATGTGTTCGATCTGATACTGCGTTATTCAGGGGCGGCGGCGATCGCTGAAATAGGCCCGATTGCGCAGTGTTTCGAAAGGTATTTCCGTCTGGTTTCCGATTGGTTGAAAACCGCCCAATTGCGTCAGGATATTTCGGCGGACCTGCAGGCCGAAGGGGTTCAGGCCTTTGCCTTGCAAGCGATGTCGCTGAAATTCTGCGCGCTACACTCGGCCAGCACGTTTACAGACCGATTAGAGGGATACTTGATAGCGTGGTTGACCCCGGCAAAGTAGTTGCCGGGGTCACATAACTTAACTGTGGATCGGACCGTCGCCGCAGGCCAGAGCCGCTTCGCGTACCGCCTCGGAATAGGTCGGGTGCGCGTGGCAGGTCAGGGCCAGATCCTCGGCTGAGGCCCCGAATTCCATTGCAACGCAGACCTCGTGGATCAGATCACCTGCTGCGGGGCCGATGATGTGGGCGCCCAGAATGCGGTCGGTCTCTTTGTCGGCCAGAATCTTGACGAACCCATCAGCGGCGAAGTTCGCCTTGGCACGTCCATTGCCCATGAACATGAACTTGCCGACCTTATAGGCGCGACCTGCAGCTTTCAGGGTTTCCTCGGTCTCACCGACATTGGCGACCTCGGGCCAGGTGTAGATGACGCCCGGAATGACTCCATAATTCACATGGCCATGCTTGCCCGCGACCTGTTCGGCGGCGGCCATGCCCTCATCCTCGGCCTTGTGGGCCAGCATCGGGCCCTCGGTTACATCGCCGATGGCATAGATGCCGGGCACGTTGGTCTGCCAGTCAGTCCCGACTTTGATCTGACCGCGCTGGGTCATCTCGACGCCCAAAGCCTCCAGTCCCAGACCGTCCGAGAATGGCTTGCGCCCGGTGGCGACCAGCACGGTGTCAGCCTCAATCACATGCTCGCTGTCATCTTTGCGCAGCTTGTAGGTGACCTTGGCCTTCGTCTTGGTGGCCTCGGTCTTTTGCACGGCGGCGCCCATGACAAATTTCAGGCCCTGCTTCTTGAGGATACGCTGGAAGGTCTTTTGAACCTCGGGGTCCATGCCCGGCGTAATCACGTCGAGGAATTCGATCACCGTCACCTCGGTCCCCAGACGCTGATAGACCGAGCCCAGTTCCAGCCCGATTACGCCCGCGCCGATCACGACCATCTTTTTCGGGATCTTGCCCAGCGACAGCGCGCCGGTCGAGGTCACGACGACTTTTTCATCCACCTCAACTCCGGGCAGCGAGGACGGCTCGGACCCGGATGCGATGATGATGTTCTTGGCGGTGTGAACCTCGTTCCCCACTTTGACCTGCCCGGCAGCGGGGATCGAACCCCAGCCTTTCAGCCAGTCGATCTTGTTCTTCTTGAACAGGAACTCGATGCCCTTGGTGTTGCCGTCGATCACTTCATCCTTGTAGGACTGCATCTGCTTCCAGTCGACCGAGGGGCTTTTGCCCTTGAGACCCATCTTGGCAAAGTTATGCTCGGCCTCGTGCAGCTGATGGCTCGCGTGCAGCAGCGCCTTGGACGGGATGCAGCCCACGTTCAGGCAGGTGCCGCCCAGCGTGTCACGCCCTTCGACAACGGCAGTTTTCAGGCCCAGCTGGGCGCAGCGGATGGCACAGACATAGCCGCCGGGGCCGGCTCCGATTACGATGACGTCATAGTTTGCCATTCAAATGGTCCTTTGTTGTTCTATGGTGTGGGCGTGCGCCCTGATCCCTAGGCGTTTTATTCTAACCTGAGAAACACGGTTAAAACAGCGCCGCAAGCAGCATTGCGACAGTTGCTAAAAAGCCGGCCATCCAGATGATTGTGCGCCACGGCGTCCAGCCCAGCGCATAGGCCGGAACATAAAGAACGCGCGCGATCAGAAAAATCCAGGCGGCAGTGGCGGTGAATGAGGTCGATTGTCCTGTCACGGTAATGACAAGGGCGGCAATGGCGAACAGGGTCAGCCCCTCGGTCATGTTGCTGAGCGCGCGGTGCATCCGGCCCGACGCTCCGGGGCGATCAACCTCTGTGTCGCGGGGGCCAATGGCTTTGTTCAGGTCGATCTTGCCGTGGCCGACGGCCAGATATGCGATGAACTGAACGGCCCAAAGCAGGGCGGCCAGGGTAAGAACTGTGGTTTCGGGGGTCATGTCTACCATCCGGTATTCGTTGCAGAGCCTGATCGCGGCAAACTGTGTTAGAGCCGCGCCATTGTGCAGGGCGCGGCGAGTCGCGCCTTAAAGCGCTTGAAGGTAAAGGTAAGCCGTTGCCAGGAACCCTGCCAGCCAGACAGTGGTGCGCAGGAACGGAACGGGGATGGCAAAGGCGTAGATCGGCACAAAGGCGATCCGCGCGAGCAGAAAGATCTGTGCTGCAAACAACGTACCACCGGTAAAGGCGTTTTTGGCAGACAGGATCAAAACTGCAGGGGCGAACAGGGCCATGGCCACGACGGAATTTGCTAGTGCGCGTTCCACTCGTCCGGCAACTCCGGTCAAAGGCGGCATGTCATCGCGCGCGCCACCCAGCGTCATCAGCCCGACCTGAGACATTGCAGTCAGGACATTCAGCAGCACCACAACGATGACCACAAGGCCATAGAGGGCAAGTATCGAAAGCTCGGAAGACATGATGTTTATCCTTTTGTAAATCTCAGTCCGGTCTTGCGATTACCATCCGCCGTGGGTGAAGGCAGGCTGGGTTCACAGGTATGTGCGTGCCCGTGTGCGAGATCGTTCCGCACACGGGCTGTTTCAGAGTCAGACAGGCTGCAGCAGTTTCACCTGGATATGGGCAACGCCGCCGCGTTCGTGGTGCATCGCCAATTCCTGCGAATCCAGAAAAGCACGGGCCTTGTCCAGATCGCGCACCTCAAACATCGCGATGGCGTGGTCGCGCTGATCGGGGTCGCGCCAAACGTGCAGGTCGTAGATGCCTGCCGCCTTGCGCATAGGCTGATCTTCGCGGAACACGGTCAGCCAGGCGTCAAAATCGGCCACATCGGCCTGCCACAGAACATGTGTTGCCATGATTACAGATCCATCAGCAGGCGGCGCGGATCTTCCAACGCCTCTTTCACGCGCACCAGGAAGGTCACCGCGCCTTTGCCGTCGACGATCCGGTGGTCATAGGACAGCGCCAGATACATCATCGGACGGATCACAACCTGACCATTGATCGCCATCGGGCGGTCCTGAATCTTATGCATGCCCAGAATACCCGATTGCGGGGGGTTCAGGATCGGCGAGGACATCAGAGAGCCGTAAACACCACCGTTCGAGATGGTGAAGGTGCCGCCCTGCATTTCCGCCATCGACAACTTGCCGTCACGGGCGCGTTTGCCTTTCTCGGCGATGGCTTTTTCGATCGCCGCGAAGGACATGCTGTCAGCATCGCGGATGACCGGAACCACCAGACCGGTCGGCGTACCGGCGGCCACGCCCATATGGACGAAGTTTTTGTAGACAATGTCGGTGCCGTCGATCTCGGCATTCACCTCGGGCACTTCTTTCAGCGCGTGGCAGCAAGCCTTGGTGAAGAAGGACATAAAGCCCAGACGCACACCGTGCTTCTTCTCGAACTGGTCTTTGTACTGGTTGCGCAGAGCCATCACCTCGGTCATGTCCACCTCGTTATAGGTGGTCAGCATGGCGGCGGTGTTTTGGCTGTCTTTCAGGCGTTTGGCGATGGTCTGACGCAGGCGGGTCATCTTGACCCGTTCCTCGCGCGCGGCATCGTCAGCGGCCACAGGGGCACGCGGCGCAGGGGCCGGAGCCGGAGCAGCAGCAGGTGCAGGTGCTGCAGCCGTTGCCACGGCGCGGGCCACGTCCTCTTTCATGATGCGACCGTCGCGGCCTGTGCCTGCGACTTGACCTGCGGACAGACCGGCCTCGGCCATCGCTTTCTCAGCCGAAGGCGCGTTGGACACATCCTTGCCGGTGGCCGCAGCCGCAGGGGCCGCCGCTGCCGGAGCAGCCGCCGGAGCCGCAACAGCACCCGCGCCCGAGATCACGGCCAGCTTGGCCGAGGCATCCACCGTGGTGCCTTCGGGGGCGGTGATTTCGGCCAGAACGCCCGCCGCCGGGGCCGGAACTTCGACCGAAACCTTGTCGGTTTCCAGCTCACACAGCATTTCGTCCTGCGCGACGGCGTCGCCCACCTGTTTGAACCATGTGGACACGGTTGCCTCGGTTACGGATTCGCCCAGCGTGGGAACCATCACGTCGACACTGTCGCCTGATGCTGCCGGAGCGTCTGCCGCAGGGGCCGCCGCCGCCGCTGGGGCGGGGGCAGCGCCTTCGCCTGCCACGATCGTGGCCAGCAGCGCGTCAACGCCAACGGTTTCACCTTCGGCGGCGACGATTTCACCCATTACACCTGCAGCGGGGGCGGGGACCTCGACGGTGACCTTGTCGGTCTCTAGCTCGCAGAGCATTTCGTCAACTGCCACCGCATCTCCGGGCTTTTTGAACCATGTGGCAACCGTGGCTTCAGTGACCGACTCGCCCAGCGTGGGAACACGAACTTCAATGGACATCATTACTTTCCTTCAATGCTCAGCGCTTCGTTCACCAGCGCTTCTTGTTGGGCTTTGTGTTGGCTGGCCAAACCCGTCGCGGGCGAGGCCGAAGTGGCGCGACCGACATAGCGGGGCCGTGTATGTTTGGCTTTAATCCGGGTCAAAACCCATTCGATGTTGGGTTCGATAAAGGTCCAGGCACCTTGGTTCTTGGGCTCTTCCTGACACCAGACGATCTCGGCGCCCTTGAAACGCTCAAGCTCGTTGATCAGCGAGTGCGCCGGGAAAGGATAATATTGCTCGATCCGCATTAGATAGACGTCGTCGATGCCGCGCGCGTCCCGTTCTTCCAGCAAGTCATAGTAGACCTTGCCCGAACACAGAACGACTCGCTTGATCTTGTCATCCTTGACCAGCTTGGTGTCAGAATTGCCATGCTGCGCGTCATCCCACAGCACCCGATGGAAGCTGGAGCCGGTGGTGAAATCCGCAGCCGTGCTGACGGCCAGCTTGTGCCGCAACAGCGATTTCGGCGTCACCAGGATCAGCGGTTTGCGGAAGGTCCGGTGCAGCTGACGGCGCAAGATGTGGAAATAGTTCGCAGGCGTCGTACAGTTTGCCACGATCCAGTTGTCCTGACCGCACATCTGCAGGAACCGTTCCAGACGCGCTGACGAGTGTTCGGGGCCTTGCCCTTCGAACCCGTGCGGCAGCAGCGTGACCAGACCAGACATGCGCAGCCATTTGCTTTCGCCCGAGCTGATGAACTGGTCGAACATGATCTGCGCGCCGTTGGCAAAGTCGCCAAACTGCGCTTCCCACAGGGTCAGCGCGTTGGGTTCGGCCAGCGAATAGCCATATTCGAACCCAAGCACCGCGTATTCCGACAGCATCGAGTCGATCACCTCGTACTGTGATTGACCAGCCCGGATGTTGTTCAGCGGATAGTACCGCTCTTCTGTTTCCTGATGGACAAAGCCAGAATGGCGTTGGCTGAACGTCCCGCGTGTCGCGTCTTGGCCAGACAGACGCACCGGATAGCCTTCGGTCAAAAGCGACCCAAAGGCCAGCGCCTCACCCGTAGCCCAGTCAAAGCCTTTGCCATTGTCGAACATCTGCTTTTTGTGGTCCAAAAGACGGCCCACTGTTTTGTGCAAAGCAATATCCGCAGGAACATGGGTCAGGGCTGTGCCGACCTCGGCCATAGTTTCTGGCGTGATCGCGGTATCGCCCCTGACATATTCGTCTTTATTCTTGTCCAGATGTGACCAGCGCCCATCCAACCAGTCGGCCTTGTTGGGCTTATAGTCTTTCCCGGCTTCGAACTCGTCATTCAGCTGCGCCTGGAAGGCGGCTTTCATATCCTCGATCTCGCCTTCGGGGATCAGGCCGTCTTTGACCAGACGCTCGGTATACAGCGACAGGGTCGTCTTATGTGTCTTGATCTTCTTGTACATGATCGGGTTGGTGAACATGGGCTCGTCGCCCTCGTTGTGACCAAACCGGCGGTAGCAGAAGATGTCGATGACCACATCCTTGTGGAACTTCTGGCGGAACTCGGTCGCGACCTTGGCGGCATGAACCACGGCCTCAGGGTCGTCACCGTTCACGTGGAAGATCGGTGCCTCAACCATCAGCGCGATATCGGTGGGGTAGGGGCTGGAGCGGCTGAAATGCGGCGCAGTGGTGAACCCGATCTGGTTGTTCACTACGATATGCATGGTGCCGCCGGTTTTGTGACCGCGCAGACCCGACAGGCCAAACCCTTCGGCCACGACACCCTGACCAGCAAAGGCCGCGTCGCCATGCAGCAGGATGCCCATCACAGCGGTACGCTCGTTGTCTTTCAACTGATCCTGTTTGGCGCGGACCTTGCCCAGAACGACGGGGTTCACCGCCTCAAGGTGCGAGGGGTTGGCCGTCAGCGACAGGTGAACGCTGTTGCCATCAAACTCGCGGTCGCTCGAGGCGCCGAGGTGGTATTTTACATCGCCTGAGCCATCCACATCCTCGGGCTTGAAGCTGCCGCCCTGGAATTCGTTGAAGATCGCGCGATAGGGTTTGCGCATCACGTTGGCCAGAATGTTAAGACGGCCTCGGTGCGGCATCCCGATAACAATGTCACGCACACCCAGCGCGCCGCCGCGCTTGATGATCTGTTCCATCGCGGGGATCAGAGCCTCACCGCCGTCCAGGCCGAACCGCTTGGTGCCCATGTATTTGACGTGAAGGAATTTCTCGAAGCCCTCAGCTTCGACCATCTTGTTCAGGATGGCTTTGCGTCCTTCCTTGGTGAAAGCAATTTCCTTGCCGTAGCCTTCGATCCGTTCCTTCAGCCAAGCAGCCTGTTCTGGATCTGAGATATGCATGTATTGCAGCGCAAAGGTGCCGCAATATGTGCGTTTCACGATATCAACGATCTGCCGCATCGAGGCCATCTGCAGGCCCAGCACGTTGTCGATAAAGATCGGCCGGTCCATGTCGGCCTCGGTAAAGCCATAGGTCTTTGGATCCAGCTCGGGGTGGTTTGTTGCGGCGCGCATCCCCAGCGGGTCGAGATCGGCGGCCAGATGGCCCCGAATCCGATAGGCCCGGATCAGCATCAAGGCCCGCAGGCTGTCCAGCACCGCGCGCTTGATCTGGTCTTCGCTGACCTCAACGCCCTTGGCCGCCGCCTTATCTTTGATCTTGTTGCCCGCCGCCTTGGCGTCAATCTCGGCCCACTCGCCCGTGAGCGCCCCGGTCAGGTCATCCGCCGGCATCGGCGGCCAGTCGGTGCGCGCCCAGGATGGCCCCTCGGCCTCGCGCTGCACATCCGGCGAGGCATCGCCCATGGCGCGAAAGAACTCGGCCCAGGCCGCATCAACCGCGTTCGGGTCGCGCGTGTATTGAGCGTAAAGCTGCTCCAGGTATTCGGCGTTGTGCCCCTGCATGAAGCTTGAGGCATGAAAGGCGGAGTTGGGCGAGTGCTCGGTCATTGGGTTACCTCATATGGGTTGGGACCGTATTTGTTGGTGCCTGGCTGGCTGGGGCGGGTCAGCCACCACAGCACCAGAAGCGGCGAGATCATCAGGATTAGAAGGGTGGGTATAACAATCAGTAAAGTCGCGCGGGTGAACAGGACATCCAGGTTGCCGCCATGCTGGAAGCTGGACGCCATGCCGATACCGAACACCAGCACCGCAACGGCCCCGGCCATCAGGAGCAGCGGAAACAGAGCATAAAGCCCGCTGCGTCCGGTATCATGCATTCGCCGCCATGCGACCGCGAGATGCGGGAAGAAGACGATTAGGCTGACAATGCTCTGCACCGGTTGACTCGATGTGGCAGCGACGGATTTCGTCGTTTCGGTCTCGGTCGTGGCGACTTGCGTGAAAAACTGAAGGTCGATGAAACCTGCGATGAGGCTCCAGATCACGATGAACAGGAAAAAGAACCAGTATTCAGGCCGCGAGGCGCGACCAGAGAACGTGAAGAACTTGGAGAAACAGGTGCGGATGGCATCGGAGAAGGTCATGGCGATTTAAACTCTTCCTCCTCTTTAGTTTACACCGGTGCAATCAAACGTAGTTTGACGACGTTCGAGCAACCAGTAGTAACGTCCCACTTGCACGTCTGAAACCAAACGCGCTTTTCCGTCAAACTGTGAACACCATAATTCGGCCGCTGCACGCATTTCGGCGTCGTCAACTCGAATGTTCAGATAGGTGAAAGCGATCTTGTCGTTCTCTAGTAAATCTGTTTCGGCACCATCGAGGCCTGTAATAGCTCGAACAACGAATTGATCCATTGGAACAATACCAGAGTTTTGGGATGCAACAGATGTTCCTAGAAAGGAGAGCAAAATTAAGAGACCCGCACGGTGGGCACCGCCGGGCATCGCCCAACCCGCCCCAAAGGGCGGGTGCTTCTTGCCCACCCCTTGGGCGGGCGCTGCCCTCAGTTCTGAGATCAGCGCCTGTTCCATTTTACCCAATCGCTTCCAGCACGGCCTCACCCAGCGTTGCCGGGCTTTCTGCCACGACGATACCGGCCGAGCGCATGGCTTCGATCTTATCCTCGGCACCGCCTTTGCCACCGGCGACGATCGCGCCTGCGTGGCCCATGCGGCGGCCCGGAGGAGCTGTGCGGCCTGCAATGAAGCCAGCAACCGGCTTTTTGCGGCCCTTCTTGGCTTCATCCGCCAGGAACTGTGCGGCTTCCTCTTCGGCTGAACCACCGATCTCACCGATCATGATGATCGAGTGGGTCTCGTCATCGGCCAGGAACCATTCCAGCACGTCGATATGTTCGGTGCCTTTGATCGGGTCGCCGCCGATGCCGACGCAGGTTGACTGGCCCAGACCCACGTCAGTGGTCTGTTTGACAGCCTCATAAGTGAGGGTACCGGAACGAGACACAACGCCGACCGAGCCGCGCTTGTGGATGTGGCCGGGCATGATGCCGATCTTGCAGGCATCCGGCGTGATGACACCGGGGCAGTTCGGGCCGATCAGGCGCGATTTGGAGCCTTCCAGCGCGCGCTTTACCTTCATCATGTCCAGAACCGGGATGCCTTCGGTGATGCAGACGATCACTTCCATCTCGGCGTCAATCGCTTCGAGGATCGAGTCAGCTGCGAAGGGCGGTGGCACATAGATCACCGAGGCATTGGCTTCGGTCACATGCTTGGCCTCGTGGACCGAGTTGAACACGGGCAGGTCAAGATGGGTCATCCCGCCTTTGCCGGGGGTCACGCCGCCGACCATCTTGGTGCCATAAGCAATGGCCTGTTCAGAGTGGAATGTGCCCTGCGAGCCGGTAAAGCCCTGACAGATCACTTTGGTATTTTCGTCGATGAGGACTGCCATCTGGCGTTCTCCTTTGTAGGGCGGGCCTCAGCCCACCGAAATCTTGGGAAAGATGGGCCGAAGCCCATCCAACGGGATGACATCAGCCTTTGACGGCCTTCACGATCTTCTCGGCACCGTCTTTCAGGTTGTCCGCTGCGATTACGTCCAGGCCAGAGGTGTTGATGATCTCTTTGCCCTTCTCAACGTTCGTGCCTTCCAGACGCACGACCAGGGGGACCTTGAGGCCGACCTCTTTCACCGCGGCGACTACGCCTTCGGCAATCACATCACAGCGCATGATGCCGCCGAAGATGTTGACCAGAATGCCTTTGACGTTCGGGTCCGAGGTGATGATCTTGAACGCCTCGGTCACTTTCTCTTTGGTGGCTCCGCCACCTACATCGAGGAAGTTGGCAGGCTCGGCACCATACAGTTTTATGATGTCCATGGTCGCCATCGCCAGACCGGCACCGTTCACCATGCACCCAATCTCACCATCCAGCGCGATGTAGTTCAGGTCGTATTTCGAGGCTTCGAGTTCTTTGGGGTCTTCCTCGGTCTCGTCGCGCAGTTCAGCGATGTCGGGGTGGCGGTAAACTGCGTTGCCGTCAAAGCCCAGCTTGGCGTCCAGCACCTTGAGGTCGCCGCCTTCGGCCACGATCAGCGGGTTGATCTCCAGCATCTCCATGTCCTTCTCGACGAAGGCCTGGTACAGCTGACCCATCAGCTTGACGCATTGCTTGACCTGCGCGCCTTGCAAACCCAGCGAGAAGGCGATGCGACGACCGTGATAGGCCTGATAGCCGGTCACAGGGTCCACCGAGAAGGACAGGATTTTCTCGGGCGTGGACTCGGCGACTTCTTCGATGTCCATGCCGCCTTCGGTCGAGCAGACAAAGGAAATGCGGCTGGTCTGGCGATCCACCAGCAGCGCCAGATACAACTCACGCTCGATGCCGGACCCGGCCTCGATATAAATGCGGTTGACCTGCTTGCCCGCGGGGCCGGTCTGATGTGTAACCAGCGTGCGGCCCAGCATCTTTTTGGCTTCTTCGGCGGCCTCTTCGACCGATTTGGTCAGACGGACACCGCCCTTTTCACCGGCGTCGGCCTCTTTGAACGAGCCCTTGCCGCGGCCACCTGCGTGGATTTGGGCTTTGACAACCCAAAGGGGGCCATCCAGTTCACCGGCTGCGGTTTTGGCTTCCTCGGCGCGCAGAACCGCGCGACCTTCGGAGACCGGAGCGCCATAGCTGCGAAGAAGAGCCTTGGCTTGGTATTCGTGAATATTCATCGAAATTGTCCCGTCTGACTACGATTAGATCGTTATAGGGGTGTCTAGGGGACAAGTTTAAAGGTTTTTTTGCCGCCGACGCAGTTTTTAGCAAAGATTTTCAGCATTTGTGATCACAGTATTTTCTGGTGTGATCACAAATTTTGTGGGCGGTGTATGTTGATTCGATATCTGGATGCGCATGGCCATTGGTGCCAACAAATAAAGGATTTGCGACGTTTGCGCCAACATTGGCGACACGTCTAACATCAGCCTTGATTGCAAAAGAAAACCGGCCCAAAGAGGACCGGTTTTTTTGAATTTTGTGCTGTGGAAGGATCAGGCCAGAGAGCTGTCGATACCCTTGCACGCTTCGATCAGGCCCTTCACGGCGTTGACCGAGTTGTCGAAACCGGCTTGCTCTTCTTCGTTGAGCTTGATGTCGACAACACGCTCGATGCCGCCTGCGCCGATCACGGTGGGGACGCCGACATACATGCCATCTACGCCCAGCTCGCCATTGCAATAGGCGGCACAGGGCAGAACGCGCTTCTGGTCTTTCAGATAGGCTTCGGCCATTTCGATCGCCGAGGTGGCCGGAGCATAGAAGGCCGAGCCGGTTTTCAGCAGTCCAACGATTTCGGCACCGCCGTCACGGGTGCGCTGAACGATGGCGTCCAGTTTCTCCTGTGTGGTCCAGCCCATTTCAACCAGATCGGGCAGCGGGATACCGGCAACGGTCGAGTAACGCACCGACGGCACCATGGTGTCGCCGTGGCCACCCAGAACGAACGCGGTGACGTCGCGCATCGAGACGTTGAACTCTTCCGACAGGAAATGGGCAAAACGGCCCGAGTCCAGAACGCCGGCCATGCCGCATACCTTGTTATGGGGCAGGCCCGAGAATTCGCGCAGCGCCCAGACCATTGCGTCCAGCGGGTTGGTGATGCAGATGACGAACGCATCCGGAGCATTGGCAGCGATGCCTTCACCCACGGATTTCATGACCTTCAGGTTGATGCCCAGCAGGTCGTCGCGGCTCATGCCCGGTTTGCGGGGCACACCGGCGGTGACGATGCAGACGTCCGCGCCTGCGATGTCTTCGTAGGACTGGGTGCCCTTCAGCTTGGCGTCGAACCCTTCGGAGGGGCCGGATTCTGCGATGTCCAGCGCCTTGCCTTCGGGGGTGCCTTCGGCGATGTCGAACAGGACGACGTCACCCAGTTCTTTCATTGCAGCGAGGTGGGCGAGCGTGCCGCCGATCTGACCTGCGCCGATCAGCGCGATCTTGGGTCTGGCCATGTGGAAAATCTCCGATGGGGTTAGAAATCGCGGTCGTGCTAGTCGGTAAAACGGATTTGTGCAAGGGTTGTGCTGCGTGGCATACAACCGCATACCGTATTTGTGCCGTCCGAGGGGCGCGATTCCTGAAGTATTCGGAAGACTAAATGTTCGAACTGGACCTGATGTTTTTTGCCGTGGCGATCCCGGCCGTGATCTTCGCCGGCATTTCCAAGGGCGGGTTCGGGTCGGGCGTGGCCTTCGCGTCTTCGTCGATTCTGGCGCTGATCCTGACGCCGGGACAGGCGCTGGCGCTGATGCTGCCGATCCTGATGGTGATCGACGTCGCCACGCTGAAACCCTATTGGAAACGCTGGAGCTGGCCGGATTCGCGCCTGCTGATCCTTGGCGCTGTGCCTGGTATCGCTCTGGGCGCGTGGCTGTATCGCGTGACAGATGACGATTTGCTGCGTCTGCTGATCGGGGGGATCTCGGTCGGGTTCGTGGTCTGGCATGTGGCGCAAAGCAAGGGCTGGATTCGCGGCTTTGCCAACCGGCTGCCACCCTCGGCCGGGCTGTTTGCGGGGCTGGTGGCCGGGTTCACCAGCTTTGTCAGCCACGCCGGCGGCCCGCCCGCAGCCGTATACCTGCTGTCGCAACGCCTGACGAAGACCGAGTTTCAGGCCAGCACCGTGCTGGTTTTCTGGGTCATCAACGCAGCGAAATTCGTGCCCTTCGCCTATTTGGGCCTGTTCACATGGCACACGGCGCTGGCGGATCTACTACTGACCCCTTTCGCCATTCTTGGCGCGTGGTTGGGCGTCCGGGCGCATTTCATGCTGTCAGAGCGCCTGTTCTTTGGCATCGCTTATGTCCTGCTGACCCTGACCGGCAGCAAACTGATCTGGGATGCGCTGACCTAGACGTTGGGCGGCAGCGCCTCGGCCATGTCCTCATAAGACTGACCGGACGCGATCAGACAGGTCATTCCGTCTGGCATCGTCACCGTGATCGTCCAACTATCGCTTGTGTCCGAGGCATAGACCTCCATCACCGCGCCTCGGCGCGCGATGCCGATGCCCTGACGGGTCTCGCCATAGGTTTCGGTCAACCGCTTGACCACGTCTTCGCGCGGGGCGCAGTTCCGGGCCTGTACCTGCTGGGCGGCCAGCACCATGATGCCCAGCCCCATCGTCATCTTGAACAGCGTCTTTTTCATCCGTGCACCCTTTCGATTCCATCTGCCCCAAAGGGTGCAGGCGAGGCACCGAAATCCGGTTAAGCCAACGCACGTTGCGTCGCTTATGCTGCAATGCGGCGATTTTGCTCTTGAACTTTCCGGCAAAAAATGCCCCATTCCGCGCAACTTTATTTCTTAAGGGAGAGGCCAATGGACCCCCGTCAGCGCCCCTATCGTTCTGTTCTGTATATCCCCGGCTCGAAAGATCGGGCGCTGGACAAGGCGCGCACCTTGCCGGTCGACGCGATCATCTTTGATCTGGAAGATGCCGTCGCAGCGGATGAAAAAGAGAACGCGCGTGAAACGCTCAAGGCCGCTCTGGCTGCTGGCGGATACGGTGCGCGGGTCAAGATCGTGCGCATCAACGGGCTGGACACCGAATGGGGCCGTGCTGATGCCGAGGCCGTGCCGGACATGGATGCCGATGTGGTTCTGTTGCCTAAGGTGAACTCGGCCGCTGATGTAGACGCTCTGGCGGCGATCACAGGAGATATGCCGACCTGGGCGATGATGGAGACACCGCGCGGAATGTTGAACGCCGCCGAAATCGCGGCGCATCCGCTGATGGCAGGCTTTGTGATGGGCACCAATGACCTGGCCAAGGAATTGCAGACCCGTTTCCGTCCCGATCGCCTGCCGCTGATGACCTCGCTGGGCCTGTGTCTGCTGGCCGCCAAGGCCGAGGGCCTGATCATCGTGGACGGCGTTTATAACGCCTTCAAGGATGACGAGGGGCTAGCCGCAGAATGTACGCAGGGCCGCGATATGGGCTTTGACGGCAAGACGCTGATACACCCGGCTCAGGTCGAAATCACCAACGCGGCCTATGCGCCCTCGGATGCGGAAATAGATCTGGCCCAACGTCAGATCACGGCCTTTGAAGAGGTCGAAGCGCAGGGGCAGGGCGTCGCTGTCGTGGATGGCAAAATTGTTGAGAACCTGCACGTTGCAACCGCCCGCGAAATTCTGGCAAAAGCAGAGGCGATTTCAGCTTTGCAAGCGGGGTAAGCCAGCATGGGCTTTGTTCTTCTGATCCTTGGTGTGGCGCTTTGGTGGGCCGCACATCTGTTCAAACGCGTCGCGCCCGCACGGCGGGCGGCCATGGGCGATGGCGGCAAAGGTGCGATGGCACTGGCGCTGGTGGCGGCGATTTTGCTGATGGTCTTCGGTTATCGCATGACCGATTTCATCTATGTCTGGGCGCCGCCCACATTCCTGATCCACGTCAACAACCTGCTGGTGCTGATCGCCATCTTCCTGATGAGCCCCGCACCCAAGAAAGGCCGCCTGCTGAACAAGCTGCGCCATCCGATGCTGGGCGGGTTCAAGCTGTGGGCCTTTGCGCATCTGCTGGTGAATGGCGATCTGGCCTCGATCATCCTGTTCGGCGGATTGCTGGCCTGGGCCGTGGTCGAAGTGATCGTGATCAACAAGTCCGAGCCTGACTGGACACCCGGTGAACCCGGAACCTACGGCAAAGACGCGATGTTCTTTGTGGCCTCGATCGTTCTGCTGGGTGTCATCGGCTATATTCACGGGCTGGTCGGCCCGTCTCCGTTCGGATCGTGAGGGGAATAAAATGGCAAAACTCTATCGTCTGCTGACGGAAGAGGACACCTCGGCCTTTTGCCACAAAGTGTCCGACGCTCTGGCCAAAGGGTGGGAGCTGTATGGCGACCCGTCTTATGCCTTTGACGCCGCCAATAACGTGATGCGCTGTGCGCAGGCTGTGACCAAAGAGGTCGCGGCCGACTATTCACCCGATATGAAACTGGGACAGCAATAATGGCAAAGACCAATCCGGGCCGCTTTTTCGAGGACTATTCCGTCGGGCAGGTGCTGCAACACGCGGTGCCGCGCACCGTTACCGATGGTGAGCGGGCGCTGTATCACGCGCTCTATCCTGCGCGTCATGCGCTCTATTCCTCGGACGAGTTCGCCCGGGCATCCGGCTTGCCACAAAGCCCGTTGGACGATCTGGCGGCGTTTCATGTGGTGTTCGGCAAGACAGTGCCGGATGTCTCTCTGAATGCAGTTGCCAATCTGGGCTATGCCGAGGGGCGCTGGCTGAAACCGGTCTATGCTGGTGACACGCTGCGGTCAGAATCCGAGGTGATTGGGGTCAAGCAGAACTCGAACGGCAAAACCGGGGTGGTTTATGTGCGCACCCGTGGCCTGAATCAGCGCGATGAGGCGGTCATGGAATATGTCCGCTGGGTGATGGTCCGCAAATCAGACCTGTCCGCCCCCGCACCCGACGCAGTGGTGCCCGAGTTGAAAAAGGCGTTGGAGCCAAGCGATCTGGTCATTCCGCAGGGTTTGAATTTCTCGAACTACGATTTTGCCCAAGCCGGTGAGGCGCATCGCTGGGGCGATTATGAGATCGGCGAAAAGATCGACCACGTGGACGGTGTCACAATAGAAGAGGCCGAGCATATGCTGGCCACCCGCCTTTGGCAGAACACCGCCAAAGTGCATTTCGACCTGACCTTCCGCCCGGAGGGACGCCTGATTTATGGCGGTCACGTGATCTCGATGGCGCGGGCATTGTCTTTCAATGGTCTGGCCAATGCGCAGATGGTGGTGGGCCTGAATGGCGGCGCGCACGCCAACCCGTGTTTTGCGGGTGATACGATCAAGTCGTGGTCCGAGGTTCTGGACAAGGCCGAAACCGGCGTGCCCGGCGTGGGGGCGATCCGTCTACGCTTGGTCGCAACAAAGTGCGGCGAACCCTTCCTGCTGAAAAACGAAGACGGGCGCTATATGCCCAACGTGTTGCTTGATCTGGACTACTGGGCATTGATGCCTGTTTGATACCTACCCACATTCATGTGATCGCAGCCCGCGTCATTCGTGCTAGGCTGCGGTCATGCGCGCGTTCCGATCCATAGCTTTGAGTTTTTGCCTGGCTTCACCCGCCATGGCCTGCGATCTTGCGCTGGCGTTGGCAGTGGATGTCTCTGGATCGGTTGATTCCTCGGAATACCGTATTCAGATGGACGGGTTGGCTGCAGGTTTGCGCGATCCCATCGTGTCTGAAGCACTGGTGCGTGGTCAGGCCCGCTTGATGCTTGTGCAATGGACAGGCGCCTCGCGGCAGAAGATCACAATCCCCTGGACCAATATCGACAGTTTCGAAACGCTGGATCTGTTTGCAGATCAGGTGGCTGCTGACCCGCGCGTCTGGCGTAATTTCTCGACCGCAATAGGCGAGGCCCTGGAAATGACGCTGTCGAGTTTTGACGAAGTCGCCACCTGCAAAAGGCATCTTATCGATATCTCGGGCGATGGAACCTCTAACGAAGGGGTTGAGCCTAGCGAGATACATGAAGTTTTGCGTAGCCAAGGTGTAACAGTGAACGCGATTGCGATCGAAGAAAGCGAACCAGACCTGACCGCCTACTTCTTTGAAAACGTGATCGTGGGCGAAGGGGCCTTTGTGGTCTCGGCTGCGGGGTTTGAAGATTACCCCGAACGTATTCGCAAGAAATTGTTGCGGGAAGTGACGCAGCAAACCGCAGGTCTGGACTGAGTGAATGCAGATTCGGAAGTCGCGGCGCTAACACTCGATGGACTTGAATTCATTTGTGATCACGTCATTATTTTGTGTGATCACAATTCTCAAATATGCGTCATTTTGCTCCAATATTAGGCTTTTTTGCATCTGCAGCACGTGACAGAGTCGCAAAAAACAGTAAAACGTTCGGTAGCCAACCGAAAAGGAGCCGCCATGGCCGATGTTAACCGGGGCAATCGCCCGTTATCGCCGCATCTGTCGATCTATCGCCCGCAGTTGACCTCGGTCACCTCTATTCTGACCCGTATCACCGGGAACGCGATGATCGTGGCGGCCTTGCTGATCGTATGGTGGTTTCTGGCCGCCGCATCCTCGCCCGAAGCATACGAGCGTGCGAATTGGTGGCTGACATCGGTTTTGGGTGATCTTGTGATGGCTCTGTCCCTGTGGGGGTTGTGGTACCACACGCTGGCAGGTGTTCGGCACCTGATCTGGGACAACGCGAAGGGGCTGGAGTTGCCGGTCGCGGAGAAGCTGGGTTGGGCGGTTGTCATCGGGTCGGTTGTCCTGACCCTGCTGACCCTGATCATCGTTGCGTAAAGGAGGCCAGACATGCGTTATCTGACAGACCGCAAACGCGCCAGTGGCCTTGGATCGGCCAAGGCAGGCACAGCTCATTTCTGGCGGATGAAGGTCAGCTCGGTGGCATTGCTGATCCTTGTTCCGCTGTTCATCTTCACCTTTGGTCCCATGCTGGGGCAGCCTTATGATGTGGTGCTGGACTACTATTCGCGCCCGTTCCCGGCAATTGTTGCGGCACTGACGCTTGTGATCGGCATGAAACACTTCGCCGAAGGGGCGCAGGTGATGCTTGAGGATTATACCCACGGCACGACCGAGAAGGTCCTGATCATCCTGACCACCTGCTTGTCCTACGGCGCGGCTGCGGCGGGCCTATTCGCCATCGCCCGCATTGCCCTCTAATTCCCGGAGCTGAAAGAAATGGCTGCATACGAATACGAAACGCACGAATATGACGTGGTCGTTGTCGGCGCCGGTGGGGCGGGTCTGCGGGCCACCCTGGGCATGGCCGAACAAGGGTTGCGCACCGCCTGTGTAACCAAGGTTTTTCCGACCCGCTCGCATACAGTGGCGGCGCAGGGCGGCATTGCCGCGTCACTGTCGAATATGGGTCCGGACCACTGGCAGTGGCACATGTACGACACCGTCAAAGGCTCGGACTGGCTGGGCGATACTGACGCAATGGAATACCTCGCGCGTGAGGCGCCCAAGGCCGTGTACGAGCTGGAGCACTACGGTGTGCCTTTCAGCCGGACCGAGGAAGGTAAGATCTATCAGCGCCCGTTCGGTGGCCACACCACCGAATTTGGCGAAGGCCCTGCAGTGCAGCGCACCTGTGCGGCTGCTGACCGGACCGGCCACGCGATCCTGCATACTCTGTACGGGCAATCGCTGAAGAACAACGCCGAGTTCTACATCGAATACTTCGCCATCGACCTGATCATGTCCGACGATGGGCAGTGTCAGGGCGTCGTCTGCTGGAAGCTGGACGACGGCACGATGCATGTTTTCAATGCCAAGATGGTTGTGCTGGCGACCGGCGGTTACGGTCGCGCCTATTTCAGCGCAACCTCGGCCCATACCTGCACCGGCGACGGCGGCGGCATGGTGGCCCGTGCAGGCCTGGCCTTGCAGGATATGGAGTTCGTGCAGTTCCACCCCACCGGCATCTACGGTTCGGGCTGCTTGATCACCGAAGGCGCGCGAGGAGAGGGCGGATACCTGACCAACTCGGAAGGCGAGCGGTTTATGGAGCGCTATGCGCCCCAGTACAAAGACCTGGCGCCCCGTGACTATGTAAGCCGTTCGATGACGATGGAAATCCGCGAAGGCCGTGGCCACGGTGACAATGGCGACCATATCCACCTGAACCTCAGCCACCTGCCTGCCGAGGCGCTGGCCGAGCGTTTGCCGGGCATTTCAGAATCTGCGCGCGTCTTTGCGGGCGTGGATGTCACCAAGGAACCGATCCCGGTTCTGCCGACGGTTCACTACAACATGGGCGGTATCCCCACAAACTATTGGGGCGAGGTTCTGAACCCCACCGCCGATAACCCAACCGCCGTGGTTCCCGGCCTGATGGCTGTGGGCGAGGCCGGTTGTGCCTCAGTTCATGGGGCAAACCGCTTGGGCTCGAACTCTTTGATCGACCTTGTGGTCTTTGGCCGCGCGGCCGCGATCCGGGCCGGTAAGGTTGTAGATGCCGAGGCTGCGAATCCGGTGCTGAATCAGGCGTCGGTCGATAAGGCTTTTGACCGGTTCGATACGGCACGCAACGCCAATGGTTCGATTCCGACCGCCGACCTGCGGCTTGAGATGCAGAAAACCATGCAGGCTGACGCGGCAGTATTCCGTACCGCTAAGACCATGGCCGAAGGCGTCGAAAAGATGACGGCCATTGCGGCTAAGATGGATGATCTGAAAGTCACAGACCGCTCGTTGGTGTGGAATAGCGACCTGATGGAGACGCTGGAACTGGGCAACCTGATGCCGAGCGCATTGGCAACGATCGTCGGAGCCGAAGCGCGTAAGGAATCTCGTGGTGCCCATGCCCATGAGGATTTTGCCGAGCGCGATGATGAGAACTGGCGTGTTCACACCGTCAGCCGGGTCGAGGGTAATAAGGTTGAGCTCAGCTATCGTCCTGTGATTGCGGACCCGCTGACGACCGAAGCCGAAGGCGGAATCAGCCTCAAGAAAATCGCACCGAAGGCGCGGACTTTCTGACGCATTTGTTTAAAAACCACAAAAAAAGCCACCCATAAGCTGGGTGGCTTTTTTATGAGACAGTCTCCCTATGTGAGTTCTGCAAGAGCTTGCTTCAACTGACCAGAAATATGGGCTGGTTGGCGGGCAACAGCGAATTGCAAGCAGGCTTGGCGTTTTTCGTTCAGTTCGTCTTTTGACATTTCCATCACCCGCATCATCGTCCGGATCAATCCGCGCGGGTTCTGCGCCGGATACAACAGGTCATGACAGGCTTCGGGGGTCGTGTGTTTGTGCGGATCAATGTCCGGTCCAATGATCGGAAGCCCGAAGGTTTGGGCCAGCATGGCAGTTCCCGACGTAAACGTGTTCATTGATGGCAAGGTGTAGACATGCGATTGCGAGAAAATCGTGGGAATTTCGTCGTCCGGAACACGGTCGGAAATCACGGTCACATTCGGATTCACCTGCATTCGACGCATTAGCCTGCGTCCCGAGCGAAAGACTTTCCCGACCACCGATAGCTCGAACGAATGTCCGCGATTGGTCAATTTGCGGGCGGCTTCATGCAGCTTGTCCAGGTCACGATTTCCACGCATTGCACCAAAAGCCAGGAATCGGATCGGTTGGTTTGCGGGCGCTGACCGGTTAAGCGTGACCTCCGTCGGCTCATAGACGCCAAGGTAACTTGGATGGGGAATCAATCGAATCTTCTCTGAATCTGCACCATATTCCGAGATCATGTGACGCGCCGCGTGGGGTGTATGCACATGAATCAGGTCAGACATCTGAGTCAGTTGCTGGCGAATCTGCCGAAAATTGTCGGTAAGCTCGGCCTGCGAATGCGCTGCCTGGTTGTGGATGGTCCAAATCAGACGCCCGCCGTTTTCCCGGTAGCGCTCTAGCCCTTGTTTGACTTCTTGAAAAAGCGGACTTGTGTCATCGGATTCGACGATACGGAACAGGCGGTCATCCCAATGAAGATGAATAATCCTGTGTGCTGCTCTGAAATCGGGGTTTGCGAATTGCGCAAACGAAACCTCGCGTGGGGCGGACAAAGTGAATTCGGGGCTGCAAGCCGAATACATCATATCCTGATAAGGGTTCTTCGTGCCGTATGGGAAATTGGCGACTTTGGTTTGCATTTAGGGTCCCGGATGCTGCTCATCATTTGCGGGGTCTTGCCTGATTGCTAAATCCCGGTGCATAGGCGAATTTGCCTAATTTTATTGGGTGTTTTCAAGGCTAAATGGTTGGCTTTCAGCGGTTCTGAGTGTATCAATACGCAGGAATTTAGCGAGGTCGGAAATGGTACAGCTCACCCTGCCAAAGAATTCCCGGATCACAACCGGAAAAACCTGGCCCAAGCCGGATGGCGCAACCAACGTGCGCAAGTTTCAGATCTATCGCTGGAACCCGGATGATGGTCAGAATCCTAGGGTTGATACCTATTTCGTTGATATGGACAACTGTGGTCCAATGGTTTTGGACGCGCTGATCAAGATCAAGAACGAGATTGACCCAACCCTGACTTTCCGCCGGTCCTGCCGCGAAGGCATTTGCGGATCCTGCGCGATGAACATCGACGGGATCAACACGTTGGCCTGTATCTATGGTATGGATGAGATCAAGGGCGATGTTAAGATTTACCCGCTGCCGCATATGCCGGTCGTCAAGGACCTGATACCGGACCTGACGCATTTCTATGCTCAGCATGCCTCGATCATGCCATGGCTGGAAACCAAGACCAACCGCCCCGCGAAAGAGTGGAAGCAGTCCATCGAAGATCGCAAAAAGCTGGATGGTCTGTATGAGTGCGTGATGTGCGCAAGCTGCTCGACCTCGTGCCCCAGCTATTGGTGGAATGGCGATCGCTACCTTGGGCCCGCAGCTTTGTTGCACGCCTATCGCTGGATCATCGACAGCCGTGATGAGGCCACGGGTGAACGTCTGGACGAGTTAGAAGATCCCTTCAAACTGTATCGTTGCCACACGATCATGAACTGCGCCAAGACTTGCCCCAAGGGCCTGAACCCGGCCAAGGCGATTGCCGAAATCAAAAAGATGATGGTCGAACGGGCAGTTTGATCACAGTTTCAAAAAATGACAAACCCTGGGATGGAAATCTCCCGGGGTTTTTCGTGTCATGCGGGTATTGAAATATCGGAGTACCTCAATGACTAGAATGCTGACAAAGGTTTTTCCCCTCGTTGCGCTTGCGGTTGTGTCCGCATGCAGCGGGTCAAGTGGCAGCCGGGCGGACCTTGTTTTCAAACAGGTGGATTGCGCAAATCAAGCCGGGATTGAAGGCCAATTCACCACTCAGATTGTCCGTAAAGATGGCAAACACACCGAGGTGTTTGTTCCGGGCAACGGGGTTAGCGAAGCGCAGGCCGCCCAAGCGAATGCCTGTGTCACCGCGTAAATCAGATGACCTGCAAGGTTGGCAAAACCATATGCCAGCCTTGCATGCAAATGAGGAATGGCGAGACTGCAAAAAGATGAGGTGACCCCCGCAGCTTGACAGCCTATTTTCCGCACAGGGAGGAGTGATGGAACCGGAATGGGATCGCTCCGATGCAAGTGCAGGAATCTGAAAACAAATCGAACGCAGCTGAGGCGCTGGCGCTTTTGGAACAGGCGTGGGCTTACTACATGCCTGAACCCACCGAAACTGCAGAGCTGCGCGAACCTGAGCTTTTTGAATACGCGAACGCGGCTTGATGCGATGGGCGGAATGGGCAATGGATAGCCATGCCTGTTCTGTTGCTTTTACTTGCCGCCGGTGTTTTCGCCTACCTTTATTGGCGGTCCAGAACGACGTCACTGTCCCGCGATTGCCGGTGGCGTCAACATCGAAAGGAAGGCATCTGGGTCTGCGCGTTTTGCGGCGCCCAGCATGAGGGTAAAGACGCGCCGAACATATGTCTTAGAGAGCGCTAAACAAGCAGGGCAGTTTCGCCCTGCTTGAATCTATGCTGCGGGAAAGGCTGCGTGCAGAGCGATCTCGACCATATCGCCAAAGCTGCTTTCACGCTCGGAAGAGGGCAGAGCCTCTCCGGTCAGCAAGTGGTCCGAGACGGTGAGAACGGCCAGTGCCCTGCATTGATGGCGGGCGGCCAGAATATACAACTCGGCAGCTTCCATTTCGACGCCCAAGATACCATGACGCACCATCTGTTCATTCAAGTCGGGGCGCTCATCATAAAAAACGTCGGACGAGTAAATGCCCCCTACATGGGTCGGCGTACCCTTCGCGGCTGCAGCCGTCGCGGCGGCTTGCAACAGGTCCCAATCCGCACACGGGGCAAAATTCAGCTCTTTCATGATCCCGCGGGACGGCGTGCTAAGCGTGGTCGATGTCATGGCAAGGATCACGTCGCGGATATTGACCTTATCCTGCATGCCGCCGCATGAACCGATGCGGATCAGGGTCTTGGCTCCATAATCGCGGATCAGCTCGTTCACGTAGATCGAGAGCGATGGCATACCCATCCCGCTGCCCTGAATGGTTACGCGGTTGCCCTTCCACGTCCCGGTGAACCCCAACATGCCGCGCACATTGTTGACTTGTTTTACGTCGTCCAGAAACGTTTCGGCCGCCCATTTTGCCCGGTATGGGTCGCCGGGCAAAAGAACCGTTTCTGCAATTTCGCCTTTTTCGGCACCAATATGAATTGTCATGTCAAAGTTAATTCCTATCAGATTTCCAAATCGGCTATATCCGCTCCGGAATTGAGCGCGTCATGAACCCATTGCGGTTTGCGTCCGCGTCCAGACCACGTTTGAGTTGGCTCAGATGGGTTGCGATATTTGGCATTTGCTTTTGGTTTACTGCCCGATCCGATGCCGCCATCCGACAATTCAGACAAGGAAAAGCCGAATTCTGCCGCAGCTTTTTCTGCAGCTTTCAAAGCCTCTTGCCGTTCGCGTTTTTCTGCTTTTATTAATGCCTTATCTAACTGCCCGCGCAGGTCAATCAGCTCTTTGCGCGACATTTTTTCAAGGTTAATCGCCATTCGTGTTCTCCCAGCCCAAGTTTTATTACGGCTTTTTCAAAGCAATGCCGTAAATCCAACAACGGGCGATATCTATCCCAATTTACCATGGAATAGATATTGAAAAAGAACAGGTAATGCGACTGTTATTGAGCGGCAATGTTTTGAGGGTCAACCAGCGTAACAATATCCCCCATTATTGCGTTCAGCTCAAAGTTCTTGGGGGTATAGATCTGCGCGACGCCCATTGCCCTCAGCTTTTCCGCATCATCTTCGGGGATGATCCCGCCGACAATTACCGGAACGTCTAAGCCGGCGGTATTCAGGCGCGCCATGACATCCTGCACCAGAGGAATATGGCTGCCCGACAAGATTGAAAGGCCAATCACATGAGCCTGATCTTCCATCGCCGCGGTCACAATTTCTTCGGGTGTCAGACGGATGCCTTCATAGCTGATGTCCATACCGCAATCGCGGGCGCGGAAAGCGATCTGTTCCGCGCCGTTTGAATGGCCGTCCAACCCTGGCTTGCCGACCAGAAACTTCAGACGACGACCAAGCTTGTCGCTGACCGCATCCACAGCGGCGCGCAGGTCTTCCAAACCTTCGGTTTTGTTCGATACCGACCCGGACACACCGGTCGGCCCACGATAGGTGCCATAAACCTTGCGCATTTCTTCGGCCCATTCGCCAGTGGTGACACCGGCCTTGGCAGCTGCGATCGAAGGCTCCATGACGTTCGCACCTGTCTGCGCCGCTTCGCGCAATGACGCCAACGCCGCGGTAACGGCCGCGTCATCGCGCTCGGAGCGCCATTCGTTGAGACGGCTGATCTGCTCTTGCTCGACCGCTGGATCGACAACCATGATGCCGCCGTCCTCGGTCTGCAGCGGTGAGGGTTCACCTTCGGTCCACTTGTTCACGCCGACGACAACGGTTTCATTACGTTCGATGCGATTCAGGCGCTCGGCGTTCGAGTCCACCAGACGGGACTTCATGTATTCGATCGAAGCGACAGCACCACCCATCGAATCCAGATTTGCCAACTCGGCGCGCGCGCCTGCTTTCAGTTCTTCGACCTTAGCGTCGACAGCGGGGTTGCCGTCGAACAGATCGCCGTATTCCAGAAGATCGGTCTCATAGGCCAGAATCTGCTGCATCCGCATCGACCATTGCTGATCCCATGGGCGGGGCAGACCCAGCGCCTCGTTCCAGGCAGGCAACTGAACCGCGCGGGCGCGGGCCTTTTTCGACAGAGTCACGGCCAACATCTCGATCAGGATGCGATAGACGTTGTTTTCTGGTTGTTGCTCGGTCAAGCCGAGCGAGTTCACCTGCACGCCGTAGCGGAAGCGGCGGAACTTGGGATCTTCGACCCCGTAACGGTCTTTCAGAATCTCGTCCCAAAGATCCACGAAGGCGCGCATCTTGCACATCTCGGTGACAAAACGGATGCCCGCGTTCACAAAAAACGAAATCCGACCGCAGAGCGCGGGGAAATCTTCGGCCGGTACGCGCGGGCGCAGCTCGTCCAGAACGGCAATGGCCGTTGCCAATGCATAGGCCAGTTCTTGTTCGGGTGTCGCGCCAGCTTCTTGTAAGTGATAGGAACACACGTTCATCGGGTTCCATTTTGGCACGTTGGTATAGCAGTACTCGGCCACATCCGCGATCATCTTCAGCGACGGTTTCGGCGGGCACACGTAAGTACCGCGGCTCAGATATTCCTTGATCAGGTCGTTCTGAACCGTCCCTTGCAGCTTGGATACATCAGCACCCTGCTCCTCGGCCACGGCGATATACAGCGCCAGCAACCATGGTGCCGTTGCGTTGATGGTCATCGAGGTATTCATCTGCTCCAGGGGAATCTGGTCGAACAGAACCCGCATGTCGCCCAAGTGACTGATAGGAACACCGACTTTCCCAACCTCGCCCCGTGCCAACGTATGGTCGCTGTCATAGCCAGTTTGAGTGGGCAAATCGAAGGCCACTGACAGCCCGGTCTGACCCTTTGCCAGATTGCCGCGATACAATGTGTTCGACGCCTTTGCGGTGGAATGACCGGCGTAGGTTCGGATGAGCCAGGGGCGATCTTTCTGCGTCTGCGTCATAGCGGGCCTCGTGTCCTTGGTGGGCAATAAAATTACTTTGAAGGCTTCTAAAGCGCAATTTTCGGGATATGTCAATTCGCTGCGATGCGGCATATGCAGTTCTTGTGATTGTAGGACGCAACGTTTGCTGTCAGGGTGCGCGCATGACTGAGACCGTGGAGCTTCCGCTTTGGCTGTTTTTGCTGATCCTGGTGTTTGCCGCGGTCACATTTGCTTCGCATTTTCTGTTTCCGTCCGTGCGATGGTTCTTTCGTCGTCGCCTTGAACGTGCGGTGAAGCGCCTGAATACGCGGCTGCAGCGCCCGATTCAGCCTTTCAAGCTGGCCGAGCGGCACGACATGATCCAGCGCCTGATTTACGACCCCCAAGTGGGACAAGCGGTTCAGGATCATGCACATGAAACCGGCGTCCCCGAAGCGGTGGCTTTCGAAACCGCCCGCCGTTACGCGCGTGAGATCGTGCCATCTTTCTCGGCGGTGGCGTATTTCAGTTTTGCAATTCGGGTCGCCCGCATGCTGAGCAATGCGTTCTACGATGTGCGCCTCAGCTATCAGGATGAGGAGGCGATAAAAAACATCGACCACGACGCAACCGTTGTGTTTGTGATGAACCATCGCAGCAACATGGATTACGTTTTGGTCACGTATCTGGCCGCGCAGCACTCGGCATTGTCCTATGCGGTGGGCGAGTGGGCACGTGTCTGGCCGCTCAGCCGCTTGATCCGGGCCATGGGCGCTTACTTTATCCGTCGCAGATCGGGCAGCGAGCTCTACCGACAGGTCCTAGCCTGTTATGTGCGTCACGCGACCGAAGCAGGGGTAACGCAGGCTATGTTCCCTGAAGGGGGATTAAGCCTAAGTGGTGCTCTGGGGCGTCCTAAGCTGGGTCTGTTGAAGTATATTCTGGATGGAACCAAACCGGATGGACGAGATGTGGTCTTTGTGCCTGTCGCGCTGAATTACGACCGGGTTCTTGAAGATACGATCCTGACAAAGGCTGCGCTGGGGAATGAAAGGCGTTTTCGCGCCCGTATTGGGGTGATTACGGGTTGGATTCTCAAGCAGATCGGTCGCCGTCTGATCGGGCGATACACTCGGTTCGGACTAGCGTCGGTGCGGTATGGGAAACCGATCTCTTTGCAGGAGTTTCGTACCGAGCATGAGCGGGACGTCATGACGGATCTGGCGCGTGCCCTGATGGGCCGTATCAAAGATGCTATCCCGCTTGTCCCTCTGCCGGCGATCTGCAAGCTGATCCAGGAACGTGGTGAATTGTTGGAAGATGACGTCCGACGTATTGTTTCGGATTCCATGCGACGCGACGGAACTTCGGCAGATCCAGATGACACTGTGATTACCCAGGCTCTGGACCAACTCGTGCAGAGGCGGATCCTGAAGCAGGTGGATGGAAAATTATCCCAATCTGGTCAACGGGTTGACCTGTTGAACTACTACGCGGCCTCTGCACGAGAAGATATCGAGTTTGGAGATGCTGCGCCAGCAAAAGAAATTTCTGCACCCGCTGGGTCATAAAATTACAAAATAGATGCAAATTCTATTGCAATATTGCTCAGGTCCAAATATCTCATCTGGTAACGCAGGCGATTCTGCATCGCGGCGAAGGGTTAGATAAAAGGAGGCCAACATGGCTCTGGACACCGAAAGCGGTATCGCGTCCTACGACGCGCCGGAAAAAGACCTCTATGAGATGGGCGAAATCCCTCCGATGGGATTTGTGCCTAAGAAAATGTATGCGTGGGCGATCCGTAAGGAACGCCATGGCGAGCCGGACACGGCCATGCAGCTGGAAGTGGTCGATGTGCCCAAGCTGGACAGCCACGAGGTGCTGGTTCTGGTGATGGCGGCTGGTGTGAATTATAACGGCGTTTGGGCGTCGCTGGGCAAACCGATCAGCCCGTTTGACGGTCACGGTCAACCGTTCCATATCGCGGGTTCGGATGCTTCGGGCATCGTCTGGGCCGTGGGCGACAAAGTGCGCCGCTGGAAAGTGGGTGATGAGGTCGTGATCCATTGCAATCAGGATGACGGCGACGACGAAGCCTGCAATGGCGGCGATCCGATGTACTCCGACAGCCAGCGTATCTGGGGCTATGAGACACCGGACGGGTCTTTTGCCCAGTTCACCAATGTCCAAGCGCAGCAGTTGATGCCGCGCCCCAAGCACCTGACCTGGGAAGAAAGCGCCTGCTATACGCTGACACTGGCCACCGCCTACCGGATGCTTTTCGGTCACGAGCCGCATGACCTGAAACCCGGTCAGAACGTTTTGGTTTGGGGCGCTTCGGGTGGTCTGGGGTCTTATGCGATCCAGTTGATCAATACGGCGGGCGCAAATGCGATCGGTGTGATCTCGGATGAAAGCAAGCGTGATTTCGTGATGGGTCTGGGCGCAAAGGGCGTTCTGAACCGCAAAGATTTCAACTGCTGGGGTCAGCTGCCTACCGTAAACACGCCGAAATATGCCGAGTGGTTCAAAGAGGCCCGCAAATTCGGCAAGGCCATCTGGGACATCACCGGCAAGGGTGTGAATGTCGACATGGTGTTCGAACACCCCGGCGAAAGCACCTTCCCTGTCTCGACCTTCGTGGTGAAAAAGGGCGGCATGGTCGTGATCTGTGCTGGCACCACCGGATACAACCTGACCTTCGACGTGCGTTATATGTGGATGCACCAGAAGCGTCTTCAGGGTTCGCACTTTGCGCATCTGAAGCAGGCATCGGCGGCAAACCAGCTGATGGTCGAGCGTCGTCTGGACCCCTGCATGTCTGAAGTCTTTGCGTGGAACGAGCTGCCCGAAGCCCACATGAAAATGATGCGCAACGAGCATAAGCCCGGCAACATGTCGGTTCTGGTTCAGGCACCGCGCACCGGAATGCGCACCCTCGAAGAGGTTCTGGACGCACGCGGGTAACAGGCCTGCTTCTCTAGAAATTGCGCCCGCGAATCGTTAATTCGGTTCGCGGGTGCGTTGCGTTTTGGGCGCGGGTGATCGTTTTCAACGACTTGCAAAACCCGACCCCGCTATTTTTGGGGAGTAGAAACCAGTGAATAGCCGCAAAAACACTGCACATGTTATGGTTGTGTTAACCCTTCGTTAACCGTTTCGGAGCGACTCTAGATGGCGAAAAATGAGTGGATACTGGACGTTTTGTCGGATCTCAACGCATTCGCCGTTGAGAACGGTTTGACCGCGCTTGCCGAGCAGTTGGATGACACCAAGCTGATCGCAGCGGCCGAGATTGCGTCCTTGAAGGATGAGGCTCGGACGCCCGCGAATGGGAACAACACCGGATATGGCTCAGGTCCTGGAGGACTTGGAAAACACCAGCACGCTTGGTGAACTAAGCGATGTTGCCGTCAGGTTGCGCGACCGGCTACAGGTTGAACATCTTATATATCATTGGGTTGACGGGGCAGGTGACCAGTACGGTTATACCACCTATCCCGACGCCTGGGCAGAACGATACCGCGAGCGGAATTACCACCGTATTGATCCGGTAATTCTGGGCTGTTTCCAACGCTTTCACCCGGTGGATTGGAAGTCCTTGGACTGGTCGGGCAAGGTGGCGAAGAGTTTTCTTCAGGATGCGCTCGAACACGGGGTGGGCAATCAGGGCTATTCTATCCCGATTCGAGGTCCTAATGGTCAGTTTGCCTTGTTCACCGTTAACCATTCCTGCGACGATAACAGCTGGAAAAGATTTATTGATGCGCATGGGCGCGAGCTGATTTTGATTGCTCATTATTTCAATCGCAAAGCGCTGGAATTTGAAAGCGCTCGTCAACCGGACGTACCGCGCAGTCTTTCACCTCGCGAGGTGGATGCAATGACCCTGTTGGCGTTGGGCTATAGCCGCGCACAGGTTGCGCACTCGTTGTCGATCTCGGAACACACCTTAAGGGTCTATATCGAAAGTGCCCGAGCCAAACTTGGGGCACAAAACACGACCCATGCGATCGCAACAGCGCTAAGCCGAGGATTAATAGTCGTATAACGGCCGCGCGCACCTCGAACGGTAAATTAACCACGACTTCGTACCCCCTTCGTTCCTGCACAGGACGACAAGGGGAAATGTCATGTTGCGCTATTTGTTTGCCGACGAACTTAACAAGTTTCCGGAGCTCGCCGGCGGAATGTTCCGCGACCGAGCCGATCAGTTCAAAACCCGACTGGGTTGGGACGTATATGTCAATGAAAGGGGGGAAGAGCGGGATCAGTATGATGATCTGAACCCGCTCTATGTTATCTGGGAAGAAGAAGACGGCAGTCATGGCGGCTCGATGCGTGTGTTGCCGACAACCGGGCGCGTTATGGTAAACGAAGTCTTCGGACATTTGACCGGAGGTGAGCCGATCCACAGCCCACTGATCTGGGAGGTAACGCGGTTTTGCCTGTCGCGCACCGCTAGCCCGCATACCGCCGGTGCTATCATGCTGAGCGGGGGCGAAATCATGGAAGGGTTCGGCCTGACCCACATCGCCGGCGTGTTTGATGCACGAATGATCAGGATTTACCGGCTGATCGGGTCGTCTCCGGTGGTGTTGGGGTCGCAAGGAACGGGGCGTGATCAGATTTCGGTAGGGCTGTGGCCTTATTCTTCTGACGATTGCAACCGTGTGGCCGAACGGGCCGGCATCCCGCGTGAACTGTCGCGTCTTTGGTTCAAGACCGCTTTCGGAACCGCGCGGCAGCATCGGTTTGCTCTGTCGGCATAACTTGCGGAAAAGCGGAAACCGCATCTGGTGATAGCTGGCGCGGCCTTGTAGGGTCGCGCCATGTCTACGCCCCTCGTGACCTTCTCGGACGATCAGGCCGCCGCCTATGACAACATCGCAGAGATGTTGAGGTCGGCAGGCGTTGATCTGGATGACGATGCCTTGCTGAAACTGCCGGGCAACGGAAAATCCGGTGTGATGGCGGTGATCGGCAAGGCTGGGTCGGGCAAGACGCTGCTGTTGGCCGAGCTTTATAAGGCGCTGGCTGAAACTGGCGTTCAGATCGTCTCGGGCGATTTTGAAAGCCGCAAGGCGCGGGACAAACGCAGCCTTGCAATTCTGGCCCCCACCAACAAGGCCGCCAGCGTATTGCGGTTGCGCGGGGTTCCTGCGACCACGATCCACCGCATCCTCTATACCCCGGTCTATGACCCAGAATATGAGCGGATTGCCGAGTGGCTGGCCGGAAACGACGAACGCCCCGAGATCGAGGGGCTGACGGACGAGGCACTGGACCGTGCCGCCGCGTTTTATGAAAACAACAAGTCCATTCCGGGTGCATTGGCCGCGGCGGGGCTACGTGGTTCGGATTTCATTACTGGCTGGAAGCGTCGGGAAGAACCCTTGGATATAGGGTTCGTGGACGAAGCTTCGATGTTGGATGACCGGCAGTTCGAGGACCTGCAGGAGATTTTCCCAACGCTGTTGCTGTTTGGCGATCCGGCGCAGCTTGCTCCGGTCAATCAATCGGGTAGCATGGTTTTTGATGGTCTGCCCGAGCCGCGTAAGCAGATCCTGCACCGGGTGCACCGCCAGACTGCAGACAACCCCATTCTGGATTTGGCCCATGCGCTGGCGGACCCTGCCATGGGGTTTGAAGATTTCGAGCGTCTGGTTGAACAAACGGCCCGGCAGGATGACCGCGTCGTGTGGGGGCAGCGGGTCGAGGTTGATCTGATGGCCCGCAGCCCGGTTCTGGTGTGGCGCAATGCGACACGTATCCGTTTGATTCAGGCGTTTCGGCAGGTGCATGGTGCCCCGGACACCGAATTGCTGGAAGGCGAGCCGCTGATCTGTGATGGGATCGAACTGCCCTTGAAGCATCGCAAGAAGCGTCTGGACCTTGAAGCGCGCGGGCTGATCAAAGGGGCGCAGGTTGTTTATCTGGGGCCGGGTCGCAAGCCGGGTTTTTCGCGCCTGCACGTCATGGGGGCCGAGGACCCGCAGGTCAGCGCGGCCTCGATCGTGAAAATCGAAATGCCAGATGAGGAAGAGCCGTTCATCCCCTATGCCGCCCGCATGGGCGCGACCTTTCTGCATGGGGCGGCCGTGACCATCCACAAGGCGCAGGGCTCGCAATGGGACACGGTGCAGGTCTTTGCACCCGATATCTACGCGGCTGCTCGGATGGGCCGAACCGAAGCGGGGCAGCCCCTTTGGAAACGTCTGGCCTATGTGGCCATCACGCGTGCGCAGGAACGGTTGATTTGGGTGGTGCGAAACCGTTTGGCCAAGCCGACTTATCCTCTGCGCGTGGATGATCTGAGGGCGGTTCCGGCGGCCTCGCTGACATTGGAGGCGGAAGAGACATGAAGACGATCGTCGTAACCGGCGCAAGCTCTGGCATAGGGCGCGCCACAGCCGAGCTGTTTCTGAATGAGGGTTGGACCGTAGGTTTGTTGGCCCGCAGTGCCGATAAGCTGGACGAAATTGCGCAACAGCACCCCAAGGCGATAGTTCTGGCTGCCGACGTGACGGATCCGGTTGCGGTATCTCGGGCCTTTCGGACGTTTTCCAATAGGGCGGACAGGCTGGATGTCCTGTTCAACAATGCGGGTATCTTTGCCCCCGGCGGCACCATTGATGAGATCGCGTTGGAAGACTGGTACCAAAGTGTAAACGTCAACTTGAACGGAATGTTCCTATGCGCGCGCGAAGCCTTTCGGATCATGCGACACCAGTCGCCTCAGGGCGGCCGGATCATCAATAACGGATCGATTGCAGCCCACGTGCCGCGACCAAATTCGGTGCATTACTCGGCAACGAAACACGCGATCACTGGGTTGACGCGTAGCCTGTCTTTGGACGGGCGGGCATTTGGCGTTGCCTGCGGTCAGATCGATATCGGCAACGCGCGGACGCAGATGGTGCAGGATTTGGTAGACAATGCCGTCGCAGCGGGGCAGCTGCCGGACCCCACGATGGACGTTGGTGACGCTGCCCGTTCGGTGCTTCACATGGCCAGTTTGCCGCCCGATGCGAATGTTCAGTTCATGACGGTTATGGCGACCACGATGCCTTACATTGGGCGTGGGTAACTCAGGTTTCGCGTAGTAGCCGGAAGGCGGTAGAAGCGCCCCAGCCAGCGGCAATCGCGATGACCAGAGACATCAGCCCATACCAGACGGGTTGTTCGCGGGACATTGTATAAAGGAACCGTTCCAGCCCCACTTTGCGCACGTCGATGATGGTTTCAAACTGCGACACGACTGCGCCGCCACGGGTGAGGAAAATGCGCGCCGCGTACTCACCTTCGGTCAGGTCCGCTGGCATGTCGATTGAGGTCCGAAATAAGGTTTGTTCGTCCACTGCAACCGTGTCCTCGCGGATGGAATACAGCCCTTCGTCTTCGCGGATACGCACGACGGCATCAGCGAAGTCCTGTGCCCCGCGAATGTGCATCGCTGCACCGACAGACCGGATCGCACGTTCAATCGAGACACGATAGCGTAGGTCTTCGGTATCCGATAGAATGTCATCCAGCGGCGCGCTTGTTGCGACGGCGTAGAAACTGGGCGCAAGGTCGACCAGAACGCTGTCGGTATTGACCCAAATGCCAAGCTTGCGTTCTTTTCTGCGAACGGTCACCGGGCTGGATGGCCCCGCAACGGCGACGATGACCTCAAGCGGGGGACCGGACGGAATGGGTGTTTCGCGTTTGACGGCCCCGAAAATCAGAATCTCGGACCCGTCAAACGTGGCTGTGATCGCCACGCGATCCTGGCTAAGGCCAAGAACAACGGATTCTTCTTCGGCCAACGCGGGCGTCACGCACAGGGCAAGCAAAAGGATCAGGCGCTTCAGCATGATCAGTGCCCCCCTTCCACGCCCAGCGAATACAGCTCGGACGGTTCTAAAAGCAAATCAAGCGCCAGCTTTCCGCAAACGACCAAAACCAACGCAGCCAGCAGAACGCGCAGCTGCTCGGCCGGCATACGCGCGCCGATCACCGTGCCGATCTGCGCGCCTATGACGCCTCCGACCAGCAGCAGAACAGCCAGAACGATATCGACCGTATAGTTCGTTGTCGCGTGCAGCATCGTGGTGAACGCTGTTACGAAAATGATCTGAAAAAGCGAGGTGCCGACGACAACTTTGGTGGGCATTCCCAGCAGATAGATCATAGCAGGCACCATGATAAAGCCGCCTCCGACCCCCATGATCGCTGAAAGAACCCCAACGCACAGCCCGACCACAATCGGCGGGATGACCGAGATATAAAGGCCCGAGGTGCGGAAACGCATTTTGAAGGGCATGGCATGCACCCAGCCACGCTGTCGTCGTTTCGCAGGCGCAGCGCCACCTTTTTTGGACTTTCGCAGCGCATTTAGGCTTTCGATGAACATCAGGCTGCCGACCACGCCGAGGAAGACGACATAGCACAGGGTAACCAGCAGATCGACCTGACCAAGACTTTTGAGGTAGTTGAATACCACCACCCCAAGGGCCGCGCCCATTAGACCTCCCGTCAGTAAGACAGTGCCCATCTTGAGGTCGACGGTCTTACGCCTGAAATGGGCCAGAACACCGGAAAACGAAGACGCGACGATTTGGTTCGCCTCGGTTGCCACAGCAACGGCCGGAGGGATGCCGATAAAGAACAGAAGCGGCGTCATCAGGAACCCGCCGCCGACGCCAAACATGCCGGAGAGGATACCGACCATACCGCCCAAACCCAGCAGCAGAAAAGCGTTAACAGAGACTTCGGCGATAGGAAGGTAGATCTGCATGGGGCACTAGGTCTTGTTAACAGGTGTGTTAGGTGATGATATGCGGTCCGTTTCCGGAAAGAGCTTTGAATTCTGCGTGAGGCGTGGCTTTGAACCCATTGGGCAATTTACCCGGGTGGGTATGTGTCCGGAATTGGCTGGCACAGGAAACACTCGCATACCTCTTTAGAGCGTCTGCGGCATGCAAAATCAACTGTGCATGCCGCTCTGCAGCGAACAGGACTGAAATCTGTCCGAAACTGGACTTATCACCGCTCTTTCACATAGGGCTCGCCACCCGCGCGGGGTGGAACAGCTTTGCCAACGAACCCGGCGAGAATCACCACGGTCAGGATATAGGGCAGGGCATCCATGACCTGTACCGGGATGACAACACCGCCCAGATCAATATTCTGGAATCGCAGCGCAACAGCCTGAAGCAAACCGAACAGCAGACACGCACCCATCGCATGCCAAGGCCGCCATTTGGCAAAGATCAGCGCGGCCAGTGCGATGAAACCCCGTCCGGCGGTCATTTCCTTGACGAACCCGGCTTGCAGGGCGGTCGCCAGATAGGCACCCGCGATCCCGCACAGCACGCCGCAAATCGCCACGGCGGCAAAGCGCAGCCCCACGACCGAGACACCTGCGGTATCTACAGCAGCCGGGTTTTCGCCCACTGCCCGCAGGCGCAAGCCAAAGCGGGTGCGGTAAAGAATCCACCACGTCAGCGGTACCATCAGGAAGGCGACATAGACGAGGATGGAATGCCCCGACAGAAGCTCGGAGTAGATCGGTCCAACGATGGGTACGCCGCTTATGGCGTCGGCAAAGGGGAAGTTGATCGGCTCGAACCGGCCGCCGCCGAACAGGGACGGAGTTCGCCCGCCCTGCTGGAACCAGCTTTGTGCGACCAGAACGGTCATCCCCGAGGCCAGGAAGTTGATCGCGACGCCCGAGATCAGCTGATTGCCCCGGAACGTGATCGACGCAACGCCATGAAGGGCCGACAGGATCAGTGAAGCCCCGATTCCTGCCAGAAGGCCCAGCCAGACCGAGCCGGTCACAGCGGCCACGGCGGCCGAGAAGAAGGCGGACATAAGCATCTTGCCCTCAAGCCCGATATCAAAGATACCAGCGCGTTCGGAATAGAGCCCCGCCAGACAGGCCAGCAGCAGTGGTGTTGCAAGTCGGATGGTCGAGTCGAGGACTTGGACGAGGGTTACGAAAGCTTCCATCACTACGCTCCTTTCCGCAGGCTCAGGAACAGCTTTTCAAGCGGCATCCGTACCATGTTGTCCAACGCTCCGGTGAACAGGATCACAAGCGCCTGAATGACCACGATCAGCTCACGCGGGATCGAGGTCCACAGCGCAAGTTCTGCACCGCCCTGATAGAGGAACCCGAACAGGATCGCTGCAAGGAACACCCCGAACGGGTGCGACCGCCCCATCAGCGCCACGGCGATGCCGATAAAGCCCGCGCCCTCGGTCGAGTTCAGGACCAGACGTTCCGCCTCGCCCATGACGTTGTTGATGGCCATCATTCCGGCCAATCCGCCCGAGATCAGCATGGCGATGATGGTAATGCGCACCGGGGAAATCCCGGCATAGACGGCCCCGGTTTCCGAATGGCCATAGGCGCGGATTTCATAACCCAGCCGCGTCCGCCAGATCAGCGCCCAGACCGCGACACAGGCCAGCAAGGCCACGAAGAACGAGATATTCGCGGGCGCGCCCCGGAACAGAGCATTCTCGGCGGTTGAGAACATGGATTGGAAGGTTGGCAAATGCACCGTTTCGGGGAAACGCGCGGTTGCCGGGTCTTGCGAGCCCTGCGGGCGCATCACGTTGACCAGCATATAGTTCAGGAAGGCTGCCGCGATGAAGTTGAACATGATCGTGGTGATTACGATGTGGCTGCCGCGCTTGGCTTGCAGGTAGGCGGGGATTGCCGCCCACATGGCACCGAACAGGGCCGATCCGACACAGGCGGCCAGCAGGGCAATGCTCCAGTGTGGCCAGTCGATATAGAGGCACACCATGGCAACGCCCAGACCGCCCAGCATGGCCTGACCTTCGCCGCCGATGTTAAACAGACGCGCGTGAAATGCCACGGCTACGGCCAGACCTGTGAACATGAAGTTGGTCGCGTAATACAGCGTATAGCCCCAGCCGTAGGTCGACCCCAGCGCGCCGGTGACCATCAGGTTCACGGCCTCGATGGGGTTTTCACCTATGGCGAGGATCACCAGCGCCGAGAGGATTGCGGCCAATACCAGACTGATCAGCGGAATCAGAACGACATCGGCCCATTTGGGCATTTTATCCATGCTTCACGCGGCCTTTCCCGCAACACCGGCCATCAGCAGGCCCAGCTCTTTTTCATCCGTCTCATGGGGCAGGCGTTCGCCCATGATATGTCCGTCAAACATCACCGCAATCCGGTCGGACAGCGAGAAGATCTCTTCCAGCTCGACCGAAACCAGCAAGATCGCCTTGCCCTGATCGCGCAGAGCAACGATCTGTTTGTGAATGAACTCGATCGCACCAATATCCACGCCGCGTGTTGGCTGACCAACCAGCAACAGATCGGGGTTCCGCTCAATCTCGCGCGCGACGACAATTTTTTGTTGGTTTCCGCCCGAGAAGTTCTTGGCCGCCAGCCAGCCATCGGGCGGGCGGACGTCGAACTTTTCCATCTTGGCCTCTGTATCAGCGCGTAGGGCAGCGTTGTCCATGAACAGCCCCCGCTTGTAGGCCGGGTCGCGGTGATAGCCGAAGGCCACGTTCTCCCACGCGTGAAAGTCCATGATCAGACCTTCGCGCTGGCGGTCCTCGGGTACATGCGCAATCCCTTGCGCACGGCGGTTTTGACCATCCGAGCCCGCCCCGCTTAGCACCAAGGGCGCGCCGTTCAGGCGGATCGTGCCTTGACCCGGACGCATCCCGCCCAGAACCTCAAGCAGTTCAGACTGGCCATTACCGGCGACGCCAGCGATGCCCACGATTTCGCCCGCGCGGACGGTCAGGTCGATGCCTTTGACCCGCTCGACACCCGCACCATCGGTGACACTCAGATTTTCAATCTCAAGCACGGGCTGGCCGGGGTTTGCGGGCAGTTTATCCACCTGCAACAGCACTTTGCGCCCAACCATAAGCTCGGCCAGTTCCTGCGGGTTGGTATCGGCGGTTTTGACTGTGGCCGTCATCTCACCACGCCGCATGACCGAGACGGTGTCGGTGTTTTCCATGATCTCACGCAGCTTGTGGGTGATCACGATGATCGTCTTGCCCTCGGACCGCAGCCGGTCGAGGATGCGGAACAGCTGATCGGCCTCGGCCGGGGTCAGAACCCCGGTGGGTTCGTCCAGAATCAGGATCTCGGCCTTGCGATACAGGGCTTTGAGGATTTCGACACGCTGCTGCATGCCCACGCCTATTTCGTCGATACGTTTGTCAGGGTCGACGAACAGCTCGTATTCTTCTTCCAGCGCTTTCAGTTCTTTACGCGCTTTGGACAGCGAGGGGGCAAGCAGCCCTCCGTCCTCGGCACCCAGAACGATGTTTTCCAGAACGGTAAAGTTTTCCACCAGCTTGAAATGCTGGAACACCATCCCAATACCTGCCGCAATCGCAGCCTGACTGTCGGGAATTTCGGTCTTGTCACCGTTGATCCAAATCTCGCCCTTATCGGCCTTGTAAAAGCCGTAGAGGATACTCATCAGCGTGGATTTGCCCGCACCGTTTTCACCGATGATCCCATGGATCGATCCGGGGGCGACGCTGATGGAAATGTCTTTGTTGGCCTGAACCGGCCCAAAGGCTTTGGAAATCCCTTTGAGCTCAATGGCGGGGACGGTCATGTCTTGTCCTCAGATTGCCGAAAGGGCCGCATGGCGCGCGGCAGAGTGGAGGCCGGGCGGAGGCTAAAACCCCCGCCCGCGCGATATCAGAACTGCAGTGCGGGGCAGCTGTCGTTCTCGTAGTAGCTGGTCACCGTGACATTGCCGTCAATGATGTCCTGACGCGCCTTGTCGACCGCGCCTTTCATCTCGTCCGAGACCAGCGACGCGTTGTTGTCGTCCATGGCAACGCCCACGCCTTCTTCGGCCAGACCCATGGCGAAGACGCCGGTTTCAAGGTTCTCACCCGCTTTCATCGCGTCATAAACGGCAACGTCCACGCGTTTCAGCATCGAAGTCAGAACTTTGCCCGGATGCAGGTGGTTCTGGTTGCTGTCTACGCCGATCGACAGGATGCCTTCGTCGGCAGCGGTTTGCAGAACACCCACGCCGGTGCCGCCTGCGGCTGCATAGATCACGTCAGCACCTTGGCTGATCTGCGCTTTGGTCAGCTCGGACCCTTTCACCGGGTCGTTCCATGCAGCCGGAGTGGTGCCGGTCATGTTGGCAACAACTTCGATATCGGGGTTCACAGCTTTTGCGCCCTGGGCATAACCACAGCCAAAGTGACGGATCAGCGGGATGTCCATGCCGCCAATGAAGCCAACGGTGCCAGATTCAGACGCCATTGCCGCCATCATACCAACCAGATACGAACCTTCATGCTCGGCAAAGCCGATCTGACGGATGTTCGGAGCGTCCAGCCAGTTCACGTCAACCGCGACAAATTTGGTGTCGGGGTAGTCGCCCGCAACTGCCGACAGCGGATCGGCCATGGCGAAACCCATGGTGATGATCGGGTTCAGACCAGCCTCGGCAAAGCGACGCAAAGCCTGCTCGCGCTGGGCTTCGGATTGCAGTTCGATTTCGCGATAGCTGCCACCGGTTTCATCGGCCCAACGCTGCGCGCCATTATGGGCGGCCTCGTTGAATGACTTGTCAAACTTACCACCCAGGTCAAAGATCAGGGCCGGTTCAGCCAAGGCCGCACCTGCGGTCAGTGCGACGGCTGCGGCGGCGCCCATCAAGGATTTCATCAGGGTCATTTGTTACTCCCGTTGTTATTGTCGGTCGGAGCCAAGATAGCCCCGTTCACCCACTAAGAGCGAGCATATCTGTTGTGATGGCGGGAATTAAGGCCGTTTGCAACAGCCGGGGTCAACTGATTTTTGACCATTTGGTCGAGAAAAAATTCGACGACTATTCAGGTCAAGTCACATTCCATCACGAGAGCGTCAATTTTCTGATTGTTTTCGCGCACATAGTACGATTTGCGTAATCCACAGGGGCGGTAGCCGCAGCTATGGTACAAGGACAGCGCCGGAAGATTGTCCTGCGCCACATCCAGAAAGGCGCGCGTCGCGCCCAATCTTTGGGCCTTTGCATGCCACTCGGCCATACGGATTCTTGCGAGCCCCTGACGCTGCAGGTCAGGATGCGTCGCTATTGTCAGCAGTTCCGCTTCGTCGGCGATTACCTGAAACAAAGCAAAGGACGTCGCGATTCCGACTACGTGAGTAAAACGATTCTGCAGTAAATCCGCGAATTCTGCCTCGGACCACGGGCGGGATTGTGTAAAAGCCGCAGAATGGGTTTTGGAAAGGGCTTGCGGAGTCATCCGTCCAACAAAACCGGTGGCGAGTCTTTGGACGGGGCCGCATCTGCCGCGCGGATGTAAAGCGGCGCTGGCGCGCTGTTTGTGGTTTGCCACTTCTGAGAAGTCACATTTGCGATCCCGCGAACCTGCACTTCGGGGTCATCGTTGAAAGCCAGTGGACCTAGTGATTCTGCCTGTTCAAGCGGGATCAAGGCCGGGTCTTGACCCTCGGGTGAGATATACACTTGATCCCGTGGTGCGCGAATGGCCGGTAAAGCGCCTTGAGTTTCTTGCGCCAGCGCCTCAAAACCCGAAACGCCGACGGCCGGAACGCCAAGGCCCAACGCCAGCCCACGCGCAGCGGACACCGAAATTCGGATGCCGGTGAAATTGCCCGGCCCGATACCAACGCCGATGGCTGAAAGGTCTTTCCACGTGTATCCGGCCTGGGTCAGCAAATCTTCCAGCATGGGCATCAAGTGTTCTGCCTGACCGCGTGTCATGGCGTCGACTTGAACCGCAATGATCTGATCTCCGCGCAACAAAGCGGCCGCGCAATGCGCGGCCGATGTGTCAAACGCCAGAATCAGCGGGTCAGACGGCAACGGGGCGAACCTCGGTCACTTCAGGGATGTAGTGACGCAGCAGGTTCTCGATCCCCATTTTCAGTGTCAAGGTCGAGGACGGACAGTTCGCGCAAGCCCCTTGCATGTGCAGATACACAACGCCGCGGTCAAAACCATGGAAGGTGATATCGCCACCATCTTGGGCCACAGCAGGCCGCACGCGGCTATCCAGAAGGTCCTTGATCTGATTAACGACTTCCGCGTCTTCGCCGGTGTGTTCGGCATGGCCAGATGCGGTTGTGGCGTCAGCAGCCATGACCGGCTGGCCCGACTGGTAATGCTCCATAACTGCGCCAAGGATCGCGGGCTTGATGTGGTCCCACTGAACATCGTCAGATTTGGTGACAGTCACAAAATCATTGCCAAAAAAGACGCCGGTTACGCCGTTGACGGTGAAAATCCGGTTGGCCAAAGGTGACTTCTCAGCCGCTTCTGCCGATGGAAAATCTGCGGTGCCCGCCTCCAGCACAGTTTGACCGGGCAGGAATTTCAGGGTTGCAGGGTTCGGCGTGGATTCGGTCTGGATGAACATAGCGCGGCTCCGTTTCAGTTGCCTCTGATATGCGGGTCCGCGCGCGGGAAGTCAAGATTTGGAACGATTCTAAATTTCAGCCGCCAGCTTTATCGTCTCATCTAGCCGGTCATCGCCCCAGAACAGTTCATCCCCGACCAGAAAACTGGGGGCACCGAACAGTCCTTTGGCCTGCGCGATCTCGGATTGTTTTTTCAACGCAGCTTTGATCTGAGGGTTTTGCGTCCGGCTCAGCGTCTCTTCGGGCAATCCGGCGGCGGTCAGACAAGTAACCAGAACCGCGTCATCAGCGATGTTCTGGCCATGGGCAAACTCAGCGGAATAGACGGCGCGGACAAAGGCGGCTTTTTGGGCCGGGTCTTCGATGGCCAGCGTCAGGCGGGCCGCCTTCAAGCCGTTTTGCGGAAATGGATCGGGGCGCTGGAACGGCAGGCCGCGGTGGGCGGTCAGACGCTCCATATCGCGCCACATATACTGCCCTTTGGCTGGATAGAGGTTGAAGGGCGAATCCGTCCAGCCCTGTGCAAAAAAGATCGGGCCCAGCAGGAAGGGCTGCCAATCGACACTCACGCCATGCCGGGCGGCGGCCTCTTCGATCCGCATCGCGCTGAGGTAGGAATAGGTCGAGGCGAACTCGAACCAGAACTGAATGCTGCGGGGCATCTAGGTGATTTCTTCCAGTTTTTCCTTGCTCAGATCACCGGGAACGATGGTGATCGGGATCGGTAAACTGCCGGAGTTTTTGGTCAGTTGCGTCACCAGAGGACCGGGGCCCTTCTTTTCGACTCCCGCGCCCAGTACCAGCACGCCGATCTCGGGATCGGATTGCACGTGTTCGATGATTTGCGCCACTGGCTCGCCCTCGCGGATGGCCAGTTCCGGATCAACGCCCTGCTTGTCACGCATCCATTTGGCGAACACTTCGTAATGGGCGTGGATGCGTTCACGCGATTCCTCGCGCATCACCTCGGCCACTCCGATCCAGTGGTTGAACTCATCGGGGGGAATGACCGACAGGATCGTCACGCCGCCGCCCGTATGGGCCGCGCGCATGGCTGCAAAACGCATTGCGTTCAGGCATTCGCGGCTGTCATCCAATACCACCAGGAACTTACGCATGGGTGTCCTCATTCATTTCGGGCGATCATGCCCGACCAAATGCGCGCTGGCAACCGAAGCCTATCGCGTGCTGGCAGCCCAGTCCCAATACAACTCGCGCGCGCGCCGGGCGACGGGGCCTACCTGATATTGCGTGTCCTGCAACGCCGTGACCGGAGTGATCTTGCTCATGTTGCCGGTCATGAAGACCTCATCAGCTTTGTGGAAATCCTCGAAACTCAGGATCGCTTCGTGCACGGTCACACCGTCTGCACGCAGGTTTTCGATGTGGCGTGCGCGGGTGATTCCGGCCAGAAACGTACCATTGGGGGTGGGGGTGAACACCTCGCCATCCCTGACCATAAAAATGTTCGCAGTCGCGGTTTCGGCCACATGTCCCAGCGCATCCGCGACCAGGGCGTTTGAGAAGCCGTTGGACCGAACTTCTTGCAACATCCGCGCATTGTTGGGGTAAAGACAGCCCGCCTTGGCGTTCACAACCGCCGATTCCAGAACCGGGCGACGGAAGCGCGTGTAGCCCAGTGTCACCGACGCAGATTCGGGCGCCATTGGAATCTCTTCCAGGCAAATCGCGAAGCCCGTACTGTTCTCCAGCGGTACGATTGCCGTTCGGTCGCCGTCGATGCCCCAATACATCGGGCGGATATACACCGCCGCGTCCGGCGCATAACTTTCCAGCCCTTCGCGGATGATCTCGACCATCTGCTCGGTGGTCACAAACGGCGTCAGCATCAAAGCCTCGGCCGAGCGGTTCACGCGGGCGCAGTGCGCCTCAAGATCGGGGACCAGACCGTCGAAATAGCGGGCTCCATCGAAGACGGACGACCCCAGCCAAGCGCCGTGATCGGCTGCCCGCATGATGGGCGCATCCCCGTCATGCCACTGACCTTCGAAATAGGTGCGAATATTCTTGCCGACTGCCATCACGCCCTCCCAAGCTTTGCGGCAAACCTAGGAAGACGCCGCGGTAACGTCCAGAGCAATCAGCCCTGTTTTGCGCCAACCATGCCCACGATTTCGTAAGTTTGTTGCAGGATCGGGGCGGCAACAGCGCGCGCCTTTTCTGCCCCATTGGCCAGAATCCGGTCGATTTCGTCCTCTTCGCCCATCAGGCGGGCCATCTCGCCCGATATCGGGGCCAGTTTCGACACGGCCAGCTCGGCCAGCATCGGTTTGAACTCGCCAAACTGCTTGCCGCCAACCTCGGTCAGAACCTGCTCGGCGGTCTGATCGCTGAGCGCCGCGTAGATATTGACCAGATTGCGCGCCTCGGGGCGTTCGGACAGGCCATCCACATCCGAAGGCAGAGCATCGGGGTCGGTCTTGGCCTTGCGGATTTTCTTGGCAATCGTGTCGGCGTCATCGGTCATGTTGATCCGCGTCATATCCGACGGGTCCGAGGACGACATCTTGCGCGACCCGTCCCGCAGGTTCATCACGCGCGGCGCGGGGCCGCCGATGACGGGTTCGGTCACCGGGAAGAACTCGACGCCATAGTCATGGTTGAACTTGATGGCGATGTCGCGGGTCAGTTCCAGATGCTGTTTCTGATCCTCACCCACCGGCACATGCGTCGCGTGGTAGGTCAGGATGTCCGCCGCCATCAGCGCCGGATAGGCAAACAGACCCAGTGAGGCATTCTGAGCATTCTTGCCGGCCTTATCCTTGAACTGCGTCATCCGCTGCATCCAGCCCATCCGGGCGATACAATTGAAAATCCAGGCCAGTTGCGTGTGCTCGGGCACTTGGCTTTGATTGAACAGGATGGATTTTTCCGGGTCCAGACCAGCGGCGATGAAACCGGCGCAGACCTCGCGGGTCTTTTCGCGCAGGCGGGCGGGGTCCTGCCAGACGGTGATCGCGTGCAGATCGACCATGCAATAGATGGTCTCAAAATCGTCGCCCTGCATATCCACGAACCGCTTGAGCGCACCCAGGTAGTTGCCAAGGTGCAGGTTCCCCGACGGCTGGATGCCGGAAAACACACGCGGTGTGAACTGGGTCTCGGTCATCGAAGGGAACTCCCGTCTGGAAAAATTAGCCCCCGTCGCTTACCCATGAGGCAAAGGGACGTCAACAGCCGCGAAAGGCCAGCCCAATGAGCAGTGAGCATTATACACCCGCCGTGAACCCTTTGCCGCCCGTGGTGGTGGCGCTGGTCTTGTTCATTTTCGGGATCGAACTGGCCCTGACGCTGGGCTCGCGCGGGTTGGTCGGCGGGCCATCGGCCGTGGGCTGGCGGCTGGATGCGTTGCAGCACTATTCCTTTTCGCCGGACATTTTCGACTGGATGATGGAAAACGGGCGCTGGCCGTTTGAACATCTGATCCGCTTAGTGACATATCCGTTCGTGTCGGCCAATTTCACTCAGGCCATCTTTGTCTGCGTCTTTGTTCTGGCCATGGGCAAAATGGTGGCCGAGGTTTTTGGCAGCGTGCAGATGCTGGTGATCTTTATGCTGTCGGGCATCGGCGGGGCGCTGGCCTATGCGCTGCTGCTGGACCCGCAATATCCGCTGGTCGGAGGGTTCCCACCCGTCTACGGCCTGATCGGAGCGTTCACGTGGATTTTGTGGCGTAGGTTATCTTTGGTGGGCGAAAACCAGTCACGGGCCTTCAGCCTGATCGCTGTTTTGATGGGGATCCAGTTGTTGTTCGGTCTGATCTTCGGCGGCACGCTGGACTGGGTGGCCGATCTGGGCGGGTTCGCCACGGGCTTTGTTCTGTCATTTGTGGTTGGTCCCGGCGGGTGGGCCCGGATCATTGGTGGTATCCGCCGCGACTGATCAAGACCGCCGCAGGGCCTTTTTGAACTCGTTGATCTGGAAGGCGCGCAGCAGGTGGCCCAGCACAAAATACAGCACTGCCGCACCGATGATGAGGGCCAACAGTGCTACATAGCGCCAGCCTGGCAGGTGAAATGCCCACCCGAACAGGGAAAGCGCGGCAAATAGGCCAACGCCCATCCCAAGCGATGCGGCCACGATCCGCCATGCCCGGTGTTTGAACCGCTTATCAAAGCGCGCCTCCTCGCCCATGCGTCGCGCTCCTAGCGCGAGCAGTCCGACCATGGCCCACCCGGCGACCGAGGCCGCAATCGCAGGCGCAATCCAGCCCAGCAGTGGATAAAGCCCAAAGGCCAGCCCCGCATTCACCACCATCGCCACCACCGCATAGCGGAACGGAGATTTTGTGTCCTCGCGCGCGAAGAACAGCGGTTGCAGCAGCTTTTGCAGCATGAAAGCCGGCAGGCCGATGCCATAGATCGCCACGGCCAGCGCGGTGGCGGCGGTATCCTCGGCGGTGAACTGTCCACGTTCGAACAGGACCGAGACCAGAGGGATCGGCATGATCACAAAAGCCACGGTTGACGGAAGGGTCAGCAGCAGCGTGAACTCTCCGGCGCGGGAAAAGGCGTTGCGGGCGCCGTCTTTGTCACCCGCACGCAGGCGGCGAGACAGGTCAGGCAGCAACACGATTCCAACGGCGATGCCCACCACACCCAAAGGCAGTTGATACAGCCGGTCCGCGGCAAACAACCAACTGACCGCGTTTTCGGTTTTTGAGGCCACAAGCTGCCCCACGACCAGATTGACCTGTGTGACCCCCATCGCCAGTGCCGCGGGCACGGCGATACGGACCATACGGCGCATTTCCGGGCTGAGTTTCGGCCGACCGGGACGGATGCGGATGCCCGCGCGTTCTGTCGCGACCCAGACCAGTGCAAGCTGCGCAACTCCGGCCACGGGGATGACGGCGATCAGCCAGCGTATGACCTCGCCGCCCGACAGGGCTCCGACGATCATGGCGGTGCAGGCGAAAATGTTCAGCAAAACGGGCGCCGCGGCAGCGGCCGCAAAGCGGCCCGTGGCGTTCAGAACGCCCGAAAACAGTGCTGCCAGTGACATGAACAGGATGTAGGGGAACACCACATAGCCGTAATCCACGGCCAAATCGAAACGTGCGTCGCCATAGAACCCTTCGGCTGTTATCCAGACCAATGCGGGCATGAACACCATCGCCAGCCCAACCAGCGCCAGAACCGCCACGGCCAGCAGGTTGAAGGCATCCTGTGCGAATCCTTCGGCGTTCTCGTCCCCTTCCAGCCGTTTGGAAAACATCGGCACGAAGGCCGCGTTGAACGCACCTTCGGCAAAGAAGCGGCGGAACATGTTGGGCAGGCGGAAGGCGGCCACAAAGGCGTCCATCACCGGGCCCGGCCCGATAAAGGCCGTCAGAAGAATTTCCCGAAGAAACCCCAATATCCGGCTGGCCAGGGTCCAGAACCCAACCGTGAACAGGCCCGAGAACAGCCGGATCTGCTTCATGATTCCGCGCGCTCAGCGCCCTCGGTGATGGCTTTGCGCAGCTTGGCTTCAAGCCCGCGCTGCTTGCTGTCCGAGTGGTATTTCAGCCCGAACATGTCTTTGACATAGAACGTGTCCACCACCTGTTCGCCATAGGTCGCGATCACCGCGTTGGCGACATAGACATTGGCTGCGGCCAGCGTGCGCGCCAGATCATAGAGCAAACCGGGACGGTCACGGGTATCGACCTCGATTATCGTGTAGATCTCGGACCCGTCATTGTCGAAGATGATATGCGTCGGCACGTTGAAGGCGCGTTCGCGTTTCTTGATCTTGTCGCGCGATTTCAGCGCGTCACGCGCCACAACTTCGCCCTTTAACGTTTTGTGTATCATCTGCGTCAGGCGTGGCAGGCGGCTGGCTTCGAATGGGCGGCCATCTGCGTCCTGTATCCAGAATGCATCCGTGACATAACCATCTTTGGTCGTATAGCTGCGCGCATCGACCACGTTCGCCCCAACCAGCGCCAGCGCGCCAGCGATCCGCGCGAAAATACCCGGATGATCGCCCATGGCGAAACAGGCGCGAGTGGCGTCGCGATCCTCGTCCGGTTGCAGGCGAATTTCCATCGCGCCCGCGTCGCCACTGTGATCAAGCGCTTGCAACATCTCGGCAAACTCAACATGCGTCGACAGGTTAAGGCCCTGCCAATAGGGGTCGTAATGCCGACCGGTCTCGGTTTTCAGGTCAGCCTTGGACCAATCGGCCAATTCGGCGCGCAGGGTCTTTTTGGCCTCGGCTCCGCGATTGGCACGGTTGAGGTCTTCCATCCCGGTTTCAAGGGCACGTTTGGTTTCCGCGTGCAGCGCCCGCAGCAGAGTGGCCTTCCAGTTGTTCCACGTATCCGGCCCTACGCCGCGAATGTCACAGACCGTTAGAACTGTCAGCAGGTCCAACCGTTTGACTGTTTTCACGGCCTTCGCGAAATCACGTACCGTGCGCGGATCGGAAATATCGCGCTTCTGCGCCATGTCAGACATCAGCAGGTGATATCGCACCAGCCATTCGACCGTTTCGCAATCGGCCTTGTTCAACCCAAGCCTCGGCGCGATTTTGCGTGCCATCTGCGCGCCGAGGATCGAGTGATCTTCGGGCCGCCCCTTGGCAATATCATGGATCAGCAGGGCGACATACAAAACCTTGCGGTTCACGCCCTCTTTCAGGATCGACGAAGCCAACGGGAGGGATTCCACCAGTTTTCCGCGTTCGATCTGGTTGAGGTTGACAATGCACTGGATGGTGTGTTCGTCCACCGTATAGCTGTGATACATGTTGAACTGCATCATCGCGACGATGTGCTCAAATTCGGGGATAAAGGCTGACAGGACCCCCAGCTCGTTCATCCGGCGCAGGGCGCGTTCGGGGTTGCCATGTTTCAGCATAAGATCAAGGAAGATACGTTGTGCTTCCTTGTCTTCGCGCATGTCCTCATCGATCAGGTTCAAATTCGCTGTCACAAGACGCATCGCATCCGGATGGATCAGCATGCCCGTGCGCAACCCTTCCTCGAACAGACGCAGCAGGTTCAGCTTGTCTGACAGGAACTGGTCCGGGTCAGCGACGTCCAAACGACCATGAACGACTTGATACCCTGCCTTGACCCGTGGGCGACGGCGGAAAATCCGTTCCAGCAGCGGTGCGCCCTTCATGTGCGCGGCTTCCAGCTTGGTCAAGAAGATGCGGGTCAATTCGCCCACCATCGTCGCCTCGCGGAAATACCGCTGCATGAAAACCTCGACGGCACGGCGACCGGCGCGATCCTCATAGCCCATGCGATCGGCCACCTCGACCTGCATATCGAAGGTCAGGTGCTCAGTGGCGCGGCCAGTTACCAGATGCAGATGCGAGCGTACGGCCCACAGGAACTCCTCGGCCTCGTCGAAGGCTTTGTACTCGTCTTCTGTTATCAGCCCCAGCGGTACAAATTCAGACACGTCCTGAACGTCGTAGATGTATTTCGCGATCCAATACAGCGACTGCAGGTCGCGCAGCCCGCCTTTGCCTTCTTTGACATTAGGCTCGACCATATAACGCTGGCCCTGCTTTTTGTGACGCTCGTCACGCTCTTGCAGTTTGGCTTCGATAAATTGACGTTCGGTGCCTTTGAACAACTCGTCCCGCAGGCGGGTTTTGAGTTCATCGCCCAAGGCCGTGTCGCCCGCCAGATAACGCTGCTCCAGCATAGCGGTGCGGATGGTGAAATCCTCGCCCCCAAGCCGCAGACAATCCTTGATGGTGCGCGAAGAATGCCCGACCTTCAGACGCAAATCCCACAGGATATACAGCATGGACTCGATCACGCTTTCGGCCCAGGCAGTGATTTTGTAGGGCGTCAAAAACAGCAGATCGACATCTGACGCGGGGGCCATCTCGCCCCGCCCGTAGCCGCCCACAGCCAGAACCGCGATCTTTTCGCCCTGCGTCGGCGTGGCCAGAGGGTGAAGATCGTGGCTTGCGACCTGCATGGCGGTGCAGACCAGTCCATCGGTCAGATAGGTGTAAGAATGGGTCAGCGGCCGGGCGTCGAACGGGCGTTGGGAAAACGCATCAGCGATGGCTTGCCGCCCTGCCTTTTGGGCATCCCGCAGAATGCGCACGCATTCGGCCCGGCGCGCGGTGTTGTTTGATACGTTTTCAAAGGCTTCCGACAGTTGCGCCAGAACGGTGGTGCTGTCGAATATGTCTTGGGCCGGGCAGATCAGCTCACCTTTTGGGGTGAGCGTCAGTGCCGGTCGATCAGAAACCGGCGCCTGAGAAGCTTTGTGGGGCAGGGTCAATCACTACTACCTGTTTGTTCTGGATCGTGGCAACTGCCAGACCGCGTTCGTTGGTACCGTTCGAGCGCAAGCGAAAGATGCCGCCCACGCCCTGGAAACCGGCATTTTGTGTCAGGGCCGAAGCCGTAAGCGCATCCGATTTACCCTGGCTGACCAAGGCTCCGATTGCTGCGATGCCGTCGTATGCCAGCCCGCTGATAGGGTGCGGTGCCTCACCATAGGTATTGTTGTACCGCTGACGATAGGACTGTGCCTTGGCCGGGTCGGGTAGCGCGAACCATCCCCCCTGCACGCCCGGCAATTCAAGCGTCTGAGCCGGAATATCCCAGCGTGTCAGACCGATATATTGCGTCGTTGCTGGCGAGACACCCGCCTCTGGCAGCAACTGCGAATAGAGTGGCAACGCACCAGCCGTGGTTGCCGTAAGGAACACCGAGTCAGCCGCAGATGCATCCACCGTGGCCTTGATTGTCGGAACCGAGTTGATCACGCCCTGCTGGGACCGGTCATAGCCGACTGTTCCAGCGTTGTTGACGCGACTGTTACTTAGCGCGTTGGCGATGGCAGATTGTCCCAACTGGCCTGCCGCATCGTTGCTGTGCACGATGACCATGTTGTTTTTGCCCCGCGAACCGGCAAAATTAACGAGTCGGTTAGCCGTGTTGTCGAAGGTGGGGCCCAGGACAAAGACGTTCCCGCCCGCGATGCTGGTGTTGTTCGAGAACGACAGGACATTCACGTTGTTGTTTAAAACGGCTAACCCTGCCGAGTTTGCTGCCTGCGCGTAAACCGGACCCAGGATAACCTTTGCACCATCCGCCACGGCCCGTTGGGCCACCTCCGCCGCTGTGTTCGAGCTGCCGCGCGTGTCATAAACCCGAAGGTCGATCTGCACATTTTGCAAATCTGCCATGGCCATACGTGCTGCATTCTCAAGGCTTCGGGCCAAGGCCGCATCGCCCGAATTGGCCGATCCCGCCGGAACCAGCAGCGCCACAGGCACCGGCTTAGAGGTGTTAATCGATGGCCCTCCGCCCAGTCCTGTTGTCTCACAGGCGGTCAGAAAAGCGGCGGTGGCCAAAACGGCGGCGGTTTTTGCCAGTTTGCGAACGGGCTTGCAAACGGTAAACATCTGAATGAAAACTCCCTGTCCCGGCGACTTGAAAGACGCCATTTTATTAGGTCGCGATAATAAACGTCACGCTGCGAGGGTCCAGCTTTGAATCACCAAAAAGTCAGATTGGGCGCGGGCCTGTATTTTGTCGCCACTCCGATCGGAACGGCGCGCGATATCACGCTCAGGGCGCTGGATGTGCTGGCCTCGGCTGATGTGGTCGCTGCCGAGGATACCCGCAGCCTTCGGCGCCTGATGGAGATTCACGGTGTGCCGTTGGAGGGACGGCGCATTCTGGCCTATCACGATCACAGCGGTGCAGGCGCGCGGGGCAAGATCCTGGACGCGTTGGCCGAAGGGAAATCGGTTGCCTATGCCTCTGAGGCTGGGATGCCACTGATTGCTGATCCGGGTTATGATCTGGGGCGTCAGGCGGCTGAGGCCGGTCACATGGTGACCTGTGCGCCCGGGCCATCGGCGGCTTTAATGGCCCTGACACTGGCCGGATTGCCAACGGATGCGTTCTTTTTTGCCGGATTCTTGCCCAATGCATCGGGCGCGCGCCGGGCACGGATCGAGGCGTTGCGCGACATACCCGGCACGCTTGTTTTCTACGAATCGCCAAAGCGTGTCGCGGCCTGCCTGTCCGATCTGGCAGATGTATTGGGAGAGTCGCGTCATGCCGCCCTGTGCCGCGAATTAACCAAGAAATTCGAAGAGGTTCGCCGCGGCACCCTGAAAGACCTTGCCCAAGGGCTGCAGGATCAGACCATCAAAGGCGAAATTGTTCTTCTGGTGGATCGCAGCCATTCGGAGATTGTTAACGAATCTGACGTAGAAGAAGCTCTGAAAAGGGCCTTGGAAACCCATTCGGTTCGGGATGCGGCGGATCTGGTTTCGGAAATGTACAAACTTCCGCGCCGTCCGATTTATCAAAAGGCGCTGAAACTGGGAAAGGGATGACATGTCTGCGCGATCCGTTCGAAGCTCTATGTCTTACCAGGCTGGTCAATCCGCCGAGATGCGGGTTGCAACTGATTATGAACGTCGTGGCTTTTCCATCGACCACCGCCGTTGGCGCGGGGCCGGTGGGGAAATCGACCTGATCGCGCGTGACGCTGACGGTTTAGTGTTCATCGAGGTTAAGAAAAGCAGCAGTTTTGATCAGGCGGCGTCGCGGATCAACCGGCGGCAGATGAACCGGATTTGTGCCTCGGCGGCGCAGTTTCTAGAACATGAACCGGATGGGCAGCTGACAAATGTGCGCTTTGACGCCGCGCTTGTGGACGCCTCGGGCGCTGTTCAAATCATCGAAAACGCCTTTGGCGAGGCCTGACCCCCATTGATCCCGTGGCCCTGCTGGGCCATGTATCTGGCGTGAAACTGAGGGACACGCCATGAAAATCGCCTTTCAGATGGACCCGATCGGGGCCGTGGATATTAATGCAGACAGCTCATTCCGACTGGCCGAAGAGGCGCAGGCGCGTGGGCACTCACTGTTTTTCTACGGGCCGGATCAGTTGGCGTATCAGGAAGGGCGGGTAACGGCGCGCGGCCACGACATGACCGTTCAGCGCGTGGCGGGCAATCCGGCAGAGCTGGGCCCCGAGCGTGAGGTTGATCTGGCTGATTTCGATGTGATCTGGCTGCGTCAGGATCCTCCGTTCGATATGCACTATATCACCTCGACGCATTTGCTGGATCGCCTGAAGGGCAAGGCGCTGGTCGTGAACGATCCGTTCTGGGTGCGCAATTACCCCGAAAAGCTGCTAGTGCTGGATTTCCCCGATCTAACGCCGCCGACGACCATCGCGCGTGATTTACAGACGATCAAAGCGTTCAAGGAAAAGCATGGCGATATCATTCTCAAGCCGCTTTATGGCAACGGCGGTGCGGGCGTGTTCCGGCTGGATGCCAATGACCGAAATCTGACCTCATTGCATGAACTGTTCACCGGGTTCTCGCGTGAGCCGCTGATCGTGCAGAAGTTCCTGCCCGACGTCAGCAATGGCGACAAACGGGTGATTCTGGTTGATGGTGAGGCAGTCGGCGCAATCAACCGTGTGCCGGCCAAGGGCGAGACGCGGTCGAACATGCATGTGGGTGGCCGCCCGGAAAAGATCGGCCTGTCCGACCGGGATTTGGAGATTTGCGCCGCCATCGGTCCGTTGCTGAAGGAAAAAGGCCAGATCTTCGTCGGTATCGACGTGATCGGAGATTATCTGACTGAGATCAACGTGACCTCGCCCACCGGTATTCAGGAGTTGGAGCGGTTCGACGGTGTGAACATCGCCGAAAAAATCTGGCAGGCGATTGAGGCCAAGGTTTAAGACGCCGCCCGGGCGCTGATGCGAAAGCTCAGCGCCTCGGCCACGTGGGGTCGGCGGATATCTGGCGCGCCTTCAAGATCAGCAATGGTGCGCGCGACCCGCAGGATGCGGTGATAGGCGCGCGCCGACAGGCCGAACCGTTCGGCGGCTTTCAGCAACAGCTCTTTGCCTTCGGCGTCGGGGGTGGCGATTTCCTCCAACAACTTACCCTCCATATCCGCGTTCTGGCGGGGCTCCATGCCCTCAAACCGCTCCGCCTGCACAGTACGGGTGGCTTCGACCCTTGCGGCAACGGTGGCAGAGCTGTCTCCGGAAGGCGGCAGGTCCAAATCGGTGAACCCGACCGGAGGCACCTCAATCCGCAAGTCGAACCGATCCAAAAGCGGGCCAGAGATACGGCCCAGATAATCCTCACCACAGACTGGCGCGCGGGAACAGGCGCGGGCGGGGTCCGTTAGATATCCGCATTTGCAGGGGTTGGCGGCGGCCACCAGCATGAAGCGACAAGGGTATTTCACATGGGCATTGGCGCGGGCGACCATGACCTCGCCCGTTTTAATCGGTTGGCGCAGGGTTTCCAGAACGGTGCGCGGAAATTCGGGGAATTCGTCCATGAACAGAACTCCGTTATGAGCCAAGGAAATCTCACCGGGTTTGGCACCCCGGCCGCCTCCGACAATTGCAGCCATTGAGGCGGTATGGTGCGGCTCGCGAAACGGACGGGTGCGGCTGATCCCGCCTTCGTCCAGCAACCCGCAGAGTGATTGGATCATAGAGGTTTCCAGCGCCTCTGATGGGGTCAGAGGCGGCAGGATGCCCGGCAGGCGCGCGGCCAGCATGGATTTGCCCGACCCCGGAGTGCCGATCATGATCAAGTGGTGCCGCCCGGCGGCGGCAATTTCCAACGCGCGTTTGGCCCGCTCTTGCCCTTTCACATCGCGCAGGTCGCGGACGCTGGGCGCAAGGCTGACCTCGCCGGGTTGGGCGGCGGATAAAGGGGCTTGGCCCGAGAAGTGCCGCACAACATCGCCCAATGACGTGGCCCCGATAACCTGCGTGGCATCGACCCAAGCCGCCTCGGCGCTGGAGGCTTTGGGGCACAGCAGCGCGCGATCTTCGGCGGCGGCGGTCATGGCAGCGGGCAGAGCGCCGACCACGGGTACAAGCGATCCGTCCAGTGACAGCTCACCCAAGGACACCGCACCTTCGGCGGCGTCGGAGGGAATGATCTCCAGCGCGGACAGCAGCGCGACGGCGATGGGCAGGTCGAAATGGCTGCCTTCTTTTGGCAGATCGGCGGGCGAAAGGTTGATGGTGATGCGTTTCGACGGCAGCGCGATGGCCATGGAACTGAGCGCGCTGCGCACGCGGTCGCGGGCCTCGGACACGGCCTTGTCGGGCAGGCCGACGATGGAAAAAGCGGGCAGGCCCGGCGAGACGGCGCATTGCACCTCGACCGGGCGGGCCTCGACTCCTTGGAAAGCGACGGTGTGAGAGCGGGCGACCATGAACGACCTTTTTGGTTAACAGGTCGTTGCTGGCACGCAGGCGGTTTAGGAATCGTTAACGCCTGCGACCATGGCAGAGAATTTCGGCCACGCGCCCGGATCTGCGGCGGTTTTGTCACGGCAGAACGGGTTGCAGAAGCCCCAAATGCGGCCATCCAATTCAAGGAAATCCGTCACAGTGTCGCCGGAATAGGGGCAGATGGCGTTGACCGAGGGGCCTGCGTCCACAACGCGGGCTACGGGCGAGCCGACTGGCCAGGGTTGTGTTGCCAATCCCAGTGCGTAGGGGAAGGGGTCATAGGACACAGTCAATCCCATCGCGCGCCATTGGCGGACGGACAGGTCTGACAGCAGGTCAAGGCAATAGACCCGGTTTGCGTCCGAGACTGGCAGACCATAGCCGATAATCCGCGCGGCCACCGGCGTATAGAAGACATCCGCCAGGGAATAGTCGCCAAACAGCGGACCGGAGGTGGCCCCGGACACGCTGCGAGCATGGGCCCAAAGGGTCTCGATCCGGTCAAGGTCGCGCAAGGTATCTGCTGAGGGTTCAAACCCAGTCCAGCAATGGTGCAACTGCATCGGGCATTCGCCGCGCAAGGCGGTGAACCCGGCCACCATCTCGGCGCATAACCAGCGCGCGGTGGCGCGGGCGGCTGGATCTGCAGGCCACAGCCCGGCGTCGGGATGTCGTTCGGCCAGAGTTTCGGCCATGGCGAGGCTTTCGCCTACCACCGTCCCGTCGGGCATGCGCAAGGCGGGCACCAGACGGGCGGGGGCGAGTGGCTTCATATCCTCAGTCATGGTGCCGGAATAGAGGCCGATCATTTGGGTTTTGTAAGGCAGGCTGAACTTTTCCAGCATCAGCCAGCCGCGCATGGACCAGCTGGAAAACAGTCGGTCCCCGATAAACAGATCATAGGTCATAGGTGCAGGATGGCGCGGACAATCGCGTCGGTAAATCAGTGATTTGTGCGCAGGTGCATCACGCGAGGTGATTGATCCGACCGACCGACCAGCGATCCCCGTGATGGGTCAGTTCCGTGACCGAGAGGTTGTCGATCTTGTGGCTGAACGCCTCTTGTGCGGTCACGTCCAGCGCGCGCTGTACCTGCGTCAGGATCACGCCGAAATGCACCACGACGACCAGATCGCGCCCGCTATGATCGGCAATCAGCCGGTCGATGACGGGATCTACCCGCGCGCGCACCTCGTTCCAGCTTTCGCCATTTGGGGGGCGCACGTCACCGGGATTGTCCCAATAGGCAAAGGCGAGGTCGGGGTCTTCGGCCTCGATATCTTTGAAGCCGCGCAGCTCCCACGTGCCGAAATTGATCTCGCGCAGGTCGGGGTGATGGGGCAGGCGGGTGCGTGTTCCCTGAATGGCCGAGGCCGTATCCGCGGCGCGGGACAGGTCGGATGAGATAACAACCGCATCAGACGGCAGATGGTCATGCAAGCGCTGGATCGCCACTGTGTCGCTGAGATCAGCGGGCAGGTCGGACCAGCCGACCATGGTTTTGGCATGGGTCGGGCCGTGGCGGACAAGATGCAGGCGAGTCACGGCAGCTGTCCTTTCAGTACCAGAGGCAGCCCGGCTGTGACTTGCACCGCCAGATCGGCCTGCGCGGCCAATGCGATATTCAGACGTCCCTGTGCCTCTCGAAAGCGGCGGGACAGGGCGTTGTCGGGGACAATGCCGTGGCCGACTTCGTTCGATACGATTACAATCTGGGCTTTGCAGGTATTCAGCGCATCCAAAAGCAGGGCTTGTTCTTGTTCCAGATCGTTTTCCGCCAACATATGATTGGTCAGCCACATCGTCGCACAGTCAATCAGACAGACCTGATCCTGCGTCAGAGCGGCCAGAGCAGGGCGCAGGTCGAACGGAGCCTCGATCGTCGTCCAACCCTCCCCTCGTTGCTTCACGTGCGACTTCACCTTTTTGTGCATTTCATCATCAAACACTTGTGAAGTCGCGAGGTAGACGCGGTTTTTCCCTGTTGAAACAGTGAGTTGTTCGGCAAATGCTGACTTTCCCGAGGCTGCTCCGCCCATAACAAAGGTCAAATCCGAACCCACTGGTGTTACCTTCCATGTGATCCACCCGGTTTTGTCCTGCGTATCGACCATAAGTCGACAAGGCAAGGCTGGCTAGGCCTGCGAAAATGGGAGGCTTCCATGGCTCTGGATAATACAAACGATTTTTCGATGTCGCGACAGGCGATGAAAGCGGAACTGCTGGATGCAGAAACCGAGCTTAAACTGGCGTATGCGTGGCGAGATCATCGCGACGAGCAAGCCTTGCATCGCTTGATTACCGCCTACATGCGGCTGGCGATTTCCATGGCGGCCAAATTCAAACGGTACGGCGCGCCGATGAATGACCTGATTCAAGAGGCCGGTTTGGGCCTGATGAAAGCCGCCGACAAGTTCGACCCGGACCGGGGCGTGCGGTTCTCGACCTATGCAGTCTGGTGGATCAAGGCCAGCATTCAGGATTACGTGATGCGCAACTGGTCGATGGTGCGCACCGGCTCGACCTCATCCCAGAAATCACTGTTTTTCAATATGCGTCGTGTGCAGGCCCGGCTGGAGCGTGAGGCCGCGACGGATGGAATGGATTTGGACCGCCATCAGTTGCATCAAATGATTGCCGCAGAAATTGGTGTGCCTCTGCGCGATGTCGAGATGATGGAGGGCCGCCTTTCGGGATCCGATTTCTCGCTGAATGCGGTGCAATCTGCGGATGAGGATGGTCGAGAGTGGATTGACGCGCTGGAAGATGAGCGCGAACAGGCTGCCGAAATGGTCGAAAACAGCCATGATATGGAACAGCTGCGCCATTGGCTGGTCGCCGCGATGCAATCGCTCAACGAGCGCGAGCGGTTTATCGTCCGCGAACGGAAACTACGTGAGCCTTCGCGTACCTTGGAAAGCCTGGGGCAGGAATTGGGTCTTTCAAAAGAACGGGTGCGTCAGCTTGAAGCGGCGGCATTCGTAAAAATGCGCAAGAACCTTGAAGCGCAATCGCGCGAGGTGCAACACTTCATCGCATGAGACAGTTTGCGATTCTGCTGTGCGCGTTTGTGGTTACAGCCGGTATAGGCCGGGCTGACGGTTTGATTCCGGATGACGTCGCCGATGAGATGCGTGCGGCTGACGTGGTGATCCTGGGTGAAATCCACGACAACCCGCAGCATCACATCGTACAAAAAGAAGCATTAGAGATCGTCAACCCCTCGGCCGTGGTCTGGGAAATGGTCACCGAAGAGGGCGCGCAACGGCTGGCTCAGAAAGCTGCGACAAATCCCGAGGAATTGGACCGTATTCTGAAATGGGCCGAGATGGGATGGCCGTCCCTCAGCATGTATTACCCGGTCTTTCAGGCTACCGATGCGCCGGTCTATGGGGCGATGGTTCCCCGTGCGGCGGCGCGCGCTGCAATGGAACGGGGTGCTGCCACGGCGCTGGGCGCGGATGCGGCGCGCTATGGGCTGACCGTGCCTCTTTCGGCTGCGGATCAGGCTGAACGCGAGGCAGATCAACTGACGGCGCATTGCGATGCGCTCCCGCAAGAGGCGCTGCCTCAGATGGTGGCCATCCAACGTTTGCGCGACGCGGTTCTGACGCGTTCGATCTTGCGTGCCGATGACGAAACAGGCGGGCCGATTGCTGTGATCACCGGCAATGGGCATGCCCGCAAGGATCGCGGGATTCCGACATTCACGTCCCGGCTGCGCCCTGGTTTGAAAGTCTTTGTGTTGGGGCAGTCCGAGGATGGCGCGATCTCAGGCGAGTTTGACGCGGTGATCGACAGCCCTTCGGTCGAACGCGAAGACCCCTGTCTGGCATTCCAGACGCAGAATTAACCGCTGGAACTGTCTGGCCTGCTTGCCTAATGTCAGGGCCGACCGGGACGGGAAGGGCTGAACATGCTGGCATCGAAACGAATTCTGCTGATCATCGGCGGAGGCATCGCAGCCTATAAATCGCTGGATCTCATCCGCCGCCTGCGCGAACGCGGCGCGGCCGTGACCCCGGTTCTGACCCGCGCAGCTGAAGAATTCGTGACGCCTTTGTCCGTGTCTGCCTTGGCCGGAGAGAAGGTCTATCGCGATCTCTTCGATCTGACCGATGAGGCCGAGATGGGCCATATCCAACTGTCCCGCTCTGCCGATCTTGTAGTGGTTGCCCCGGCCACTGCCGATCTGATGGGAAAGATGTCCAGCGGGCTGGCCAACGACATGGCCTCGACCCTGCTGATGGCGACCGACACGCCGGTTCTGTGTGCGCCTGCGATGAATGTACGGATGTGGGATCACCCGGCGACACAGCGCAATCTGGCGCAGCTGCAGGCCGATGGCATCCGCTTTGTCGGCCCGAACGAGGGCGATATGGCCTGCGGCGAATACGGCCCCGGCCGCATGTCCGAACCGCTTGAGATCGTCGCAGCGGTTGAGGGCCAGTTGGGCGGCGGCCCGTTGCAGGGCAAGCGTATTCTGGTCACGTCGGGCCCTACCCATGAACCCATCGACCCGGTGCGCTATATCGCCAACCGGTCCTCGGGCGCGCAAGGAACGGCGGTGGCGCGGGCGCTGGCCGCGCTGGGGGCCGAGGTGGTGTTTGTCACCGGCCCGGCGGATGTGGCTCCGCCCCAAGGCGTACAGGTGGTTGCGGTCGAGACCGCGCAACAGATGTCGGATGCGGTGGACGCCGCCTTGCCCGTGGATGCGGGCGTGTTTGCGGCGGCTGTGGCGGATTGGCGGGTGGCCAGCGCCTCGGACCGGAAGCTGAAGAAAACCCGCGACGGCCTGCCCGCGCTGGAATTTGCGGAAAACCCCGACATTCTGAAACGCGTCTCGCATCTGGAAACGGGTCGCCCCGCGCTGGTCGTGGGCTTCGCCGCCGAGACCGATAGTGTGATCGAACACGCCACCGCGAAGCGCGCGCGTAAGGGGTGCGACTGGATTGTGGCCAATGATGTCAGTCCCGCCACCGGCATCATGGGCGGGTCCGAGAATGCGGTCACGCTGATTTCGGACGCAGGGGCCGAAGAATGGCCACGTATGAGCAAGGACGCTGTGGCCGAGCGGTTTGCGCGCAAGATCGCCGACGCGCTGACCGCGTGAGGGAAAGGAAACAAGATGGTTGCAATTCGCGTGATCCGCGAGGACGGCTCTGACCCCTCAGTACCGTTGCCGTCCTACGAAACCACCGGCGCGGCGGGGGCGGATGTGCGGGCCAACCTGCCGGGTGGCGCGTCGATGACGTTGGAGCCTGGCCAGCGCGCCTTGGTTCCCACCGGTCTGCGGATCGAAGTCCCGAATGGCTATGAGGTGCAGGTGCGCCCAAGGTCCGGGCTGGCGTTGAAACATGGGATCACGTTGCCTAACGCCCCGGGTACAATCGACAGCGACTATCGCGGACCGCTTGGCGTGATCGTACTGAATGCCGGGCAGGAGGTGTTCGAGATCACCCACGGCGAACGCATTGCGCAGCTTGTCGTGGCTCCGGTCGTTCAGGCCACGTTCGATACCGCCGATACGCTCAGCGACACCGAACGCGGCGCGGGTGGGTTCGGCTCGACCGGGCGCGGCTGATGCTGCTGGTTTTCATTCTGGCTGCCGGGCTGTGGGGCGTGGGCTATCTGGCGGGCGTGTCGCGCACCGCACGCATGACATCCGTCGGGGTGCTGCTGTTGGGCGTGATCACGGCGCAACTGGTTCTGCCGGATGGCCACCCCTTGCGTCAGGCGACTGGCGGCTCTGCAGCGATGTGGCTGATCTTGGGTGGTTTCGCGGTTCTGGTTCTGGTTTATGGAAGGGTGCTGAAAGCGTTGCGAAACCGTGCAACGCCCGCCACGAAGGAGCCCGCCATGCCATCCGACCATTTCTCTGAGACCGAACTGGAACGTTATGCTCGCCATATCGTATTGCGGGAATTGGGCGGACCGGGTCAGAAAAAGATGAAACAGGCCCGTGTGCTGGTCATTGGCGCTGGTGGTCTGGGCGCGCCCGCCCTGCAATATCTGGCCGCAGCCGGGGTTGGAACCGTCGGTGTGATCGACGATGACGAGGTCGAGAACGCGAACCTGCAACGTCAGGTGATCCACCGCGACGCGGATATCGGGATGCCCAAGGTGTTCTCGGCGCAGCAGGCCATGCAGGCGCAAAATCCTAATGTGATCGTTCTGCCCTATCACCGTCGTTTGACCGAAGAGATCGCGCAGGATTTGTTTGCCGATTTCGATCTGATCCTCGATGGGACTGACAATTTCGACACTCGCTATCTGGCCAACCGCACGGCGGTTGCGCTGGGCAAGCCGCTGATCTCGGGTGCGCTGTCGCAATGGGAAGGGCAACTGAGCGTCTTTGACCCCGCTCATAACGCCCCCTGCTATCAGTGCATCTTCCCCGAGGCCCCGGCCCCCGGATTGGCCCCGTCGTGTTCCGAGGCGGGGGTGATCGGCCCTCTGCCCGGCGTTGTGGGCTCGATGATGGCGGTTGAGGCGATCAAGGTGATCACCGGGGCGGGGCAGGCCCTGCGCGGTGAAATGCTGATCTATGACGCGCTTTATGGTGAAAGCCGCAAGATCACACTGTCACGCCGCGCCGATTGCCCGATTTGTGGTAAGTGACCGCGCGCACTGGATCATCCCGCCCCGCGCTCCTAGGTTGTGCTCAAAGGAGAGTTTCATGACCAACCCGATCCTGTCCGACTGGACCACACCGTTTGAAATCGCGCCCTTCAACACGATTGCCGATACCGATTTTGCCCCTGCGCTGGAGGCGGCCCTAGAGGCGCACAACGCGCAGATCGATGCCATCGCGGACACTCCCGACGCGCCCAGCTTTGCCAATACGGTCGAGGCGCTTGAGGCTGCGGGTGAGCAATTGGACAAGGTTCTGTCCGTCTTCTTCACCGTGGCCGGGGCTGACAGCAACCCGGCACGTGAAGAACTGCAGCGTGACTTCTCGCCCAAGCTGGCGGCGCATTTCTCGGGGATTTCGTCGAACAAGGCACTGTTTCGGCGGGTGGCCGACCTGTGGGACCGAAAGGATGATCTGAACCTGACCGACGAACAGGCGCGGGTTCTGATGCTGACCCATCGGGGCTTCGTGCGCGCGGGCGCGGCCCTGACCGGGGATGCGGATGCGCGGATGCAGGCGATCAAGGCGCGACTGGCCTCGCTGGGTACATCGTTTACCCAGAACCTGCTGGCGGATGAGCGTGAGTGGTTCATGCCCCTGTCCGAGGATGATCTGGACGGTCTGCCCGATTTCGTAGTCGATGCGGCCCGCGCTGCCGGGCAGGAAAAGGGTGCGGACGGCCCGGTTGTGACCTTGTCGCGGTCGATCATCGTGCCGTTCTTGCAATTCTCGCCCCGTCGCGATCTGCGCGAGGTGGCGTATAAGGCCTGGACCGCGCGTGGCGCCAACGGTGGCGAGACAGACAACCGCGAGATCGCCGCCGAAATCCTCGCCCTGCGAGAAGAACGGGCCAAGCTGCTAGGCTATGACAATTTCGCCACCTACAAGCTGGAAACCGAGATGGCCCGCACGCCGGACAAGGTGCGCGACTTGCTGATGCAAGTGTGGGAGCCCGCCAAGGCCCGCGCGGATGCGGATGCCGAGACCCTGACGCAGATGATGCAGGCGGATGGGGTCAATGGCCCACTGGCCGCGTGGGACTGGCGCTATTATGCCGAGAAACGCCGCAAGGCCGAGCATGATCTGGATGAGGCCGCGCTGAAACCCTACTTGCAACTGGACCGGATGATCGAGGCCGCCTTTGCCTGCGCCAACCGCCTGTTCGGGTTGGAGTTCGCGCCGCTGGACGTACCGCTCTACCACCCCGATTGCCGCGCGTGGGAGGTCACGCGCAACGGTCAGCATATCGCGGTGTTCATCGGGGATTACTTCGCGCGGGGTTCCAAGCGATCCGGCGCGTGGTGCAGCGCGATGCGGTCGCAGGCCAAGTTTCCTACGGTGCAAGCTCCGGTCGTGATCAATGTCTGCAACTTCGCCAAGGGCGATCCGGCACTGCTGTCTTATGATGATGCGCGGACACTGTTTCATGAATTCGGCCATGCGCTGCATCAGATGCTGTCAGATGTGACTTATGAAAGCATCTCGGGCACATCAGTGGCGCGCGATTTCGTGGAACTGCCCAGCCAGCTTTACGAACACTGGTTGGAGGTGCCCGAAGTTCTGGCCGAGTTCGCCACCCATGCCGATACTGGCGCGCCGATGCCGCAAGACATGCTGGACAAGGTGCTGAAGGCCGCCAATTTCGATCAGGGGTTTCAGACGGTCGAATATGTCGCCTCGGCGCTGGTTGATCTGGAATTCCACGACGGTGCGGCCCCCGCCGATCCTATGGCGAAACAGGCAAAGGTGCTGGAGGGTCTGGGAATGCCCCCGGCCATCGGAATGCGCCACGCCACCCCGCATTTCGCCCATGTGTTTGCGGGCGACGGCTATAGCTCGGGCTATTACAGCTATATGTGGTCCGAGGTCATGGATGCCGACGCCTTCGCGGCCTTTGAAGAGGCCGGGGGTGCCTTCGACCCCGCCCGCGCCAAGGCGCTGGAGGAGAATATCCTGTCCACCGGTGGCTCGCGTGAGGCCGAAGAGTTGTATCTGGCCTTCCGGGGCCGCTTGCCGGGGGTCGAGGCGTTGCTGAAAGGGCGCGGGCTAGTAGCCTAAAGCGCGGTCGACGAGGTGCAGGTAGGGTTCGCCCGCCTCGCCACGTCGAATGTTCTCAACGATCACCTGCGCGGCTGTCACTGGCCGCGTTTCCGAGGCGATATGCGGCGTGACCGTCACGTTCGGATGCGCCCAATAGTGGTGGTCGATTGGCAAGGGTTCAACCCGGAACACGTCCAGCGTGGCGTGGCCGATGTGTCCGGCGCTCAGCGCATCCATCAGGGCGTCGTCGTCGATCAGAGGGCCTCGGCCCGGATTGATCAGACATGCGCCCTTGGGCAGTAGGGCGAGGGTTTCCGCGTTCAGCAGGTTCTCGGTCGCCGGTGTGTCGGGCAGAAGTAGAACGGCGATTTCGGCGCTGGCCAGCGCGTTGCGCAGCCCTTCATCGCCGTGCAGGCAGGTGACGCCGGGGATGTCCTTGGGCGAGCGGCTCCAGCCCGTGACGTTGAAACCCAACGCCGCCAGTGCCCGCGCGGATGCCTCGCCCAACATGCCAAGGCCCAGAATGCAAACGGTGCGTTCAGGGGCCAGCGGTGGGGCCTCGGGTGTCCATGTGCCGTCTTGCAGGGTGATATGGCGGTCCATCCCCAGATGATAACGCAGCACATGGCCGACCACCCATTCGGTCATGCCTTGCGTCAGCCCGTGATCGACCATCCGCGCCAGCGGGACGGTCAGAGAGTAGTTGCCCGCGATCTTTTCGACCCCGGCCCAGAGGCTAAGCACGGCCTTGAGGTGCGTATAGGGGGTGAAATCCAGCAGCCCTCCATTCGGGGCATAGACCACATAGTCGACCTGATCGGCCGGCAAGTCGGTGGCAAGATGGGCATCCACGCCTGCTTGTTCCAACCCTTTGGTCAGCAGTGGTTCATACACGGGCCACAATTCAGGGCGCGCGGAAAACAGAACGTTTACGGGCATCGGGGGCCTTTCAAATCAGCGGGGACGGTGGATATGGGCGCTTTGCACAATGCCGAAGGCCGCCATCAGAACAAGCATCGCCGAGCCACCGTAGCTGACCATCGGCAGGGGTACACCCACCACCGGGGCCAGCCCCATCACCATCGACATGTTGACCGCGAAGAACAGGAAGAAGTTCAACGCGATGCCCAGCGTCACCAGCGACGAGAACCTGTCCTTGGTCGACAGTGCCGTGACTAGGCAGAACACAAGGATCAGCCCGTATAGCGTCAGCAGGGTGATGCCGCCGACAAAGCCGAACTCTTCGGCCAAGGTGGTAAAGATGAAATCGGTGTGTTTTTCCGGCAGGAAGTTCAGGCGCGATTGAGTGCCTTGCATGAAGCCGCGCCCATTCCACCCTCCTGATCCCAGCGCGATCTTGGACTGTGTGATGTGATACCCTGCGCCCAGGGGATCGGTCGATGGGTCCAGAAACGTATCAATGCGACGGAACTGGTAGTCTTTGAGCAATTGCCACTCGGTCCCGCGGCTGTTGAACACAGTGGCGATCAGGCCGACCACCGCCGCGATGACGGCGGCAAAGTAGGCCCAGTGGACACCGGCCAGGAACATCAGACCTCCGCCCGCCGCAAGCAGCAGGATCGACGTGCCTAGGTCAGGCTGTTTCAGGACCAGCGCCGTCGGGATCAGGATCAGCGCAACCGGGATCAGAACCCATATCGGGCGTGAGGTTTTATGCGAAGGGAGCCAGTCGTAGTAAGCGGCCAATACCATCACCAACGCCACTTTCATCACCTCGGAGGGTTGCAGCCGCATGAAGCCCAGATCAATCCAGCGCTGCGCGCCCATACCGATTGTTCCGAAAAGCTCAACCATGATCAGCAGCCCGATCGAGCCCAGATAGGCCAATACAGACATGTTTCGCCAGAACCAAATCGGAACCAGCGCGATGATGAACATCACTGTGAGGCCCAGACCAAAACGTTCCATCTGTGGCTCGGCCCACGGGGTCCAGGACCCTCCGGCCACGGAAAACAGCATCAGGAACCCGGCGCTGGCTGTGCTGATCAGCAAAAGCGTCAGGGGCCAGTTCATGTACAGGAACTTGCGGAACCCCGATGGCGTGGATTTGACGGCGTATTCAAGATAGCTCATGCGCGGTCCTTTGTGGTTGGACGCGCTTTGGGGCGGCGGTCGCCTTCAAGCTGTTTCTGTTGTTCCTTTATGCGTTCCCGGTCTGCGACAGGATAGGCTTCGAGTGGGGGCGTGCCGTTGTAAAGCGCCTGTAGCATAATGTCCCGCGCAACAGGTGCGGCGGCCTTAGAGCCGCCTCCGCCGTGTTCCACAACAACAGCGATTGCGTATTTCGGTTTGTCATAGGGGGCAAAGCTGACGAACAGCGCGTGGTCGCGGCGTTCCCATGGCAGGTCTTCATTTCGGATCACGCCTGCGGCACGTTCGGCCTTGGTGATGTTGCGCACCTGACTGGTGCCGGTCTTGCCAGCCATGCGCAGATCGTCAGCAATGATGCGGCTGCGATAGGCGGTACCACCCCGGTCATTCGAGACCGAGAACATGGCCTTGCGCACCTGTTCAAGATTGTTCGGGTTCACCGCCAAAGGTTCACCCAGGCCCGAGGGTTCTTCGACCCCATTGATCGAACGAACAAGTCTTGGCTTCACTTCACGTCCGGTGGCGATCCGTGCAGTCATGACCGCAAGCTGCAGAGGTGAGGCCAGCATGAAACCCTGACCAATCGACGCATTTGCTGTGTCGCCCACAAGCCAGCTTTCACCGTGTACCCGCTCTTTCCATGCCTGGTTCGGGGCCAGCCCGGCCGCAACTGCCGACATCGGAATGTCATGTTTGACGCCCAGCCCGAAAACACGCGCCATGTCGGAAATCTTGTCGATACCGGTCCGCAGCGCCACATCGTAATAATAGACATCACAGCTGCGCTTGAGCGAAAGGTTCAGATCGACAGTCCCATGCCCGCCGCGCTTCCAGCAGTGGAAACGGCGGCTGCCCACCTTTAGATGGCCGGGGCAATAAACGGTATTGCCGGGGCCGATCACTCCGGCCTCAAGCGCGGCCATGGCGGTGATCATCTTGAAGGTTGATCCCGGAGGGTAAGTGCCTTGGACTGTCTTATTCGCAAGCGGGCGGTAATTGTCTTGTGTGAGGGTTCGGTAATCCCCAACCGAGATACCGCGCACAAACAGGTTCGGGTCGAAACTGGGTGCTGAACTGATCGCGCGGATATCGCCGGTCTCACAGTCGATTACCACCGCCGCGGCGCTTTCACCCGCCAAACGGGCTTGCGCGTATTGCTGCAGATCGGCATCGACGGAAAGTTGCAGATCGGCGCCGGCCTCGCCTTCTTGCCGGTCCAATTCGCGCATGACGCGACCGGTGGCGTTGACTTCGACCCGCTTGGCCCCGGCCTTGCCACGCAGGGTGCTTTCCTGCTTGGCCTCAAGTCCAACCTTGCCGATTTGAAAGCGGGGGATGCGCAAAACCGGCTCGGGGTCGTCGATCTGGCTTAGGTCATAATCACTGACTGGGCCGACATATCCGACCACATGGGCAAAGTCCTCGTAGCGCGGATATTGCCGCGTCATGCCGACTTCGGGTGTCACCCCCGGCAGGGCAGGCGCATTGACGGCGACTTTCGAGATATCCTCCCACGTGACCTGATCAGCCAACGTGACCGGAAGAAACGGGGCCGAACGGCGCATCTCGGTCTTGGCGCGTTCCATTTCGTCTTCGGTCAGCGGAATCAGGGACGACAGCCGCGTCAGCACTTCGTCCACATCGCCTGCGTCCTCGCGGACCATCACGATACGGTAGGAAGGAGAGTTTTGCCCGATGATCTGACCGTTTCGGTCATATATACGTCCGCGCGTCGGAGGGATCAGGCGAATGTTGATGCGGTTTTCTTCGGCCAGCAGGCGGTATTCATCGGCCTGATCGACCTGCATATAACGCATGCGGGCGGCCAAACCCCCGATAAAGGCAGCTTGCAACCCGCCAAGAATCAAGGCCCGACGGGGTAAGCGTTTATAGGCCAATCCTTGCGACTTGGGCTTCTGTTGCTTCATCAGCGTGCCCCCATCGTGCCGGTTTCGGCGGCGGATATGCGTTGAACGCCGAATGCGCTCTGTGTCAGCAGAACGATCAAGGGGTAAATAGCTATTGTCAGAACCACTTGAATCACGACTGGCCCCAATGCCGCCTGTTGCACGGACACAATAGCAAGAATAACGCGGTTGAGCACAAAAACTGCCGTGATCACCACCGCTGATGTCATCCACTCACTTGGAAAACCGGCATCCCTCATGCCCAGCGATGCTGTTCGCAGATAGGCCGCGCCCATTACCACCAATGCCGCCATCAGGCCCGGCGGACGCTGAAGCAACAGGTCGGCAGTCAGCATCACAACCGCTATCAGCGGAATCGGCACAAATTCGGGCCGCCGCATGACCCACGCGAACGTCAACGCGATCAACAGATCGGGAAAGGGCCAGCGGTCCGGTTTTGTATCCAGCGGAAGAAGGTGCATGAACAAGATCAGCATTGCCAGAAACAGATACAATGCACGCTTGGTCCAAAGCTGAGACGCATTCCTATCCATCTCCGACCTCTGCTGGTGTCAGGGCGGCTTCGGGACGTCGTGGTCCGACGATATCCCCCGAGTCTTCGATGGCAGGAGCCGAGTGGAACCTAAGAACACGCAAGAATTCCAGCCGTTCGAAATCCGCAGACAAGCGTACGCGCAGACGCCCGCCCGGATCGGCCGTGATCTGGCCGATCAGCAGGCCGCCGGGAAACACTCCGCCATCACCTGACGTGACAACACGGTCGCCCGGTCGTACAAGTTCGCGATTTTCCAGAAACTCGACGGCGGGTGCGGATGTGTTATCGCCTGCAATTAGTGCAGTCTGGCCCGAAGGCTGAATCGTCGCGGGAATAGCGCTTGAGGCATCGGTCAATAGGATGACCCGGGCCGTGTCGGGGCCAACGCCCGAGATGCGACCTACCACGCCAATACCGTCCATCGTTGCCCAGCCATCCATTATGCCGTCGCGTTCACCAACATTCAGCAAAACCGATTGCCGAAAGGGTGAGCCGCTGTCGGCCATAACGACACCAGTGATATAGGTCAGGCGCGGGTCAAGCCGTACGTTGTTGAGGTCCAGAAGGCGCGCGTTTTCCTGTTCCAACTGCAGGGCGGCCTCTTTCCAGGCGCGCATCAGGCGCAACTCGCTGCGCAGTTCCTGGTTCTGTTCGCTCAGCCGCTGATAGCTTTGGAAGTCACGGGCCAGATTGACGATTCCTGTGACTGGCACCATCGCCCATTCCATCGAGGGCACAACCTTGTCGACCACTTGCGCGCGAAACCGTTCAACCCGAGGGCTGTCGATGCGCCAGACGAGAAAGATGCCCAACAGGCAAAGCACAACAATCCCCAGCAACAAGCGGCGCAGAGGTGCCGTGTATTCATCGCGCTGTGATCGGTCGTTTGCCACAGGTTACCTTCCCGTGCTGCTCTTGCCCGAGTTCTTACCCCGAAAGGGTGCGCGCCTTAGCTTTCGTAGTCAATCGCGTGGCGCAGTTGTTTTTCGTATTCCAGCGCTTTGCCGGTGCCCAAAGCCACACAATTCAGGCTTTCATCGGCAATCGACACAGCCAGACCGGTCTGTTCGCGCAGGGCAAGGTCCAGATCGCCCAGCAGCGCGCCGCCGCCGGTCAGCATCACGCCCCGGTCCACGATGTCGGCGGCCAGATCGGGCGGTGTGGTTTCCAATGCAGTCATCACCGCTTCGCAAATCTGCTGGACAGGTTCTGAAAGGGCCTCGGCCACTTGGGCTTGGCTGATCTCGATTTCTTTGGGCACGCCGTTCAGCAGGTCGCGGCCCCGGATATGCATTGACTGGCCCCGACCATCGTCTGGCATCCGGGCGGTGCCGATGGTGGTTTTGATACGTTCTGCAGTAGATTCGCCCACCAGCAGGTTTTGCTGACGCCGCAGGTAAGAGATGATCGCCTCGTCCATACGGTCTCCGCCGACGCGGACCGAGCGCGCATAGACGATGTCGCCCAGCGACAGAACGGCCACTTCGGTGGTGCCGCCGCCGATATCGACAACCATGTTGCCAGTCGGATCAGTGATCGGCATGCCAGCACCAATGGCGGCTGCAATCGGTTCGGCAATCAGGCCCGCGCGGCGCGCACCTGCCGACAGAACCGACTGACGGATCGCGCGCTTTTCAACTGGCGTCGCGCCATGGGGTACGCAGACGATGATCTTGGGCTTCGAGAAGGTCGACCGTTTATGCACCTTGCGGATAAAGTGCTTGATCATTTCTTCGGCAGTGTCGAAATCGGCAATCACGCCTTCGCGCATCGGACGGATCGCCTCGATCGAGCCGGGCGTCCGGCCCAGCATCAGCTTGGCGTCCTCGCCGACGGCCAGAACCTTTTTGACGCCGTCCTTGACGTGATAGGCCACCACTGAGGGTTCTGACAGGATAACACCGCGTCCTTTGACATAAACCAGCGTGTTCGCCGTCCCAAGGTCAATCGCCATGTCCGCTGTGAACAGGCCGCCCAGATTGCCAAAGATTCCCATGTTTTCAATGATCCCGTTCGTCAAAATTTCCACTGCCCGCGACTCGACGGTTCCGGGACGGATGTCTTATAGGGTGCCATCTCGCCCGGTAAAAGGGCTGATTCCGCGTCAATCAGCACCTTTCCGCCTTAATGATAGGGACTTTAGAAGGCAACATGCTCTCATATCAACATATTTACCATGCTGGAAATCTGGCTGATGTGCAAAAGCACGCTTTGTTGGCATGGGTGCTGGAATATTTGACCCAAAAAGACAAACCATTGACCTATCTCGAAACACATTCAGGTCGTGGTTTGTATCACTTGGACGCGGATGAAGCAGTACGAACAGGCGAGGCTTTGGCCGGGATAAAGCGGGTGCAGCGCGAAGGTTGGTTCAAAGCGGATCATCCGCTGTCACGTGCACTGACGCAGGTTCAGGCGACACACGGACGGCACGCCTATGCGGGTTCACCCCTGATTGCGGGTAATTTGCTTCGCGATCAGGACAGCATGCATTTGGCCGAACTGCATCCACAAGAATTCGGCGCCTTGTCGCTGGCCGTGTCGCGGTTCGGAGCAAAAACCTACAAGCAGGACGGATATGAGTTGGCGCATTCGCTGCTGCCGCCAACGCCGCGGCGAGGGGTTCTGTTGATTGATCCGAGCTACGAGGTGAAGTCAGAGTATGACCGGCTGCCGGGTTTTATCTCTAAAGTGCATCGGAAATGGAACGTAGGCGTTTTTGCCTTGTGGTATCCAATCCTTGCGGATGGGCGGCACAAGTCGATGGTCGCGGCGCTGCAAGGGCAAGACTTACCAAAGGTCGAGTGTCACGAAGTCCGCTTTCCCGCCGCGCGCGAAGGGCATCGCATGATCGGATCAGGGATGTTCGTTGTAAATGCGCCATTCGGAATTGCGGATGAGATGCGCCGTTTGGATGCGTTGTTTGCCAAGCTCTGAAGATGCCTGAATACACTTGATCAGGGCATTCGCGTCTTCGTGATACACGCCTTGGGTGTTTTTACAAAATCTGTTTTGGAAATGGGGTGTTCGGTCCTAGACTTTGGTCAGGGAGGTGCGCGATGGATCGCCGACTAGCTACGGTTCTGGCCGCTGACATGGTGGGCTATAGTCGGCTGATGGAAGCGGATGAACAAGGCACGCTTGCCCGTCTGCGTACGCACCGTATCGAGCTGATCGACCCGGCAATCGACAAGAACCGCGGAAAAATCATCAAAACAACGGGCGACGGGATGCTGGTTGAATTCCCCAGCGCCAGCGAAGCAGTGACCTGCGCGGTCGCGGTGCAGAACCGGATGTTGCGTCGCAATGCAGATGTTCCGAAGGACCAGCGCATTCATTTCCGCATCGGGATAAATCTGGATGAGATCATTTTTGAGGATGGCGATATCTTCGGCAGCGGTGTCAATATCGCCGCGCGGCTTGAGCAATCTGCAAATGCTGGTGAGGTTCTGATCTCGGGCGCGGTGCATGAACAAGTCTCGGACCGATTGGAGTTGCAATATGATGATCTAGGCGATCTGACACTTAAGAACCTGTCTCAACCTGTTCATGCCTATCGGGTCGCTTTGGATGGCACGGTTGCAGACGATGCGCCAGCAGGTGATGGCGATACCAAAGTGGTCAAACCCTCTATCGCGGTTTTGCCCTTCGCAAACATGAGTGGAGATACCGAACAGGAGTTTTTTGCCGACGGTCTTACCGAAGATTTGCTGACCGAGTTGAGCCGCCGGCATGAGCTGTTCGTGATCTCGCGCAATTCCAGTTTTGTCTACAAGGGACAGGCTGTGAATGTACGCGAAGTGGGTGCTAAGCTGGGTGCGCAATACATCGTCGAAGGTAGTGTCCGAAAGGCTGGCAACAGGGTACGTGTCACCGTTCAGCTGATTGATAGTTACAGTGATGGCCATGTCTGGGCTGAGAAGTATGATCGTGACCTGGATGACATTTTCACAATACAGGACGAGGTTATCTCGGCCGTGGTTGCCACACTTCCCGGTCGTATCGAAGCCTCGCAGCAAGAGGGGCTGACGCGCAAGAAACCTTCCAGTTTTGCAGCCTATGAATGCGTTTTGGCCGCGAAAGTCCTGCATCACCGCAGCACGCGCGAGGATAATGCCGAGGCGACAAAGTTGATCGATCGCGCTATCGAACTGGATCCGGATTACGCGCACGCCCATGCCTGGAGCGGTTGTATCCGCGGTCAAGCTTGGGGATATGGTTGGTGCGATGATCGTGAAGCCATGCTGGGTGAGTGTGAAAAGGCGATCCTCAAGGCCGCTTCTCTGGATGACAACGACGCAGATGTTCATCGTTTGATGGCTGCGGTAGAGATTTTGCGAAACAACCTTGGCCGGGCGCGGTATCATCAGGAACGCGCGCTGTCGCTGAACCCGAATTACGATCTGGTTGTGGTTCAGATGGGCGAATTGCTGACATGGTCGGGTCGTGCCGATGAAGGTGCCGAGTGGATACAAAGGGCGATGCGTCTGAACCCTCACCACCCTGCACGGTTCTGGAGCCATCTTGGAAAGGCGCGCTTCGGTGCTAAGAAGTATGATCAGGCATTAGAGGATTTCGCCCGGTTGCCTGCCCTCGACTCGCTTCAGAACGCATATGTCGCTGCCTGCCATGCGTGGCTGGGAAACCAGGACGAAGCGCGAGCGTACGTTGACGCAATTTACGAGGCCCAGCCAAAGTTCAAGATCGCTGATATTGAAGGCATGCTGCACTACGCCAGCGATGAAGATTTTCGGCATTTTGTGGATGGGATGCAAAAGGCCGGGTTGTCCTGACCTTTGCGACGAAAAAGCGGCCCGCAAAGACGGGCCGCCGTTCGGTCAGGTCAAATCTTTGTAGCTGATCTCGCGCGCATCAGCGCCCGGACCCGCTTTTTCACGTCTTACAATCAGGCGGTTCAGCGCGTGGATGTAAGCTTTGGCCGAGGCGACGACGGTATCGGTGTTCGCCGACTGACCGGTAGCGATCATGCCGTCCTCTTCCAACCGAACAGACACCGTGGCTTGGGCATCGGTTCCTTCGGTCACTGCGTGGACCTGATAGAGTTGCAGATGCGCTTTGTTGGGATAGATCGCACGGATTGCCTTGAAAGTCGCGTCCACTGGACCGTCGCCATGTTCGGTGGCGATGATATCCTTGCCATCCATCTCAAGTTCGACCGTAGACTCGGCTTGGCCGCCTGTGCCGCAGGTCACCTTCATCGACACGAGCTGCAAATAGTCGTCGTGCTGATCCATGGTCATCAAGGCAATGAGGTCGTCGTCAAAGACCTCTTTCTTGCGGTCGGCCAGATCCTTGAACCGTACAAAGGTGTCCTTGAGCTGATTGTCGCCCAAATCAAAGCCCAAGGTCTCGAGCTTGTCGCGCAGGGCCGCGCGGCCCGAGTGTTTGCCCAACGGCAAAGACGTGCCGGACAAGCCGATATCCTCGGGGCGCATGATCTCAAAGTTTTCGCGGTTCTTCAGCATCCCGTCCTGGTGGATGCCGCTTTCATGCGCAAAGGCGTTCTTGCCGACGATAGCTTTGTTGAATTGCACATTGAACCCGGACACCGTCGCCACACGACGCGAGATATGCATGATCTTGGTGGTGTCGATACCTGTGTGCCACGGCATGATGTCATTGCGCGTGCGCAGTGCCATCACGACCTCTTCTAACGCGGTGTTGCCGGCGCGTTCGCCAAGACCATTGATGGTACACTCGATCTGTCGCGCTCCGCCCGCCACAGCGGCCAGAGAGTTCGCCGTCGCCATGCCGAGATCGTTGTGACAGTGGGTGGCGAAAACCACCTCATCTGCACCCGTTACGGTCTCGATCAGGCGTTTGATCAGGTCGGCGCTTTCGACCGGAGCGGTATAACCCACCGTGTCGGGGATGTTGATCGTCGTCGCACCCGCCTTGATCGCGATCTCGATCACGCGGCACAGGTAATCCCACTCGGTCCGGGTGGCATCCATCGGCGACCACTGCACGTTGTCGCACAGATTGCGTGCATGGCTGACCGTTTCGTGGATCTTCTCGGCCATCTCGTCCTGGGTCAGGTTCGGAATGGCGCGATGCAGCGGAGAGGTGCCGATGAAGGTATGAATGCGGTTCAGGCGTGCGTGTTTCACCGCCTCCCAGCAGCGATCAATGTCTGCGAAATTGGCGCGGGCCAGACCGCAGATGCGGCTGTTTTTCGAGCGCTCGGCAATCTCGCTGACAGCTTTGAAATCACCCTCGGAGGCGATTGGGAAACCGGCCTCGATGATGTCGACGCCCATTTCGTCCAGCAGCTCGGCAATTTCGAGCTTTTCGTTATGGGTCATGGTTGCGCCGGGGCTTTGTTCGCCGTCGCGCAAGGTGGTGTCAAAGATCAAGACGCGGTCTTGGTCGGTCACGTTGGTCATGGGAATCTCTTTCTTCTTCTGTCCTAAAGCCTATGGCGCGCGGGCGTCCTCCTCTGAGCGGGCGCGCCGGATGGCACGCTCAGAGGCGGATTAGGATCAGTAGGCCACGCAGCGACGCACCGCCAAGGGCGGTGTCGGCAACAAGGATGTCTGCGCGGTTGATCATGGGGTTGAGGTTATACAGACAGCGCCGCGAATGAAAAGACGGAATTTGCAGCTTGTTACCGGTCGTGTTTGTTTTTCGGGAAATATTGATTGGTGAGGGCAGGCTGCTAGGTGAAGAAGCATGCAAACGGCACTTATCATCGGCGCGTCCGGGGGGATCGGTTCAGCCCTTCACGCGCGGCTACTTGGGCACTCTGTTTCAGTCACGACCCTGTCGCGGTCTATGGACGGGTTCGATTTGATGGATCCGGACAAATCCAACGCGATTCTCGGTACGCTAACTGGCCCTTATGACATGATCTTCGTCGCGTCCGGCGCGCTTGAGATCGACGGGGCCACGCCGGAAAAGTCGATAAAGGTAGTGTCTGCGCAAGCCATGATGGATCAGTTTGCGTTGAACGCGGTAGGCCCCGCTTTGGTGCTGGGGCACGCAGCCAGACTGATGCCCCGTGACAGGCGCTGCTTGATTGCCGTGCTTTCGGCCCGCGTAGGGTCCATCGGCGACAACCGGTTGGGTGGATGGGTCAGTTACCGCGCGGCCAAGGCCGCCGTGAACCAGATTGTGCATACAACCGCGATCGAGTTGGCGCGGACGCATAAACAAAGTGTGTGCGTAGCCTTGCATCCTGGCACGGTTCAAACCGCGTTCACCGAGAAATACGTAGGTCGTCATCCGGCAGTTAAACCGGACAAGGCGGCTCAGAACCTGCTGGCTGTGGCTCAATCACTGACCCATGCTGATACCGGCGGCTTCTTCGATTGGGCGGGTCAGACCGTTCCGTGGTAGCCTGAGCTACCCGTCCGAGGGCGTCTCGGTCGGTTGGGCCGCGGGCGGGGTTTCCTCTGGCGCTGTCGTCTCAGCCTCGCCGCTGCTGGGCAAGACGTCGTTTTCCCAGGTGCCAGTCTCGACCTCTCCATTGGCATAACGCATGGTGCCGTCACCGTGGCGTTTATTGTCGCGGAAATTGCCCTCGTAGACGTCGCCTGTGGCATAGGTCGCGATCCCGCTACCGCTGATTTTTCCGTCAACCCACCCACCGGTATATGTGAAATTGCGTGCCGTGGTGACGGTACCTTGGCCGTGCCGCTTGCCGTTCAGGAATTCGCCTTCATAGACTGTGCCATCCGGAAAGCTGGCTTTGCCAGTGCCTTGGCGGTTTCCGTCAACCCATTCGCCCTCGTATACATAACCATTGGCCAATTTCAGAACACCTGAGCCATGGCTCAGGCCGTTCCTGAACTGGCCCGAATAGACCACGTCGTTGGGATAGGTGACGGTTCCGCGGCCTTCGTAAATGCCAGCGATCCAGTCACCGTCGTATACAGTGCCATCCGGGTAAGTGTGTACGCCTTTGCCGTGGGGCAGGTCGACGCTGAAATCCCCCACATAGACCGAGCCGTCAGGATAGGTCATCTCGCCGAACCCGTCGATCTGGCCTCCGGACCATTCGCCGTTATATTCAAACCCGTCTGCGCCAACAAAGCGGCCCTTGCCTTCTCGACGGTCATCGACATACGCGCCTTCGTATGTCGTGCCGTTCACATAGGTCGCCTTGCCGATGCCCTGACGGCGCCCGTCCAGCATGTCGCCTTCGTAGACGTCTCCGTTCGCCAGAACCTGCCGGCCCTTTCCGGTCATCCGACCTTCAAGCCACGCACCGCTATAGGTCATGCCGTCGGGAACGGTCAGAGTGCCTTCACCATGGCGCTGCCCATTTAGGACGTCGCCTTCATAAACGTTACCGTTTGCCCAGGTGATTTTGGCCTTGCCCTGCTTGACGCCCTCGACCCAATCACCGTCATAGGTGTAGCCGTTCGGATTGGTCAGAATGCCTTTGCCGTGACGCTTGGCATCTTTGAACCCACCTTCGTACCGTTGGCCGTTCGCATATGTCGCAATGCCGGTGCCGTTGATCGTGCCGTTAGCCCAGTCGCCCTCATAGCTGCCACCGTCAGTATAGATGATCTTGCCACGCCCCTCGGGCTGACCCTTTGCAAACATACCTTGGTAGATCGACCCATTCGCGTATCGGGCAATGCCGCTACCTTGAATTTCGCCTTCGGACCACTGGCCAGTGTATTCGAACCCGTCCGGTAGGCGATACGTGCCGGTTCCGTGGCGCAGGCCGTTCAGAAACGTACCTTCGTAGACGCCGCCGACCTCATCATCGGCCGTGATCACTTGTCCTTCCTGCGCGCTAACGGTTCCGGCCATCAAGGCCAGGGCCGTTACAGCAATTGAGGTGCGGAATGCATTCATGATCGTTCCAACCTGCCCGGTTATCATCCTTTTGCGCAAAACTAAGATACCGCAGGGGGCAGGGCAACGGCTTTTGCCGCATTTGCCTTTCACTCGCGCCGCGATCTGCTAAATGGCATAAGACTGACGAGGGCAAGAGGGCAGCATGGCCGACCGTTTCCGCATCACTCTGGCGCAACTCAACCCGACTGTGGGGGATATCGAAGGCAATGCGGCGCAGGCGCTTGACGCATGGGAACAAGCGCGCACCGCTGGGGCCGACATGGTGGCTTTGCCGGAAATGTTCATAACCGGGTACAATACGCAGGACCTGGTCATGAAGCCTGCTTTCCATCGCACGGCCATGGCCGCTGTCGAGGCTTTGGCCGCGAAATGTGCAGATGGGCCTGCTCTGGCGATCGGCGGGCCTTGGGTGGAAGACGGCCACCTATACAACGCTTACCTGATTCTGAAGGGCGGCAAGGTCAGTAGCAAGGTGTTGAAACATCATCTTCCCAATGAAACCGTTTTCGACGAAGTGCGCCTTTATGATTCAGGCCCTTTGGGGGGGCCTTACTCAGTTGGCAATACGCGCATCGGCAGCCCGATCTGTGAGGACAGTTGGCATCCGGATGTGGCCGAGACGCTGGAAGAGACCGGGGCCGAGTTCCTGCTGATCCCGAATGGTTCGCCCTATTTTCGCGACAAATACGACATCCGCCTGAATCATATGGTTGCACGTGTGATCGAGACAGGGTTGCCCCTGATCTATCTGAATATGGTCGGTGGACAGGACGACCAGGTATTTGATGGCGCGACTTTTGGCCTGAACCCGGGCGGAGAACTTGCTTTCCGAATGCCCGTTTTTGACGCGGCCCTGGCTCATGTTGATCTGGAGCGTGGGGACGACGGGTGGCGTATCGTTCCGGCAGATATCGTGCCGCAGCCCGATGCATGGGAGCAGGACTACCGCGCCATGGTCCAGTCTCTGCGTGATTACATGGGTAAAACGGGGTTCAAAAAGTGCGTGCTTGGACTGTCCGGGGGGGTGGATTCAGCGCTCGTTGCCGCGATTGCCGTGGATGCGCTTGGGGCCGAGAACGTGCGCTGTGTCATGCTGCCGTCGGAATATACCAGCCAGGCTTCGCTGGACGACGCCGAGGCCGTCGCCAAGGCGCTGGGCGTGCATTACGACTATGTTCCGATTTCGGATAGCCGGGCGGCCGTTACTGGGACTCTGTCCCAGCTCTTTGCCGGGCGGGACGAGGATCTGACCGAGGAAAACATTCAATCCCGTCTGCGCGGGCTGCTGCTGATGGCGATATCAAACAAGTTCGGCGAGATGTTGCTGACCACCGGTAATAAATCCGAGGTCGCCGTGGGCTACGCCACGATCTACGGCGATATGAATGGCGGCTATAACCCGATCAAAGATCTGTACAAGACACGGGTTTTCGAAACATGCCGTTGGCGGAATGCCAATCATCGCGACTGGATGAAGGGCCCCAATGGCGAAGTTATTCGGCCGTCGGTTATCGACAAACCCCCCAGCGCCGAGCTGCGCGCGGATCAGAAAGACAGTGACAGCTTGCCGGATTATCCGGTGTTGGACGCGCTTTTGGATATTCTAGTCGATCAGGACGGCTCGATCGCTGATTGCGTTGCTGCTGGTTTTGACGAAGCGGATGCCCGCAGGGTCGAGCATCTAATCTATATCTCAGAGTACAAGCGGTTTCAGTCTGCGCCCGGAACACGTCTGACAAGTCGTGCCTTCTGGCTGGATCGCCGCTATCCGATAGCGAACCGGTGGCGCGACCGCTCCTGAGATAGATTGTCGGTAATCCCGATCCAATTTCCCTAACTGTGATAAAGTGTTTCCACTCAATCCCCTTTGAGTGGGGTGGTAGCCCTTGTTTGGCAGTTTTCCTTGTCGACAGGCCGCTTTTTCGCCACATTTTAGCTGTATTATCGCCCAATGTCGGGCGGGTGTGACGCAATTGGGTTGGACAAACCGGACGGTTGACTCGACCAGGTAAGTTTGCGCGTCGCCTCAGATGTCTGTGTTAACGATTTGGTATCGCCATGCGTGAGGAATACGATAAACCACTGCATTCTCCGTTACCGTGGAAGTCCATGGAATCGGAAGGTCAGGTCCTGGATGAAACCAAGCTGGACCTGGCGATTGCCGACCTGATGAACCAAGAGCATTCGGTCAAGTCGGAACCAGAGCCAACACCGCCAACGATTCCGGCATCCGAGGACAAGCCGCAAGAAGCTGCGCCTTACACTGTCATCGGGTTTTCTGCCTCTCTACGGCAAAAATGGGCTGAACTGGTCGGGGCAGCCTGAGCTTTTACGTTTTTTGGAAACTGTGCGCGATAGCCACAGATCACGAAAATAGTAACAACCACGACTTCGGTCGTATTGCCACTGGTTGTGCGACGGGCATTCATTGCGGTCCGAGCAATGATAAAAGAGCGGTAGATGCCCGGCCCGAAACCCACCCACGTGGAACCAGATTTGAACCTTCCGAAATCCGTGGATGTCGTGGTGATCGGAGGAGGAATTATTGGTGCCGTAACCGCTTTGGAGCTGTCCGAGCGGGGCGCACGGGTTCTACTTTGCGAAAAAGGCCACATAGCTGGTGAGCAGAGCTCGCGCAATTGGGGTTGGGTGCGATTGGGTTTGCGGGATCCTCGCGAAATTCCTTTGATGCTGGAGGCCCAGAAACTCTGGGATGGGCTTGATGACCGTGTCGGGCGCAAAACCGGATTTACCCGGTCAGGAATTCTGTTTGGTGCTTCGGGTCGCCGCGGGGCCCAAAACCTCGAACGGTGGGCGCAGCATGTTGAGGGATTGCAGACAGGCGCAGAATTGCTGTCTGGCACTGAACTGGACGCTGTGTTGCCGGACCACAAAACTGGATTGAACTACGCGCTTTACATGCCTCGCGATGGGCGGGCCGAGCCGCAGTGGGCAGCCCCTGCGATCGCCGAGGCAGCCCGCGACAGGGGTGCGGTGCTCATGACCAACTGTGCAGTGCGCAGCGTGGATGTGCAGGATGGGCGCATTGCCGGGGTTTTCACTGAACGCGGCCGTGTCGCCTGTGATTCCGCGGTATTGGCAGGAGGTGCCTGGTCCCGCCTTTTCGCAGGCAACGCGGGTATAGATTTGCCACAGCTCAAAGTGCTGAACACGGTGTTACGGGCTTCTCCGGTTGCAGGTCCCGAGACAGCTTTATGGTCGGACGACTTCGCAATTCGTAAACGTGCGGACGGAGGGTACACAATAGCATCTGGCCATGAGAATACGGTGGATATCGTCCCTGACAGCTTTCGATTGGCCCGGCGTTTTCTGCCCGCATTTCGGCAGGAATGGCGATCACTCCGGTTCCGATGGTCCAAACGTTGGGCGGTCGAAGCACAAGAGGACAGATCGTGGCTGCCTACCGATGTCACGCCGTTCGAGCATACCCGCGTTCTGGACCCCGATCCTTCGGGCAAGGTTCTTCGCCGCGCTTGGGCGAGTGCGCAGAAAGCAATTCCGGCCTTACAGGCAAGTGAACTGGTTCAGAGTTGGGCGGGGATGATCGACGTTACACCCGATGCCATACCTGTCATTTCGGGTGTGGATACGATGCCGGGTATGTTCATCGCCACGGGCTTCTCCGGCCACGGCTTTGGCATAGCGCCCGGCGCGGGCCGCCTTATGGCGGATCTGGTCGCGGACACAACACCATGTGTTGATCCGGCCGCGTTTCGTCTGTCACGTTTTACCGATGGCTCACGCGTGCGGCCGGACCCAGGGTATTAAGGGTTAGCCCATCATCTGATAGCTGACGGGGACAAAGCGGAAACCATCCCCGCGTGTTTCAACAAAACCTGCTGCAGGGAACGGCATATGGAATCCGATCATCGGGACTTTATCTGCGGCCAGCATACCCAAAACCTTACGGCGTGATGCTGTGGCTGCAGCTTTGTCCATGTCAAAGCGAACCTCCCATTCGGGATGCGCGAAAGACCAGACATAGTGGTTTGCGAGGTCAGCAGTCAGCACCAGACGCTGCCCGTTGCTTTCAAGGTGATAGACAGTGTGGCCCGGTGTATGGCCATACGCCGCGACGGCTGTGATGCCTGATGCGACTTCTCCGCCATCGCCAAGGAATGTCATCTTTTCAGCTTGCGGAGTGACCTTGGCGGCAACGAGATCGCCGACGCGGTTCCCTGCATCCTGAGCTGCCCAGAAATCATATTCGGGCGAAGCGGTCACAAAACGCGCGTTGGTAAAGGTGGGGGCATCATTGGTTGTCATGCCGCCGATGTGGTCGGGATGCATATGGGTAAGTACGACGACGTCGATCTGATCAGCGGTAACCCCCGCATCTGCAAGAGCGGCCTGAATACCCCCCTGACCCAGGCCGGTGTCGAACAGAACCAGCTCGGATCCGGTGTTGACCAGCGTCGGGGTAAAGAAGAATTGTGCTTGGTCGGCAGGGATGAAGTTGTCGGCCGAGACCTTGGCAAATTCCTCGTCCGAGGCACCGCCGCCAAAAATCTCTTTGGCGCCGTCACGCGGCAAACTGCCATCCAAAAGCGAGGTGACAGTGAAATCGCCCAGTTGAAACGATTTGGCGATTGTCGAGTTCGCTTTGGTTTCGTTCGTTGCTGCCAGCACTGGGGTTGCAGCGGCGGCAAAAGGCAATGCTGCGGCTGATCCGAGCGCTGCGCGGCGTGTCAGTTTGATGGTCATGTCTCATTCTCCCTGTCAGATCACCAGTTCTAATCCTAGATCGGTGAAGGCCACTTGCCAGTTCACACATCAGTGAAATGGGCTGCGTGAGCGAACATAGCATGTTAATTTTTGCTCATGTTGCGATCCGCGCCGGATCTGAAGACAGATTTGTTTCCTGCCGCCCCGTTTTCCTGCATGTGCTGGACAAAATGCCCATCCTGTGACAAGAGCCGCGCCAACAGGAGACACCTATGACAACCACCCGTTTCGCCCCGTCGCCCACCGGTTACATCCATGTGGGCAACCTGCGCACCGCGCTGATGAACTATTTGATCGCTCGCAAGGCAGGCGGCACGTTCATCCTGCGCATCGACGACACCGATCCCGAGCGGTCGAAGGAAGAATATGTCGACGCGATCAAGCAGGATCTGGAGTGGCTGGGTTTGCATTGGGACCGGGTCGAGCGTCAGTCCGACCGTCTGGATCGCTACGCCGAAGCAGCCGACAAGCTGCGCGAGATGGGTCGTTTCTATGAGGCGTTCGAGACACCGACCGAGCTGGACCTGAAACGCAAGAAGCAGCTGAACATGGGCAAGCCGCCGGTCTACGACCGCGCCGCGCTGAACCTGTCGGCGGCCGAGAAAGAGGCCCTGCGCGCGGAACGCGGCAATGGTGTGTGGCGTTTCAAGCTGGATCATGTGCGGATCGAGTGGACTGATGGTATTCTCGGCGACATCTCGATTGATGCGGCGTCAGTGTCTGATCCGGTGCTGATCCGAGGGGATGGTCAGGTTCTGTATACCATCGCGTCTGTGGTCGACGATACCGAGATGGGCGTGACCGATGTGGTGCGCGGTTCGGACCATGTGACCAATACCGCGACGCAGATTCAGATCATTCAGGCGCTGGGCGGAGACTGCCCGCGCTTTGCGCACCACTCGCTGCTGACTGGCCCGCAGGGTGAGGCGCTGTCGAAACGTCTGGGTACGCTGGCCTTGCGCGATCTGCGCGAACAGGGCGTGCAGCCGATGGCTCTGCTGAGCTTGATGGCGCGTCTAGGGTCCTCTGATCCGGTCGAATTGCGTTCGGACATGGCCGAGCTGATTGACGGGTTTGACATTGGCCGTTTTGGCGCGGCGCCGACCAAATTCGACGTGCAGGACCTGTTTCCGCTGACCGCAAAACACCTGCAATCGTTGCCACTGGCCGATGTGGCCGATGCGGTCGCCGATGCGGGTGTCCCGGCTGAGCTGGCCGAGTCGTTCTGGGCCATGGCGCGCGAGAACATCACGACTCTGGCTGATCTGAAGGGCTGGTGGGATCTGTGCCGCGACGGGGCCGAACCTTTGGTCGCTGACGAGGATCGTGCATTCATCGCCGAAGCTGTTGCGCTGCTGCCAGAAGGCCCGTTTGACGGTGAAACCTGGGGTGCCTGGACCAAGGCCGTCAAAGAGGCCACGGGCCGCAAAGGTAAGGGGCTTTTCATGCCGTTGCGCAAAGCGCTGACAGGGATGGAGCGCGGACCGGAAATGGCGACTTTGCTGCCCTTGCTGCAAGTGATCCGCGCGCGCGGGTGATAAACGCGCTCTGCGGCGCACGTATTTTCTACCAAAGAATGGCCGGGCAAGCGTCCCCGGCCTTTTTTACAAAGAGTGGACCAGTTTTGCAGAAAGATGCTGCAGGCGGGTATTCACAAATTCGGTCTCGTTCGGTTTCAACTGCTGGTGGCGCGGATAGCGAGGTTCGGCGCGGTCGTTTAGGATCGGAGCATCCCATCCATCAGTGGTGGCAAAAAAGCGGTCCGCCCCGGCTTCGCCAAAGGCCCGCAGATAGCCTTGTACAACCACGTCGATATAGCTGAGCAGCAAGGGATGGCGATTGGTCGGTTTGGCGTGACGGCCATGAGGCACTGCATAGACAGCGATTTCCACATCATGAGTCAAGGGATGTGTCACGGCTTGGGTTGCGGGTACTCGGTCATAGGCCCATTCTCGTTCATCCAGAGCGGCCCAATCGTTTCGAGGCACATGTGCGATCATGCCTTCGATTTCGCTATTCGGATCAGGGATGGCCGTTAGAAATGCCACCGGGCGAAGGTCCGTATGCCTCCAAGCGCGGCGCCAGCCCTTCAGGCGGGCAGGGCGGGCATCCGGAAAATCGTGGGTCGCAAGGTTGACCAGGCTTCCGTAGCCAAAGAAGTAAGGGTCTGCCATGTGCCGCTGTGTCCTTTGCGCCGATTGATGTATGTCAAACCGCTTTTTTGCCGGACATGCAATAAGGTCGCATCTTGAAATTTGGGAGGCGACCATGCGCATTACCAAACGGACGAATATTGCGGTGCGCCTGCTGATGTATTGTGCCGCGCATCAGGACAGGCTTGTAACCAAATCCGAGATTGCCGAAGTGTGCAACATCTCGGAAAACCATTTGGCGCAGGTGATTAATCAACTGAGCCAGCTTGACTATCTCAGCACGCAAAGGGGTCGAAACGGGGGCATGACGCTTGCCAGACCCGCTGACCAGATTCGTATCGGGTCGGTCTTTCGCCATGTCGAAGGGAACCTGCCGCTGGCCGAGTGTTTTGCCGATGCAGACAACACGTGCCCATTGACCGATGCGTGCCGTTTGCGGTTGGCGCTGCAAGATGCTGCCGAAGTGTTTTATGCGTCGTTAGATGACATCACGCTGGACGCGCTGGTATGCGACAACGACCAACTGTTGCAGATACTGCAACCCGTGGCCTGCGTGCGATAGGATCAGTCACTGGCGCGCAGAATGCGGGCCGGTCTCACTGCGAGAGGGCGCAAAGCGAAGATCAGACCTGCGCCCAGCGTGACCAGAACCCCGGCCAGAACAATGCCAATGGCCGAGGGCCAGATGACCGCAAAACGAGTGTCAAAAATATAGGTGGCGACGGCCCATCCGCCCAGAATACCCGTCAACAGTGCCACGCTTCCGGCAGCTGCCCCCAAGAGAGCTGCGCGCATGGTGAAGCTGAGCAGGATGCGACGCCGGTCAGCGCCCAGCGTTTTCAGGATCGCGGCTTCATATCGTCGGGCCGGTTCGCCCGCTGCAGCGGCGCCGATCAAAACCAGAAACCCGGTCAACAGCGATACGCCTGCACCGTAAGACGTCGCAGCGGCCAGACCGGCCAGTAGGTCTGACACCCGGTCAATTGCGTCGCGCACCCGAATGGCAGTGATATTGGGAAACTGCCCGGCAAGGTCACGCAGTATCGGACCTTCGGCCTGTTCTTCGGCGTAGACTGTCGCGATGAAACTGTGCGGTGCTCCGGCCAAGGCGGACGGGTTTATCGACATGATGAATCCCATGCCAGCATTGGAAAAGTCGACTTCGCGCAGGGATGTCAGCTCTGCCGTGATGTCGCGCCCGAGGATGTTGACTGTCAGCATGTCGCCAAGGTTAAGCCCCATCTCTTCGGCTTCTTCTGCGGCGAAACTGACCTGAGGGGGGCCTGCATAGTCCTCGTCCCACCAGTCCCCTTTGGTGACACGCGCGTTGCTTGGTGGCGTTGCTGAATACGTAACGCCTCGGTCGCCGTCCAGAACCCAGTGATCACCCGCCACATCACGCGCAGGGCTGCCGTTGATCTGAGTGATGATGCCGCGCAGCATCGGAGCACTCTCGATGCGGTTGACAGCCGGGTCGGTTTCCAGACGTTCGAGAAAGCCGGGCATTTGGTCTTTTTGGATGTCTACGAAAAAATACGACGGTGCCACATCCGGCAGATTTCCCGAGATCGCATTGCGAAGTGTGCCGTCGATCTGGCCAACTGCCGCCAAAACAGACAACCCCAAACCAAGCGAAAGAACAACCGACGCTGCCCCTTCCCTTGGATCGGAAATGGCAGACAGCGCCCATCGCATTGCGGGTTTACCGCGTGCCCAGGGGGCGCTGACACGAGCCAGCTTGCGGATGGCAAATGCCGATAGGGCCAACAGCGCCAGCGCGCCGACCAACCCTCCGGCAGTCCAGAGCGTCAGGCGGGTCGATCCGCTGAACCAAGCTGCAGAGGCAACAAGCAATCCCAGCCCGATGACCGTCGCCATGAGGAATACAGGGCGCGGAAAAACGTGTGCCGATGAAAGGGCATCGCGGAAGAGTGTTGCCGCGCGGACCTGTTCAGTGCGGGCCAATGGCCAAAGGGTAAACAAAAACGCAGTTAGCACTCCATAAAGTGCCGCCTCGGCCAGCGGTTTGGGGTAGAAAGAAAACACTGCGGGTACGGGCAGGCGCGCCTCGATCAATGGGGCAAGAAGCACGGGTGTCAGACCACCCAGCACAAGGCCCAGCAGGATCCCGATACCAGACAGGATCCCGATCTGGATCATATAGGTTTGGAAAATTGTTGCTCGATCCGCACCCAGTGTGCGCAGCGTCGCAATCGTTTCCGTTTTTTGTGACAAATAGGCCCGTACGGCGGCTGATACGCCGATGCCTCCGACCGCCAGTCCGGACAGGCCAACCAGCACCAGAAACGCGCTGAGCCGATCTACGAACTCGGCGATGCCGGGTGCCCCGTTTCGGGCGTCGGTCCATCGCATTCCGGTGCCGTCGAACGTCTTTTCTGCGGTCGTGGCCAGCTGGGCAAGGTCAGTGTCGCGTGGCAAGTCCAACCGGTACTTGGTTGAAAACAGTGTTCCGGGTGCCAACAACCCCGAACTGCCCAAATCCTCGGTGCGAACCAGTGTGCGTGGGCCCAGCCCGAACCCGTCTGCCGCTCCGTCGGGTTCGTGGATAAGCGCAGCTGTCAGCACAAAGTCTTGCGAGCCAAGAGCAAAAGTTTGGCCCACCGACAGGTTCAATCGGTCCATTAAAGACGGGTCCATGACCGCACCGGGCAAACCCTGATCGCCCTCAAGAGCTTGGGACAGAGTCATGGTGGGCTCTAATACGGTTTCGCCCACCAAAGGATAGGCATCGTCCACGGATTTTACTTGCGTCAGCGCGCGCTGCGCGGTCTCTGCCTGCCCGGTTACGGCCATCGACCGGAAATCGACGACTTCGGAGGTTGCCTCGGCCGCCTGTGCCATCCAAGCACGCTCATCGTCGGACGCGAAGCGATAGGTGAACTCTAACTGTGCGTCTCCGCCCAACAACGCGGCCCCTTCCTGTGACAGGCCGTTCTGAATTGCGTATCTGACCGAGCCAACAGCTGCGATGGCAGCCACCCCAAGCGCCAGACAGGCAAGGAAAACGCGGAAACCACGCAAGCCGCCGCGCAACTCGCGCCGCGCTAGCCGCCCCGCAAGGCGCAGGCTCATTCGGCGGCCTCTTGCCGTGTGTCTTCGGTAATCCTGCCATCACGCAAGCGGATCACACGGTCGCACCTACGGGCCAGGCTATGGCTGTGGGTTACAAGGACCAATGTCGCGCCGTGGCGGTCCCTCAGGTCAAACAGAAGATCGACGATTGCCGCGCCGTTGGTTTCATCAAGGTTTCCAGTTGGCTCATCCGCCAGCAATATTTTCGGTCGAGGAGCAGCCGCGCGCGCAAGTGCGACGCGCTGTTGTTCGCCACCCGACAGCTGTGCAGGGTAATGTTCGTGCCGGTGGGAAAGGCCGACCGCATCCAATTCCGCTTGCGCACGGGAGAATGCATCTTTCTGGCCGGCAAGCTCCAGCGGCGTTGCTACATTTTCCAATGCTGTCATAGTTGGGATCAGGTGAAAGTTCTGGAACACCACGCCCATCGTGTTACGACGGAACCGAGCCAGAGCATCTTCGTCCATACGACCCAAATCCTGGCCGAGTGCGTTGATCTTGCCGCTGGTTGCCCGTTCCAACCCACCCATCAGCATCAGCAGCGAAGACTTGCCAGACCCGGACGGCCCAACCAGCCCCAGAGTTTCATTCTGAGCAACCGAAAGAGTGATGTCATGCAGGATATCCACCCGACCGGCATTGCCATCCAGCGATAAAGCGGCATGTTCAAGGGACAGAACTGGTAGAGTCATAGGGCGATCCAAAGCGGGGGCGTTGATGATTGATATGGAGCGGTTATGATGTTGCGCAAGGCTTTGATCACGATGCTTTTTGCCTGCTGGGGCGTCATGGCAACAGCGGAAACCGTCGTGATTGCGGCATTAGGAGATTCCCTGACGCAAGGATACGGCCTGCCAGAACGTGATGGGTTTGTACCACAACTTGGCCGTTGGCTTGATGGTCAGAATGCTAACATCCGCTTGATCAACGCCGGTGTTTCAGGCGACACAACCGCTGGCGGTGCTGCAAGGGTGGGTTGGACCCTGACCCCCGAAGTTGACGGGTTGATCGTCGCACTCGGTGGAAATGACCTATTGAGGGGAATCGATCCGGCCGTTTCGCGTGCCAATCTTACAGCCATCCTGAAAACCGCGCAGGAGGCGGGTGTTGAGGTCTTGCTGGTCGGCATGCAGGCCCCGGGCAACTACGGGGCTGAATACAAGGCGGCCTTCGATCAGATGTACCCTGATCTTGCGCAGCAATTTGACACCGCCTATGCCCCTAGCTTCTTCACGGGTCTCACATCTGACGCAGACCCGAATGCAGCGCGCCGATTAATGCAACCTGACGGCATCCACCCCAATGCCGAAGGCGTTGCGTTAATCGTTCAGGACCTTGGGCCCTACGTTCTGGATCTTGCCGAGTAAGCCATAGAATGGATCAAATGACTGTAACCACGGTTCCGATCGGCACACGTTCGTAAAGATCGACAACATGAGAATTCAGCATCCGGATGCATCCGTTTGATGCGGCGGTGCCAATCGTCTGTGGCTGCGTGGTGCCGTGAATGCGAAAATACGTGTCGACCCCGTTCTGAAACAGGTACAACGCCCGCGCGCCAAGCGGGTTGTCCCCTCCGCCGGGTTGGACGTAGTCGTTATCCTTGAAACGGGCATAGGTTACCGGCTCGCGCTCGATCATCTCGTTGGTGGGGCGCCATGTGGGCCACTCTTTCTTGACGTCGATGGTCGCTGTTCCCGTAAACTCGAGCCCTGCTTTGCCGACTCCGCAGCCATAGCGAATCGCCTTGCGCGGTTCGGTCACGAAATACAGGTAGAAAGACCTCGGTACGACCAGAAGCTGGCCGGGCAGGAATTCTTTCTTGATCCGAACGTACTGGGGCGTCGGGTCGTATTCAGCAGTCTTCGTTTTTGCTGATGCAACGCCCGGAACAAGGCTTAGGGCGGTGGCGCTTGTCATGAAGCTTCGGCGTGTGAACATATCGTATCTCTTCACTCGAAAAACAAAATCTTGAACAGAGTGTCGGAATGATATCCGATCCGGTCAATCTGCGGTGAAGAGTAACTGAAATGTGATGTCGTCAACGGGCCACACTATTCGGGCCCGTTGAGAAAAAGGGCAGAGGAAAGCCGCTGCCCTTTCAATGGCTTATGCCAGTTGAATGTCGTCGGCGCTTTCGCGGCCGTCACGACCCGAGCGCAGCTCGTACGTGACTTTCTGGTTGTCGGCCAGACCGGTCAGGCCCGAACGCTCGACAGCCGAGATGTGAACGAAGATGTCTTTGCCGCCATCTTCGGGTGCGATAAAGCCGTAGCCTTTGGTGGTGTTGAACCATTTAACGGTGCCTGCGGGCATATCCGTATTCTCCTGTTTGGTGCTGCCCACGGGGATGCGGCAGCCTGGCGTCGTAGTCTGGATCGAATGACTGAGCGCCGGAAAAGGAGACAGTAGGTCGAAATAGAAAAACGTTAGCCCTTTGGATATGGCATTGGTGTAGGGATGTGGCAAGGGTGATCGTCTTTGTGTACCGTAATCGGTTCATAAGGCGTCATCGATCGCCCGAGTTAGCGGGTTTGCGCTGGCCTTCCGCTTTGCACCTAAACCGGAAGCTTGGCGACAATATCAGCGTATTTGGGTGATGCTATGAAACACCTTGGCAGTTCTTCGACAATTTCATCAATCGAATCGTAGACTTGGCTTGCCGCCGACCTGAGTTCAGTCGGAATCTCTTTGGGCGCGCGCTGTTCACGTTTCGGGAGCTTCATTTTCAGGCCGGTAAATTCCGATATGTCGTTTTGATGATCCCATATCGCATCATAGTGAACGCATAAAACGGGGACGCCCTCAAATACGGCCCATTCTTTTATCTGCTTGGCTTGTTGCAGAATATCCCGCTGAAACAGATCGCAATATTCGCCAGTCGCATGAAGGTGATAAAAATGCTGTCGGATCCAATCTTCACCATACCGCTCTTTTGCCGAATAGACGGAAAAGGCCGAATCTTTGGTGGAACCGAAGCAAAAGACTACTCTGGTATTGGCCGGCCACTCTAACAACGCCTGCGGAAAATCATGGGTCTTGTAGATGAACGGCGCTTTGAATTCGGCGTCCTTGAGACGAGCAACGAAGGCCGAGCGTTCTACAGCTGAAGGGTTTCTTTTTCTAAGTGCCTTGCTAAGGGCAAGATAAGTCACGGTACTTCCGGATCGACCGTTGCTTGCGACTATGACGCAATGGTCACGGTCCGATGTCTTTCCAAACCTTGCAATGCGTCCAATCGCCAAGAACAGCGATTGGAACATACGTTTGGAAATTCGGGTTCTCACCGGGCAAACTTCTTATGCTTCAACCGCTTGGGCTCTAGCGCGTCCGGTCCCAGACGGCGCTTTTTATCCTCTTCGTAGTCCTCGAAGTTGCCCTCGAACCACTCCACATGGGCATCACCCTCAAACGCCAGAATATGCGTGCAGATACGGTCGAGGAAAAAGCGGTCGTGCGAAATCACAACGGCGCAGCCGGCGAAATCGACCAGCGCGTCTTCTAGCGCGCGAAGGGTTTCGACGTCAAGGTCGTTGGTTGGTTCGTCGAGCAGCAAGACGTTGCCGCCCTCTTTCAGCAGGCGGGCCATGTGGACGCGGTTGCGCTCACCACCTGACAGCAATGAGACCTTCTTCTGCTGGTCACCGCCCTTGAAGTTAAACGACGAGCAATAGGCGCGGGAATTGACCTGCGCGTCGCCCAACTGGATGATCTCGGCACCGCCGGTGATCGCCTCCCACACGGTGTCGTTGTCGGCAAGGTCGTCGCGGGACTGGTCGACATAAGACAGCTCGACCGTGTCACCCAGCGTGATGGTGCCGCTGTCGGGCTGCTCCTGACCGGTGAGCATTTTGAATAGGGTCGATTTACCCGCGCCGTTGGGACCGATGACGCCGACGATGCCGCCGGGAGGCAGGGCAAAGTCCAGCCCTTCGATCAGTTGCTTGTCGCCCATGTGTTTCGATAGACCCTCAACCTCGATCACCTTGCCGCCAAGGCGCTGGCCATTGGGGATGACGATCTGGGCACGGGTCAGCTTTTCGCGTTCGGACTGCTCGGCCAGCTCGTTATAGGCGTTGATCCGGGCTTTGGACTTGGCCTGACGGGCCTTTTGACCCTGACGCATCCATTCCAATTCGCGCTGCAGGGTCTTCTGTTTGGACTTGTCCTCGCGGGCTTCCTGCTCCAGCCGTTTGGCTTTTTGTTCCAGCCATGCAGAATAGTTGCCCTCGTAAGGAATGCCGCGGCCACGGTCGAGTTCCAGAATCCAGCCGGTGATGTCATCCAGGAAATACCGGTCGTGCGTGACGATCAGGATGGTGCCCTTGTAGTCGATCAGGTGCTGTTGCAGCCAGGCGATGGTCTCGGCGTCCAGGTGGTTGGTCGGCTCATCAAGCAGCAACATGTCGGGCGCTTCCAGCAGAAGTTTGCAGAGCGCCACGCGGCGTTTCTCACCGCCCGAGAGGTTGGCGATGTTGGCATCGTCCGGCGGGCAGCGCAGCGCCTCCATCGAGACGTCGATCTGGCTGTCGAGATCCCAGAGGTTCTGGCTGTCGATCTCGTCCTGCAGCTTGGCCATCTCATCGGCTGTTTCGTCCGAGTAGTTCATGGCGAGATCGTTGTAACGGTCGAGGATCGCTTTCTTCTCGGCCACGCCCAGCATAACGTTTTCGCGGACGGTCAGCGATTCATCCAGCTGCGGTTCCTGAGGCAGGTAGCCGACCTTGGCACCTTCGGCGGCCCATGCCTCGCCGGTGAAATCCTTGTCGAGACCGGCCATGATCTTCATCAGGGTCGATTTACCCGCGCCGTTGACGCCGACAACACCGATTTTCACGCCGGGCAGAAAGCTGAGGTGGATGTTTTCAAAGCACTTCTTGCCACCGGGATAGGTCTTTGAGACACCCTGCATGTGGTAGACATATTGATAGGCGGCCATGTCGCGTCCTCTGGGTCGGGGAAATTGGGTTGATCCGCTTGATATCCAAGCGGGGCGGGCGGGGCAAGCTGGTGGTTTTGTGAATTTTGCATTCGGATGTGCGGCGGTAGTTGTCCGATTGTAGCAAAGGGGGAAGCATGGCGGATTTGGCGGCACTGATTGCAGGATGGGCCAAGCCGGGTCGGCTGGAATGGATTGTTCTGCGACCTGATCGCAGGGCCGAGGTTCAACCGGTCGATACTGTTTTGATCTCCGCCGATGGTTTTGAAGGCGACCGCGCTCGTGCGGGCAAGCGTGCCGTGACCCTGATCCAGCAGGAGCATCTGGTCGCGATTGGATCGTATCTGGGTCGGGGGGCCGGTTGCGCCTGAAATCTTGCGGCGCAATCTGGTTGTCTCAGGGATCAATCTGGCCGCTCTCAAGGGGCGTGAGGTGCAAGTCGGTGAAGCGATTTTGCGCTTTACCGTGATCTGCGCGCCCTGCAGCCGGATGGAGGAGGCTTTCGGTAAAGGCGGCTATTCTGCCGTGCGCGGCCATGGGGGCTGGTGTGCTGAAGTCGTCAAACCCGGCCGGGTCAAGCTGGGCGATGTCGTGCAGCCCGTTGATTGACAAGCCGTCCCAGTTCTGAACAACAGCAAAGGATGGAACGTTTTGCCATACCATACGCGAGGCCCGGTCAGGTAATCGGTCTGTTCGGGGGGTCTTTTGATCCACCGCATCAGGGACATGTTCATGTCACGCGAGAGGCTATGAAGGCATTTGGGTTGGATCGGGTATGGTGGCTGGTATCCCCAGGAAATCCCCTGAAAGCACGCGGGCCAGGGCCATTGGCGGAGCGTGTCCGGGCCGCGCAGAACGTGATGCAACATCCGCGTGTCGAGGTCACGGATATCGAAGCGGTGACGGGGACCCGGGCGACCGCAGATACTTTGGCGGCATTGCAGCGATTTTATCCGCAGGTACGGTTCGTATGGATCATGGGGGCTGACAATCTTGCCCAGTTCCACCTCTGGAAAGATTGGCGAACCATCATGGATAACGTGCCTGTCGGTGTTGTCGCCCGCCCAGGTGATCGTATTTCAGCGCGAATGTCTCCGGCGGCCAAGGTCTATGCGACGTATCGCATAGACGGGCAGGCGCGGCATCTTCTGGGGCGGGCGCAGGCCCCGGCGTGGTGTTTTGTCAATGTCCCAATGCTTGATGTGAGTTCAACTGAACTTCGCAATCGCGGCATCACGGCGAATGGGGTGTTGCCGGAATAGCCCCCACCGGAGCATAATCCTTTTGACCGGTTGTTCGCCCGCGATCTGTAGGATTTTAATTGGCTATGGCTGATCGTTTCACACGTCGTTTTGTTTTGGCTGGCCTTGGGGCAGCGATGGCTCCGGGTGTTGCCCTGGCGAATGCACCGCTGGTTTCCCTTAGGCCGCAACTCCGGGGCGCGCAACCGCTAGGGGCGGAACGTCTGATACAAGCTGCGGGTTTGCGCGGTGAGGTTGCTTTTGCCGTTGCCGATGCGCAGACCGGGGTCGAGTTGGAAGCGGTCGGAGGAGATCTCGGCTTGCCGCCAGCGAGCGTGGCAAAAGCACTGACCGCGCTTTACGCGTTGGATGTTCTGGGCCCGGAATTCCGCTTTGAGACAAAGCTGGTTGCGGATGGCACCATTGAAAATGGCGTTTTGAATGGCGACCTGATCCTTGTGGGTGGCGGCGACCCATTGTTGGATACAGATGCGTTGGCAACTATGGCAGCCAATCTGCGCGAGGTTGGGATCACCGAAGTTCGGGGTGCATTCAAAGTGTATGATGGGGCGTTGCCTTACGTGTTCAGCATTGATCCGGGGCAACCTGACCATTTGGGTTACAGCCCTGCCATCAGCGGGATATCTCTAAACTTCAACCGTGTTCATTTTGAATGGAAACGGGCCGGAACCAACTACGATGTGACCATGGATGCCCGCAGCGCGCGGTATAAGCCCGCGGTGGACATGGCGACGATGTGGGTCGAAGCCCGCAAGGCCCCGATCTACACCTATGAAGCCAGTGCCCGGCAGGATCGCTGGACTGTTGCGCGCGCTGCCCTTGGCAACGGCGGAGCGCGATGGCTACCGGTGCGCAAACCCGCCCTTTATGCGGGAGATGTGTTTCGGACGCTTGCCCGGTCCAACGGGATTGTCTTGGATCGGGTGCAAGTGACGCGCCAAGCGCCAGTCGGTCTTGCTTTGGTTGTGCATAACAGCGATCAGCTGGACAGCATTTTGCGCGGAATGCTCAAATACTCGACCAATATCACTGCCGAAATGGTGGGTATGACGGCATCAAGAGCGCGTGGCGCGGAATTGCAGAGTCTGACGGATTCGGCGGATGAGATGAACCTTTGGGCCGCCGAGACTTATGGGGTTGATGGCGTCGCAATGGTGGATCACTCGGGATTGGGGGATGCGTCGCGCATTGCCCCGAGCGCTCTGGTCAAGATGCTGGTCGCGGCGCAAAAATCTGGCGCGCTGCGTCCATTGCTGAAACGGTTTAATCTAACTGACAGTCAGGGCCGGCCAGTCAAGAACCACCCAATCAAGGTGGACGCCAAAACCGGGACGTTGAATTTCGTGTCCGGCCTGGGTGGATTTATTACGACGCCCGACGGGTCTGAGCTGGCTTTCGCCATCTTTACCGCCGATGTTGATCATCGCGCAAAAATACCACGCTCTCAACGCGAACGCCCGTCAGGCGCACGAAGTTGGAATAGCCGGTCGCGCAGATTGCAGCGCGCCCTCATTGCAAGATGGGGAACCCTAAGCGGCAGTTAAGTCGTGTGGCGCGCACGCGCGCCACGCTCTATCGCTGCAGCATGCAAGCGGTCGATATTCAACTCGTACCGGATTTCTTCCAACAAACGCAGCTCGGTTTCCGCAAGCGACCCATCAGCGGCTGCCACGTCGCAGGCCAGTGCATAGGCTGTTTCGTTCAACCGCGCGGGCAGGTTTTCGCGGATCAGGCCGAACAATGCGTCTAACCCGTCCTCTTGCTCGAACAGGTCGAACACGATTTGCGATACACGACGGGTGCGGTCGGCATCGTATTCTGCAAAAACCGGCAACATGTTCACCGCGCCTTCGATTTTGACCAGTTCAGCCGTGCGAATGGTTTCGTCCGACGCTGAAATCGCCACCATGATCGCAACAAGGCAATCCTGCGGTGACATCGGGTGAGGCACTTGATCGGTCATGGCGGGGTCCTGATAGAGCTGTTCTGAGGGCGCACGATAGGAGGGACCGGGATCGGGTTCAACGCATTTCGGCGGCCAAAGCGTCACAGGATGGGCAGAGGTCCGCGCGTTTTCGTCTGACGTAACACGAAATTGCTGCGGGTATCTCGGACGAGACCGGACTTCAGTAAGCGCTGCATAATGAAGTGTTCAAGGTCTTCGGGAGTACGCGCATAGACTTTCAGGATGAAGTCGTGATCTCCGGTAATCGATGCGCATTCGACGATCTGGGCTTCTGTCTCGACTAGGCGCAGGAAGGACGCGATGCTGTCTTCTTGGTGGTCTTTCAGGGCGATGTGAACGTAAGCGATCGCATTCAGCCCCACCGATTTTGCGGGCACGCGCGCGGCATATCCTGCGAGGACGCCTGTGGCCTCAAGGTCCCTCACGCGCCGCCAACATTGCGAGGCCGACAGCCCAGTCCGGTCGGCGAGATCCTGCATGGACAGACGTCCGTCTGACTGAAGCTCTTGTAGAATGGCGATGTCGGCAGGCTGAAGGATTTGAGTCATAATTTAAGAATTATCGAAATGTTTCGGTCAAAAATCTAGCAATTACTCACGCCATGAGGTCAATTTTACCACGAGTATGGGCTAAAATTCTATCAAGGAGGACGTTCCATGCCCAAATCCACCAAATACGTGGCCAAACAGGCCAACGCGCGCGGCCATATTGCTTATACCACCGAAGAGGATGCGGTTTGGGCGGACCTTTATGCAGCGCAGCAGGAAAACGTGCAGCGCTACATGGCGCGTGAATATCTGGACGGGTTGAAGCGGTTGGAGATGCCCAAGACCCGCGTTCCGTCCTGTGCGGATATATCCGAGCGCCTTCTGGACCTGACCCGGTGGCGGGTGCAGCCGGTACCTGCGCTGATCGGTTTCAAGACCTTCTTTGGTATGCTGGCGGATCGAGTTTTTCCTGCAGCCTCGTTCATCCGGTCGCGCGAGGATTTTGACTATATTGAAGAACCCGACATCTTTCACGAAATCTTCGGCCACACGCCCCTACTGAGCGACCCGCGTTTTGCGGCTTTCAGCCATGCGATCGGCAAGGCCGGGGTGCAGGCGGGGGACAAGGACTATGCGTGGCTGATACGCCTCTATTGGTTTTCGATTGAATTCGGATTGCGCCGACAGGACGGGCAGATCAAGGCGCTGGGCTCGGGGTTGGCGTCCTCGCCCACGGAACTGGTCTATGCTGTGGAAAGCGACATTCCTGACCGGGACCCGTTCGATATCCTGACAATCTTGCGCACGCCTTATCGGATCGACATGCACCAGATGGGGTATTTTGTACTGGGCCACCCCGAAGAGCTGTTTGCCGCCGCTGATCGGGATCTACTGGCTGATGTGCATAAGGCACAGCGTTTGGGTCTGTTGCCCAATAAGTTTCCACCGAAAGTAACGGCAGCCGAGTAAGCCGCAGTCAGGGTTTCCGTTCAGAAAAACAGCGCGCTTTATTGACTCATGCTGCACCGGCACAATAGGAGGGGCCGGTCGGGTTGCATGGGGCGTCCGGCGCTGTATTTCCCGATGGAGCACCTAAAAAATGTCTGAACTGCGTGAAACCGCGATGTCGTCCAAGGCTTGGCCTTTCGAAGAGGCGCGCCGGGTCCTCAAACGCTATCAGAAGGGTGCGCCTGAAAAGGGGTATGTGCTGTTCCAGACCGGCTATGGCCCGTCGGGCCTGCCGCATATCGGTACCTTTGGCGAGGTCGCGCGGACCTCGATGGTTCGGCATTCGTTTGAACAGATCAGCGATATCCCGACCAAGCTGATCTGTTTCTCAGATGATATGGACGGCTTTCGCAAGGTTCCGACCAATGTGCCGATGCAGGACGAACTGAAAGAAGACCTGCATCTGCCGCTCACCAAAGTGCGCGACCCGTTTGGCACGCATGAAGGGTTCGCGCAGCACAACAACGCGATGCTGTGCGATTTTCTGGATAGTTTTGGGTTCGAGTATGAATTTGCCTCGGCCGCTGATTATTACACCAGCGGCAAGTTTGATGAGGCTCTGCTGACCGCTTTGGAGCGGTTCGACAAGATACAAGAAATCATGCTTCCGACCCTCGGGCCCGAGCGGCGCGAGACCTATTCATGTTTCTTACCGATCAGCCCAAAAACCGGCCACGTGCTGCAAGTGCCGACGCTGGAGCGTAACGTGGCCAAGGGCACGATTGTTTATCAGGAGCCCGATGGCGAAAAGGTCGAAATCCCGGTCACGGGCGGCAACGTCAAGATGCAGTGGAAGCCCGACTGGGCCATGCGTTGGGCCGCGCTGGGCGTTGACTATGAGATGTCCGGCAAAGACCTTATCGACTCGGTCACGCAGTCGTCGAAAATCTGCCGGGCGCTGGGCAAACAGCCGCCTGAGTCGCTCAGCTATGAGCTGTTCAATGATGAGCAGGGGCAGAAGATCTCGAAATCCAAGGGCAACGGCTTGTCGATGGAAGAGTGGCTGACCTATGCTGCACCCGAAAGCCTGTCGTATTTCATGTACCAAAAGCCCAAGACGGCCAAGCGTCTGTATTTCGACGTCATTCCCAAGGCGGTGGATGAGTATCACCAGCAATTGCGTGCCTATCCGGGGCAAGAATTGAAGGCGCAGCTGAACAACCCGGTCTGGCATATCCATGGCGGTGACGTGCCTGAGTCGACGCTTATGGTGCCGTTTGCGATGTTGCTGAACCTAGCCTCGGTATCTGGTGCCGAGGACAAAGAAGCACTGTGGGGCTTTATCCGCCGCTACGCGCCCGAGGCGACCGCAGAAACGCATCCCGATCTGGATCAGGCGGCGGGTTTTGCGGTGCGCTACTTCAACGATTTTGTCAAACCCACCAGACAGCATCGCGCGCCGACGGATCAGGAACGCGAGGCGCTGGAGGCGTTGAAAGCTGCGCTTGAGGCTTATGACGGCCCGATTGAGGATGAGGCGCTGCAATCGGTGGTCTATTCCATCGGGCGCGAGCGGTTTGACCCGATGCGCGGCTGGTTCACGGCGCTCTACGAAGTGCTGCTGGGTGCGTCGCAAGGCCCGCGCTTTGGCGGGTTCATCGCGCTTTATGGTGTGCCTGAAACCATCGCTCTGATCGACAAGGCTCTGGCCGGAGAACTGGTCTGATTTGACCTGATGCCGTGTGGGGCTACCCTTGGTTTAGGAGGTAGCCCCATGCGTCGACTATTGCTTGCTTTGTCCCTGAGTGCCGGTCTGGCTACGGGTGCGTTTGCCCAGAATGCCGAGATCGAGGCCAATATCGCCGCCCAGATACAGGCGTTTCAGGCGGATGATTTCGCTACCGCTTTCACCTTTGCCAGCCCCAACATCCAACGTCTGTTTCAAACACCCGAGAATTTCGGCGTGATGGTCAAGCGCGGCTATCCGATGGTTTGGCGTCCGTCGGATGTGCGGTTCCTGGAACTGCGCGAAATCTCAGGGCTGCTGTGGCAGAAGGTGATGATCACCGACGTCGACGGCCGGGTGCATATTCTGGACTATCAGATGGTGCAGCGTGAAAACGGCTGGAAGATCAATGGCGTGCAGCTTCTGGGTAACGGCGATCCGTCGGCCTGATGCAACACCAACGTGCGCTGGCATGAGCGTCGGTTAATTCCTTTTCCTTACTCAGACTTATGCGTTCGGGGCATTCCCCGGGTCACTGGGTTAATGCGCGTAGCTTTTGGCTGTGGCGCGATTGGGAAAGGGATTTCTATGAACAAGGCAATCACCGACGGCATCGTGTTCATGCCGCCTGCTTTCGCAAACGGTTTGAACGTCTGGTCCAGCGGAGACGGCACACCGGGGTCGCCCACTTATGACGGATCGGGCACTGGCGCGTTCGTTCCTGCGGATGCGGATTTTGGCGGCTGTCTCGAAATCCTGAAGGTCAGCGCCACGCAAAAGCTGCGGTACATGGGTCAGACACCTTTGCAGCCGGGGTGTTATCTTCAGATCAAAGTGAGGGTGAAAGCGATCAGCGGTCCCTTGCCCGAAGTTCGGATCGCCGCATGGGCAGGGGGTGCAGGTGACTCGCATGTGACAGGAGTGATCGAACAAGGCCCCGCAACCCAGCTTTCGGGATATGGCAGGGTTCAGGAAATCACCGCGATTGTTGGCACGGGTCAGCGCAACGGTGTTGATATGCCGTGGGGCGTCGCAGCGCTGTACGGCCACTTCGGATTGGACTTGGTCGGGTCAAACGGTGCCGTTGTTCGCGTTGATGATATCGAGATCACCGATGTCACAAGTGTTTTCCTACGCGATATGATCAGCCTTGTGGATGTGCGTGACTTCGGTGCGATTGGTGATGGCGTCGCAGATGATACGGCTGCATTTGTGGCTGCTGATCAGGCGGCGGCCGGGCGTCGTGTTTTCGTGTCAGAAGGGACATATGCGCTGACGCAAAACACGACCATCGCTTCTGAAATCGAGTTTGAAGGCACTGTCACAATGCCTGACGACAAGATGTTGCTACTGACGAAAAACTTTGATCTGCCCGCCTACATCACGGCTTTTGGGGACGAAGAGCTGGCCTTTAAAAAAGCGTTTCAGGCGTTGCTGAACAATTCGGATCATGAATCGCTAGACATGGGTGGGCGCAAAATTTCGGTCAACGGTCCGATAGATATGGCTGCGGCGGTTCCAAACCGACAGAGTGGTTTTTCCACGCGCCGCGTCATCCGAAACGGCCAGTTTGATGTGAAAAGCAATTCGGCTTGGGATACCGAAACTTTCACTTCGGTCGCCACCTATAACCCTTCGGACCCGACTCGCCTGACCAATGTCGCCAATGTGGCCAATATACCAGTTGGTGCGTTGGTTCAGGGAAACGGCGTTGGTCGCGAAATATATGTCCGGTCCAAAAACGTGGGCGCGGGTGAAATTAGGTTGAACGCCCCCATTTTTTGACGCCGCTGGCACCCAAAATTTCACGTTTTATTCGTTCAAGTATCTTTTGGATTTCATCGGCTTTGGCACTCTGCGCAAGTTCGGCATGGAGGAGATTGAGTTTCAGTGCAACGGTCGCTGTAGCGCGATCCGGCTTGCTCCGTCCGGGAGTACCTTTGCGGTGGCCAACTGTTTCATAAGCCGTCCGAAGGACCGGGGCATCACCTCGATTGGAACGGGATGTCAGGGAATGCTGATTGATAATTGTCAGTTCCTGTCGAGCGAGGAGTCGTTCAATGTGCCGGACCGCAGGTCCATTGCCTTGAATGCGACGGCCAATGACGTCAAATTGCGGCACAACCGAGCTGTCAGGTTCCAAAGTTTCGCTGTTCTGGCGGGGACGAACAACCTGGTGCTTGGTAACCATTTCTTCCAAGGGGACAGTATTGCCCAAGGCGTGCGCAGCGCAGGGCTTGTCATGATTGGCACATATAACAGCTCGACCATTTCCGAGAACTACGTCGACAACTGTTTTGTGCAATGGACGAACGAGAGGGATGCGAACCCGACTTACACGGCCGGGTTTTCGTTCAGTGCCATGACCATCACTGACAATATCTTTTACTGCAACGAGGTTGCGCCGTGGTTCAGCAATATCGTGATCCGCCCGCATGGTCCTGGCCACTTTCTGAATGGGGTTGTCATTGCTGGGAACAAATTCCGGTCGGTCAACGGGACTATTGATCGTGCTGAACGCGTGGACACGACTTTTGCGGGACTGAACCACTTTAGGCATCTGAACGTAAGTGTCAGGGACAACACGTTTCACGGTGTTACGGCCAAGGTCGAAAATCCTTTGCGTTTGCGGTTTTCGCAGAACTCAAACTCGCAAGTGTGGGGAGTTTGGGCTCAAGGGCGTTTACCATTTGGGGGAAAAGCACGTGGGTGTGATGCGGTCACAGTCCTGGGGCCGCTGAGGAATAGTTTTGGGCAAATCGTGCATGACACGCCTTATGTCCAACTTGAGCAAGGTGCAGGCAATGACGTGATCAACCTTCGCTGGTCGCAGTCACTTCGCGGAACGGTGTCTACCATGATCCGAATGGAGGTCTGATCTGCGGGTTTCAGAAATCCGCCCATATTGCGACCTTGATGCCCGTATCATTGCGGGCATCTTTTCGTTCCAACCCCAGAACCCATGTTGTCGGTCTGTCCTGCTTGCGGATCATGACTGAAGGGCGCACACGCCAATACAACGGGTCCCCGGAGCGATAGGATGTTTCTATCTGCAACAGCGGGTTGAGCAATCTGGGTGCGGACAGACCGGTCGTAATATCCAGCTTTCTGAAAAGCGCATCGTGAGTTCGGTATTCCAGCGTTGTGTCAATTGCGACCCACCCGCTGCCCCAGCCGGTCTGGAAACCTTTGCCATAGGACAGTGTCGCCTTGTAAAGGGCCCATGCGTCACGGTGTCGATGATGCACTCCGACGCCGAGCTCTGCTGCGAAGCGCCCTATATTGTTCAGATCGGCAACCGGAACGCGGGCGAAAACGTTGGCGTGCCCATAAATGTCACGGTTTTCTTCAAAGTCGAAACCCAGTGTCAGGTTCTCGCGGTACCCCCATTCCGCATACAGAGCTGACTTATAGTCGTACCCGTAGTCATCTGTGAAAACTGTGACCGACGCGGCAGTAAATGCCGAGTCCTTGGCGCGCAGCCAGGCGCCTGGCCACGCGGGGGACGCCATAAACAACAGAGCAAAAAGACAGCCAAGCCGGAACATGCGCAAAGCATCGGGCAGCATAGTTAACGGAACGTTAGTTATTCTTACTTTTTCGCAAATACCGGTTTGTGGCGCACCGTTCAGGAAACCCCGGGACCTTTTTAGAACTTGTGTTAGGCTCGACCAGAACAAGGGAGATTCCAGATGCCGCACATCGCGAAAAATGCCAGCGTCCAGACCGTAATCACCACATTCGAGATGACGCCGGGCACATGTCATGACCTGCTTGAAGCGCTGACCGATGCCTATGCCGAGTTCATTTCTAAGCAGCCGGGGTTCATCGCCGCAGGTTTACATGTCAATGATGCACAAACTCGGATTGCCAACTATTCGCAATGGGAACGGCGCGAGGATTTCCTGGCCATGCTACGCACGCCGGAAATGCGCGACCGCAATCGTAGAATAAACGAAATGTGCAAAAGCTTCGAGCCGGTGATGTATGACGTTGCCGAAACATTTGGTACTTAGTGACCTAAATCAAAGCCGACCCCTTGGTATTGGTGCAAATTTCCGATGAATGAAACGGAGGTACGCGTCATGTATCACAATATTTTGGTCCCGATTTCCTTTGATGCAGAACGGGATATTTCCGGCCCTTTGAAACTGGCAGAGGTTTTGGCAACGCCAGATGCTCAGGTCACTCTACTTCACGTGGTTGAACATATCCCCAACTATGCCATCTCGTACATGCCACCCGAGTATCTGACCGAGGCGCGTAAAGCGCTTCAGGCCGAGTTGGACAGCCTTGCCGCCAAATTGCCCAATGCAAAGGGTATCGTGATCGAGGGGCATTCAGGCCGTACTATCCTGGATTGGGCCAGTGAGCATAAACCTGACTTGATCATTATGGCATCGCACCGCCCAGGTATGCAGGACTTGCTGTTGGGCTCTACGGCGAACCACGTTGTGCGGCACGCGGCGTGTGCGGTTCATGTTGTGCGTTGATCGGCTCGAATATCTTCAGGGGCAAGGCGCCATGCCTTGCCAAAACCGCCATTCAACAGCGCGTCAGTGACTGCAAAGCGGACAAATCTGAAATCCGAAAAATCGACATACAGCTTGGCTTTTGGGCGTTGGCTTAGGTAGCTGTTACGTAGGTCAAAGTGTTCAGGTGTACCGGGCACGACAAATCCGGCTTGAGCATGCAGGGTCAGCCGCGGATGGGTCAGCGGATCGCCGGTGTCGCCGGGTTCACCAACTAAAATGGCGCAGTTTGGATATGCGGTCAGGGCGCGCGTATGATCGGCTAACGCAGAGATCAGCGTCATGGGCAATCCATCTGGTGCCATGGCCAGCGCGATCCGAGAGACAGATGGCAACCCTGTATCCGGGCGGTTTACCGCCAACGCCCCGAAGGTCGCCGACGCAATAAGGTCGTAGGCCAGTTTTCGGGCGTGATCATCTACAGCTCGAAAAGGGTTCGTTTCTGTCATTCTGTGCCCCGCCTGCTCTGGTCCAAATTACTTTAACCTTTGATGTCTCGGTTCGCGACAGTTCCGATCACCAAAACTTAATCACTCGTGTTCGGACTCAGGGGGCTCGGAATTGCCACAAACCGTGTATACTCAGGCCGTATGACGACCCGAGAATCCTCCCTGCGTCCGGTCTTCACCGATCCGACCTGCCCAGAACGACAGCGGCGTGCGGAAGTGACCCGTAAAAGGGCGCTGTCGCCGGTTCGGATTATGTTGATGATTCTGATGCTTCCGGTCACAACTGCGGCGATTGCGCTGAGCGTGTTCATACGCACATCGGATTTTGAGCGGGAAGAGGCCGTGTTTCACCTTGCGGCGCTTGTTGGAGGGTGCCACGCGGCGCAAAAAATCCTGCCCGGTCCGTATTACGAAGGGCAGCCTGGTTATCATTTGCGCAATGACCCGGATGCAGATGGAATCGCATGCGACTCTGGCCGACAAAGCGCGGTAGAGACGCCTTTGCAAGCGGAGAAACAGGTCGGTAACGCCAAATTCCTGCGCCCCTGATCCCTGCATGACCCGCGACGAGTTCAACAGTTTCTGCGACACTCTCAAAGCGACCACCCATGTGGTGCAATGGGGTGATGCGGATGTTTGGAAAGTGGGCGGCAAGGTGTTTGCGATCTGCGGCTGGAACAATGGCCAGGATGCTTTCACCTTCAAAGCCACCGATCTCGCCTTTGAGGTTCTAAGCGACGAGCCCGGTATCCGCCCAGCGCCCTATCTGGCTTCGCGCGGGATGAAATGGCTGCAGGTACACGAGGAACGCGGGATGAGTGACGCGTCGCTGCGCGAACATATCGTGACCTCTTATGATCTGGTCGTTGCGAAGCTGACCAAAAAGTTGCGGGCAGAGCTGGGGGTTTAACCCTTCATCGCCTGCAGCAATTCCAGCAACTGTTTGCGGTCATCATCATCGGCATAGTTACCGGTAGCCAGACGCTCGGCAATGCGCAGGCGCAGGCGTTCCTGTTGGGTGCGGACCTCTTCACCTGCGGTCTCAGCCAGGGTTTTCATGATCGCCGCCACGGCCTGCTGGCGCTTGGTGGTTGGGTTGGCGATGTAATCCACAAGGCTCTGCTGCCCGGAATCGAGGATGTTTTCGGCCAGATCGCGCAACTGCTCACCATTGGGCAGCAGCGGGGCGGGTGCATCCTCGGGCGGCAGGATTTCCGGCGCGCTGCGCGGGGTTTCGGCCAAAGCATTCGCTCCGTCGACAAAGGCCTCGGTAATCATCCGCGTGATCCTGATCGCACGCGGGTCCTTGAACAGGGCCGAGGCGATGGCCACGCCGTAGTCGGTATAGACCCAAGGATTGACCCGCCGCCCGCCGCGGCCCTTGGGTTTTGAGATCACATTTTGTGATTGCAAATCGGCGACTTCGGCATCGGTCAGTTGAAAGCGGTAGCCCTCGAACAGGTCCTTGTTGCGCGACACGGCCTGATTGAAGGCGCTGACGGATTTTCCATAGAACTGTGCCAGATCCTCGGCCAGCACCACGCGGGTGCCACGCACGCGGTGAATGGCGCTTTGGACCTCATGCGTGCTGGGCAAGGTGTTCGTCATGGCAACCTTTTGGAATCACAATTTGTGATTTCAAACGTGAAGCAGAGAGCGCTGGGCTGCAACTGTGAAGTGTCAGCCGTCGCAAACTGCTGAGGCTTAAAGTTGAAATTACCTCGAAAAACAAACTCTCAATATGAGATTATTTGGCGGCGTGTTAATATGTTCTTGGCGAGGTTGCATAAACCCAGCACAGCGCAATCTCGTCCCATGAGGGAGGAAAATGATGTTTGCGCGAATTACTCAATTTAAAATGAAGCCCGGCACCCGTGACGCCGCAACTGAGAAGATGAATGCACTGAAATCCGAAATTATGGGCATGCCCGGCATGCACAGCTTTACCAATGTCATGAATGAAGACGGTTCAGGCTATGTGATCTCGGTGGTCGAGAGTGAGGAAACATCGAACGCGAACGCCTCGAAAGTGGCCGAGCTCTGGGGGCATTTTGCTGAATTTATGGAAGGCCCTCCCTCACCAGTTGGGTATGATGTGATTGCCCATTGGGATAAGGGGTGAGCACGGGCCCGCGCGAGAAGCACTCGCGCGGGGTATAGGCGTTCGAGACTTATGCAATCAAACTAAATACCGTGGAAACGCGCTGAGGCAAAAATCAGGAATGGTCATATTCCGGATGGGTTAGGACAGTTGAGCCCCAGCACATTCGCGGAAAATCCGCACCGGGTCAGCAGCGCCGTCCAGCGAGAATGTGGCCACGTGATCCTGTGTGAATGCGTATGCTATTTGGTTGTACTCCAACCCATCAAGCACGTTTCCGAAACCCGTATTTGTAACCGTCAATGACTTTGCGTCGTCGGAAAGAACATGGCGGGATGTGGCAATTTCGATCGGGGACGATCCTTCGAAGCGCATTGCGAACCACGGAGTCTGTGTCCAATCAGAATTCGCTTGGGTCACGGTGATTGTATAAAGCGGCTTGGACGGCTCGTAAGTAAGGAATATTTTCGCCGCGTCGGTCTCGTGCGACAGGGTGCAAATTTCATCAACGGTTACATCCCACGCGTAGGCAGGGGTGCTGAGGATCATTAATAACAAAACGGCTCGCATAACCTGAACCTAGCTACAGAACGCAGCTGGGCAAGGTGGCAGAATCAAATTTCGCCATGCGCGGCATCTTTGAATTACGTCTTTAACGGTCTACCGTTTCCTCCGCTTCACATTCCCACCCCGCTGACCCGGCCTGCCAGCCGTTGACCGTCCGCGCGCTTTCACTGCGTCTTCCGAGGCCTTCTCGACCGCCCATTGCCGCGCCATGGGGTCGTCGGCGACGGCCAGATCGACCGCTTCCAGACGTTTGATCTCATCCCGGATGTTGGCGGCCTCTTCAAATTCCAGATTCTCGGCAGCTTTGCGCATTTGTTCGCGCAGGCCGTCCAGATGCGCCTCAAGGTTCGCGCCGTGCATCGGTTTGTCGATGGTGGCGGTGACGCGGTTCATGTCGACGTCGCCCTCATAAAGCCCGGCCAGAACGTCCTCGACATTCTTCTTCACCGTCTCGGGCGTGATGCCGTGTTCCTCGTTATAGGCGATCTGTTTGGCGCGGCGGCGGTTGGTCTCATTCAGCGCGCGTTCCATAGAACCGGTGATCTTGTCGGCATACATGATCACCCGGCCATCGGCGTTCCGCGCGGCGCGGCCGATGGTCTGTACCAGAGAGGTCTCGGACCGCAGGAAGCCTTCTTTGTCGGCGTCCAGAATGGCGACCAGTCCGCATTCGGGGATGTCCAAACCTTCGCGCAGCAGGTTGATGCCGATCAGGACGTCGAAGGCCCCTAAGCGCAGGTCGCGCAGGATTTCGATCCGCTCGATCGTGTCGATATCCGAGTGCATGTAGCGCACCTTGATGCCCTGTTCGTGCATGTATTCGGTCAGGTCCTCGGCCATGCGTTTGGTCAGCGTCGTGACCAGCGTACGGAACCCGTTGGCGGTGACTTTGCGTACCTCGTCCAGCAAATCATCGACCTGCATGCTGACGGGGCGGATTTCGACCTCGGGGTCCAGCAGGCCGGTGGGGCGGATCACCTGTTCGGTGAAGACACCGCCGGTCTGTTCGATCTCCCACTTGGCAGGGGTGGCCGAGACGAAGACGGATTGCGGGCGCATGGCGTCCCATTCCTCGAACTTCAGCGGGCGGTTGTCCATGCAGGACGGGAGGCGGAACCCATGTTCGGCCAGCGTGAATTTGCGCCGATAGTCGCCCCGGTACATGCCGCCGATCTGCGGGACGCTGACGTGGGATTCGTCCGCGAAGACAATGGCGTTGTCCGGGATGAACTCGAACAGGGTCGGGGGCGGCTCGCCCGGCGCGCGGCCCGTCAGATAGCGCGAGTAGTTCTCGATCCCGTTGCAGACGCCAGTGGCCTCGAGCATTTCCAGATCGAAATTGGTGCGCTGTTCCAGACGTTGCGCTTCCAGCAATTTGCCTTCGCCAACAAGTTGATCCAGCCGAATGCGCAGTTCCTTTTTGATCCCGATGATTGCCTGCTGCATCGTCGGTTTCGGTGTCACGTAGTGGGAGTTCGCATAGACTCGCACCTGCTCCATCGTCGCGGTGCGCTCGCCGGTCAGCGGGTCGAATTCGGTGATCTGTTCCAGTTCTTCGCCGAAGAAGGACAGCTTCCATGCACGGTCCTCAAGGTGGGCGGGCCAGATTTCGAGGCTGTCACCCCGCACACGGAACGACCCGCGCTGAAACGCCTGATCGTTGCGGCGGTATTGCTGGGCGACCAGATCAGCCATCACCTGCCGCTGATCATATTCGCTGCCCACCTTCAGATCCTGCGTCATCGCCCCGTAGGTCTCGACCGAGCCAATACCGTAGATGCACGACACCGAGGCCACGATGATCACGTCATCGCGTTCCAGCAGAGCCCGCGTGGCCGAGTGGCGCATCCGGTCGATCTGTTCGTTGATCTGAGATTCTTTTTCTATGTAGGTGTCGCTGCGCGGCACATAGGCCTCGGGCTGGTAATAGTCGTAGTAGGACACGAAATACTCGACCGAGTTTTCGGGGAAGAAGCCTTTGAACTCGCCATATAGCTGCGCGGCCAACGTCTTGTTGGGCGCAAGGATGATGGCGGGGCGCTGGGTTTCCTCGATTACCTTGGCCATAGTGAAGGTCTTGCCCGTGCCGGTCGCGCCCAGCAAAACCTGATCACGTTCACCGTCCTGAACGCCGCCCGCCAGTTCCTTGATGGCCGTTGGCTGATCCCCTGCGGGCGCAAAATCAGTGTGCATGACAAATGCCTTGCCGCCTTCCAGCTTCAGGCGGGCGCGGACATCTTCAGAGATCAGTTGCGTCTTGTCGGAATGTGCATAGGCCATAAGGGGGGATTCCTTTCGGGCCTGATTTTGGTCTGTTTTTGTTCTTGTTCAAGGGGGCATTTCCAATCGCTTCAATTGCGACAATTGCGGGCTTGTCCGGGCGGCGCGTCTGACGCATAAACACCCCTAGCCAAGCGAGTACGGAGAGGCGACATGCGCGCACGGATTTACCAACCTGCAAGGAATGCCATGACTTCGGGAATGGCCAAGACCCGCAAGTGGGTTCTGGAATATGCCCCTGCGTCTTCGCGCGAGGTTGATCCGCTCATGGGTTGGACGTCGTCGTCCGATACTCAGACACAGGTGCGCCTGAAATTCGATACCAAGGAAGAGGCGCTGGACTACGCCAAAGACAACGGTATCGAAGCCATTGTCAGCGAGCCGCATAAGCGCAAACCAAATCTGCGTGCACGTGGGTATGGCGAGAACTTCGCTACCGACCGGCGCGCGCCCTGGACGCACTGAATGGTCCACATTCGCCTGGCTGATCCCACCTCGGATGGTGTGCGGCAACTGGTGCAGGCTCACTTTGCACATAGTGAAACGGCAGGACCAGCTGAAAGCAATCATACTATGGATGCGCAGGGACTGGCCGGGCCGGACATGCGGTTTTGGGCTGTGTACAACGAAAGCAGGCCTGTCGGTTGTGGCGCGCTGAAAACATTGCCGGACGGCACCGCCGAGGTGAAGTCCGTACATGTTCTTTCATCTGAACGGGGGAAAGGACTGGCGCGCGAGATAATGAACCACCTGGCAAATTTGGCGCGGGCCGAGGGCGTTTCGGCATTGGTTCTTGAAACCGGAGCGGCGCATCTTGGGGAATATGACGCCGCGCGTAAGCTCTATGAAGCTCTGGGCTACGCATATTGCGGACCGATTTACGGATATGAGGCAGACCCAAATAGCGCGTTCATGCGATTGGACCTTAACCCAAAGGCTTGAAACTCGGCCGCGCGTCAGGGTCGCAATTACCGCGTTGACTTATGGGTTGGCGTTGTCCAATAAAAGCGAACTTGCGCCCACGTAATTCAACTGGATAGAATATCCGACTTCTAATCGGGCTGTTGGGGGTTCGAGTCCTCCCGTGGGCGCCATTTTATCTGACGGCTGAGTTTTGATTAAAAAAAGACCGAACCCTTGGGACTAGCCAAGGGGAGTTAGCAACATTGTCGCTATGGTTTTGCCTATTTGGCGAAAACCAGCCGAGCCAGAAAATACAATCCAACCACTGTGATGATCAGGAAAACCGGGTTCCCGACGATTTGACCGATCCAGGTTGATACGCCGAATTCTCCGAAATTGAACCCGCCCAAACTGAATTTCGATGTAATTCCATAATCAAACATTTTGACAGCACCCCACAAAACAATGGGTCATTATGACATAAATTTTGCAAAAATTCTTCGTCTCAGGTGAGTGACACGTAAGTATCTGAAAATTACGGACTTACACCGCCCATGTTTTTTGGGAGCGTGAAGGCGCGCCACCAGAATCACCCAGGTTTCAGAAAGGTTTCTGACTTCGAAACGTTTGAAATCGTGAAGGTATCATTCGATCTTCGATCTGCAATCGAGTCTGAGTAGCGCTTGTGACTTGCAATACGGATGCCTCGACCGCGAGAAAAAGCATTGCAACCGGTTGCAAAAATGAACATTGTTGCGCTGAGAAGAGGATTCGGGAGGCCCCCATGCTAAAGATTGGATTACTGGGAGCAGGACGTATCGGACGCGTGCATGCAGATGCAATCGCCGGGCATCCCCAGTCCGAGTTGGTGGCAATTTCTGACGCAGTGACCGAGGCGGCGGATACACTGGCGGCCCAATACGGCGCCAAGGCGGCCAGTTCTGAAGAAATTATCGCTGATTCTTCGATAGATGCGGTCCTCATTGCTACGCCAACCGACACGCATTCCGATTTGATCCAAGCCGCAACCAGCGCGGGAAAGGCTGTTCTGTGCGAAAAGCCAGTGGATTTGGATCTGGAGCGTGCTCAAGCCTGTCAAATGGCGGTTGCTGAGACAGCTCAACCTGTGATGATCGGGTTTAATCGTCGGTTCGATCCTAGCTTTTCGGCCCTTAAAGCTGCGGCTGATCAGGGGGAGATCGGAAAGCCCGAGATGCTATCTATCACTAGCTTCGATCCGGCGCCTCCTCCGATCAGCTATGTCAAAGTGTCTGGCGGCCTGTTCCGCGACATGATGATACACGATTTTGATATGGCGAACTATTTGATGGGTCAGTTGCCGGAACAGATTTCTGCCATTGGCAGCGCGATCGTCGATCCCGAAATCGGACAAGCAGGTGACGTGGATACGGCTGTTGTAACAATGACTTACAGCAGCGGTCAGATCGCCGTCATCAAGAATTCACGGCGTGCGGTCTACGGTTATGATCAGCGGATCGAGTTGTTGGGGTCCGGCGGATTGCTGCAAGCCAACAACATATTGGAAAACGCTGTGGTGAAATCCACGGCTCAAGGCGTCACAGGTGCCAAGCCAACGTATTTTTTCCTTGAGCGTTATATGCCAGCGTACCGCGCCGAATGGGATGCGTTTGTGAGGGCAGCGCAACACTCATCACCTATACCGGTCACTCTTGCAGACGGAGTGGCCGCCCTAGCCATGGCCGAGGCCGCGACCCTTTCGCTGCGATCTGGCCGGGCAGTTAACCTATCTGATGTTTTGAAACCGGTTGCAAAATGAGTCGATATACGGAAACTGGGAACAGCTCCGTCAGCTTCCGGAGTGGAGGAGATTCGGTCCGTCCGAATGATTGGGGCTGAGACCCCGGCAAAAAAGACAAACTGTTCTTATGGGAGGAAACCAAATGAATAAGTTCGTAAAAAGCGCTCTGGCGGCCAGTGCGATGGCGCTGGCGACCGTGACCGGCGCGGCTGCGGAGGGCGAGAAGTACATTCTGGTCAGCCACGCCCCTGACAGCGACAGCTGGTGGAATACGATCAAAAACGGCATCGCCTTGGCGGGCGAGCAGATGGGGGTCGAGGTGGAATACCGTAACCCTCCGACCGGCGATCTGGCGGACATGGCGCGGATCATTGATCAGGCGGCTGCCTCTGGCCCGAACGGGATCATCACCACGCTGGCCGATCCAGACATCCTGGAAGGTCCAATCCGAGCTGCGGTGGATTCCGGTATCGACGTTATCATCATGAACACCGGCACGCCTGAGAAAGCGCGCGAAGTGGGCGCTCTGATGTATGTTGGCCAGCCAGAATATGACGCGGGCCTCGCTGCCGGTCAGCGCGCCAAGGCTGACGGCATCGGGTCGTTCCTCTGCGTGAACCACTACATCGTACAGCCATCCAGCCAGGAGCGTTGTCAGGGCTTCGCCGATGGTCTGGGCGTCGAACTGGGCGAGCAGATGATCGACGCGGGGCAGGACCCAGCCGAAATCAAGAACCGGGTGCTGGCCTATCTGTCGGCTAACCCGGACACCGACGCTGTTCTGACACTTGGCCCGACCTCGGCTGATCCGACCATTCTGGCGCTACAGGAAAACGGCATGGCCGGTGACATCTACTTCGGCACATTCGATCTGGGCGGTGAAATCGTCAAAGGTATCAAGGACGGCACCATCCAGTGGGGCATCGACCAACAGCCCTTCCTGCAAGCCTATCTGCCGGTTGTAGTTATGACCAACTACCACCGTTATGGCGTTCTGCCGGGCAACAACATCAACTCGGGCCCCGGTTTCGTAACCGCAGACGGTCTGACCAAGATCGAAGAGTTCGCGGGCGAATACCGCTGATCTTCTCAATCACAGCGGGCACCAATTGGGCGTGCCCGCTGTACCCCCAAAACTCAGAACCCCGCGCGAGGGAGGACCACGATGTCTGAGTCAGTTCAATCCACGGCAGGCGGCGACGAACGGATCAAAGAGATCTCACCACTGCGCCGCGCTCTGATCCGCCCCGAATTGGGTGGGATGGTCGGCACTGTCGCCGTATTCACCTTTTTCCTGCTGTTCGCCTTTGACAGCGGCATGTTCACCGCTCAGGGGGTCATGAACTGGTCGGTCGTTTCGGCTCAGTTCATGATCATCGCTGTTGGGGCCTGCCTGCTGATGATCGCCGGTGAATTTGACCTGTCCGTTGGGTCGATGATCGGGTTTGCGGGCATGATGATTGCTATTTTCTCGGTCACGATGAGCTGGCCGGTCTGGATGGCTATCATAATCACGTTTGTCCTATGCGTCGCCATCGGAGCGCTAAACGGCTACATCGTTGTCCGAACAGGCCTGCCCAGTTTTATTGTTACGCTGGCGTTTTTGTTCATTCTGCGCGGATTCACGATTTACCTGCCACAGACGATTGAACGTAAAACCATCATCGGCGGGATCAAGGACGCAGCCGAAGGCGATTGGCTGGCATCTATCTTTGGCGGTAAGGTCGGGCAGGGCCTGTTCGTTTGGCTGGGTGACAACGGTATTATCGAGGTTTTCGAACGGGGTACGCGTCAGGGTCAGCCGGTGGTGGACGGCATTCCAATGCTGATCATCTGGGCTATCGTAATCATCATCTTTGGCCATGTGCTTTTGACCAAGACAAAATTCGGCAACTGGATTTTCGCAGCTGGTGGCGATGCCGAGGCAGCCCGGAACTCGGGTGTTCCAGTCAACAAAGTCAAAATCCTGATGTTTATGTTCACGGCCTTCTGCGCCACGGTTTTCGCCACCTGTCAGGTGATGGAGTTCGGATCAGCCGGTGCGGATCGTGGTCTGCTGAAGGAGTTCGAAGCGATCATTGCTGTGGTTATCGGTGGCGCATTGCTGACCGGCGGCTATGGCTCGGTCCTTGGCGCGGCGCTCGGCGCGCTGATCTTTGGTGTGGTTCAACAGGGACTGTTCTTTGCCGGCGTGGAAAGCTCTCTGTTCCGGGTGTTCCTGGGCGTGATCCTGCTGGGTGCGGTGATCCTGAACACCTATATCCGTCGCATCATCACAGGAGAACGCTGAGATGACCGAAGATACCAAGTTCCATCATGGCGACGCGCAGGATCAAAAGCCGATCATTCGGATGGTCGACATCCAGAAACACTTCGGCTCGGTCATTGCGCTGGCTGGAGTCAGCTTTGACCTAAAACCAGGGGAGTGTCACTGCCTTCTGGGCGACAACGGTGCGGGCAAGTCGACCTTCATCAAGACCATGTCCGGTGTGCACAAGCCAACCGCAGGCGAGATATTCTTCGAAGACAAGCCTATGCACTTCGAAGACCCGCGCGATGCGATCTCCGCTGGGATCGCAACGGTGCACCAGCATCTGGCCATGATTCCGCTGATGAGCGTCAGCCGCAATTTCTTCATGGGCAACGAGCCGACGCGCAAAGTGGCCGGGATCAACTTCTTCGATAAGAAGCTGGCCGATGAGATCACCATGGAAGAGATGCGCAAAATGGGCATCAACCTGCGTGGTCCGGATCAGGCCGTTGGCACATTGTCTGGGGGTGAGCGTCAGACGGTGGCAATTGCGCGGGCTGTGCATTTCGGCGCGAAGATTCTGATCCTGGACGAACCGACCTCGGCCCTTGGCGTGCGTCAGACCTCGAATGTTCTGGCGACCATCGACAAGGTGCGCAGTCAAGGTGTGGGCGTTGTCTTCATCAGCCACAACGTGCGTCATGCTCTGGCCGTGGGGGACCGCTTTACCGTTCTCAATCGGGGTCAGACTCTGGGCACTGCAAAACGTGGTGAGATCACGCCAGAAGAATTACAGGACCTGATGGCAGGTGGTCAGGAACTGGCTCAGCTGGAAGGCTCACTTGGCGGAACGGTTTAACGCCGTTCCCCCAACCCTGGGCTCAAGCGTCCAACATTTAACGAAAATTCTGGAATGGCCAAATTGGCCTTGTGTTGAAAGGGATCACAATGGGCAAAACAGTCCGACTGACCACAGCGCAAGCTTTGGTGCGCTATCTGGGCGCGCAATTGAACGAGGCTGGAGAGCCGTTTATCGCTGGCGTCTGGGCCATCTTTGGCCATGGGAATGTGGCTGGGCTGGGCGAGGCGCTGCATGCAGTGAAGGACAGCTTGCCCACCTATCGCGGCCATAACGAGCAGACCATGGCCCATTGCGCGATTGCCTATGCCAAGCAAAAGCGGCGGACGCAGACGATGGCGGTGACGTCCTCGATTGGGCCGGGAGCCACAAATATGGTGACGGCGGCCGCGCTGGCCTATGTGAACCGCCTACCGGTCTTGCTGTTGCCCGGCGACGTGTTTGCGACACGCGGGCCTGATCCGGTTCTGCAACAGCCCGAGAATTTCAGCGACGGTACGGTCAGCGCCAATGACTGCTTCCGCCCGGTCAGCCGTTATTTCGACCGGATCACTCGGCCTGAACACCTGCTGACCGCTCTGCCGCGGGCGTTCCGCACCATGACGGACCCCGCCGATTGCGGGCCGGTCACGTTGTCCTTCTGTCAGGACGTGCAGGCCGAAGCTTATGACTATCCCGAAAGCTTCTTTGAGCCCCGCGTCTGGTATCAGCGCCGCATCCGCCCGGATGAAGGTGAGCTGGCCCGCGCAGTGGCAGCGCTCAAGGCGGCCAAACGTCCGGTGATCATCGCGGGGGGCGGCGTGCACTATTCGGATGCGACGGAAGCGTTGCAAAGCTTTGCTGAAATGCACAACATTCCCGTCACCGAAACGCAGGCGGGCAAGTCCGCGTTGGCCTGGGACCATCCGTTGAACCTGGGCCCCGTTGGCGTGACCGGGGGTGAACCGGCCAATGATGTCTGCGCCGAAGCTGATCTGGTTTTGTCAGTAGGGACGCGGTTGCAGGATTTCACAACTGGGTCATGGGGCCTGTTCTCGAACCCGGATCGCGAGATGGTGTGCCTGAACACCAACGCTTATGACGCTGAAAAACACGGCGCGATGCCGCTGCAATCGGACGCGCGCGTGGGTTTGGAGGAGTTGGGCGCGGCTCTGCAAGGCTATCGCGCCGATCCGGTCTCGGACACGCTCAAGGCGGATTGGTATGGAAAGGTCGATAAGCTGACGGATGCGCCCGGCGACGGAAACGCGCTGCCGACGGATATGCAGGTGGTGGGCGCAGTCCAGCGCGCTTCGCATAACGATACGGTGGTGATGTGTGCGGCTGGGACCATGCCGGGTGAACTGCACAAACTGTGGAAAGCCCCGCGCCCTGGTGCATATCACATGGAATACGGCTTCAGCTGCATGGGGTACGAGATCGCGGGCGCCATGGGCATCAAGATGGCCGAGCCCGAGCGCGACGTGATCTGCTTTACCGGCGACGGCACCTATATGATGGCCAATTCCGAGATGGCCTCGGCCGCGATGATGGGCGTCTCGTTCACCGTGGTGATCACCGACAACCGGGGCTTTGGTTGCATCAACCGCCTGCAGATGGGCACCGGCGGGGCCGAGTTTAACAACCTGTTGGACCATGCGGTGCATGAAAACCCGTCCAATATCGACTTTGCCGCTCATGCGGCGGCGATGGGGGCGACCTCGGTCAAGGTCGGCTCGATTGCCGAGCTCGAGGACGCGCTTGCCAAGCGCGCCGATATCAAAGGGCCGTATGTGGTTGTCATCGACACCGATCCCTACCCCTCGACCGAATATGGTGGCACGTGGTGGGAAGTCGCCGTGCCCGAGGTCAGCATCCGCCCCGAGGTGAACGAAAAACGCGCGGCTTACGAGCTGGCGATCAAGGAAAGAAATACCAAATGAGCGTGAAAATCGGAATCTCTCCGATCGCGTGGCAGAATGATGATCTGCCGGATCTGACCGCTGTCTACACCATGGAGCAGGCGCTGAAGGAGTCGCGTGAGATCGGCTATACAGGCGTTGAGCGCGGCCAGCGGATGCCCGGCGATACTGAAGGTTTGCGCGCCTATCTTGAGGCGAATGACATTGCGCTTTGCGGTGGTTGGTGTTCGGGCGCGTCGCTGGTGAATGATTTTGCCACCGAGCGCGAGGCTGTGCGCGAACAGGTCGAACAATTCGTGGCGCTGAACAGTCCCTGTATCGTCTACGCCGAATGCTCGAACACCGTTCAGGGCCAGATCGGAACGCCGGTGAACGGCCGCCCGAAACTGTCGAAGGATGAAGTTCTGGCCTACGCCGCCAAGATCACCGAATTGGCCAAGTGGATGGCCGATCAGGGCATGCCCATGGCCTACCATCATCACATGGGCACGATCATCGAAAGCGAAGACGACGTGAACTGGCTAATGGAGGGGTCGGGCCCCGAGGTTAAGCTGTGCTTTGACACGGGCCACCTGTTGTTTGGGGGCGGCGATGTGATGGCCACTCTGAACCGCTGGGGTGACCGGGTGCATCACGTGCATTTCAAGGATGTCCGCCCGCAGGTCGTTCAGGATACGCGCGAGAACAATCGCAGCTTTCTGGATGCCGTCATTGCTGGCGCCTTCACCGTGCCGGGAGATGGCTGCATCGACTTCCAAGCCGTCGCAAACGCGCTGAAGACGATGGATTACAGCGGCTGGATCGTGGTTGAGGCCGAACAGGATCCAGCCAAAGCGCCACCTTACGAATATTCGAAGAAGGGTTACGAGCACATTGTCGAAGTCTGTGGGGAGGCTGGGCTGACGATCACTGCATAACTCACCGCCCGATGGGCAACACCGAAGCCATGAGAAAGGAGAAAATCATGGTAAGCCAAGAACTTGGATATGTCGGATATTTTGACCGGGAATCCTGTGATCTGGATGAATTCAAGGTGTTGACCTCTCAGGCCCTACAGGCGTCAGCGGTGCCCCATGCGGCGGACATTGAAAAGAACGTACCCGTTTATGACATGAATGCCCTGCGGCCTGCGCTAGAGGAAGGCGCACAGCGTCAAGCTCTGCTTGCGGAATGGGGGCAGGTGTTGAACAGCTCGGCCGGAGTGATCGCGCTGAAAGGCGCTTATGCGGATACCACCGTGATCGACCGGGCGACGGAGGTGTTTCAACAGATCATCGACGAAGAGCGCGAAGATGGGGCAGGCGAAGGCGATCACTTTGCGGCCTCGGGTGCCAATGACCGGGTGTGGAATGCGCTGCAAAAGCAATGCATGAAGGATCCCGAAGGTTTTGCGCTTTACTTCGGCAACACCTCGATTGCGGCCGCGTGTGAGGCCTGGCTGGGTCCGAACTATCAGATGACTGCACAGGTCAATCAGGTCCGCCCCGGCGGCAAGGCACAGCAAGCGCATCGGGACTATCATCTGGGGTTTCAAAGCGCCGAAAGCGCCGCGCGGTATCCGGCCCATGCGCATTTGGTGACGGCGACTCTGACCTTGCAGGGCGCGGTCGCTCATTGCGATATGCCGGTCGAAAGCGGACCGACCAAGCTGTCGCCGTTTTCGCAGCTCTATGCGCCGGGCTATCTGGCGTTTCACGACACGGCCCACCGCGACCATTTCGAAGCAAACTACATCCAGCTGTCGCTGGACAAGGGCGATGCCGTTTTCTTCAACCCGGCGCTGTTTCATGCGGCGGGCGAGAACCGCAGCGCGGATATCAACAGGATGGCAAACCTGCTTCAGGTCTCATCAGCCTTCGGGCGCGCGATGGAGGCCATCGACCGGCGCGCCATGTCGCTGAGGGCGTTCCCGGCGCTGGTGGCGCTGAAGCAGCGTGGCGATCTGTCGGGGCCAGAGCTGGACGCGGCCATCGCGGCCACTGCCGAGGGGTATCCGTTTCCAACCAATCTGGATACAGACCCACCGGTTGGCGGGAACGCCCCCGCCAGTCAAGCCGATATCCTGCGCAGCGCGGTATCCGAAGGGTGGACAGAAGAACAGCTGGCACAGACGCTTGCAGCGCTGGAAACCCGACAGGCAGCATAAGGCAATATCGGGCGGGCGAACATGCCCGCCCAACACGGAGAACACGAGATGGCAGACCTTCTGAAAAAACCCTTCGGTACGCGTGGCAAGGTGCACGATATCACCCCGGCCGATGCCAGTTGGCGCTATGTCGGGTTTGGCCTGTACCATCTGCGCGCGGGCGACACAGCTGCCGAGGTGACTGGCGACCGCGAGGTTATTTTGGTCATGGTAGAAGGCAAGGCGCAGATCACCGGAGCCGGACAGGACTGGGGCGTGCTGGGCGACCGGATGGATGTGTTTGAAAAGACCGCTCCGCATTGCCTCTATTTGCCCAACGGGACCGACTGGCAGGCGGTTGCGGAAACTGACTGCATCATCGCGGTATGCACGGCCCCTGGCAAAGGCGGACATCAAGCGCGTCGTATCGGGCCGGACGGCATTACTTTGACCGAACGGGGCAAGGGGACCAACACACGCTACATCAACAACATCGCGATGGAGGGCGAAGACTACGCCGACAGCCTTCTGGTGACCGAGGTCTTTACGCCCGACGGCAACTGGTCATCCTATCCAAGCCATCGCCATGACGAGGATGATTATCCCCGGATCACCTATTTGGAAGAGACCTATTATCACCGCCTGAACCCCGCCAACGGGTTTGGCATTCAGCGCGTCTATACCGATGACGGTCAGTTGGACGAGACGATGGCCGTATCCGATGGCGATGTTGTGACCGTGCCGCGGGGCCATCACCCTTGCGGCGCGCCCTATGGGTTTGAGATGTACTATCTGAACGTCATGGCAGGCCCCTTGCGCAAATGGCGGTTTGTCCCGGCCCCCGAGGTCGAATGGATCATGGAGCGAGATAGTTGACCCAAGATTTTGCGAATTACCCCAGTTTGAAAGGCAAAACCGCCGTAATTACCGGCGGCGCCGGTGGTATCGGAGCGCGGACCGTCCGAGCGTTTGCCCAGCAAGGCGCGAAAGTCGGGTTTCTGGATATCAACGCTGATGCCGGGCACGCACTGCTGGCCGAGCTGGAAGGCGAGCACGCATTCGCGCAGTGCGATCTGCGCGACATCGACGCGCTGCGCGACGCACTGGAGCAACTGTCCGAGGAACTGGGCCCGGCGCATGTTCTGGTCAACAATGCGGCCCATGATGATCGCCACGACTGGCGCGAAGTCACACCGGACTATTGGGATGAACGTATGGCGACGAATATCCGCCACATGTTCTTTGCCATTCAGGCTGTTGCGCCCGGTATGATTGCGGCGGGCGGCGGCTCGATCATCAATCTGGGTTCGAATTCCTGGTGGGAATGTGGCGCAGGGTTCCCGGCCTATGCCACGGCGAAATCCGCCGTGCATGGCCTGACCCGCACAATGGCGCGCGAATTGGGCGATCACCGCATACGCGTCAATACCGTCGTTCCCGGCTGGATCATGACCGAGCGCCAAAAGGACCTGTGGGTCACGCCCGAGGCGCTGGCCAAACAGGTCGACCGCCAGTGTTTGCCGGACCCGATTGACCCGGTCTATGTGGCGCGGATGGCGGTTTTTCTGGCCTCAGACGACGCCGCCATGTGCAGCGCGGGGAATTTCATGGTCGAGGGTGGCTCGATCTGACCCTGCTCTTTCGCGGCATCAGGCTTGTCGGGGCCGCGACCGGTTGACCGAGTGTGTCTTACTTCTGCGGTGGTGCCCCAAAAGCGCGGATCACGGCGCGGGCGGCGGCCTCGACCGGGTCTTGCGTTTCTTTCAGGATAGTCACGCGATCAAATCGGTTTGGGTCGCTGTTGACTGCTGCGCGTAGGGCATTCCCAAAGGCCATCCGCAGTTCGGTGCCGATGTTGAACTTGCAGATCGACGTGTCGCGCGACAGCCGCGCGCGCTGTTCCACCGGCACGCCCGAGCCGCCATGGATCACCAAGGGGACCTCGGTCAATGCGTCGATCTCGGCAATGCGGGCCTCGTCCAATCCGCCTTCTTTGTCTTGTTGCAAATGTACATTGCCGACCGAGATCGCCATCGCATCGACACCGCTTTGCCGGGCGAATTGCGCCGCCTCGGCGGGTTCTGTGCCGTTCGATCCTTCCCCGCCGGAATAGCCGACAAACCCGATCTCACCCTCGCAGGAAATTCCTGCCTTATGGGCCATTTCGGCGATGGCGGCGGTCTCGTCAATATTCTGCTGCAGAGGCTTGCGCGACCCGTCGAACATCAACGAGGTAAAGCCGCTGTCCAGCGCGATCTTGCACTCCTCATACGTATAGCCGTGATCCAGATGCGCCACGACAGGGACCGAGGCGTTTTCAGCCAGGTGCCGGAACATTTTTCCCAGAATGGGTAAGGGCGTATGCTCGCGACAGCTTGGTCCGGCTTGCAGGATGACGGGCGCATTTTCGGCTTCGGCTGCGGCCACATAGGCGCGCATGTCCTCCCAGCCCAGCGCTACCAGCCCGCCAACAGCATAGCCCTGCGCGTAGGCTGGTTGCAGCACATCTTTCAGCGTAACAAGGGTCATTTGAACTTGGCGATCATGTCTTTGATGCCCGGAATCGTTTCGATCTGATAGGCATGGGTGGGTTGGAAGTACTGCACCAGAGACCGTTGGGTCAGGCCACCGAGGATGGTGAAGTAATACATCTCGTACCCTGGCAAGACGCAGCAGGGGTGATACCCGGTGTCTATACAAACAGTCGAGCCATCGACGATGTGATAAGCATCGCCAGGGGCGTTATCTTCGCGCTGTAACATCTGCAGACCCGAGCCCCAGTTGGGTTTGAAGCGGAAATTATAGGTCTCATCATGCCGCGTCTCATCGGGTAGGCGGTTGGTGTCGTGCTTGTGGCTGGGGAACCCTGACCAGCCACCTTGACCAACGGTGAACAACTCACTCACCAGCAGCCGGCCCACTTTGTCGTGCTGCTTTTGACCTAGAATATGTTTGATCTTGCGATGGGTCTTGGTGTCATCGCTGCCATATTGCACAAGGTCATGTTCACGCACGTCGAATGGATCCAGCACCTTGTCGTATTTCGCACCAGCTACAAAGACCTCGGCGGATTCAGATACGCAGACCATTTGCGCTTTGGCACCCACGGGAACATAGGCCCCTTCGGGTTCGCCATCCCAGACGTCTTCGCCCCGGTTTCCCAAAGCGGGGAAGGGGACGCCTTCCACGTCGACATCGACGCTGCCGGTTGCCGGAACAATGCAGGTTTCATATCCGGGTACCTGATATTCGAACGCCTCGCCCTTTTTCAATTTGACGATGTTGAAATAGTTCAACGGCACTGTCGGGTCACCAGTATCCACAATGGGTTTGTTCTGGTTGTCGAATGGGGCAATATGCATGAGACCTCCTAGGTCGTTGGACCGGGATGGGACGCCAAAAACGCATCCAGCTCAGACGTCGTTGGCATGGCTGGAGAGCATCCGGGTTTAGACACGACAATGGACGCACAGGCCGACCCGCGCATCACCGCGTCTTTCAGCGGATACCCTGCCGCGATCGAGGCCAGCAGACCTGCCATAAAGCTGTCGCCAGCGCCCACAGGCTTGATCGCGTCGACAGGGTAGATGCCGGTTTCGATTTCTTGTCCGTTGGCCAGTGTTACTGCGCCTTTTTCACCCATTTTATAGATTACGACGCGCCCCGGTTTCCCAGCCAGTTCTTGCGCTTTGGCAAAGCCCTTTTCTATACCGCCAGCCATGAAGCCGAATTCTTCATCGTTTCCGACAATCAGATCGCTGGCCGCGCCCGCGCGCGACAAAACATCTGCCGCCACTTCCGCAGACGGCCAGCTGTAAGGACGGTAGTCGATGTCGAAAATCACCGGCAATCCGGCCGAGCGGGCGTTTTGAAGGGCGCGGAATGTGGCGCTGCGCGAGGGTTCAGCCGCAAAGACAGTTCCGGCGGACAGTACGGCTGTGAATGAAGTGTAGTCTACTCGGTCGACGTCTTCTTCGGTGACCTGAAAGTCGACCGCTCCGTTCCGGTAAATGACGTTCTGGAAATCCTCGGTCCGGCTTTCATACAGCGCCAGAGAGGTGCGATATTCACCCCCCAGAACGCGGACGTAAGATGTGTCCACTCCGTAATGGGCCAGCCTGTTCATGCAGAACCGCCCTACCGCGTCATCCGAAATCGACGTGACCAAAGATGCCTGACTGCCAAGTTTTACCAGCCCGGCGCAGATATTGGCTGAAGATCCCCCCAAGTCGGCTCCAAAGGCGCCGGCATCTTCGCTTTTGACACCGACAGGATCTGCAAACAGGTCAATGCCCGCGCGCCCGAAAACAGCAAATCGGTTTCCTTTGATCCCATCCATCAGGGTGCTCACGTCGTGTCCTCCGGCGAAATAGGGCGGGCAGGGATGGTTGGTCCTTGCGTTGAATCGATTCACACGATACTCATTTTGCAACCGGTTGCAAATACAATGTTCGGAGCGGTTGCAAGTGCCAGAAATCGGAATTGGAATCGTCGGCGGCGGCTATATGGGCAAGGCTCATTCGGTTGCAATGGCCGCGGTGGGGGCGGTGTTCAACACAGCATTGCGACCCCGACTTGAGGTGATCTGCGCGTCGACGTCGCAGAGCGCAGAGCGGTATCGCGCAGCGTATGGGTTCGCGCGGGCGACCAGCGACTGGCGCGCCTTGGTCGCCGACCCAAAGGTCGAGGCAATCGTGATCGCCTCTCCGCAGTCTACGCATCGCCAAATAGCCGAGGCTGCCATTGCGCTGGGCAAGCCGGTGTTATGCGAAAAGCCTCTGGGCGCTTCACTGGAGGACAGCCGCGCCATGGTGGCAGCCGCTGAAGCGGCCGGCGCAATTAATATGGTTGGGTTCAACTATATTCGAACCCCCGCCAGTCAATACGCACGACAGTTGATTGCCAGCGGCGAGATTGGCGACGTCACCTGGTTTCGAGGGGAACATACCGAGGATTTCTATGCCGACCCTCAGGCCCCAGCGACCTGGCGCACGACGGGCATGGCAAACGGCACTATCGGTGATCTGGCCCCACACATGGTCAATGGTGCGATGGCACTGATCGGGCCTATCACCCAGGTGATGGCAGATGTGGAGACCGTCCACCGCCATCGACCGGGCGGAGAGGTCACGAATGACGACCACGCCCAGATGATGTGCCGGTTCGAAAATGGCGTCATGGGGAACCTCTATTTCAGCCGCGTCGCGACGGGACGGAAGATGGGGTACGCCTATGAGATCTCTGGCACCAAAGGCGCGATCCGCTTTGATCAGGAGGATCAGAATGCCCTGTGGCTGTACCGCCGAGAAGGGCCTGAGGCGTCGCGGGGCTTCACCAAGATCCTGACCGGTCCGGCGCACCCGGACTATGAGCCCTTCTGTCAGGGACCGGGCCATGGCACCGGGTATCAGGACCAAATCATCATCGAAGTGAAGGATTTCCTGCAGGCCATCCATACAGGCCAAAACATCTGGCCGACCTTCCGCGACGGGCATGAGGTGAACCGCGTTCTGGCGGCGGTGCTTGCGTCCTCGGACCAGCGGCAATGGCAGGACGTCAGTGATTTCTGATCGAACAAACGACAAGACAACAGAGAGACTAAGATCATGGCAAAGCTGAAATGGGGCATGATTGGTGGGGGTGAGGGCAGTCAGATCGGGCCCGCGCACCGGTTGGGCGCGCTGGCCGATGGGATGTTTGAATTCACCGCGGGCGCGTTGGACCATCGCCCAGAAGTCGGGCGAGAATATGCGCAGCGTCTGGGCGTGGCGCATGACCGTGCCTATGGCGACTGGCAAGAAATGTTGGCTGGTGAAAAAGACCGCCCCGACCGCATTGATCTAGTGACGATTGCCACCCCGAACGCGACCCATTTCGAGATCGCCAAAGCCTTTCTCGAGGCCGGTTTCCACGTGCTATGCGAGAAGCCGATGACCATGACCGTGGAAGAGGGCGAAGAGATCGTGCGTGTGGCCGAAGCATCGGGCAAGATCTGCGCGGTGAACTATTGCTATTCCGCCTATCCGATGGTGCGGCAGGCCCGTGCGATGGTGCGGGCGGGCGATATCGGCAAGGTGCGTCTGGTGGTGACGAATTTCAGCCACGGCCACCACGGCGATGCAACTGACGCCGACAATCCCCGCGTGCGTTGGCGCTATGACCCAGCAATGGCGGGCATCTCTGGTCAATTCGCCGATTGCGGTATCCATGCGCTGCATATGGCGAGCTTCATCAGCGATGACGAGGTCAAGACCCTGTCGGCGGATATGGCCTCGACCATCCCCAGTCGCGAGCTTGAGGATGACGCCATGATCAACTTCCGTACCGAAGGTGGCGCAGTGGGGCGGTTATGGACATCCTCGGTGGCGATTGGTCGGCAGCACGGATTCGACATTCAGGTCTTTGGCGAAACCGGTGGTTTGCGCTGGGCATCCGAGCAGCCCAACCAGCTTGTCTATACCCCGGTGGGAGGGCGCACTCAGATCATCGAAAAAGGGGAAGGGGGTTTGCACGACGACGCGCAGCGCCTGTCACGCGTGGCGATTGCCCACCCCGAAGGCTTCCCTCTGGCCGTGGCGAATATCTATTGCGATCTGGCCGATGCCATTCAGGGAGAGGTTCGAGATGGTCTGCCGACCCCTGCCGACGGCGTCCGATCCATCGCAGCCGTTCACGCAGCGGTGGCGTCATCCAAAAAAGATGGTGCCTGGACCGACGCGCGCCCACCGATGTTTCGCTGATTAGGGGTAGGGGCGCAATGTGCCCCGCTCAATCACCCGACAGGGAAAGATGCGGGCCTCGGGGTAGCGGTCGGGGTCTTTCAACATCTCTTCCACAAGATCGACCGACGCCGTGATGATCTGCTTGATCGGCTGGTGAATTGTCGTGAGGTCAACGCTTTCCCAACGCGACATCTCCATGTCGTTCAGGCCGATGATTCCGATATCATGACCCGGCTTTATCCCGTGATCGCTCAAGGCTGACAATGCGCCGATTGACAAAATATCGTCGCCACAAAAATACCCTTCGGCAGGGGTATCCGCCAACAGACGCAGCATTTCGGCGCGACCTGCCTCGAACGAATAGGCCCCCGCGAAGGAATGCGAAACGTTCAGGCCGGGGTGTTTTTCGACCTCTTCCATGAAGCCGCGATAGCGGTCCATGGCAGAGGTCGCATCTTTGGGACCGCCCAGATAACCGATGCGTCTGTACCCTCTTGCAAGCAACTCTCGTGCAGCCATGCGCCCGCATTCCACGTTGTCGATCCCCACCACGTGAACCTCGGGCGACGTGGCAGAACGCCCGAATGTATGCACCACGGGAACGCCTGCATCGTGGAACGCCTTGGCAAAACTTGGCGGCAACGTCGAAGAAGCCACGATGGCCGCATCGACCGAGTATTGCCGCAACATCCTGACAGAGTTTGCGGGCTGAACTTCGTCCGTCAGGTTGACGATCAGGGGCCGCAGGCCGCGTTCCTGAAGGGTGCGGGTGAACAGATCAAACACCTCAAGGAATATGGGGTTGTGAAAGTTGTTCGAGATCAGGCCGATCAGTTTGGTTCGCCCCGTTGTCAGTGACGACGCCAAAGCATTTGGGCTGTAGCCTAGTTCGGCAGCGGCCTTTTCGACTTTGCTGCGGGTTTTGGCTGAAACCGAGGCGCCTTCGGTAAAGGTGCGCGACACAGCAGACCGCGAAACTCCGGCCAGCGCCGCGACATCTTTCAGTGTGACACTCATGATGTGGGCCTAATCGGTTTTAGGGAAGAAATTGGTGCGGTCATAAGGAAATACTACGCAAAATTGCACCGTGGTTGCAATCGGTTGCAACGGCATCGTTGCGGCAAGAGCAAAGAAAACTGGGTCTGTATGCGAAAACTTGGTCGACCCCAAGGTTAGCAGAAACAGGTATCATCGACACAAAAGGCACTTTCGGCTGCATCAGACAGAAAAGTTGCGGCCTGATCTTTCCTGACGCATCAGGCAAAACAACGGGCAGCTGCTCACGCTAGTCAATGTCCTCAAAGCTTGATTACAGCCATCTTGTCCTGAGTCATGTCATGCATCGTATAGCCGATGCCGCCTGTGTTGTATCCCGATTGCCTCCGTCCCGCGAAGGGCATCCAATCGACCCGGAATGCCGAGTGATCGTTCACCATAACGGCGGTTGCATCCAGATGTCTGATGGCTTGCATGGCCGAGTCCAGAGCTTTGGTGAAGACAGCCGCCTGAAACGCGAAAGGCAGGCTGTTGGCGGCGGAGAACGCATCCTCGACCCTGTCGTAGCTATAGACGCAGACCACGGGTCCAAAGACTTCGGATGTTGAAACCCGAGCGTCGGCGGGTGGGTTCAGCAGGACGGTGGGCGCATATGTAGTCGGGCCCAGCTTTCGTCCGCCAGTCAGCAAGGTTGCGCCACCCTCAACGGCCTCGTCCACCCATTCGGCAACGCGATCAACTTCACCTGGGCGGATCAGGGGACCGCATTCGGTATCTTCCTGACGCGCATCGCCAACCTTAAGTGCGGACGCCGCCTTGGCCAGCTTTTGTGCAATGTCCTTTGCGATGCCCGTGGGCGCGAAAACGCGCTGGACCGAGACGCAGACCTGCCCGGAATGATAGAACCCGCCTTTGGTCACGAGTGGGATCATTCCCTCAATATCGGCGCTTTCATCCACGATCACGGGTGCGGCCCCGCCATGTTCCAGCGCACATCGCACTCCGGGGGCCAGCTTGGACCTCAGCATCCAACCCACCTTGGCCGAGCCGATGAAAGAAAAGAACCCAACGCGCGTATCGGTGATCATCTGCTCGGCCACGTCGTTGTGGCAAATCGCGAGGTGGCACCAATTCTCAGGTAAACCGGCCTCATGCAGAATTTCGACAAATGCCTTGCAGGACAGTGGCGTATCCAAAGCGGGTTTGACGATCACCGGGCAACCTGTAGCCACTGCGGGGGCGACTTGGTGAACGATCAGGTTGAGCGGATGGTTGAACGCGCTGGCCGCGACAACCACGCCTGTCGGTTCGCGCTGTGTAAAGGCGACCCGACCCGAGCCCGCCGCTGTCAGGTCCATCGGGATTTCTTTGCCAGCCATATGGCCAATCTCGTGGACGCACAGCTCGACCCCGTCGATTGCGCGGGTCACTTCAATGCGCGCGTCGACCAAAGGCTTGCCACCTTCACTGGCGATCAGCATCGCCAGTTCGTCGGCCCTTTCGGACATGATACGGGCTGTGTTTTTCAGGATCTCGATCCGCTGAAAGGCTGGCAACCACGCGTCGCGCGACCGGTGCAAACCATGGGCCACGTCCAACATGGAATCCACATCATCCCACGTGTTAATCGCAACACTACCGATCTTCTCAAGATCAAAAGGGTTGAGAACGTCCAGAGTGTCGCTCATATCAGGCACACCTTTGCAGCCAGTTCATCAATCAGCACACGCTGGTTTTCGCTGTAGTCCACCGGCAGGTCAATCAGGTGAACGCCGCCCGCCTGGAACGCCTTTTCGAAGGTTGGGACCAGATCCTCGGTACGTGCGACTCGATGGCCGGTCGCGCCGTAACTGTTCGCGTATTGCACGAAATCGGGGTTGTTGAATTCCAGCCCCCAGTCGTCGAACCCCGCATGTGACTGCTTCCACCGGATCATCCCGTATGAGCTGTCATTTAAAACGGTCACAACCAGATTGAGGCCAAGTCGAACCGCGGTCTCAATTTCTTGACTGTTCATCATGAACCCGCCATCGCCACAGATCGCCATGACCCTGCGGTCGGGGTGAAGCTTGGCCGCCATCATGGCCGAAGGCAACCCGGCCCCCATGGTGGCCAGAGCATTATCCAGCAGGACGGTATTGGGCTGATAGGCAAGATAGTTTCGCGCGTACCAGATTTTATAGATGCCGTTGTCCAGCGCAATGATATCGCAATCGTCCATCACTTTGCGGGTATCGGCTACAAAACGCTGTGGGATTACGGGGAAACGTGGGTCATCGGCACCTTCAGATGTATGCTGGTCGGTCTCTTGCTTGACGCGCTGGAAATAGCTTCGGTCGAAATCTAGCGGGCCGCCCAGTTTATCACCCAGCCGTGCGATGGATTGTGCCAAATCACCGACGACTTCGACCTGCGGGAAATAGACCTGATCGACCTGCGCGGCCTTGTAATTCACATGGATCACCTTGGTGCCGCCTTCCTCCATGAAGAAGGGCGGTTTTTCGACCACGTCATGGCCTACATTGATGATTAGATCGGCCCGTTCGATGGCGCAATGCAGGTAATCGCCATCTGACAGCGCAGCCGTCCCAAGAAACAGGTCGGATCGTTCATCCACCACGCCCTTGCCCATCTGCGTGTTGAAGAAGGGGATCTGCGTGTCTTCGACAAATTTGCTTAGCGCGCTGCGAGCGTGCTTGCGGTTGGCTCCGGCGCCCAGCAACAACAGAGGCATTTTCGCCGACCGGATCATTTCAGCGGCTTCGTTCAGGACCGTGTCGCCCGCGACAGCGTAGTGGCGCGGATGCGGCTCGAGCACATGTTCCGTTGTGTCTTCAGCAGCGATATCTTCCGGCAATTCAAGCAGGACCGCGCCAGGGCGTTCCTCTTGTGCGACGCGGAACGCCTCGCGGATCAGGGACGGGATGGTGTTGCCGTGAACGATCTGCTTGGACATCTTGCAGATCGGGTCGAACAGACCGACCACATCAATGATCTGAAATTGGCCCTGTTTCGACTTCTTGATGGGCTTTTGGCCTGTGATCATGATCAGAGGCATGCCGCCCAGATGCGCATAAGCGGCAGGAGTCGCAAAGTTGGTGGCCCCTGGCCCCAGTGTTGCCATGCAAACTCCCGCCTTGCCGGTCAAGCGCCCGTAGGTCGCCGCCATAAATGCCGCGCCCTGTTCATGGCGGGTCAGGACCAGCTCGATCCTTGAGGTCCGCAAGGATTCCAGCACATCCAGGTTTTCCTCACCCGGTACGGCAAAGATATACTCGACCCCTTCGGCCTCAAGCGCTGCGACGAGCAGATCAGAGGCTTTTGTGACAGACGGTGCGTTTTGCGAATGATCGGACATGATGTCTCCTGATAGCGCACCGGATCCGCGCACGAATCCGGCGGTGGCAAAGGTCACAATTGAACTGAGATGAATGGTGCGATGTTATTCCGCTGCTTGCAATTGCGCAGGTTCGGGATACAGCTCGTGCATCGAAACGGATCGGCCATTGTCCAACACGATACGCGCGTGGTGACGCTTCAGCTGGCGCGGTTCGGCCACACCGCAGCTGTGGGCGATTATGCCAACCTCTTTCTTCATGTTCCGGGCATAGCTTGCCACACGTTCCGATTTACTGATTGGATCAAGGCCGAACTGCAGCTTGGTATTATGCGTGGTGATTCCGGTCGGGCAGGTATTCTTGTTGCACTGCAACGCTTGAATGCAGCCCAGTGCAAACATGAACCCACGCGCTGAATTCACAAAATCCGCACCCGCGCAAAAGGCCCACGCCACCTCGGACGGGTTGATCATCTTGCCGCTTGCGCAAACCTTGACCCTGTCGCGAAGCCCGTATTTCTTTAGCATATCTACAGTCAGAGGCAGGCTTTCGCGCAGTGGCATCCCCATGTTGTCAATCAGGCTCATCGGGGCCGCACCGGTACCGCCATCCGAGCTGTCGATGGTCACAAAATCCGGCGCGCTTTCTGGCCCACGTTTCAAAATCTCTGCGCACAGATCGTCAAAGAACCCATATGAACCGATCACCGCTTTGAAGCCGACCGGCTTGCCGGTGATATCACGCACATAGGCGATCATATCGAGCAAATCGCCGACGCTGTCGATCTCGGGGTGACGGTTGGGGCTGATGGCGTCTTCACCAACTTTCAGTCCTCGGATTTCGGCGATGTCCTCGGTCACTTTGGCGCCGGGAAGGATGCCACCTTTGCCGGGTTTGGCGCCTTGGCTCAGCTTGATTTCAAACATCTTCACCGCATCATGGGCCGCGACAGTGCGCAACTTGTCCTCGTCAAACCCGCCTTCGGGTTTGCGCACCCCGAACTTGCCCGTGCCGATCTGGAACACGACATCCGCACCGCTTTCCAGATGATAAGGCGATAGACCGCCCTCGCCGGTATTGATCCACATGCCCGCTTTCTTCGCCCCTTGGGACAGCGCCCGCACGGCTGGGATCGAGATCGCGCCATAGCTCATGCCGGAAATGTTGAACATTGAATCCGTCGTATAGGGGTGGCGTGCAAAGGGGCCAACTGTAACATCCGATGGTCCTTGCGCATCCTGTTCCAGTGTCGGGAAGGGGCAGTTGGCGAAATATACGGTACCCGTGGGGCGTAGATCCCGTGTCGAGCCAAATGCGACGGTAGAATCCACGTTCTTCGCAGCCCGGTAAACCCAGGATCGTTCCGCCCGGTTGAATGGCATTTCCTCGCGGTCCTGGGCAAAGAAATACTGACGGAAGAATTCCCCCATATGTTCAAAGAAATACCTGAACCGGGCCACAACCGGATAGTTCCTTCGCAGTGTACTTTCCGTTTGTGTCTTGTCCCGAAAGTAGGCGACGACAACCCATAAAATCGCAAGTCCGACAGCAAAGACAAAAACCAAGGACAGGATTTCCAAAACGCTGAAGAGGGACGTTGATAATTGCGACATGGCTTGGCTCGTCTGTTGTGATCGACCAAAATTCGCAAGGATCAAGCGGACTTCTAAGTCGAAGAATAATGATGCAACCTAGATTGGGAGTTCCGAGTCTTTGTTCCAGCAGCAATCACGATTTTGCTAATAAGCGTCAACAAAGCCGTGATGGCGAAAGCCTGTTCACTTTTATATTGGCCTCTGTTTCCCAGAACACTTTTGTTTTTTCTTAGCTGATGAGCCGTGCACACACATCTTTGGGGATTAGTACTCAAAGCTTAAGCTCCGCAGGCTCTGCCGGATCGTGTGTGCTCACAGAGCGGTCACACAGGTTTGACCCGCTGTCGTACCGCGCTGTGTTAGGCAAAAGCACTCACACTTTTTATGTCCACGTCCTCAACGCAAAGGCCACCAAAATGATCCGAGCCGTCCTCATCACTGCCAGCATACTCTTTGTGGCCGCCTGCGAAGGTCCAAGCGGCGGCAGCGCAGAAAATCAAACGCAAGAGTTCGAAGAGAGCTTTCGCAATCAGGGCAGCTGATGCTCCAACGTCGGGCTGAATTCGTTTCGGCCCGACGTTTTTGGGGCAGACGCCGCAAGACTGGTAGAACAATAGGTTCTGAAACCGCGCACCTGTCGTGCGTTTTGCAGTATCAGAGGTTACGCATTCTGAACCACGGGTTGTTGGGCATCTGAGCTTGATGACAGGTTCAATCCACCTATCTGCGCCAGCAGGTCCACAATCCTGTCGACGCTCTGTCTATGTTTCAGAGATGCAAAGACAAACGGCCGCCCGTTGCGCATCCTCGTCGCGTCGCGGTCCATGACGTCCAGCGATGCACCGACATGGGGCGCAAGGTCGGTTTTGTTGATGATCAGGATGTCGGATTTGGTGATCGCGGGGCCACCCTTTCTGGGGATTTCTTCGCCAGCAGCCACGTCAATCACATAGAGCGTCACATCCGCCAATTCCGGACTGAAGGTGGCAGATAGGTTGTCGCCGCCGCTTTCGATCAGAACAACGTCGACATCGGGGTGCCGGGCCTGCATTTCAGCCACGGCCGCAAGGTTGATCGAGGCGTCCTCGCGGATCGCCGTATGCGGGCAGCCACCGGTTTCGACACCGATGATCCTGTCTTGGGGCAGAATCTGCATCCGCATCAGGGCCTCGGCGTCTTCACGGGTGTAGATATCGTTGGTAATTACACCGATCGAAAGACGGTCGCGCAGTGCCTCAGACAGTGCTGCGGTCAGCGTGGATTTGCCAGCGCCGACAGGGCCGCCAATGCCCACGCGCAGAGGGCCGTTCATGTTGGTCATGTTCGGAACATCCTTGAATATTGGGTTTCATGTTTCATCGACGCAATGTCCGACAGGAAAGCTGTGGACGTCAGATCGTCCAGTGTCGCATCCAGAGCGTCCGTTGCCACGTGCTGACATAACGGGGTCAGATCTCGGATCAGGCGTTGGCCTTCGGTTTGGCCCAAGGGCACCAGACGCATTGCGCATGCGACCAGATTGGACATGAAGGCTTGCAGATACATCTGTGCCGTCAGCGGCAGAGGCAGGCCGTTCAGTTTTGCGGCATAGCCCAGAGCCACGGGATAGGTCAGGGATCGCAGGTCAACTGACCATACTTCTGCCGTGACAGTGCTGAACGCTTCCCCCAAAAGGCGCGTTTCCATCAAACGCTCGGACGAGGGGCAAAAAGCGCGCGCCATCCTGTTGATTTCAGCAGTCGCATCCGCCGACCCAGCGTGGGCAGCGGCCAGAAAGATGCAATCGGCGCGCCCTGAGCCGTGCTGGATCACATCGGCTATCCACTCCCCTGTTTCGGCGGCCGAGGAAACGCTGCCACTTTCAATGGCCCATTCCAGACCGTGGGAATAGGCGAAGCCGCCCACAGGGTATGCGGGCGACAGCCATTGCGTCAGCGTCAGGATATCGGCGTCAGTGGGCGTGGCCATGGGTCCTGCCGTGGCCATAGGCGCCACCTTCGGGGGTGAAAGGCTCGCGGATTTCGCGCACAGTTGCCCCCAGTTTCAACAGCATGTCGCGGATGACGTGATCGACCTGTATCAGAAGGCGATCCGGCTCGACCTGACACGGTGTGTGGCGGTTGCCGATATGCCACGCGATGCGGGTGAGATCGTCGGATGTGACCTCAAGCAGCGCTTCAGGCGCTGCCTGAATGAGAACCTCGCGCCCGTCTTCCAGAACCAATGCGCCGCCATGGTCCAGTGATGTGGTCTGGGACAAATCAATAAGGATTTGTTCGCCGCTGTCGCAGGTCAGAACTTTACGACGCAGAAAACGGTCCTCGTAGGTAAGCGACAGGTGATCCGCGGGATCACCGTGCGTATGGTCACTGTATCGACGAGCAGTGCAGAGCAGGGCGGTCATAGTTTGGCCCCCTCTGCAGCGCGTGCGGTCAGAGCCAGATCGAGTCCGCAAACACCCTGTGAACGATCCGGTCGCGGGTCAGGCCGCGTTTGTGCAGTTCCTCGTCGCTGAGCGATTGTAGGAACTCGACTTGCCGAACCCGTGTCTGAGCTTCGGCCATGCGGAACAGCATGGAATTGACGCGTGTTGCGAAGTTTGCGATCAGCCCGAATAGCGAGAACCGCGTCGGGGTATGAGTTGCTGAATGTGCCATTTGGACCCTCGTTTCCGTTGGTCCTCCCATGAGCTTGAAAATGTGTCATGTCAGCCTCATTGAGTAGTGGGTTTTTGGTCATGGCCGCGTTGCAAATGCAGCAACGCAGCACAATTTTTGGTCAAAACATAAAGTAACGCTGGGCCATCGGCAGAACTTCGGCCGGTTGGCAGGTCAGCAATTCGCCATCGGCGCGGACCTCATAGGTTTCGGGGTTAACCTCCACCTGCGGCGTTGCGTTGTTCAGCAGTAGGTCGCGCTTGCCGATGTTGCGGGTGTTTTCGACGGCAACGGTTTGCTTGGCCAGTCCCAGTGTATCACCAATCCCCGCAGCCTGCGCCGCGCCCGAGACGAATGTGATCGCCGAATGCTCGACCGAGCGCCCATAGGCCCCGAACATAGGCCGACTATAGACCGGCTGCGGTGTCGGGATCGAGGCATTCGGGTCACCCATCTGCGCGCAGGCAATGGTGCCGCCCAGCAGAACCATCTCGGGTTTGACCCCAAAAAAGGCGGGGTTCCACAGCACCAGATCGGCGCGTTTGCCTTCTTCGATACTGCCAATTTGATGGCTCAGCCCGTGGGCAATTGCCGGGTTGATCGTGTATTTGGCGATATAGCGGCGCACGCGCATATTGTCGTTCTCGCCGTTCTCCTCGGGCAGGCGACCGCGCTGTTTCTTCATCTTATCGGCGGTTTGCCATGTGCGGATCAGAACCTCTCCGACCCGACCCATGGCCTGACTGTCGGACGCGATGATGCTGAAGGCACCCATATCGTGCAGGATATCCTCGGCGGCAATCGTCTCACGCCGGATGCGGCTTTCGGCAAAGGCCACGTCCTCAGGGATGGATTTGTCGAGGTGGTGGCACACCATCAGCATATCCAGATGCTCCTCAACCGTGTTCACGGTGAAGGGGCGCGTCGGGTTGGTCGAGGACGGCAGAACGTGGTTCTCGCCACAGATCTTGATGATGTCCGGGGCATGGCCGCCGCCTGCGCCCTCGGTGTGGAAGGCATGGATCGTACGGCCCTTCATGGCGCCCACGGTGTTCTCGACAAAGCCGGATTCGTTCAGCGTGTCAGTGTGGATCATCACCTGCACGTCCATCGCATCGGCCAGCGTCAGGCAGCAGTCGATGGCGGCAGGGGTTGTGCCCCAATCCTCGTGCAGTTTCAGAGCACAGGCCCCCGCGTTGACTTGTTCTTCCAGCGCGGCGGGCAGCGAGGCGTTGCCCTTACCCGCAAAAGCCAGATTCATCGGAAACGCGTCGGCGGCCTGCAGCATCCGCCCGATATGCCAGGGGCCAGGTGTGCAGGTGGTGGCCAACGTCCCATGGGCCGGGCCAGTGCCGCCGCCCAGCATGGTGGTCAGGCCGGAATGCAGCGCATCTTCGATCTGTTGCGGGCATATGAAATGGATATGGCTGTCGAACCCGCCGGCGGTCAGGATACGCCCTTCTCCCGCGATGGCCTCGGTGCCGGGACCGATGATGATGTCAACACCGGGCTGCGTGTCGGGATTGCCGGCCTTGCCGATCTTGGCGATGCGTCCGTCTTTCAGACCCACATCCGCCTTGTAGATGCCCGAGTGATCCACGATCAGCGCGTTGGTGATGACCGTGTCCACGGCCCCCTCGGCCCGCGTGGCCTGAGACTGCCCCATCCCGTCGCGGATCACCTTGCCGCCGCCGAATTTGACCTCTTCGCCGTAAAGCAACGCGTTGTCTCCGGTCCCCCCGGTTGCAGCCGCGCCCGCACGTTCTGCGGTCAGGTCGCGTTCCACCTCGATCACCAGATCGGTATCGGCCAGCCGCAGCTTGTCGCCGGTGGTCGGGCCGAACATTGCGGCGTAGTCAGAGCGTTTGATTGTTGCTGGCATCAGAGTGACCCCATGACCTTCTGGTTGAACCCGTAAACCTTGCGTGCCCCTCCGATGGGGATCAGCGAGACCTCGCGCGCCTGACCGGGTTCGAACCGAACGGCGGTGCCCGGCGCGATGTCCAGACGCAGGCCATGTGCGGCGGCGCGGTCGAAATCCAGTGACGGGTTGGTTTCGGCGAAATGATAGTGCGAGCCGACCTGAACCGGGCGGTCGCCGGTATTGGCGACCATGAGGGTGATCGCCTCGGCATTCGCGTTCAGGGTGATCTCACCCTCGGCTGGGAACAGCTCTCCGGGGATCATTTGTTTAGCTTTACCATCAATGCGACGGCGGCCAGCGCGACAACCGCCAGACCGACGCCCAAAGTGGCATAGTCTGTTCCATGCGCGTGGACATGTGTGCCGTTGTGGGCCGCAGCGGGGCCAGCAAGGATCAGGGCGGGGAAGAGCATACGGGTCATATCAGTTTTCCTTTGTTAGCGAATAGGGTTGTGGACGGTCACCAGTTTGGTGCCATCAGGGAAGGTGGCTTCGACCTGAACTTCGTGGATCATCTCGGGTACGCCTTCCATGCATTGCGCGCGGGTGATCACTTCGGCCCCGGCTTGCATCATGTCAGCCACCGATCGGCCGTCACGCGCACCTTCGACCACCGCGTCGGTGATCAGGGCGATCGCCTCGGGGTGGTTCAGCTTGACGCCGCGGGCCAGCCGTTTGCGGGCGACCTCGGCGGCCATGGCGACCAGCAGTTTGTCTTTTTCTCGGGGGGTCAGGTTCATGTCAGATCATCCAGCATCGGGGAAGCGTGTCATTGTTCAGCCGCCGTAGCATCGGCATCAGCGTGCGGCGGAGGGCAAAGCTGTTCTCGGCCAGCACCCGGATCACCAGCAGATCGTCCTGGATCAGCGAGGCTCCGGCGGTGTCGGGCAGCATGTCGCGGATGGGGCCCAGCTGGCCCTCGGCGGTGCGTGATACAAAAGCGACCAGTGCCATCGCACCGGCACCGCCTGCGATATGCGGTTTGGCGAGATGGGCGTGCAGATCACCTGTGAATTGCATCGCGTCGAGAAACAGGGGGGTGCCATCGCGCAGGATCTCGATCCGGTCGCGCAGGCGGATATCAGTCAGGGTCTCACCCATGGCCACGCGGCCAAAGACCAGCGGTTCTACCATCAGTGCAGTGGCATCCGGGGCGAGGTCTATCTGCAGCCGACGATCCAGCGCGCTGCCGTCGAACAGGATGGTTTCCTGAGGCAGCCAATTCAGCCGCGCGCCCGAAGCGACGTTCAGGTGGTTCACGATCTGACCCGAGGGGCCGGGTTTGGCTTTGTACGCGCGTTCGCAGGCTTGAGTGGTTAGCGTCAGGGTCGTGTCTTTGCCCGCGTGGCCGGTAAAGCGGAACGTGTCGCCTCCGGTGATCCCGCCAGCGGTGTTCAGCAGCACCGCGTCCAGCGCGTCACCATCGGTGCGCGGGAACAGGCATTTGAAAGAGCCTGACTGCCGGAACCCATCCAGAACCGAGGTTTTGCCCAATCGTTTGGCACTCAGCCGAATCGCACCCTGTGCGCGCGGCGGTTGCGCGGCCTGCGTGGGCAATATCGAGGCATGATGTGTAATGGGGCACCTGCGGATCACGTTGTTCTGCCGCCTGTTTCACCGTTTGGGCGTCGGAACTCTATTCTTCCGTGTCGGATTTGGGTGGTGTTTCGGTGTGGCGGATTAATTTTTAGGCGATCACGTTAACGACTGCCTTAAAATTAAACAAACACGACGGATCGAGGGAAATGATCTGTCAACCATTTGCTAAATTCTCTGCGATGCAGAAACCGTATGGGTGCCCGCCACGGGGACGATCCCTGGGGGTGTGTGACGGCTGCGCGAATTGGACCTCGGACACAACCGCCACACGGAACGCAACAACAGTTGCGGGGATCAGGTAGAAGAAAGGCGCGCTGCTGCGCAAGTCCTCACCTGCGCCCTGCCAGGAGGATCTTTATGACATCTCTCAAATCCACACTTGCCGGTTCGCTTGTCTTTGCTGCCATGGCAACCGCCGCGCTGGCCGAAGAAGACACCATCAAGGTGGGCGTGCTGCACTCGCTGTCGGGCACAATGGCGATCTCGGAAACCACGCTGAAAGACACTATGCTGATGCTGATCGACCAGCAAAACGCCAAGGGTGGCCTGCTGGGCAAACAGCTTGAGGCGGTTGTCGTCGACCCCGCATCGGACTGGCCGCTGTTCGCTGAAAAAGCACGCGAGCTGCTGACTGTGCATGAGGTGGATGTGATCTTTGGCAACTGGACTTCGGTCAGCCGGAAATCGGTTCTGCCCGTGATCGAAGAGCTGAACGGCCTGCTGTTCTATCCGGTTCAGTACGAGGGCGAAGAATCGTCGAAAAACGTCTTCTACACCGGCGCCGCGCCGAACCAGCAGGCGATCCCTGCGACTGACTACTTCCTGGACGAGCTGGGTGTCGAGAAATTCGCGCTGCTGGGCACTGACTATGTGTACCCGCGGACCACGAACAACATTCTGGAAAGCTACCTGAAGGGTAAAGGCATCGCGGACGAGGATATCTTCGTCAACTACACACCGTTCGGTCACTCCGACTGGTCCAAGATCGTGGCGGACGTTGTCGCGCTGGGCGCGGATGGCAAAAAAGTTGGAGTGATCTCGACCATCAACGGTGACGCAAACATCGGCTTCTATAAAGAACTGGCCGCTGCAGGCGTCTCAGCCGATGACATTCCGGTCGTGGCCTTCTCGGTCGGTGAGGAAGAACTGTCCGGCCTGGACACCACCAACCTTGTGGGCCATCTGGCCGCGTGGAACTATTTCCAGTCGGCGGACACCGACGCGAACGCCGAATTTGTCGAAACATGGAAAGCCACCATGGGCGACGAGCGCGTGACCAATGACCCGATGGAAGCACACTATATCGGCTTCAACATGTGGGTGAACGCCGCGACTGAAGCCGGCTCGACCGAAGTCGACGATGTACGCGCTGCGATGTATGGCCAGGAATTCCCGAACCTGACCGGCGGTACGGCGGTCATGCTGCCGAACCACCACCTGGCAAAACCGGTTCTGATCGGTGAGATTCAGGAAGACGGTCAGTTCGACATCATCAGCGAGACCGATGTTGTGCCCGGCGATGCCTGGACCGACTTCCTGCCGGAATCGGCGGTTCTGATCTCGGATTGGAAAGAGCTGGGCTGCGGTATGTACAACACCGAGACCAAGACCTGCGTTCAGACGCTGTCGAACTACTAAACGACACGCAAGGCGGGTGTGATCGCCCGCCTTGCCCCTAAGACACCTCGGGTTTCACCACATGTTACGACTATTCCTTGCGGGCCTCGCAATCCTGTGCGCCTGCCTGACTGCCAACGCGCAAGAGGGCGGTTTGCAACCGATCCTGCAAGAGCATCAGGAGATCATCGCCAAAAGCTCGCGCAAAACGATCGGACCGGCGATTGAAGCGATTGCCAGCAGCGGGTTGCCGCAAGCGCAGGTCATGCTTGAGACGTGGGCCGCCAAAAACGTGTGGATGCGCAAGTCCGATGGCCTGTTCTTTGCCGGCAAAAAGGGTGAGGGGCGGTCGTATGAGCTGACCGATTTCGACACTGGCGAGGTCGTCGGGACGTTTGAGAAATCCGACCTGAAACAGTTGAAACCCAATAGTGGCATCCGCGCGATGATCGGCACGGCGCTGGTGCAATTCCAGCTGACCGACCCGGATCGTGCAAAACGACTGGCCGCTTTGACGTCTATCCAACGCGATCCCGAGGGCGCTCTGCTTGAGCCGCTGCGCGCGTCGATTGATGAAGAACCCGACGCCGATCTGAAAGCGCAGAAGCAACGCCTCGAGCGGTTGCTGACCATCGGCTACGACGAAGATACTGCAGCCCGTGTGGCCGCGATCGAGGAGATGTCCGACGATCTGGGTGTGGACGTGCGCGCGGCTTTGAACCCTCTGGTCGTGACCAAGCTGCAGACGGCGACAGATTTACCTTCTGATGTGAATATCGCTGGTGTTCTGCAACCCGGCTCGGATGACCTGTCGCGTGATGCGGCCTATGACCTGTTGGTTGCCAGCGATTTGGCTGCGCCGCGTGTTTCGGCGGATGACATCCGTGCGGCGTTGGCTGCCAATATCGACGGAGGCCGCGTGGGCGGTGTTCCGGCCGCGCAACTGAGTTCCGACGCCGCCCGCGCGCAGGCTTATGCGGCGCTGGCCGAAGCCGGAACTGTTCCCGCGTTGATAACGCAGACTGACATCGATGCAGCGCTGGGCGCGCATGTGTTCTTTGAAACCTATGCAGAGCCGTCGGGCGAAGTCACAGCCGCCGCCGAAAAGGCGCTGGACCAAATCGAACTGAAGGTCGGCCTGAACCAGACCCTCGACCTGACGCTGGACGCGATTTCTCTGGCCTCGATCTATTTCCTTGCGGCCATCGGTTTGGCCATCACCTTTGGTGTGATGGGCGTCATCAACATGGCCCATGGCGAGTTCATCATGATGGGCGCTTACACCGGATACGTGGTGCAGCAGTTCATCCCCGATCATACGCTGTCGATCATTGTCGCAATCCCGATGGCCTTTGCCGTTACCTTCGCCATGGGCGTCGCGATGGAGCGGCTGGTTATCCGTTGGCTGTATTCGCGTCCGCTGGAAACGCTGCTGGCGACCTTTGGTATCTCTATTGCGCTGCAACAGCTGGCCAAGAACATCTTTGGCACGCAGGCCCGGCCGCTGACTGCGCCCGGCTGGCTGGACGGGGCCTGGGTGCTGAACGATGTTGTCTCGATCAGCTATATCCGCATTGCGATCTTCGTGCTGGCAATGATCTTTCTGGGGCTGTTCCTCTACATTATGAAGCGTACCCGACTGGGGCTAGAGATGCGCGCCGTGACGCAAAACCCGCGCATGGCCGGGTCGATGGGTATCAATCCGGGGCGGGTGAACATGCTGACCTTCGGGCTGGGCTCGGGCATCGCCGGGATCGCGGGCGTCGCGATTGGGTTGTTCGCTAAGGTGACTTCTGATCTGGGCAGCGACTATATCGTACAAAGCTTCATGACCGTGGTTGTCGGCGGTGTCGGCAACATCTGGGGCGCGCTGGCAGGCGCGGGCATGATCGGCTTCCTCCAAAAGGGGATCGAGTGGATGAACCCCTCGAACACCCTCGCGGCGCAGACCTACATGATCATCTTCATCATCATCTTCATTCAGTTCCGGCCAAGGGGCATCATCGCTCTCAAAGGCCGCGCGGCGGGGGATTGAGCCATGGAACGCAGCTTTGTCGCCAAAAACCCATCGGTGCTGGTCTTTCTGGCCATCCTGTCCTTGTTCACCTTGGGCGTCACCGTCCTGTCCGAAGGGTTCGGGATCGGCGTGATCTCGACCAGTTTCGTCAAAACGCTGGGCAAAACCCTGTGCCTGTGCCTGATTGCCGTGGCGATGGATCTGGTCTGGGGTTTCACCGGCATCCTGTCCCTTGGCCATTTCGCCTTTTTCGGGCTGGGCGGTTACATGATCGGCATGTGGCTGATGTATGAACGCACGCGGCTGATCGTGGTAGAGTCGCTGTCGCAAGCCGAAATCCCTCCGACGTCATCCGAGGTCGTGGACGCCATTGGTACGCAAATCTTCGGCGTGGTTGGTTCGTCGGAATTCCCGTTGATCTGGGCCTTTTCGGACAGCCTGTTCCTGCAACTGGCGCTGGTGGTGCTGGTGCCGGGCCTTCTGGCGCTGATCTTCGGTTGGCTCGCTTTCCGCAGCCGTGTCACGGGTGTCTACCTGTCGATCCTGACCCAAGCCATGACCTTGGCTTTGGCGCTGTATCTGTTCCAGAACGACAGCGGCTTGCGCGGCAACAATGGCCTGTCGGGCTTGCAAAACCTGCCGGGTGTCACAGCCTCGCAGGACGTAGTGTCGATCTGGTTCCTCTGGGCCTCGGCGCTGGCCCTTGGGCTGGGATACATGCTGGCGGCATGGGTGGTGTCGGGCAAGTTCGGCTCGGTCATTCGCGGCATCCGCGATAACGAGGCGCGGGTGCGGTTCCTTGGCTATTCAGTCGAGGTCTACAAGCTGGCCGTCTTCACTCTGACCGCCTGCATCGCGGCCATCGCGGGCGCGCTTTATTACCCGCAGGCGGGCATCATCAACCCCGAAGAGATGGCCCCCATCGCTTCGATCTATCTGGCTGTCTGGGTCGCCATCGGCGGGCGCGGTCGCCTGTACGGTGCCGTCATTGGTGCGGCGTTCGTCAGCCTACTCAGCACGTGGTTTACGGGCGGGCAGGCCCCGGACATTCCGCTGGGGTTCTACACGATCAAATGGGTTGACTGGTGGCAGGTGCTGCTGGGCGTATCCTTCGTGTTGGTCACACTGTTCGCCCCGCAGGGGATCGGGGGGCTGTTCGACCTCTGGACCAACCGCCGCACGCCGCAGCGCCACGGCGCGGCCCTCGGGCCTGATGAAAGCGCACTGCGTGAGAAGGAGGCCACGGAATGAGTACTCTGCTAGAAGTCAGCGGCGTTTCGGTCACCTTCGATGGGTTCCGAGCCATCAACAACCTGTCGTTTCAGATCGGCAACGCGGAACTGCGCGCAGTGATCGGGCCGAACGGCGCGGGCAAGACCACTTTCATGGATATTGTCACCGGCAAAACCCGACCCGACGAAGGCCGCGTTATATGGGGCGAGAAATCCGTATCCCTGCTGCGCATGAGTGAGGCCAAGATCGCGCAGGCCGGGATCGGGCGGAAGTTCCAGAAACCTACCGTGTTCGAAGACCAGAGCGTGCAGGAGAACCTGCTGATGGCGCTGAAGAACAAACGCGGATGGCTGGGCGTGCTGTTCTATCGCCCTTCAAAGGGTGATCTGGAGAAAGTCGAGGAACTGGCCGCCGAGATCGGCTTGAAGGACGAGTTGACCCGCAAATCGGGCGAACTCAGCCACGGGCAGAAGCAATGGCTTGAGATTGGGATGCTTCTGGCACAGGAGCCGCGCTTGCTTTTGGTAGACGAACCCGCTGCCGGGATGACCCCGCAGGAACGCGAACACACCACCGACCTGCTGGTGCAGGCCGCCAAGACCCGCGCCGTGGTAGTCGTGGAACACGATATGGAATTCGTCCGCCGCCTGAACTGCAAGGTTACGGTGTTGCACGAGGGCTCGGTTCTGGCCGAGGGGTCTCTGGACCATGTGACTTCAAATCAGGACGTCATTGACGTCTATCTGGGGCGTTAGACGATGCTGACACTGACTGACTTGACTCTGCACTACGGGCATTCGCAAATCCTGAACGGCATCTCTATGCAGGCCGCGCTGGGCGAGGTGACCTGCGTAATGGGCACCAATGGTGTCGGCAAGACCAGCCTGATCAAGGCGATTTCCGGCACCCACCCGCGTTCGGGCGGTGGGTTGGAGCTGAATGGCGAAGTGTTGCCGCCCTTGCCCGCACATAAGATGGCATGGAAAGGAGTGGCGTATGTTCCGCAGGGTCGCGAAATCTTCCCATTGATGACTGTTCGCGAAAACCTTGAATCCGGGTTTGCGTGCTTGCCGAAGGACGAGCATTTCGTCCCGGACGAGATTTTCGATCTGTTTCCCGTCCTGAAGCAAATGCAAAATCGCCGGGGAGGCGACCTGTCAGGCGGCCAACAGCAACAACTGGCAATTGCGCGTGCCTTGATCACCAAACCCAAACTGCTTTTGCTGGACGAGCCGACCGAGGGTATCCAGCCCAATATCATCCAACAGATTGGCGATGTCATTCGGCATCTCAGAAGCAAGGGTGAGATGGCCATCGTTCTTGTCGAACAGTATTTCGACTTTGCCTACGATCTTGCCGACCGTTTTGTCGTGCTCAGACGTGGTTCCATCCTGATGGAAGGGGCAAGGCAGGACTTGTCGCGAGAGCAGGTTTTACAGGGCGTGACGGTCTAACATCTAGTAACTTAAGACGAAATACGCTGTACGACCCCCGAGCGAGCGAGGGGTCGTTTTGCATTTTGTGGCTTAGGTTTTCCGGTCAACTTCGGAAAAGTGCACTAGTTTTCGGTGTTTTGTCGGGCTTTTGGGCTTACGCGAGCTGTCAAAGCACGATTCGTGTGGGTGGCGAATCTGTGAATTTTTGTGTTTGGCGGTCATGTTCAGTCTAACTCTGGCCACAAATCCGCCCAAGTTGAAAAAAAATTCCCGTTATGCGGGAAAACCTTTTCGTTTGGGGGGAGGTTCCATCGCGACTCGCTTGGTATCAATTTTGTTAACGGGGGTGTGAACCTCGTGTGTGTGCGGTCATTTCGCACTTGGTAAAACAGTCTGGAGTACAAATTATGAAGAATTCAATTCGCAAGATTTTCCTGAAACTGCGTGAAGACGAGCGCGGCGCGACCCTGGTTGAATATGGTATTGCCCTGTTTGTTGCGATCGTTGTTGGCGGTACAGTGCTCACTCAGCTGTCCAACGCCACCAGCTCGAACTTCTCGGACGCGGTTGGTGCGGCGACCCGCTAACCAATCCTGTGCTACGACACGAGATTGAACAGTTGATACCTCATACGTTGGTGAAGAAAAACCTCATTGAGGTATCAGTTTAAGTAGAAGCACCTACCACGGGTTTGCGCTTAAATCTCGTACTCGGTTAAACACTATGGAGTATGACCTTATGAAAAATTCTATCCGCAAGGTATTCTTGAGACTGCGTGAAGATGAGCGCGGAGCAACATTGGTTGAATATGGCATTGCCCTGTTTGTTGCGATTGTTGTTGGCGGCGTGGTTCTGACCGGTTTGGCTAACGCGACTAGCTCGAACTTCTCAGACGCGGTTGGTGCGGCGACCCGCTAATCAATCTTCGATGATAGGTTAAAACGTTGATTCCCCGGCTAAAAGTCGGGGTGTCACATCAGAATTCAACGGTTTTTCGTCAGTTCATCAGTCGGCTTGTAAACGAAGACAGCAAATCGCCCCAATCTGACGGCCTGAACCGACTTCGGAAATTGGAGGGCACTATGCGCGTTAAGTCTTTTTTGATGACATTCTTGGGTGTCGGTTTGGCAGGCGGTGCCGTTCTTATTGCCCAGGACCAAATTCAACGAAATCAGGAAGCCGCTGCAGACGCATCGATCGTCCGCGTTGTTGCAGTTGCTGAAGACATTCCATTTGGAACGCCCATCGAAAGGTACAAGTTGACCACGATCGAATGGCCGGCAGAGTCGGTCCCGGCTGGCGTGTTTACCAACTTTGATGATGTTCTACCTGAACCCGGAGCAGACCCGCGCCGCGCAAAGCGCGCATTGGCACAGGGTGAGATTTTGTTGGCCTCAAAGGTCTCGGACTTTGGTGAGAAAGTCACGATTGTACAGACGATCGGGGAAAACAACCGTGCGGTTGCCATCAGTGTTGATGCGCAAACCGGCGTTGGCGGTTTCGTAACACCTGGCGATTTTGTAGATATCGTGTTGACCCGCGGGTCCAACGATGAGCTGCGCGCCATTACCATTCTTCAAAACATTCGCATTATCGGCGTCGACCAAACTGCGGACGAGGAACTGGATCAACCCGGTATCGCACGGACCGTGACGGTTGAAGTCACCCCGCAGCAAGGTCAGCGTTTGGCCTTGGCGCAAAAGGCAGGCCAGTTGAGCCTCTCACTGCGTTCGCTGAACACAGAAGACGATGAGCCGCTCGAAGCAGTGCGCCTGAGCGATATTCTTCTGGAAAAGTCACCAGCAGAAGATGGTGAGCCGCAGCCGATTGTCAAAGTACGTCGCGGTATCTCCGAGGTCGAGGAGTTCAGGGTGGAAAATCCCACTGCGGCCTCTGCCGAACAGGACGTCCCCGTCACGGACACGTCCGGGACAGTGAACTAAATCACGGAGTGTTTGGGAGGGTTTGACAATGTTTTCGGTTAAAGAGTTAAAAAAAGAAGAAGACGGCGCAATTCTGGTATTTGTTGGAATGAGCCTGGTTTTCATCTTCGGCTTTGTCGCGCTGACTTTTGACCTTGGCCGTGTCGTTTCCACCCAAACCGACCTCCAATCCTACGCTGATCACGTTGCGCTGGCTGCCGCCGGTGAACTGGACGGCTCCGGAGATGCGATTGACCGGGCTGAGGCCGCTGCCGCTGCGATGATTGCGGACGAACAGTTTTTTGCCGAAGGCGATCGTGCATTGGCCTCGGCCGCAGACTTCGATATTCGGTTTTTGACCGGTTTGCCAAATGACGCGCGCGACGAAGCCTCTGTCGCCAGTTTTGTGACAACCGACCCGACTTTGGCCGTCATGGCTGAGGTTACTGCAACGCCTCGGACAGTTTTCCTTCCATTCTCGCGCGCTTTGGCAACTTTGCTTGGTGCGACCCCGCAAGATGCCGAGGTCAGCGCACAGGCGATTGCAGGTTTCACAGCCTACGCGTGTGACGTGACTCCGCTTATGTTCTGCATCCCTCCGGGTTGGACTGCGAACGCGAATATCGGATCCACGATCAAACTGCGTACTGGTCAGGCCAATGCTGAATGGGGTCCGGGTAACTTTGGGTTTCTTGATCCGATTGATTTTGGCATCAATCCGGAGGGGCCATGTGCGGGGCTGAACGGCTCGAACCTATACATTTGCCTGATCGCTGCCCAAGGTAACAAAGGCCGTTGCGTCGTGCAGCGGGGTGTTGATACCGAACCCGGTCAGCGCCAGGGCATCGGCGGAGCAATCTATAACTCGCGCTTTGACTATTTTACGTCGACCTTGACCAACGAAAGAAATGATCCCGATTACGCGCCGGGGCCGCAGGTTATTTCAGGATGGGTTCAACCCACTAGCAATGGAAATGGCAATGGAAATGGCAACAGCTGCATCAGCGGTCAGCCCACGCTGTCCACAGATACCATGCCTTTCCCGCCGGATGACTGTTTTGCAACTGATACTTGCGGTTCGCTAGTCCCCAACAGCGGTGGTCGGTTTGGAAATGGCGATTGGTCCAATGGTCGTCAGGATTATCTTGATGTGAACTATGGCGCGGGCCTTGATCCTTTGAACAATCCGCTGCCGGTAAACAATTCCGACGGAGCCAATGTGATCCGCAACATGCCGACTGGACTGCCATCTGCAGGCGGAACAACGCGCTACCAAATGTATCTTGAAGAGATCAATCAATTCTCAGGCGGTCCGATCCTGTCTAATCGCTCGGAAACTGGGCGCGCGCAGTGCTCCACGCCTGCGTCAACTGATCCCGACCGCCGCACCTTTATTCTGGCTGCGATCGACTGCGCCGCGAACAACGTTCAAGGCCGTGCCGTGGATGTCCCGGTTGAGGAATATGTCAAAGGCTTCATGATCCAGCCTCTGGCGAATTCGTCGGGTACCGATTTCGACATTTACCTTGAAGTGGTTGAGCAAGTCGGTGGCGCCGGTCTGGGCGGCAGTGAAGATGACGGTATTTTCCGCGATGTCGTGAGGTTGTACCGGTGAAACGTTTGATCTCGCATATCCAACGCCTCAAGCGCTGTGAATCTGGCGCACCGATGGTCGAATTCGCGATGGTTCTTCCGCTGCTGCTGCTGTTCATTGCAGTGATTATCGAAGGTAGCCGGATCACCTGGGCGCATCAGGCGGCTGCTGCCGGTGTCCGCGACGCCTCCCGGATGATCGCAAGGACGGCTCCGATTGACTTGTGCGCGACGGCCACGGGGCCGGTCACATTGGGCGGTGACTACGAAACGACAGCGACGACAATCGTCACAAACCAGCTTGGCGGCACATCGATCATGCCGATTGGCACATCCGTCGTGGACGTGATCCCCACCTGCCTGCGTCGCGATGGCGCCTATAGGGTCAACCCGGCCTCGGTGGTGGAAGTGACCGCTCAGGTTCGCGTCGAGTTCTTGTTTGGCAACGTTTTCAGCTTGTTCGGTGGCGCTCTGGGCCCGTTGAACATGGAAATCTCGGATCAAAGCAGGGTGTTTGGCATATGACACGTCTGGTTAACATCTTTCGCAATTTCCGTACGCAAGAACGCGGTGCAGCCCTTGTTGAAATGGCGCTGGTCGTTCCGCTTTTCCTTCTACTGATGTTTGGCATCGTGGATTATGGTCGCCTGTACTGGTCGACAACAACGGCTCAGAAGGCGATGCAAAAAGCAGCACGGCTGGCAACTGTCGGTCCTGCGCAGTGCGGAGCGTTGCCTGCGTCACATGAGTTGGTAAACAATCCAACAGGCACTCCTCGGTTCGGAACCTTGTGCCGCGTAGGTGGCATCTGTGAAGTGCCGAACTTGCCTGCCCCGTGCCGCCTGGACACAAGCACTGCCTACGGTGAGCGTATCTGGGATGAAATCCAGCCGCTTCTGCCACCGGGTACAACCCCGACGAATGTGCAGTTCGCCTATACTCACGATCCACGCTTGGGTTTTCTGGGTGGCCCTTATACGCCAGTTGTTACGGCCGAATTGATTGATGTGGACTTCGATTTCGTAATGCCGCTGGCCGGACTGGCAGCGCTGGCTTCCAATAGCCCGGCGGTAACTTCAAACACCCCAAATAGTATTTCCCTTCCCGCGATGAGCACTTCGGTTCCTGCCGAAGACTTGGGCATCGGGGCAGCAGAGTAAGGAGAAAGATAATGAGTGGAAAACAGATTTCAGTATTGTTGATTTCGCCCGACGAAGAGATCTACTCGGCGATTGAAGGGTCTCTTGCTGAACAGGAGAACTGTCAGTTCACTGGCCGAAAAGACACGGTCTCGGGTGTGAACGGTTCGGCCATCTCGCTTACGGCGCTGAATGATGTGGTTCTGTTCGACGTCGAGGAAGACAGTGACAAAATGCTGGAAACAGCACAGAGCATCTGCGATGCGCGGATGCCCAACGCAATTATCATTGCGCTGGCCCCGGAAGATCTGCCGCTTGAAAAAGCTCGACAGCTTAAGAAATTGGGCGTCGATGACGTTTTACCCCGGACCGCGATCAACGAGGAGATCGTGCCGCAGGTTGATGCGATCCGGACTCGCCGCCAAGCTCAGTTGCCTGCGGTTTGGGGCGGTCATGCAACGCTGGGCAAAGTGATTGCCGTGGCAAAATCTCGTGGTGGTGTAGGTTCTTCACTTGTGGCCGCAAATATGGCCAACGAGTTGCAGCAGAAAGAAGGTTTCTTCAAGAAGAAAGCGGCCAACGAGGTTGCAGTGGTTGATCTGGACTTCCAGTTTGGTTCCATCGCGGCCCTGATGGACGTGGAAGAAAGCGATGCCATGTGGCGCATGGCAATGGAAGAAAGCATTCCTGACACTGCGTTTCTGGATCAGGCGATGACCAAAGCACCATGCGGTGTAGATGTTCTGGCAGCTCCATCACGTTATGGCCCGCTATCTGCCATCAAAGACGAACAGATTGACGCTATTCTGGACAGTTTGCGCCGGTCTCACGACTACGTCGTGGTTGATCTGCCGCGTGCTTTGGTCGAGTGGATCACTCCGGTTCTCGCCCAGGCGGACAGGCTGTATCTGGTTACGGATGTGGCCGTGCCGTCGGTGCGCTCTGCCCGCAAGCTGATTGATTTTTATCACAGCGAAAACCCAGCTTTGGACATTCAACTGATTGCAAGTCTTGAGAAAAAGCCCTTGTTCCCCGCGGCCCATCACCGCGCGGCGACCAAGCTACTTGAAAAAGACTTCTCGTATTGGGTGCCAAAGGACGAGCGTACAGTGCGCGAGTCCGTTGATCGAGGCGTTCCCTTGCAGGACGTGTCCAACCGGGCACCAGCGACACGGGCGATCAAGAAGCTGGCGGATGACACGCGGGCTTCTCTGCCGCCGCGCGTGAACAGCTGACGCCCGTTCCCCAAGCCGTGATGTAAGATAAAGTAAAAGGTTGAAAGAATGTTTCGTGAATTTGACAGAACGAGCCGTACAGCACCCAGCGCACCCAAGGTCGTTCCCTTGGATACCAAGAAGCTGGACTCTAACGTATCAGACATCGCAGCCTTTGAAGCCGAGAAAAAGGTCGTTGATCGCGAAAGGCAGCAGGATCGTATTGACCTGAAGGCGCGGATGCACAACTCGCTGCTGGACAAGCTGAACCTCGCTGTCATCGACAAGGTTGAAGAGGACACTCTGCGGGGCGAGATTGGCAAGCACGCTACGGATCTGTTGCGCCATGAAGGCCGTGCGATGCGCAGCGAAGAGATCAAAGACCTTGTCGAAGAGCTGATGCATGAAGTCCTGGGCCTTGGCCCGCTCGAGCCGTTGCTGGCCGACCCGACGATCAACGATATCCTGGTCAACGGACATGAGCAGATCTTTGTCGAACGCGCTGGTATCCTTGAAAAAACTGAAGCCCGGTTCCGTGATGAACGCCACCTGCTGCGTATCATCGACAAAATCGTTAGCCGGGTTGGTCGCCGTATTGATGAACGTCAGCCTTGGGTGGACGCGCGTCTAGAGGATGGTAGCCGTGTGAACGCTATTATTCGGCCTTGCGCTTTGGATGGTCCTGCCCTGTCGATCCGTAAATTTGCACGCGTTCCTTTGACGATGCAGCGTTTGGTGAACAACGGCGCCCTGAACGACAGTGCCGCAAACCTGCTGAGAGGGCTGGTTGACGCCAAGATGAATGTTCTGATCTCGGGCGGTACAGGCTCTGGTAAGACAACGATGCTGAACGCGCTTTCTTCTTACATTGGCGAGAACGAACGGATCGTGACCATCGAAGATGCCGCGGAACTCCAGCTGCAGCAGGAACATGTGCTGCGCATGGAGACGCGTCCGGCTGGTCTAGACGGAACAGGAGCTGTGGCGCAGCGTGACCTTGTTCGAAACGCGCTGCGGATGCGCCCGGACCGTATCGTCGTAGGCGAGGTACGCGGCTCGGAAGCCTTTGACATGTTGCAGGCCATGAACACAGGCCATGACGGATCGATGACTACGGTCCACGCGAACAGCCCAAGAGATGCCCTGTCGCGTGTCGAACAGATGGTCCAGATGGGTGGAATGGAACTGCCGCATTCGGCCATTCGCGCCACCATTGCCTCGGCAGTGCACTTTGTTCTGCAGTTGAACCGTATGTCAGACGGTACCCGCCGCGTGACTTCCATCGCTGAAGTGACCGGCATGGAAGGGGACATTGTGACCATGCAAGACATCTTTGTCTTCAAGCGCGAAGGTAAAGATGAGAACGGCAAAGTTTTGGGACGGTTCAAGGCAACCGGTATCCGGCCGAAGTCGAGCGAGGCATTGGCTGCTGCTGGGGTAGACCTGTCCACCGTCCAGTTCACCTAAGGAGGCGGGTCATGTTCGAGCAAATTCGATCATTCTTTTCCAATCTCGATATCAACGGCATTGTTGGGCCCGAGATGGAAATCTTCGGTTTTGATGCGCGCTTTGTTCTCGCGTTGGCTGTTTTCCTGGGGGCTCTGATCGCATGGGAAGGGCTGCGGCAATTCCTGAAGCGGGGTGAAAACCGCGAAGAAGCGATCAATCGTCGCGTTCAGTTGCTAAACGAAGGTAAGAGCGGCGAAGATGTTCTGAACCTGCTTAAACCGCAGGAAGCCAAACCGCTGATCCGGAATTTCCCGTTCGTGGGGGATCTTCCGGCAGCGTTGAAAGCGTCCGGGTTGAACATGGCCCCCGAGGTGTTCCTGATAGCTTGTGCTGCGGCTTTTCTTGTCTGCGCAATTGGCGGTTCGCTCGTGTCCAACCCGGTGCAGGTTGTGCCAATCTCGGCCGTGGTTTTCTTGTTTGGCCCGCTTGTTGTCCTCGGAAGCACGTTGAGAAAGCGTAAGGCCATGCTGATCAAGCAACTGCCTGATGCGCTGGACCTTATGGCCCGGGGATTGAAAGTTGGGCATCCGCTGAACACGACGTTGCAGAGCGTTGCCGAAGAGATGCCTGATCCTATCGGCACCGAGTTCGGGCTGATTGTCGACCAGGTTGCCTACGGCGAAGAACTGCCGGATGCCTTGAAGACCCTTGCTGAGCGTATTGACGAAGAAGACATTCAGTACCTGGCTGTTGCGTTGATGATGCAGCATGGTACGGGGGGTGATCTTGCCGGAATCCTCAGAACCCTCGCGCGGGTTATTCGCGCGCGAATGTCGCTGCGCCGTAAAGTCAAGGCGATCTCGGCTGAAGGTCGAATGACCGCATTTATCCTATCCAGTATTCCCGTCCTAATTGCTGTCTTTATGACGATCATGACACCGACCTATTACGGCGATGTTGCGGATGCTCCGTCGTTCTGGCCGGTAATGGGGGTGATCGCAGTAGCGGTGGTTTTGAATGCCATCATATTGTTCAAGCTGGTGAATTTCCGGATATAAGGAGTTTCTCCGATGGAATATATCAATTCTATTCTTGCTGACGAAATTGGGTCACAAATCCTTTTACTTGCAATTGTGATCCTTGGCGCAGTGCTCGCCTTTTTCGGAATTTCGTCCACTTTCAAAGAACGCTCAACCGCTGCTGATCGCATGGCGCCAAGTCGGCCGCGCCAAAATCTGGCTCGGGGAACGCCGGATAAACTGGAAGGCGAAACGCCGACTGGCCTGAGCGCAGCGCTTATCCCTGCCGATGCAAGCGAGCGTCTCGAAGTCGGGCAGGTGCTGGCCAAGTCTGGCTTTCGCGGGAAGAACGCGATTGCGGGTTACTACTTTATCCGGTTGGGCCTGGCGACCTTTTTGCCGATGACCTTTATCTTTTTGCTCAACTGGCAGCCGCCGAACAACTTTGGCGCGCGGATTGCAGAATATATGGGCGGCCTGGACTTGCTGGCGACCCTAAGAAACGTGGTCATTTTGGGTGCGATCGGGTTCTACGTTCCTCATCTGTGGATGAAAGCCCGCATCAAAGAGCGCAAATGGCAGATGGAGAGCGCCTTCCCGAACATGCTGGATCTTCTGCAGATTGGGATCGAAGCTGGTATGGGATTCGATCAGGCTCTGCTGAAAGTGGCCGTCGAAATGCAATTGGTTGCTCCAGAACTGTCCGAAGAAATACTGATCGCGCTAAGCGAGATTCAGGCAGGCCGGGATCGTGACACGGCTCTTATGCGTATGGCGCGTCGAACCGGGATCGAGGAAATGAGTGCTTTTGTAAGTGTTGTTCTTCAGTCGACCCGGTTTGGTGTTCCACTTGCTTCTGCCTTGAACACTTATGCGGAAGAGATGCGGGAACTGCGTGAAGTACGCGCTCAGGAAAAGGCCAACAAACTGCCCGTCCAAATGTCGGCAGTCATGGCCAGCCTGATGTTGCCAGCTATTGCTGGTTTGATCCTGGCTCCTATCGTGATTCGGTACATGGAGACCTTTGGAAGCTAAGGCTGACTACGCATACTGAAAGACAGAATGCAGGGTCAAAACCAGTCCCGAAGACCCGATCGCGATCCCCATTGGAAACTCTCGCGATTGGGCAGTTGATTTGAAGCGCGGAGACAGGGTTTTGGCATAACGTCGTACCAAGGCCATCCCAACAAGCCCTAGACCCATACCTGCGGCCAAGAGCAGTAAATAGTCGGGAACTGCTGGGCTTGGAACAATGAGAAACACGACAGGAAGCATCTTGGCGTCCCCGCCGCCCAGCCATCTGACTGCGAACAGGCCAAAGCAGAGCAGAAAGCACGCTCCGCCAATCATGAGGCGCATGAACAACTCGTGCCATTCCAGAAACGGGGCGGTGGCCACGAAAATGACCAGGCCGATGATGCAATAGGTGTTAGGAATTCGCAACTGAGTGAAATCAGTCCACGCTGTAGCCGCAAACAGCGGCGCGAACAGCCATAGGGCAATCCAATTTTGCCAGTCTAATTCAGGCATTAAGCCCTTGCTTGATGCAGTTTCCCGTACAGCGCCTCGCGCTCTTCGACCGACACTAGTCTGCGTGCCAGCATATGGAAATTATCCAGACCGGTTTTCGAATAGATATGTTTGAGGTGTGTCCTGACAGTTGCAGGTCCAATTCCCAACTCAGCGCCGATACCTTGGGATGATATGCCACGAGACACCAATACGCACACACGCCATTCGGCACGGGTAAGCCCCGCAGGGTTTTCGGTGCTCAGGATAGGCACTTCAATACTTGTCTTGCGGATGGTTGCGACGGTCTGCCGGGACAATGCCTCGGTCACAAGGCCAGCGCGCCGGCTCTGAAACGTCTCGGATAACTGTGGAGCAATCTGTTCGATTGCCTCCTTATAGCCGGGTTCGGGATTTTGACCAAAGTGCAGCTCAAGAAAGTCTATTTCGCCAGCCTGATGGTCCAGACACAGGAACAGGATGTCCGAGATTTTGCGATGCGCAATCCAATCCGTCAGGACCGGTGACAGTTTCGCAGGGTCCTCGCCATCTTCACGCAAACTGAAAACAGATGCCCTTTTCGGCACGTTGCGAAAAGGTCCAAGCGCGTCATTGGCATAGGACAAGAACAGAGGGCGGCTGATTGATGGATCGCGCGTGTCCGAACGCGCGGCCACCCTGTGGGCACCTTTGTTCAGCCACAAACGGCTTATGACGGCGCAGTCTGCGCCGAAGGCTTCCACGATACCATTGAGAGCTGCGTCCAGAACAAGGCCGCCCTGACTCCAATGAATGAAATTTATGATTGCTCGTGCATGAAGCGCATTTGGCAGCCACGCTCCAGTTTGAGCCTTCCCCCCATTCATACGTCACCATTCCATACTAATTACAACAAAAATGCGGCTTACGCCAAAAGCGGACAAATGCCCACTCGATTCTTTAACGATTCTTTTGAAAGTCTAACGTACCACCTAAAAAATTAACTGAAAATTAATGGAACATAAATTTAGAGCAACGAACGAAAGTTGTGACTTTATGGCCTCCTTTCTGGGGACAAACGAGCGAGCTCCATTAGACTGTTTCTTTCATGGCGTGTTAAGCGCTCTGGCTTGGGTCATTATGAGTGTTCATAATGTGATTTATGACGATAAAAAAGTTCATCAAAGATCAGCAAGTTTAAGCTCTTCAGAATGTGCTCTCAGGTGTTTGAATGCGGCGCGGATAAGTGTCATTGTGAGAACTCTTCGCATTTGGCCCTAAGGGTGCATCTTGAATCAGCGAGCTTGGCGACGGTTTTAGGTTTTTGACAAGAATAATGGATTCACAATTAAACATCTGTAATTAAAAAGTAAAAAATTCCAAAATGACTAAACATTAACTGATTTTCTCATCTCTTGTGTATTTGTTTACCTAACATCGGTGCAAGTTTAATAGGTTGTTGAGAAATTTTCGGATGGGCCTCCATACTCATAGAACGCAGAAATGCGCCTTCACTCGCTGGAAGAGGAGCCAGAGAGTGAAAATTGGGAAATGGGAGGAATGAATGACTAACAAATCTGTCACACGCCGCGGCGTGCTGAAGTCCGGTGCCGTTGCGGGAACCGGTCTGGCCCTGCCTACGATCTTCACCGCTTCGTCAGCAGCAGCCTACACTAACGAGCCCACAGGGTCTTCGGTTACCCTTGGTTTCAACGTCCCGCAGACCGGGCCATATGCCGAAGAAGGAAATGATGAACTTCTGGCGCAACAGCTGGCGGTCGAGCATCTGAATGGCGAAGGCGATGGCGGTTGCCTGAACACCTTTACGTCCAAGGCGCTCAAGGGGAACGGTATCCTTGGCAAAAAGGTCGAGTTCGTAACCGGTGATACACAAACCAAATCGGATGCAGCCCGCGCTTCGGCCAAGTCGATGATCGAAAAAGACGGGGCCGTGATGATCAACGGCGGATCGTCCTCGGGCGTGGCCGTTGCGGTTCAGGGTCTGTGCCAAGAGGCGGGCGTGATCTTTATGGCGGGTCTTACCCATGCCAATGACACCACCGGTAAAGACAAGAAAGCCAACGGTTTCCGCCACTTCTTCAACGCCTATATGTCGGGTGCCGCGCTGGCGCCGGTTCTGGCGGCTGAGATGGGCAAGGAACGCCGCGCTTATCACCTGACAGCTGACTACAACTGGGGCTGGACCCAGGAAGAGTCGATTGTTGCTTCGACCGAAGCCTTGGGATGGGAAACGGTCAACACAGTCAAAACACCACTCGCGTCAACGGACTTTTCGTCCTACATCGCTCCGGTTCTGAACTCGGGCGCGGATGTTCTGGTTCTAAACCACTATGGCGGCAACATGGTGAACTCGCTGACCAACGCGATTCAGTTCGGCTTGCTGGACAAGGTGGCCAACGGCAAGGACTTCAAGATTGTCGTGCCGCTGTATTCCGAACTGATGGCCGCTGGTGCGGGCGAGAACATCAAGGGCGTGCTGGGTTCGATGAACTGGAACTGGCAGCTGCAGGATGAGGGCACCAAGGCCTTCGTGAAATCCTTCGGTGAAAAGTACGGCAAGCCGCCATCCAACTCGGCCCAGACCTGCTATGCGCAGGTTCTGCTATATGCCGATGCGGTCGAGCGTGCGGGTACGTTCAACCCCTGTGGCGTTGTTGAAGCGCTGGAAGGGTTCGAGTTCGACGGTCTGGGCAACGGTAAGACACTGTACCGCGCCGAAGATCACCAGTGCTTCAAAGATGTGCTGGTCGTGCGTGGCAACGAAAACCCGACAAACGCCTATGATACGCTGGAAATCGTCGAAGTGACCCCGGTCGAACAGGTGACCTATGCACCTGATCATCCGATGTTCGCCGGCGGTGACCTGGGTTCTTGTAACTCGGGCGCATAATCCGCGCCTCAGAATTTTCGACGAAAATTCTTGTACCTGAAACTGGGCTCTCCTGCTGACGCAGGGGAGCCTGCCTTGAAGGCAATAAAAGGGGGGGGACAATGGACGCCATACTTCTTCAAATCCTAAACGGGCTCGATAAGGGATCGGCATATGCGCTTATCGCGCTAGGGCTGACATTGATCTTTGGCACGCTGGGTGTTGTGAACTTTGCCCACGGGGCGCTGTTCATGATCGGCGCTTTTTGTGCTGTTACCCTTCAAAAGCTGTTTAGCCTCAGCTTTCAGACCATCGACGAAACCCAGACGGACTTTCTGGGTAATCCGCTGAAGGTCGAGACACCTTATGTCGAGGCATGGTTCGGCCCTGAGGTCGGTGCGTCAATCATCGACTGGTCGGTGCCTCTGGCGATCTTGTTCGCGATCCCGATCATGCTGTTGGTCGGCTACGTGATGGAGCGCGGGCTGATCAAGCATTTCTACAAACGCCCCCATGCGGATCAGATCCTTGTGACATTTGGTCTGGCTATCGTACTGCAAGAGGTCGTCAAGTATTTCTTCGGGGCCAACCCGATCCAGACCCCGCCGCCCGAAGCGCTCAATGGCTCTATCGATTTGGGCACCATGATCGGGTTCGATCCGAACGCAATCATTTATCCGATCTGGCGTCTGGTCTATTTCGGCTTTGCGGTTGCCATTATCGGTGCAGTCTTCTCGTTCCTGCAATTCACCACCTTCGGCATGGTTGTTCGCGCAGGTATGGCCGACCGGGAAACCGTAGGTTTGTTGGGCATTAACATCGACCGCCGATTTACCATCATGTTCGGGATCGCTGCTGCGGTGGCAGGACTGGCCGGGGTGATGTACGGGCCGCTCAATCCGCCGAACTACCACATGGGGATGGACTTCTTGGTACTTAGCTTTGTTGTGGTTGTTGTAGGTGGCATGGGATCGCTGCCTGGTGCCGTGTTGGCGGGGTTCTTGCTGGGGGTCCTCGAGAGCTTTGCCTCGACCACTTGGGCCACGACCACGATTCCGGGCATCAACCAGATCATCATCTACCTTGTCGCCATCATCGTGCTGCTGCTGCGGCCACGCGGGCTGATGGGGCGCAAAGGCGTGATGGAGGACTAATCCATGTTTGGACTGAACAAGAAAGACACCGGGCTGCTGATCATCGTTGGGATTCTGACGCTGCTGGCCCCCTTCATCCTGAACCCGTTCCCGGCGGACAGCGCCATGGCGCAGTTCAACGCGGGCTACCCCGACCTGATGCAGCGGTTCGTGATCTTTGGCATCTTCGCCATCGGGTTCAACATCCTGTTTGGCCTGACCGGATACCTGTCCTTCGGCCATGCGGCCTTTCTGGGCGTGGGATCGTATTCGGCCGTTTGGATGTTCAAGCTGCTCAGCTATAACGTCATCCCCGCCATCGCGCTGAGCGTGGTGATCGCTGGGTTGTTCTCTTTGCTGATCGGTTATGTCAGCCTGCGGCGGTCAGGGATTTATTTCTCGATCCTGACGCTGGCCTTCGCACAGATGAGCTTTGCGCTGGCCTATTCGGTGCTGTCGAACCCCAAATTCAACCTGACCAACGGGGAGACTGGCCTTCAGGTCTATGCAGATGACCCGCAGATCCTGCAGGGGGCCAATGCGCCCGACCTGCCGCACCTGTTCGGATTACCCATGCGCGCGACTTATACGCTGGACATAGGCGCGTGGAGCTTTGACTTCAACGCAGGCTACTACCTGTGTGCGGTGGTTATGATGGTCGTGTTTTATCTGGCGATCCGTATTTTCCGGTCGCCTTTCGGGATGATGCTGCGGGCGGTGAAGTCGAACCAGCAGCGGATGAACTACACCGGGCTGAACTCGAAACCCTATACGCTGGCGGCCTTTGTGATCTCTGGCATGTATGCCGGTCTGGCTGGTGGCCTGATGGCCGCGATGGATCCGCTGGCCGGGGCCGAGCGGATGCAGTGGACGGCCTCGGGCGAGGTGGTTCTGATGACCATCCTTGGCGGTACCGGAACGCTGATCGGTCCGGTTCTGGGCGCGGGCTTCATCAAGTATTTCGAGAACATATTCTCGAAAATCAACGATAACGTCCTGCACAGCTGGTTTGCCTTCCTGCCCGACGGGTTGGAGGACGCGGTGGTGTTCATCATCCACCCGTTCATCGGCAAAGGCTGGCACCTGACATTGGGTATCCTGTTCATGTTGGTGGTGATTTATCTGCCTGGCGGCCTTGTCGAAGGCGGACAGCGGGTATCGAACTGGTTCAAACGTCGGAAATCCGGTGCGGATGATGCGCCTTCGGGCAAAACCGAGCCAGCGGAATAAAGGAGGCGACTATGGCAATTCTACGTGTAAAAGACGTCAGTAAACGCTTCGGTGGCCTAAAGGCGCTGACGGACGTGAACCTGAACGTCGAGGAAAATTCGGTTCATGCCATCATCGGCCCCAATGGCGCCGGCAAGTCGACCCTGCTGAACTGTCTTGTGGGTAAACTGATGCCGGATACCGGGTCGGTCCTGTTTGACAACAATTCGGTGCTAGGGCTCGAGCCGTTTCAGATCAACCAGATGGGCATCAGCCGTGTGTTCCAGACCCCCGAGATATTCGGTGAGCTGACTGTGATGGAGAACATGCTGATCCCGATTTTCGCCATGCGAGACGGGGCGTTTCGGATGCACGCCTATGAGACGATTGCCAATGAAAAGGACATCGTCGAACAGGCCGAAGCGATGCTGGTCGAGATGAACATGGCCGACAAGCGCGAAATGCACGCCGCTTCCTTGTCGCGTGGTGACAAGCGTCGGCTTGAGATCGGCATGTGCCTTAGCCAGAACCCGCGTCTGTTGCTGCTGGATGAACCGACAGCCGGAATGGCGCGGGCCGATACCAACAACACGATCGACCTGCTGAAACAAATCAAGGATGAACGCGACATCACCATCGCGATCATTGAGCACGATATGCATGTGGTCTTCAGCCTTGCCGAACGGATTACCGTGCTGGCACAGGGCACACCCTTAGTGGAAGACGTGCCAGAGAACATTCGCGGTAACCCCAAGGTTCGCGAAGCCTATCTGGGCGAGGCAGCGTAAGGAAAAGCTATGAATCAGAAACCGGACTTTTCGAAAAACGCCAATATGGCCACAACTGCGCCCGCCTTTCTTTCGGTGTGGGATATGCATTCGTACTACGGCGAAAGCTACATCGTTCAAGGTGTCAGCTTCAACGTGCACGAGGGCGAGATTCTGGCTCTGCTCGGCCGGAACGGGGCTGGTAAGACCTCGACCCTACGCTCGATCGCGCGTCTTGGTGACCCCGAAGTGCGCCATGGCGAGATCTGGCTGGACCACCAGCCTCTGCACAACAAAACAAGCTACGAGGCCGCAGCGGCAGGTCTTGGTCTTGTCCCCGAGGATCGCCGGATCATCCCTGGCTTGACGGTCGAGGAAAACCTGCAACTTGCTCAGATTGCGCCACCAATTGGCTGGTCGCTTGAACGTATCTACGAGTTGTTCCCCCGTCTTGGCGAGCGACGCAAGCAAGAGGGTGTGACCCTGTCAGGTGGTGAGCAGCAAATGCTGGCCATAGCGCGTGCATTGGCACGCGACATCAAGGTTTTGCTGTTGGACGAGCCCTACGAAGGATTGGCCCCGGTGATCGTGGATGAGATCGAAAAGACTCTGATCCACGTAAAGCAACAGGGCATGACCACGATCATCGTTGAACAAAACGCCGTGCGTGCATTGGAACTAGCCGACCGCGCAATCATCCTGGATACAGGTAGTATCGTGTTTGACGGCACTGCCAGCGAAGTGCTGGAGAATACGCAACTGCGTGAGGAATATTTGGCGATCTGATCCAGACAATCCGTTGCAAAGCGTTAAGGCGGGGTGGGGAACCACTTCGCCTTAGTTGTTTCAGGACTGCAAAAAGAGCGATTGAATTCGAACGACGGTTGGAGGTTTTCCGGCCTCTACGGGAAACCCCCAATATCTTGCAAATACGAAATACCTTAACTGTAAAGCATCCAAGGTTTTACCAAGGACATTTCCCCCTTTGAGGGGCTGGCTTCTTACCCCCTCGGCCGGCCCCTCAGTTCCTTGGATCAGGCCGTTTCTTCCAGCTTCGATATCGCTTGCTGGACCAACGAGGGCAGCTTTTCGTTGTGGTCGTAGTTAAGTGCATGCGGGATTTCGGATACGGGTGACTTCCGATACCCTTCGGTGAACAGCAGAAACGGAACCTGCGCACGTTGCGCGGTTTCGGCGTCGACTTCGCTGTCGCCAATAAACAGACGCGGACCGGTCGGGGTGACTGCGTCGAAACTGGCGTGAAGATGCGCGGGGTCGGGCTTGCGTGTGTTCAGAGTATCACCGCCAAAGACGGTTTCGAAATGATGGGCGAGGCCCAAATCCCGCAGAATATCGCGGGCGGGGGCCTCGGGCTTGTTGGTGCAAATGCCTAATACGCATCCCATATCGCGCAGCTGCTGTAGCGCCTCGGAAACACCGGGATAGGGCACGGTCAGCGCACTGGATGCGGCGGAATAATGTGCAAGTGTACGCTCAGTCAGTTCTGCATGGCGATCAAGTGGCATGTCGCAATGCCTGATGACACGTTCGACCAATTTGGGAAGGCCATTCCCAACGAATTGCTGGATTGTATCTTGTGGAAGATAGGGGCGCCCCTCGTCCTGCAGCATGCGGTTCGCGGCGGCCGCGATATCAGGCAAACTGTCGATCAGCGTTCCGTCCAGATCGAACATGAGCGTTGCAGTCATGGAAAACCTCGGGCGTTTGAATTGTCGCATCAGACTTAGCCCGATCGCCAAAGCAGCGCAATTCCACGCGGATGAATGAGGTATGATTTTGACGCTTGACATACCTGAGTAAAATTATCAGATTAAGGATCAAGACACCAAGCCAACCCGGACTCGGGTCAGCCAGCCACTGAAAACGCGAACAGAAATCGGCCTTTCGCCCGTGACCCTCTGGAGTTGACCTGATGAATGTGCAGAACCCGAACCCCACGCAATCCTACCCCGTATCCATGCTGCCGGCACATAAAGCCGAAGAACTGACGAAAGGCGGAAATCTGGCTCATATTGAGCTGGGTGATCAGCTTTACACCCTGCGCATCACCCGCGCTGGCAAACTGATCCTGACGAAATGAGCGCGCGTTTTGCCCGCGGCGGGGCTACCGTTGGTCGACTGACAGACCTTAGCCCTATTGAAGCCAGCGCGGTTCTGTACTTGCGGCAGTGGAGCGATGCAGCGTTGGCGCGCGCAGATGGTTTGGCGCAAGAATCCGATCAGGACAGCGTTGCGATGAGTGTTATGGATCGCTTGTGTTCACTCTGTGCTCATCATGGCAGACGACCGTTGATCCGCCACGGACTGGGGTGTTCCTGTCTGGGCGCGGATGAGAACTGTTTCGCGCAGATGATCTCCGCAGCCTCGGAAGGTGCGCGGGAAGACACAATGATGTTGGCGGCGCTTATCGTCCGTCCGGATTTCGCGCCCGCCCTTGCTGCCTTGTCCGAGGAATTGGCGCTGGCATTGCGTCGCATGTCAGTCGCGGCCCCGCTTCCTTCGACCGGCCACGTAACCCCCTCTGCCGTGTTGCATTAACAGCTCGGTCAGGCTCAGACCCCCGTTCCAGTTAGGCCGGGGGTTTGTTCATTCAGCAACACCCGCAACCGGCATGGTGGTGATCGCAGGCGGGGGCAGGGGCATAGTCACCGACCTCGGTCAGCACATCGCGCAGCGCCCACAGGATCATGTCGACATCATCCGCCTCGATCGTCAGGGGCGGGCGGATTTTCAGGATGTTGTCCTTTGGCCCTTCGCTGCCGATCAGAATGCGATGATCGCGCATCCGGTTCTTGACGTATTTGCAAATCTCGGTGCCCTCAGAGCCGCCCGGGTCGATCAACTCGACCCCCAGAAACAGACCCATGCCCCGAACGTCGCCAACACAGCCGAAGTCGGCCTCGATCCCGCGCAACCCGTCCATCAGCTGCGCGCCCATTACGCGGGCATTGTCCTGCAGCTCCTCGTCATCGACGATGTCCAGCACCTCTTTCCCGATCCGGCAGGACAAGGTTGATCCACCAAAGGTCGAGAAGAACTCGATCCCGTTGTCAAAGTTTTGGGCGATTTCCCTGGTCGTGACCAACACGCCCAAGGGGTGTCCGTTGCCGATCGGTTTGCCCATCACCACGATATCGGGCAGCGCGTGCTGGTGTTCAAAGCCAAAGTAATACTCACCCAGACGCCCCAGCCCGGTCTGCACCTCATCGGCGATACACACCCCTCCGGCGGCGCGGATTTTTTCGTATACTGCGGGCAGATAGCCTTTGGGCGGGATGATCTGGCCCCCGACCGAGGGGAAGGTCTCGGCGATGAAACCGGCGATACCGTGGCCCTTGTCCTGCAAAGCGGCAATCGCAGGGTCCACAAGATCCGCGAATTTTGTGGCGCGGTCGGGATCGTCGCGCTTGAATGATCCGCGATAGTCGTCAGCCACTTCAACCAGTTCGACCCAATCCGCCTGACCCACGCCGCCGGGTTTATTGAACTTATAGGCCGAGATCGCGACCGCCGCATTCGTATTGCCGTGATAGCCGTGATCGGGCGTCACGATCCCCTTGGCCCCGGTATGGGCGCGGGCCAGCCGCAGGGCCAGCTCGTTCGCCTCGGTGCCGGAATTGACGAAAAAACAGACCTCAAGGTGGTCAGGCAGTTTCGACAGCACCTTATCGGCAAAAGCGGTCTGCGCCGGGTGCAGATAGCGCGTGTTCGAGTTCATGCGTTTCAGCTGATCCGCCGCCACGGCCTGAATACGCGGATGGGCGTGGCCCACATGGGGGACGTTGTTATAGGCGTCCAGATACGGGCGGCCCCATTCGTCGAATAGGTGGTGTTTCCACCCGCGTACCAGCATGACCGGATCGTCATAGGTCAGGCTGAGATTGCCGCCAAAATGGTCGTGCCGCCCCTGCAGGATCGCCTGCTTGTCGGTCGGTTGATAGAACACCTTGTCATCAGGCAGGTTCAGCAAGGCCGCCGGGTTGGGGCAAACCGCGTGCCACAGCTCCATCTCATCGGGGTCACCAACACCGGGCCAGTCGTTCTGCATCCCGTCCGTGGTCATCGCCAGCTGGAAATGCACATGCGGGGCCCAGCCGCCGTTCTGTGTGGCGTCCCCCAATCGCGCGAACGCAGCGCCCTGCGCCACCGGATCACCGGGTTTCAGCCGATCGCACACCTCAGGGTCCAGATGACCATAGAGCGTATAGAACGCGTCCCCCTCAGGCGTTTCGTGATGCAGGATCACCACGCCGCCATAGTCCAGATGGGCGTCGCGGTTTTCCACCGCCTCAACCCGTCCACTCATCGGCGCGTGCAACACGGTGCCCGCCTGGGCGAACACATCCACCGCCAAGTGCACCGTGCGACGGTCCGAGGCTTTCCACGGCCCCTTACGGAACCCCGGCTCGGCATAGATCAGGCGCGGCTCATTGTAATATCCCAGCCACAAGCCCTCGCCATATTCCTCGCCCACGCGGGCGGCCTCGGCCAGTGGCATATGAAACGGGTTCTGCGGCCAGACGCAGTTTTCCACCGACAGCGACCCCATCGGAAGATCAACCAGATCTTGTCCAAACATCGGTGCGAACTGACCGCGATGAGCGGTCAGATAGGCGTGGACGCGCTCGGCCCCATCCGTCACAGGCAGCCCGCAGGCCACGCGCAGCCGCGCCGCCATCAACCCGCCATTGACCGAAGCGTTCTCCAGAAACCGCCAGGCGGGGGCCTGGCTGATGGTCACATACGGATCATCGGGATTGTCGATGGCCATTAGGGTCGAGTTCACCACCGACACCGCCAGCCGCATCCGCAACAGCGGCCAGATCAGATCAACCTCATCCGTGCGCAAGCGGTTCGCGGCGTGATAGCCCTGCACCAAGGCGGTCAGCACGCGTTCGGGCTTAGGATGATCCAACACGATATATGCCCCGGCAATCGCCAGGTCGCAGATGCGGGGTGCCGCGCACATATCCCCCAGATCAATCAGGCCCGAGACGCTCTGCCGCTGGCCCATCTCACCCTCGACCAGAATGTTATAGTCATTGGCGTCATTGTGGATGGCTTGTTTGGGAAGCCGGGACAGAACCGGCGATATCGCGTCAAACCCGGCACAAATCCCGGCCAGCAAAGCGCGCCGCGCGGGATCAGAGATCGCCTCAAGCTGATCCGCGATCCAACCCGCCTGCATCATGTCCCACTTGAAATCCGCGCGCTGCAAGCCGTCATGGGTAAACCCTTCCAGCGCACGGTCAGTCGCCCCCAACGCACGGCCCAGCTTCAGGATCAATGCCTCGGACTTCGGCGCGGCCTTGGCGTAGCACTCGCCAGGTAGACGCTCCAGCAACCAGACCAACCGGGGCTGTCCGTCCTGATCCGCAATCTCGGGCAGCAGACGGCCTTTCAGATCAGGGAAAACCTTGGGAAACGGCAGACCCGGCGCCTCAGCCGCGATATGCTCCAGCGCCTTGACCTGCAAGTCGACGAAGTCGGCCTCGCAGCCCGCGCGCATGACCTTTAGAACGTAATCCTGACCATTGGTGGCATGGACCATGAAATTCAGGTCATACTCGCCATCCAGCCGCGTCAGCTTGGCCTCCAGACCCCAATGCTGGCGCAAGGCACCGGCCCAGAACTCCGTCATGTTTTCCATTCCCAAACCTGCCCCGTTTGCAAACGGGATCCTCTTCATCTGGCTAAAAATACCTTCGGGGGGAATCGCGCCCCGGCGCGATGGGGGGCAGACAGCCCCCCTGACCCGTTACCCCAAAGCGCGCAGCCGCTTGATCAGCGAGGACGTATCCCAGCGCCCCCCGCCCAGCTTCTGCACATCCTTGTAGAACTGATCGACCAAAGCCGTCACAGGCAGAGATGCCCCGGTCTCATCCGCCGTATCCAGACAAATCCCCAGATCCTTGCGCATCCAGTCGACAGCAAAACCATGGTCGAAATGGTCGTCCAGCATGGTCTCGTAACGATTGGCCATCTGCCAGCTGCCGGCCGCCCCCTGGCTTATCACTTCAACGACCGAGCGACCGTCCAGTCCTGCCTTTTCAGCGAAATGCAGCGCTTCGCTCAAACCCTGCACCAAACCGGCGATGGCGATTTGGTTGCACATCTTGGTCATCTGCCCTGCGCCACTTTCGCCGATGCGGCGACAGATTTTGGAATAGACCTGCATCACCGGTTCTGCTGCATCATAGGCCGCTTGATCCGCACCACACATGATCGACAAGACCCCATTCTCGGCCCCAGCCTGACCGCCCGAGATCGGAGCGTCCACAAACGCGATACCTGCGGCTTTGCCTGCGTCGTAGAGCTCACGCGTCACCTTGGCGGATACGGTTGTGTGATCGACAAAAATCGCCCCCTCGGACATGCCGTGAAACGCGCCGTTCGCTCCGGTGCAGACCATGCGCAGGTCATCGTCATTGCCCACGCAAGCCATGACAAATTCCGCGCCCTCAGCGGCTTCGCGCGGCGTCGTCCCCATTGATCCACCATGTTGGGCCACCCAAGCCTCGGCCTTGGCTGTGGTGCGGTTGTAGACGGTGACATCGTGGCCTGCAGCCTGTAGGTGACCGGCCATCGGATAGCCCATTACACCCAAACCCAGAAACGCGACTTTTGCCATGTGGAGATCCTCTCTGCTGTCCGACAACCACGTAGCGCAGCAGTCCGGATTGTTCAGCAGAGACAAATCAAAGCTGCGAGGAAAGGGCAACCCTGTGCTAAGGGTTCCCACCCAAATCTTGAAGGATTGGACAGTCTGGACGGTCATCGCCTGCGCAGGCGTCCACCAGATGACCAAGCGTATCCCGCATCGCATTCAAGTCGGCGATTTTGGCCTCGATCTGCGCCAGATGCGCGCGCGCGACTTTTTTCACATCAGCGCTGGCGCGGGTCTCGTCTTCGTACAAAGCCATCAGGGTCCGGCAATCTTCGATGGTGAATCCCAAGGCGCGGGCGCGGCCCAGAAAGTTCAGCTTGTGCACGTCCTGGCTGCGAAACACACGGTATCCGTTGTTATCCCTCAGTGGTTTGACCAGCCCGATGTCTTCGTAGTAGCGGATCGTCTTGGCGGGCAGGCCCGTCCGGGCCGAAACATCTCCGATATTCATGAGGTCACCGTCTGAGGTTGGTGTTCTGTCTGCCGCTCGGGCAGCGTGGCCCGCACCCGTCGCAGGCGCAGGGCGTTGGTCACGACAAAGACGCTGGACAAGGCCATCGCCCCTGCCGCCAAGGCCGGGGACAGCAACGGTCCGCCGAAGGGGAACAAAACACCCGCCGCGACCGGAATCAACACTGCGTTATACCCGAATGCCCAACCCAGATTCTGGCGGATGTTGCGCATTGTCCGGCGGCTGATCTCGACCGCATTGGCGACGCCGCGCAGATCTCCGGACATCAGCACAACATCGGCCGTTTCGATCGCCACATCCGTGCCCGTGCCGATGGCAATTCCAGTATCAGCAGAGGCAAGCGCAGGCGCATCATTGATACCGTCACCCACAAAGGCCAGCGCACCGAACCGGTCGCGCAGTGCGTTGATCGCCTTTAGTTTGCCGTCGGGCAGAACCTCGGCGGTGACATGATCTATACCCAGCTTGTCGGCCAAGGCTTGCGCTGTACGTGCGTTGTCTCCTGTGACCATGGCCAGAGTCAGGCCCATCGCGTGCAACCGGTCTAAAGCCTCGGCCGTCCCCGGCTTGATCGGATCGGAAACCGTCAGCAAAGCAGCAGCCCGACCGTCCACGGCAACGAACAAAGGCGTGGCCCCTGCGGCGGCGCGTTGATCTGCCTCGGGCGTCAGCTCAGACAGGTTCACGCTACCCTGATCCATAAACCGAGGCGACCCGATCAACACCTCGCGCCCTTCGACCACGGCCCGCACGCCCAATCCGGTCAGAGACTCAAACTCGACTGGCTGCAGCAGATCCGCAGGTCCGGCGCGCGTGATCGCGGTGGCAATCGGGTGCTCGGACCGCGCCTCAATCGAAGCGGCCAGACGCAGAACATCATCGCGGTCGAATCCGTTGACGGTGGTGATGCTTTCCAATTCGGGCCGACCCAGTGTCAGAGTGCCAGTCTTGTCCAACGCGACCACCTTTGCCTGCTGCAACTGTTGCAGCGCGTCGCCCTTGCGGAACAAAACACCCAACTCAGCCGCGCGCCCGGTGCCAACCATGATCGAGGTCGGCGTCGCCAGACCCATCGCGCAAGGGCATGCAATGATAAGGACCGAAACACCGGTGACCAGCGCCATTGGCAGCGCCGGCGCGGGCGCAAAGATCAGCCAGACCGCAATGGTCAGCAGCGCAATGACCAGCACGGTTGGAACGAACCAAGCAGTGATCTTATCGACCAACCCTTGAATTGGCAGCTTAGCCCCCTGCGCCTGTTCGACCAAGCGAATGACTTGCGCCAGGACCGTGTCGGCCCCAACCCGCGTTGCACGGACGCGCAACGCGCCGGTGCCATTCACCGTGCCACCCACAACCGGGTCGTCTGGTGCTTTGCCGACCGGAATGGGTTCGCCACTGATCATGCTTTCGTCAATGTATGACGTACCCTCCAGCACCACGGCATCCACTGCGACGCGTTCACCGGGGCGGATTTGCAGAATGTCACCCACCACGATCTGGGCAATGGGACGATCTACAGTGGCACCACCTTGTTCAACCCGAGCCGTCTTTGGTTGCAGGCCCACCAATTTGCGGATCGCAGCGCCGGTGCGGCCCTTGGCCCGCGCCTCCATCGCGCGCCCCAGAAGAATAAGGACAACGATGACCGAGGCGGCCTCGAAATACACATTCGCGCTGCCTTGCGGCAGGAGACCCGGTGCGAATGTGGCGACAATCGAATACAAGTAAGCCGCACCCGTGCCCATCGCGACCAGCGCATTCATATCCGGTGCGCGGCGTAACAGGGATGGAACACCCTTTGCGTAAAACACTCTTCCCGGTCCAGCCAGCAAAGCCGTGGTCAGCGCGAACTGAATCAAATAGCTGGTCTGCATCCCTATGGTCTGATGCACCCAGTGATGAAAGGCCGGGACCATGTGCCCACCCATTTCAAGGACAAAGACGGGCAGAGCGAGTACCGCAGCTATGAGGGTCGTGCGCGTCAGTGCTGTGGCTTCTTGCGCCTTATCCGTCGCTCCCTCATCCACCGGCGCGACATGCGCTGGATAACCCGCGTCAGTGCATAGCCTGGCCAAGGCTAAGGGATCGCTGGCCCCCTCAACGTACTGAATTGTTGCGCCTTCGGTAGCGAGGTTGACTTGGGCGCTGATCACGGCCGGGTCGGCCTGCAAGACACGCTCGATCCGGTCCACGCACGAGGCGCAGCTCATCCCCTCGATCTTCAGCGATGCTGTGGCTGTTGCGGCGGGATATCCGGCGGCGTCCAGCGCATCGGTTAGCCGGGTGATCGGGCCGTCGTGGGTAACCTGCGCCACTTTGGTTGCGAAATTCACCGAAGCATCGGTCACGCTATCCACGGCGCGCAGGGCCGTTTCGACACGTCCCACGCATGATGCGCATCCCATTCCGGTTATGTTCAGCCTGGTTTCGTGTACGGCTGTCATCCGACTCATCCCGTGTAGATCTTCGTTCCTTTAAATGGGGGTTCCAGTCACGGGAAGGTCAAGGGGTTGCGTGGGTTTTCAACGCATAGCTGCCATGCGTTTGGGGTCAGCGATCTGAAAAAACCTCGAGCAAAAGCGAGTTGTATTGGGCGGGCGGCGCGCTGCGGACAGCTTCTGGAGACGCGAAAAACCCCAGCATCAGAATGGCCACACACATAAACATGCCAAAAAGGCAGAAACTGGCGAGGTTCAGTGTCGAACGCAGCATGATGGTAATCCCTGTTTCCAATGTGAGGGCGGATCGCAATTCGGTTCAGCCCCGTTTTGCCAGTTCCTGTTTTAATTTTTCGTTCTCGGCCTGAAGTTGCGCCAATTGCTGACCAAGCGTGTTCAGATGGGGGCGCAGTTCGGCCTCGGTAAAGCGAGGTGTGATATGGCGGGGGCAGTTCCAGTCCAGCCCCTCGACCCGGATGATCGCGGCGCGTTCCGCGGGCGTTTCCGCTCCGTTGGGATAGAGGCTGGCGGCGGCGGCTTCGCCTTCGGTAAAATCGACCCGACCCAGTATTTTCAACCGCCGTTGGTTGGCGTAATCCATCAGGATCATGGCAATCCGGTCGTTTCCGTCCAAATTCCCGCGAGAGATATACTGTTTGTTGCCCGAGAAATCGGCGTATCCGATGGTTGTCGGCCCAAGCACCCTTAGAAACCCGATTGGCCCGCCGCGATATTGCACATAGGGCCAACCGGTCTCGGACACAGTAGATTGGTAAAACCCGTCCCGCGCCTCGATAAACGCTTTTTCCGCAGGGCCGATCTGATGCCCCTGTTGTGGCCCGCTTTCTATGAATTTGGCATAGGTCTTGGCCGATCCCATTCTTTCCTGATGGGCGCGGACGGCGGGAGTAAAGGTCAGTTCAGAAAAGGCGCGGGGCATGGGTGATCCTTTCTAGAGACCCAGATTAGACAGGCCGGGGTGGTCTTCGGGTCTGGGGCCTTGGGGCCAGTGAAACAGACGATCTTCTTCGTCAATCGGCAGGTCATTCAGCGAGGCGTGGCGTTTGGCCATCCGGCCATCTTCGGCAAATTCCCAGTTCTCGTTGCCATAGGACCGGAACCACTGACCGCTATCGTCATGCCATTCATAGGCATAGCGTACGGCAATTCGGTTTTCCGTAAATGCCCACAGTTCCTTTATCAGCCGGTAGTCGAGCTCTTTGTTCCATTTGCGGGTCAGGAAGGCGTGGATGTCTTCGTGGCCCGACAAGAATTCGGCGCGGTTCCGCCATTGGCTGTCCTCGGTATAGGCGGGTGTCACAAGATCGGGGTCGCGGCTGTTCCAGCCGTTTTCCGCCATACGGACTTTTTGTGTGGCGGTCTCAAGGGTGAAGGGTGGCAGAGGGGGTCGGCTCATATCTTGGTCTTTCAGGTCAGTGCGGCGGCAAGCAGCGCAAGGGTCAACAGGAAGGGGACATACTGAGGGGAAAATGGGCTGTTGCGGCGTTTCATCGTCTAGCTCCAAGGTTTACTGATCGGTACATCTTGAAGTCAATGTGTACTGATCGGTAAACTTTTGCAAGTCTCAATTTGAGAAAATTTTTGAATGACCTTTAAAGAGCTATAATTTAAAGGCTTCAGGGGTTGAGTTCCCGGCAATCTTGTCGCGAAATGAAACCATGGTTATGTACTGATCAGTACACTCAGGAGCCGAATCATGCGCCCGAACAAACGCGACGAGCTGGTCCGCAATGCTCTGCAGGTTTTTTACCGGGATGGCTTTCACGCCACCGGTATGGACAAACTGGTGGCAGAGACGGGTGTGTCGAAGACCTCGATGTACAAGCATTTCCGAACCAAAGAGGAATTGATCGTTGCCGCCTTGCGCTTGCGGGATGAGAATTTCCGCAACTGGTTCTATGGCAGGATCGATGCGCTTGCCGAAACGCCCGCGCAAAAACTGCTGGCCAGTTTCGATGCCTTGGGAGAGTGGTTTGAAGAGGACGGCTATCGCGGTTGCATGTTCATCAAAGCCGGAGCCGAATATCAGGACAAAGACCACCCCATCCATCTGGAAGCAGCCGAGCACAAACGTCTGCTGCTCGAATATTTCACTGATTTGGCCCGCGACGCAGGCGCCCGCGAGCCTGAAAAGCTGGGATGTCAGATTCTGCTGTTGAAAGAAGGCGCGATTGTCACTGCTGTTCTGCTGAAAAGCTGTGATCCTGCGCGCGACGCCAAGGAAGCAGCGCGGGTGTTATTGGCGAATGCGCTGCCGGTCTGAGGCGTTACGTTTAAAAGACGTTGCGTAGCAAAGCTCCTGGCGCATTGGATTGCCGGATCGCGGGGGTTACCTTCAAGGAAACTGACTTGAGGGGACACGAAATGTCTTTGTTTACGAATGCCGCCAATTGGGTAACCGAAGAGCATCGGATGTTCGCAGAGATGGCGGACCGTTTCATGCAGGATGAATTGGTCCCCAACGCCGAACGCTGGAGCGATCAGGGGCAAGTTGATCGAGCGTTCTGGCACAAGGCTGGGGAAATGGGTCTTATGGCCGGGTCGATTTCCGAGGAACATGGCGGTGTCGGGGGCGGTCTTGGTTTCGACGCGGTTACGATGTACGCGCAGGCGTCGCACGGAGATTGTGGATGGGGTTACCCGATCCAATCGATTGTGACCCATTACATCACCGCTTATGGCAGCGAAGAGCAAAAGCAAAAATGGCTTCCCAAGCTGGCTTCGGGTGAAATGGTCGGCGCGTTGGCGATGACTGAGCCCGGCACTGGTTCCGATGTTCAAGGCATTCGGACAACTGCCGATAAAGATGGCAATTCATACCGCATAAACGGCTCGAAAATCTTTATTACTAACGGTCAGTCGGCTGATCTTATCCTTGTCGCAGCAAAAACGGACAAATCGCTGGGCTCGAAAGGTGTTTCGTTGGTGGCGGTCGAGACCGGAGGCGCGGACGGGTTCCGGAAGGGGCGCAACCTCAAGAAGTTGGGGATGAAGGGCAACGACACGGCCGAACTGTTCTTCGAGGACGTAAAGGTGCCGATGACCAACCTGATCGGCCCGGAAGAAGGGCAGGGCTTTTATCAAATGATGAAGCAGTTGCCGTGGGAGCGTATGACGATTGCGATCATCGCACTTGGCGCGATCGACTTCGCGATTGCCGAGACGGTGCGTTACACGCAAGAGCGCAAAGCCTTCGGTCAGCGGGTTATGGATTTCCAGAACACACGATTCAAACTGGCCGAGTGCAAAACCAAAGCCGAGGTTCTGCGTAGCTTTGTGAATGACTGTATCGCTCGGCTTGAAGCTGGAACGCTGGACGCAGCGACGGCATCGATGGCCAAGTATTGGGGTTCCGAGGTGCAGAACGAAGTCATGCATGAATGCCTGCAGTTGTTCGGAGGCTATGGGTTTATGATGGAGTACCCTATCGCGCGCCTCTACGCCGATGCGCGCGTTCAAATGATCTATGGTGGCACCAATGAGATCATGAAGGAACTCATCGCACGTTCCTTGGACACATAAAGCCCGACGGGATACTCCCGCCCGTCGTCGACGTTTCTGAAGAAACATCTCCTTTCGTTGGGCCGGGCAGGCGCGGGCGCAGCCCGCGCCTGCCCGGCCCCTGCTGTCCGCAGGACGCAAGGCCTAAGGCCGCGCGGTTTTGCTCGGTAAGTCTTGTGTATTGGTTCAGGCTAAAGAGATTTGATCCTGTAGCCATGTTCGAAACGATCGGAGCGGTTCAGATTCCGCTCGGGATTGGGGCCAGACAAGAAAAAAGTCGCCAAGGCTGACACTCGGGCCGTTCCATGCAAGCACCAGTTTGCCCGTTTTCAAGTCGTGTTCAATCAAATAAGTCGGCAGCAACGCGACCCCCAGCCCGTGGATTGTCGCCTGACCCATCGTCGAAAACTGGTCAAATAGCATGCCAGAAATACCGCTAACGGATCGACCTTGTACAGCGAACCACCTTTCCCAAGCATCTGGCCGTGTTTCCAAGTGCAACAAGGGTGCACTCAAAAGCCAGTCGGGGTCATCGTTCTGTGTCGGAAGCAGATCTGGCGCGCAGACCGGCAGAACATCTTCCCGCATGATCGGCAAGTAGTTCACACCGGCCCATGTCCGTCCGCCAAAGTGAATCGCGGCGTCGAAGTGTTCGTTTTCAAACTCAAACGGTTTAAGACGCGTGTTCAGGTTTACGGTGACTTCGGGGTGTTTGCGGGCGAAATCCTGAAGGCGGGGGGCCAGCCAGTGCATCCCGAACGCTGGCAGAATCGACAGATTGAGTGAGCCGCCGGTCGGGTTGGCCTTCAGCTTCAGAGACGCCTGAGCAAGCTGACTCAGGCTGGACCGGGCGACCTGAACATATTCTTTTGCCGCGGGCGTCAGGTTCAGTCGCATCTGGTTGCGTTGAATCAGATCGACGCCCAGTTGCTCTTCCATTGCCTTGAGTTGTCGACTGATCGCGCTTTGGGTCAACGACAGCTCTTCGGCTGCAGCCGAGGCGCTGCCTAGCCGGTCTACCGCTTCCAAAGCCAGAAGCGACGGGATTGAGGGTAGGAAACGACGGGGCGCGATCATATGACAAATCCTCATACCTTTGGGACGGAATATCACTGGCATTTGCGCTGCGCCAGTCCGATACACATCACAGGCATTTCCTTTGCTTAAGCTGCTGAATGCCTGCAAGAAGGGGGCGCTGTATTTCTGATGTTGCCGCCAGGTTGAACCAAAAGGACCCGCAAATGGATCGCGCTCAGATCGTTCATGAGAATTTCCTGACCCGTGTTGCGCAACGCGATTTCCCCCATGGTACGTCTCCTCAGTCGGGACTGACTGCGCCCGAAGCGGTATCTCTGTTTCGCTCGCAGGTGCTAAGCCGGGCGCTGGATCGCACCAGCCGCGCAATGCAGAAGGCGGGGCAGGGGTTCTATACCATCGGCTCATCCGGGCATGAGGGGATGGCGGCTGTGGCCCACGCGCTGCGCCCAACGGATATTGCGTTTCTGCACTATCGCGACGCCGCCTTTCAGATCGCCCGCGCGGAGCAGGTGCCGGGCCAGCAGATCGCTTGGGATATGTTGCTGAGCTTCGCGTGTTCCAGCGAAGATCCAACCTCGGGTGGGCGGCACAAGGTGCTGGGGTCCAAGGCGTTGATGATCCCGCCGCAGACCTCGACCATTGCCAGCCATCTGCCCAAGGCGGTCGGCGCGGCCTATTCCCTAGGCGCGGCGCGGCGGCATGACCCCGAGCATCGTGAACTGCCCGAGGATGGCATTGCGATGTGTTCTTTCGGAGATGCCTCGGTCAACCACTCGACCGCGCAGGGGGCGATCAATACGGCGGGCTGGACCAGCGTGCAATCAACGCCCCTGCCTTTGTTGTTTGTGTGTGAGGATAACGGGATTGGCATCTCGGTCAAAACACCCAAAGGCTGGATACAGGCTTCGATGGAGCATCGCCCGGGCATCACGTATTTTCAGGCTAACGGGCTGGATATCTACGAGACCTATGCCGTCGCGCAAGAGGCCGCCGATTATGTGCGTGCCCGCCGGAAACCTGCCTTCCTGCATCTGAAAACCGTGCGCCTTTACGGTCATGCGGGGGCTGACGTGCCCACCACCTATATGCCCAAATCCGAGGTCGAGGCAGATGAGGCCAACGATCCCTTGCTGCATTCCGTGCGCCTGCTGGATCAGGCCGGGGCACTGTCACCTGATCAGGCGCTGAAGATATACCAGGACACTTGCGCCCGTACCGATCGCATCGCTGCCGAGGCTGCCACGCGCCCTCATCTGGGCGGCGCTGCCGAGGTGATGGCCAGCCTGATCCCGCCCAAACGCGATTGCAAACCCACCAACGGACCCGGCGCCGAGGCGCGCGCAGATGCGTTTGGCGGGGATATGCGAGCAATGAATGACCCTCAGCCCATGAGTCGCCTGATCAATTGGGCGCTGACTGATCTGATGCTGGAACATGGCGAAATCGTCTGCGTGGGCGAGGATGTGGGCCGCAAGGGGGGCGTCTACGGCGTCACGCAAAAGCTGCAACAGAGGTTCGGGCCGGACCGGGTAATCGACACGCTGCTGGACGAGCAGTCGATTTTAGGGTTGGCGATTGGCATGGGTCATAACGGGTTTGTGCCGATCCCCGAAATCCAGTTCCTCGCTTATCTGCACAATGCCGAGGACCAAATCAGGGGTGAGGCCGCGACGCTGCCGTTTTTTTCCAACGGCCAATTCACCAACCCTATGGTCGTTCGGATTGCTGGCTTGGGCTATCAGAAAGGGTTTGGCGGGCATTTCCACAATGACAACTCGCTGGCCGTGCTGCGCGATATTCCGGGGGTGATCATAGCCTGCCCCTCGACAGGAGAGGATGCGGCGCAGATGCTGCGCGAATGCGTGCGATTGGCGCGCGAGGAACAACGGGTGGTTGTGTTTTTGGAACCCATTGCGCTTTATCCCATGCGTGATCTGCATGAGGCGCAGGATGGGGGCTGGATGACGACTTATCCCGCGCCGGATCGACGGATCGCGCTGGGTGAGGTGGGGGTGCATGGCGACGGCACTGATCTGGCCATCGTGACCTATGGCAACGGGCATTACCTGTCGAAACAGGCGCTGCCTGAGTTGGAAGCGGCGGGGTTGAACGTGCGGATCATCGACCTGCGCTGGCTGGCCCCGTTGCCGATGGATGCCCTGCGCGCGGCCACCAAAACATGCGCGCATGTTTTGGTCGTCGATGAATGTCGTCGCACCGGCAGCCAGTCTGAGGCGTTGATGACTTTCTTCGTCGAAGAAAGTCCCGCCACCCCAATCGCCCGTGTTGTCGCCGAGGATAGTTTCATAGCAACTGGCCCCGCCTATGCAGCCCCTTTGCCGTCAAAAGACGGGATTGTGGCCGCCGCATTAAACCTAACCGGAGGCCGCGCATGACCCGTACCGCTGTTCTGATCTGCCCCGGTCGAGGCACTTATAACAAGCCCGAGCTGGGCTATCTGCACCGTCACCACGCGCAGCGGATGGACCTGTTTCACAGCTTCGACGCCCTGCGTGCCGAGGCGGGGCAGCAGGCTGTGACTGCGTTAGATGGGGCCGACCGGTTCACGGTCAGTACCTATTCGCGCGGGGATGTGGCTTCGGCTCTGATCTATGCGGCGTCTTTGGCGGATGCGCAGGCCGTGGCTGATGATATCGAGGTTGTTGCGGTCACGGGGAACTCGATGGGCTGGTACAGCGCGCTTGCTGCGGGCGGGGCGTTGTCGCCGCAGGACGGGTTTCGGGTGGTGAACACCATGGGTACGCTTATGCAGGATCACCTGATCGGCGGGCAGTTGGTCTATCCGTTCATCGGTGACGACTGGGTAAACGACCCTGCTCGGAAGGAGGAGTTGCTGGCCAAGGTCGCGCGGATCAATGCGCAGGACGGCCACACGGTTGGCCTGTCGATTGATCTGGGCGGGATGCTGGTTCTGGCCGGGGATGAGGCGGGGCTGACTGCGTTCGAGGCGTCTCAGCCCGCCCTGCAGGACCGGTTCCCGATGCGTCTGGCCAATCACGCAGCGTTTCACACGGCGCTGCAAGCCCCGGTCGCCGCCGAGGGCCGCGCGCGGTTGGGGGCCGACCTGTTTGGCCAGCCCGAGCGCCCTCTGATCGACGGACGCGGCAAAATCTGGTGGCCTGCAGCGACGGATACGCAAGCGTTGTGGAACTACACTTTAGGTCACCAAGTCACCGAACCTTATGACTTCACCCGCGCCATCCAAACCGCAGCGCGCGAATTTGCACCGGACCTGTTTATCGTTGCTGGACCTGGGGCAACCCTTGGGGGCGCAGTGGCACAGTCTCTGGTATTGGCGGATTGGCGCGGCTTGGCGGACAAACCCGCGTTTCAGGCGCGGCAGGACGCGCAACCCTTCCTGATTGCCATGGGCCGCGATGATCAGCGCGCACTTGCAACCGGCTGACACAGTCTTGATGATCTGCTTATTCGCAAGGAGCCCGACGTGAGCGACCATGACCAGTCCCTCTGGCTGAATACCAGTAAGGAGCACGTTGCCAGTAGCCTTTTGACCAGTGATCTGACGGTTGATCTGGCTGTGATCGGTGGTGGGTACACTGGCTGCTCAGCGGCTTTGACCGCGGCGCAGTCCGGCGCATCGGTTGCTCTGCTTGAGGCGCAGGAAATCGGGCATGGTGGATCGGGCCGAAATGTCGGCTTTGCCAATGCAGGTCTGTGGCTGCCACCGGACGAAATTCGTGCGTTTTTGGGAGAGGCGGCAGGCGACCGCCTTATCGACCTTTTGGGGGCTGCGCCGGGCGATGTGTTTGACCTGATCCAGCAACATGGGATCGACTGCGCGCCCGTGCGCAACGGTACCCTGCATTGTGCGCATTCGCCTGCCGGGCTTAAGGACCTGAAAAACCGTCATGCACAACTCAGCGCGACCGGTGCCCCGATTGAGCTTTTGTCAGCCGACGAAACCCGCCAGCGCACCGGTAGCGCGGCTTTTCACGGTGCGGTTTTTGATCCGCGTGCGGGGACGATCCAGCCGTTGGACTATGTCCGCGGGCTTGCGCGTGCGGCAGTTGAGGCGGGGGCGCAGGTCTTTACGCAAAGCCCGGTTCAATCGCTGTCGCGTGACGGCGATGTGTGGGTGTTGACCACAGCAGAAGGTACTGTTCGGGCCAAAGCATTGATCCAGGCGACAAACGCTTATCACCGGGGTTTGCCCGGAACGGCGCCTGCATATGTACCGGTTTACTATTTTCAGTTCGCGACAGCCCCGCTTTCGGACAACCTGCGCGCCAGTATTCTGCACCAAGGCGAGGGTGCCTGGGATACTGGCCTGATCATGACCTCGTTCCGGTTGGATCACGAGGGACGCTTTATCATCGGGGCGATGGGCGATCTGGGGCATGCAGGTAGCGGGGCCCACAGGGCGTGGATCAGACGCAAGATGGCCGAGCTTTATCCGCAGCTGTCCGACCAGCCCCTGACCCAAGGTTGGCATGGTCGCATTGCGATGACGTCGGACCATATTCCCAAAATCACGCAGATTGGCCCGAATGCCTTGGCAGCGCATGGGTTCTCGGGCCGTGGTATCGGCCCGGGTACCGTTTTTGGCCGTCAAATGGCCAAAAGCCTGTTGCGCAACGATCCGGGTCTGCTGCCTGTCCCGGCAGTTGCTGAGTACTCGGAAAGTTGGACCGGCCTGCGGCGCGCCTATTTCGAGACAGGCGCGGCGCTTACGCATCTGATTAAGGCGCGGTTCTAATCCTAGACGGATCGCGTGATGCCACCGTCTACGCGTATGTTTTGCCCTGTGATGTAGCCTCCGCCTTCGGATGCCAGCATTGCCACGACCGAGGCGATCTCATCATAGCTGCGCCCATAGCGGCCCAGCGGGATACGGGCGCGGAACTCTTCTTTCTCGGGCAGGCTGTCGATAAAGCCGGGCAGGACATTGTTCATGCGGATATTGTCGGCGGCGTATTGGTCCGAGTACAGCTTGGTAAAGGCTGCCAGTCCGGCTCGGAATACACCAGACGTTGGGAAGACCGGGTCCGGTTCGAAGGCGGCGAAAGTCGAGATGTTGATGATCGACCCGCCCCCTTGCGCTTGCATGATCGGTGTAACCAGACGGGTGGGGCGAACGGCGTTCATGAAATAGACGTCCATGCCTGTGTGCCAATCCTCGTCCGTCAGCTCCAGTACCGACGCGCGGGGTCCATGCCCGGCCGAGTTGACCAGAACGTCGACACGCCCCCAATGGGACATCGCGGCGTCGACCAGCTTTTGCAGATCCTCTGTAGATTGGTTTGAACCGGTCACGCCAACACCGCCCAATTCATGCGCCAGTGCCTCGCCTTTCCCCGAAGAGGACAGGATACCGACCTTGAAACCGTCTGCAGCCAGCCGCCGGGCGGAATCCGCACCCATTCCGCTGCCACCGGCTGTGATAAGCGCCACTTTGGTCATTTGATCTCTCCGTTTGTTGATGACCCGAAAATGCGCCTCGTCGGCGCATTTGACTAATCAGTTCTTCTGTTTCTATGCTGTAGAAAATCTACAGGATAGTTATATGACCGCATTACCCCCGCTCAATGCCCTGCGCGCGTTTGAAGCCTCGGCGCGACATCTCAACTTTCGACTGGCAGCAGAAGAGCTGGGCGTGACGCAAGGGGCGGTTGCCCAACAGGTGCGCGGACTAGAAGCGCGATTGGCCGAGAAGCTGTTTGATCGCCTGCCGCGTGGCCTTGCGCTGACCGAAGCCGGACGCAGGTTTCATGCCCCTCTGCGCCGCGCTTTTCGTTTGATCGAAGAGGCGGTCACTGATCTGTCCGGCGACAGACATGTTACGATTTCGGTCACACCCAGTTTCGCGTCGAAATGGTTGGTGCCACGGCTAAAGGACTTTTCCTCGCGTTATCCGGATATCGCCGTTCAGATCGACGCGCGCGAGCGGTTGGCAGATTTCAAAAGCGACGGGGTCGATATCGCCGTGCGACAGGGTCGAGCCCCATTTGGCAGCGACTTATCATCGGTGCCTCTGTTTTCCACTGAATTCATTGTGGTCTGTAGCCCTTCGATGGCCAACAAAGTCAAAGCGCCGCAGGACCTGTCAGGCGCAATCCTTTTGAACGACACCCACGGTCTTTGGCCTCTGTTCCTTGATCGGGCCGGAGTCGTCGGCAAGCCACGAATGATGAACTTTAGCCAGACGAGCCTTGCCATTGACGCGGCTGTGTCCGGGCAAGGGATAGCGCTTGCTAATGCGACATTGGTCGCGGCCGAACTGGCGTCAGGACGCCTTGTTCAACCTCTGCCTGACGTATTGGTCGAGGATCTCGGTTTTCACATCGTCGTGCCAAAACGCCCCCGACAACCGGAACTGGTCAAGGTGGTGCAAAAATGGCTTTTATCTCAGGTCTGAAGGGCGCGCGCGGTGGACTCGATCCTGTTACGTACCCAGCGATGAGCGGGATCATTTGCCGACCTTTGATGCCAGACCATGTAGATTGAGACCGGCTCGCATTTAAACGGCAAGGGCGCGCAGTCCAGCGCAGCCAGTGGCCCGCGTTTCATCAACGCGGTGTCGGTCGAGATCAGGTCGCTGCCTTTCACAAAGGACGGGATGGCGTTGAAATGAGGCAAGGTGACGGTGGGTGGTCTGATCTGGCTTTGGTCTACGCCCCGCATCACGGCTCGCGAACTGCGGCCATCGGGAAACCGAACGTCAACATGTTCAGTCGCACAGTAGGCGTGCCAACTGTCCGGCGGACAGCGTCGTTCTGCATCGTAAAAGATCATCAATGGGCTGCTGAGAATACGTTTCTGAAAGATGTCCGGCCCATCAGGCGGCAGGGGCGTCAGCATCAGCTGGCACCGGTCGCTTCGCAACAAGTCCGGATCGGGAACGCCCGAGGGTATGAACCCGAGCCGCAACCGGACGCCTTCGGCCCGTGTGGCACGCAGCAGTTCGGGAAAGATCAGTTCGCGCGGCATGTCGTTGGTGGCGATCTGAAATTGCATTTCCTCGAGCATCGGATCAAACGGGCGGTCTTCGGTCAGCGCCCGCATTGCATCCAGCACGTTTTGCGCTGGGTCTTTCAGCGACAAAGCTCGTTCGGTCGGGGTCAGCCCCTGACCCGAGCGGACAAACAGCGGATCGCCTAGAACCTGTCGCAATTTGGCCAGCGTATGGCTGATCGCTGATTGCGTCACGCCCAACCGGTCGGCCGCTTTCGATACCGAACTTTCTTCGAGAATGGTCAGAAACACGCGCAAGACCTTACCGTCCAGATCAGTAAAATCAGTTTTCCTCATGACGTGTATGATTATTCATGAATGGATTTGCAGTCCAGTGCGCAATAGGTGACTGTCATCATCAGGAGGTGCGCGATGGGAATCCGCTTTTTCTCGGACAAGAACCGCCCGGTTCATATGGGGCAATACCCGCTAGAACGGTTGGCACGGCAGTCGGATTTGCCTGATCTTTCCGAGGTGATGCCCATGCCAACGCTTAGCTTTCATCGCCCTGAGCGCCCTGAGAGCATTGTCAATGCGATGCGTGAGTTTCAAGCTATGCTGGATACGATCCGGGATGGGTTCGTGAATCCGGTGGAGTCCGAGGTGTCTGCCGATCTGACCGGTCGTGCCAACCATCTAAAAGCGTTCGGCTATTTCAATGATGCCTCAATGATGGGGTGTGGTCCTCTGCCGCCCGAGGCATTGCTGACCGAACCCCGCCGCAACCCCGATATCGACCGTCTGGCCCATGCGCTGAAGACACGGCAGACCAAGACATTGGCTTCGGGGATCGACTTGATCATGGCCGATCTGAAAGAAAGCATGGAGGCCAAACCGCGCCCCATGGACACCCATCGCCATGCGATTGTCTTTCTGTACGAACACAACCGCGACCCGGATCCCAACGAGCCCGGCGCAGATTGGATCATGGATGCGCAAGACCACCGCGCTTGTCTTCTGGCGACCGAAAACGCCGTGGTCATCGCCAACTACATCCGCATTCTGGGCTTTGACGCCCGGGCGCATACGGTCATGTCTTCCGAGGTTGATCTGGGTAAGCTGGCCGTCGCGGCGGGGCTGTGTTCGGTCGAAGACGGAGAGCTGGCCGCGCCGTGGCTGGGTAAACGGTTCGGACTGGCTGCGGTCACGACCGAGATGGAGATCGCCCACGATCAGCCCCTGCTCCCCATGGCGCAACAGCCGTGGTTTCGAACCCAAGGCCCGGCGTGGTGGCTGGGCGCGGGCTTTGCCAAGAACGCGCTGAACCGCGACCCTTATGCCAAACGGCGCTATGTGGACGGGGCGCATCCGTTTGAGACCCTCAAGCGGGTGAAAAAACCTACAACTTATGTCGACGAGGAAAACGTCGCCCGCGTCCCCAAGCGCGCCGACATGTTCGCTCGCGCGCAGTTCGGGGATATGGGCAAGCATCTGCAAGACGGGGCCAAGGGCGGGTATTACGTGCGCAAGGCCGCGCCCAGTACCGCGCAACGCCGCGCGCTGGGCGCGTTCGTGTTGCTGCAGGATGGGGAAAGCGCCGATACCGCGCCACCAACCGACGCCGCGCGCAATGCCGCGAATATCAAGGCGGCTACCTATTTTCTGGGGGTCGATGCGGTGGGCCTCAGCCGGTGCCCGGACTGGGCGTGGTACTCGCATGATGCAACGGGCGAGGAGATCACGCCGCCCCATGACCAGGCCATCAGCATGATCATCGACCAGGGTTATGAGACTATGGAGGGCGCCAGCGGCGATGACTGGATCAGTGTCGCGCAGTCGATGCGCGCTTATCTGCGGTTTTCGTTACTGGGTGGAGTGATCGCGCAACAGATCCGCAATCTGGGCTATAAGGCCCGCGCGCATACCGTAATGGATGGCGAGGTGTTACAGCCGCCACTGCTGTTGTTGTCTGGGCTGGGCGAGGTTAGCCGGATCGGAGAGGTGATCCTGAACCCCTATTTGGGGCCCCGCCTGAAATCAGGCGCGGTGACGACGGATATGCCGATGGCGCATGACAAGCCGATCGATTTCGGTCTGCAGACCTTCTGCGAAAGCTGCAACAAATGCGCCCGCGAATGCCCCTCGGGTGCGATCACTGCTGGTCCGAAGCTGATGTTCAACGGCTATGAAATCTGGAAATCCGACAGCCAGAAATGCGCCACCTATCGCGTGACCACGCCGGGCGGCGCGATGTGCGGGCGGTGTATGAAGACCTGCCCTTGGAACCTTGAGGGCATCTTCAAGGAACGTCCCTTCCGCTGGGCCGCGATGAATATTCCCAAAGCCGCGCCCGCGCTGGCGCGGTTGGATGATGTGGTGGGCAATGGCGGGCTGAACGATGTCAAGAAATGGTGGTGGGATCTGGAGCTGCAACCGGACGGTGCCTATCGCCCGACCGAGCACCCGCTGAACCGGCGCGATCTGCAAACCGACCTGGACCTGAAATACGAGGATCAGACTCTGGCCGTTTACCCTGCCTATCTGGCACCGCACCCCTGGCCCTATCCGTTCGCCATGGACCGCGAGGCTGGGATCGCAGCCTATGAGGCCATGGTCACGGCCGAGGAATACAAAGCGCGCAAGGCGGCGGGCGATCTGTCGGTGATCCACCGCTATACCATCGCGGGCGACGCGCCGGTGATGCGGGTGGCGCTGACCAAGGTCGACAAGATGACTGCTGATGTGACCAAGTATGAATTCTCGACGCTGGACGGCTCACCACTGCCCGAATGGACGGCGGGCGCGCATCTGGACGTGCTGGTCGCGCCGGAATTCCTGCGGCAGTACTCTATGTCCGGCGATCCAGCAGACCGCGCCACCTATCAGATCGGCGTGCTGCGTGAGGATGAGGGACGCGGTGGCTCAGCTCTGCTGCACCGCATTTTCAACGAGGGGCGCAAGGTCTTCATCTCGAAACCCATCAACCATTTCGAGCTGGACGAGGGCGCAACCAAGACCTTCCTGATGGGCGGCGGGATCGGCATCACTCCGATGATCGCCTTTGCTCACCGTCTGTATGCCATGGGCAAACCGTTCCAGCTGCACTATTCGGCCAGTACCCGTGCCGGGGCGGGGTATCTGAAGGATCTGGCAGCGATGCCTTGGGCGGATCGCGTGCACTATCATTTCTCGGACGAAGGCACGCGGGCCGATCTGGAAGCCGTCCTGTCGGGTTATCAAGACGGTTGGCACGTCTATACCTGCGGCCCCGATCGCTTCATGGACGGAGTTATGCAAGCGGCTGAGCGTCAGGGCTTTCCCGAAGAAGCGCGGCATCTGGAGTATTTCTCGGTCCCCGAGCAGCCGGACTATGAGAATCACGCCTTCACTTTGCGGCTGGCAAAATCGGGTCGAGATCTGACTGTACCCGCCGACAAAGATGCAGCGCAGGTGCTGAACGAGGCAGGCATTCACGTGGATGTGAAATGCGCCGATGGCATCTGTGGGGTCTGCAAATGTGGCGTGATTTCGGGTGAGGTCGAACACCGCGATTTCGTTTTGTCCAAGAAACAACGTGAGAGCGCTATCATCCTGTGCCAAAGCCGGGCGACACAGCCGGATGGTGTGATCGAGATTGACCTCTGAGCCAAGGTCAGGAAACGACTTTTTTATCTCAAAAATTGGTCGCTCCAACCATGGACGTTGGGGCGCCGCTGCACTAACGTCCCTGCCGAACCCTAGTGAACCCTGATTAACAGGTGCGAGGTATTTTCATGGATTATCACAGCCCCGCCAGTTTTGCCGAGGCGTCGGCTCTGGCTGCAAACGCAACGGGCGTCACCCGCTTTCTGGCGGGTGGAACGGATGTTCTGGTGCAGTTGCGCTCGGAACTGGTCACGCCCGATACGCTGATCGACATCAAGAAGATCGACGGTGTCAGCGACATCACCCGTAATGCAGACGGCAGTTGGACCCTTGGCGTTGCCGCAACCGGTGCCGAGATGAGCGAACATGCTGAACTGAGCCGCGACTGGCCCGGCGTGGTTGAGGCGATGGACCTGATCGGTTCGACGCAGGTGCAGGGGCGGGCAACGCTGACCGGAAACCTGTGTAATGGCTCTCCGGCGGCGGATTCGGTGCCTGCGATGGTTGCCGCTGGTGTGACCGTGTCTGTCACCGGCCCAGATGGAACCCGTGAGGTTGCTGTCGAGGATATCCCAACCGGACCCGGTAAGACCTCGCTGTCCAAGGGTGAGGTGATCTCGGCCGTAAACATCCCTGCGCGCGGGGACAATGCGGGTGACGCGTATCTGCGGTTCATCCCGCGCACCGAGATGGACATCGCCGTTGTTGGCGTGGGTGTCAGCCTGCGTCTGGACGGTGATACCGTGACCGAGGCCCGCGTCTCGCTGGGCGCGGTCGCGCCGACCGTCCTGCTGGTTGAAGACTGTGCCAAGGCCATCATCGGCAGCACGCTGGACGACGCAGCGCTGGAGGCACTGGCCACTGCCGCTTCGGCTGCCTGTAACCCAATCGACGACAAACGCGGCACGATCGCATTCCGCACCGAGGTCGCTGGCGTTCTGGCCAAGCGCGCCGCGAAAATCGCCTATGCCCGCGCGAAGGGAGAGAAAGCATGAGCAAGCTCCACGTAACGACCACCGTGAATGGCGATGAGGTCGATTTTCTGTGCGACCCGCGCGAAACCCTGCTGGATTGTCTGCGCGACAAGCTGAACCTGACCGGCGCGAAAGAGGGTTGCGGTACTGGCGATTGCGGCGCGTGCTCGGTCACGGTTGATGGCCGTCTGGTCTGTTCCTGCCTGATGCTGGGCGCTGAGGCCGAGGGTAAGACCATCGAAACCGTCGAAGGTATCGCGGATGGTGACGTGCTGCACCCGCTGCAACAGAAGTTCATCGAACATGCCGCCCTGCAATGTGGCATCTGCACGCCGGGCATTCTGGTGGCGGCCAAATCGCTGCTGGAGAAAAACCCCAACCCGACCGAGGAAGAAACCCGGTACTGGCTGGCGGGTAACCTGTGCCGCTGCACCGGCTATGACAAGATCATTCGCGCCGTCATGGAAACGGCAGAAGAATTGCGGGAGGCTTCGTAATGGCTCTGGACGATCGTAAAACGGATTTCACTTTTGTCGGCACCCGTCCGAACCGCCCTGACGGGTTGGACAAGGTGACGGGCCGCGCCAAGTTCGGCGCGGATATGTCTGCGCCCGGCATGCTGCATGGCGCGATCCTGCGCTCACCCCACGCCCATGCGCGGATCGTGAAAATCGACACATCGAAGGCCGAGGCGCTGAAAGACGTCAAAGCCGTGGTCACACGCGCTGATTTCGCCGACGTGCCGTTCAAACCCGGTTTGGCGGGCGAATTCTGGAACGTGCTGGAAAACGTCATGGCGGGCGAGAAAGCTCTCTATGATGGTCATGCGGTGGCTGCGGTGGCGGCGACTTCGGCGCTGGCCGCGCGGGATGCGCTGAAGCTGATCGAGGTCGAGTATGAGGTGCTGCCTCATGTGACCGACGTAGACAAAGCGATGGCCCCGGATGCACCGGTCATCCGCGAAGGTGCGGCGGATTATTCCGTGCCCGAAGGGATGCACCCCAACGTTGTGCGGTATCACGAAAGCGGTCATGGCGATGTCGACGCTGGCTTTGCCGAGGCAGATCTGGTCCTTGAAGATAGCTTTGTCACCGAGGCGACCCATCAGGGCTATATCGAGCCGCACGCCTGTCTTGGCCTGCTGGGCAATGACGGCAAAGGTGAGCTGTGGTGCACCACGCAAGGCCACTGGATCGCGCAAAAGACCTGCGCGGCGTTGCTGGGAATTGAGACCTCGCAGCTGCGCGTAACTGCGTCCGAGATTGGCGGCGGCTTTGGCGGCAAAACGACTGTGTTCATCGAACCGGTCGCGCTTGCGCTGAGCCGCAAGGCGAACCGCCCGGTCAAGCTGGTCATGACCCGATCCGAAGTGTTCCGGGCGACAGGGCCAACCGCCTCGGCCTCGATGGATATCAAGATCGGCATGAAGAAGGACGGCACTATTACTGCGGCTCGTGGAGAATTCCGTCTGCAGGGCGGTGCGTTCCCTGGTGCGCCGGGTGACATGACCGCCATGTGTGCATTCGCGGCGTATAACCTGACCAACGTCAAACAGATCGGTTATGACGTGATGGCCAACCGTCCCAAGCAAGCCGCTTATCGCGCGCCCGGCGCGCCGATGGGGGCTTTTGCGGTCGAGTCGGTCATTGATGAGATGTGCAACAAGCTGGGTCTCGACCCGATCGAGGTGCGTCTGAAGAACGCCGCGCATGAGGGTACCAAGGCCAGCTATGGCCCGCGCTATGAACGCATCGGTCTGGTGGAAACGCTCGAGGCCGCCAAGGCGCATCCGCATTATTCGGCGCCGTTGAAACCGGGGCAGGGACGCGGCGTCTCCTGCGGCTTCTGGTTCAACCACGGGGGCGAAACCTCGGTAACCCTGGCATTGTCCGAAGACGGTTCAGCCCAGTTGATGGTGGGCACGCCCGACATCGGCGGCTCGCGCGCGTCGATGGCGCTGATGGCGGCCGAGGTGTTGGGCATTCCATATGAGAACATCCGTGTCACCGTCGCAGACACCGCAACGCTGGGGTATAACGACGTCAGCCACGGTAGCCGGGTGACCTATGCTTCGGGTCTGGCGACGATCAAGGCGGCGCGCCATGCTGTCGAAAAACTGTGCGAACGTGCAGCGGCCAAATGGGATATCCCGGTTGAAGCCGTGAAGTGGGAAAACGGTTGCGCCGTGCCTTCGGGCCCGAACGCGGGCGACTTTGACCCGATGCCGCTGGCAGATATCACTGCCAAAATGGGACGCACCGGAGGTCCGATCTCGGGCCATTTCGAGGCGACGCCCGAAGGCGCAGGCGTGTCCTTTGGCACCCACATTGTTGACGCCGAGGTCGATCCGGAAACCGGCAAGACCACGATCACCCGCTATACGGTCATTCAGGACGCCGGTAAGGCGATCCACCCGACCTATGTCGAGGGCCAGTTCCAGGGCGGTGCCGCGCAAGGTATCGGCTGGGCGTTGAACGAGGAATATATCTATGGCGAGGATGGTCGGTTGCAGAACTCGATCTTCCTTGACTATCGCATCCCCGTTGCCAGCGACCTGCCCATGATCGACACGGTGATCGTCGAAGTGCCCAACCCCGGCCATCCGTTCGGTGTGCGCGGTGTGGGTGAGACGGGCATCGTGCCGCCCTTGGCCGCCATCGCCAATGCTGTGTCCAACGCAGCTGGCGTGCGGATGAAGCAACTGCCAATGTCCCCGCCGCGCATTCTGGCGGCGCTCAAGGACAATGGTTGAGGTCCACCTCTGGTCCGGCCTCCGGTCTTTGACCGGGGGTCAGCAGGTGGTGGAGGTCGAGGCCAAAACCACCGGCGATCTGCTACGGGAACTGGTCAGGACGCATCCGCAACTGGAAGGCCCAATTGAGGCGGGCGTGTCCATCGCCATCGACGGACGCGTCATCGCAACCGGTCTGACCGAACCGATCCCGGAAGGCAGTGAAGTTTACCTAATGCAGCGTTTGCGCGGCGGTTAGGACGGCGACCAAGGCTCGCGCCCGACCATGCGGTCGGCCTCGGCCGTGATGTCATTCATATGTTGTTCAAGGCTGAGGCGCAGGCCCTCGATCTGCTCGTCCGAGGCTTTGCGCGGCACGGTTTCCGTCCATTCCCGGCAAATAAACACGCCCTTGTTGCGCCAGGGGCGCGGCATCAGCAACCGGTCCCATGTGCCTGCCTCGCGACCATGTTCCGCGGAAAAAGTAATCCCGAACACCCGCTTGCCCGAGGTCCTTGCCCAGACTAAAGGCACCGTGGACAACACCCTTTCCGGCCCACGTGGACCGTCGGCGGCGATGCCGATGGAAATGCCTTGCTTCATTTTGCCGATCACTTCGCGCGACACAGCAATGTTGTTCGATTTCTTGCTGGTCATGGCGATCGTGTCCATGCCGAACAATTTCTGCACTCGACCAACCATGCTGCCCGCGCGCGCAGACGAGGTGATGGAGCAGATGGGCCCCTTGTCCAGCGGATAGAAATAGGGCGATTGCGCCAGCCTTTGGTGCCACAGCACAACGATGACCGGTTCGCCCTGTTCGGCCAACTGGTCCAGTTCCTCATAGCCAATACGCTGCCATTCGGTGTTGCGATGGACCAGCCGGATATACCACGCAATGCGCCGCGCGGCCCAGTTCAACAGGGCTTCACTATCAGCGATCTTCTTGCGGATACTCACGGGCGGGGTCCTTCTGCCAAGCAAATTGTGTCTTATAGAACTCAACGCCATGCGCAACTTGTTTGTCGCATAGGTTTAGAGCAACAGAATCTGAAAAAGCCTCTTGAGTCCGCCGCGCGGCTGGCATATCTGATGCGCACCTTAGGGGTATAGCTCAGTTGGTAGAGCGACGGTCTCCAAAACCGTAGGTCGCGGGTTCGAACCCTGCTGCCCCTGCCAAATTACACTTTGTATCAGTATGTCGAGAGATCGGATCACGGGATCCGGGGCTTTTTGTGTCAATACACAACTAACGGCCGGTGTTGACACTGCGCGTAGAACGGGCAGGTTCGTAATAAAATTACGAGGCTCAGATATGGACGCACCTATTATCCAACTTGTTCTTTTGCTCTTGTTATTGATTTTCGTGATCTGGCTCTACATTCTGCCAATCACGATGGCGGGGCGCCGCAACCGATCCGGTCTCATCTGGTTTCTGATAGGTCTTGTCGCATCACCCTTATTGGCGATCCTGTTGTTGCTTGCATTGGGTGACGCACCAGGGCGACCGACGGCCTGACCGTACGCGAAGATAATGTAATTTGCTCCAAAATCCCTGACGACGGACGGTCAATTTGGGCTATTCCTTCGCATTCTGGTTTCCTCGGCCCAGCGATTGGCATATTGTCCGGTGAAACACCCAAGGGCCGGATGAGGATACATGTCGCGTTTCGATGGATATTTCCTGCGACAATTGCTGATTCTGTTCGGCTTTTTCACTCTAATTCTGGTGGGGGTCTTCTGGATCACTCGCTCGGTCAGCCTGTTTGACCGGGTAATCAGTGGCGGGCAGTCGGCGCTTGTGTTTCTGGAATTTACCGCTCTGACTCTGCCTACGCTAATCCGAACCGTGATGCCAATGGCTGTATTTGCTGCGGCCGTCTACGCAACCAACCGGCTGAGTCGTGAAAGTGAATTGACCGTAATGCTGGCGACCGGGTCCAGCCCGTGGCGCCTTGCGCGCGCGGTTTTCCTGTTTGGTCTTGTGTCTGGCGCCATGATGGCGTCGATCAGTATTTTCCTGCGCCCTGCCTCGGTCGAACAGCTGGAACTGCGTCAGGCCGAAGTCGCAGGCGACGTGACCGCTCAACTGTTGAACGAAGGTGAGTTTCTGCACCCGACCACTGGCGTCACGGTATATATCGGTCGGATTGACCTGGATGGGACTTTGCACGAGGTCTTTGTGTCCGACCGCAGGGATGAGGCAACTCCCGTGAGCTACTCCAGTAAAACGGCCTATCTGGTCAATGGCGGTTCGGGTATCCATCTGGTTATGGTGGACGGTGTTGCTTTGCGCCTGGATCAAGAGGGCAAAACGCTTTCTTCGACACTGTTCGAGGACGCCTCGTACGACATCTCAGGGTTAACGAACACCAATCGGATGACAGAACGAAGCCTCGAGGCGATCCCGACCAATGAGCTTTTTCAAAACCGGGCGGAAATAGCAGCGGCGGAAGGGTTCACTGAGGGTGAATTGATCGAGGAGCTGCATCAGAGGTTCTCGTGGATTGCCATTTGCGTCGCCGTTTCAATGGCCGGATACGCAACCCTGATGCTGGGTAGTTTTTCGCGATTTGGCCTATGGCCGCAGATTTTCGGTGCCTTTACGATTTTGGTGCTTTTAGAGGGTGTGCGCGGTTTTGTTTCGCCCATTGTCGTTGCCGATCCGGGGTTGTGGATCGTGCTGTATTTGCCAGCAATTATCGGTATCCTGATATCATGTCTGTTCCTGCTAATCGCAGGGAGGCCGTTGGTAAGAGGACGGTCCAGACTGCGGCAGGCGTCTGCGGCTTAGACAGGTTTTCTCAGATCAGTCAGGCAATCCCGAATGTTGTCAAACGCGGGGCTGGAACGGCGCGTGACCAGATAGAGTGGCAACATCAGATCGCGCGCGTCGGGCACAGCCGTCAATTCGCCAGATGCCAGATGGTCGGCGATAACGTAGTCTGGAAAATAGCCGATCCCGCCCCGCCGCAGGATATAGCGAAGCGCCATCATGCAATTGCCCAGAAACACTGTTTGTCCCGATGCACTGCGCGCGGTTGAGCGAACATGGTCCTGATAGACCTCACCTAGTTCCAGGTTGACGAACACCGGGTCGCCGCCCGAGCCTGCGGATTTGACGAGCCGCAAGCGCTCTGGGGCTAGTTCGTCAGAAATGATCCGTGTGTCTGACGGTTTTTCGTAGGTAAGGGCCGCGTCCAATACATGTGTGGCGACCGCGTCGATCATGTCCAGATCGTGGTCGTAGTTAAGGGTCAGTAGCAACTGGCCCAGTTTCTGCTCAAATCGAACAGCAAGATCGACAAGCAATGGATCCCAGATGCTGAGTTGCGCTCCAAGACGCAGAGCTATCCGGTTTGTCGATTGAGCAGGCAAGTCCCGCGAAGCAAAAGACCACAGAGACAGCATCTGCTCGGCATAGGGGCGGAATTGTCGACCAAAATCAGTCAGGGTGGTGCCACCTGCACCGCGGTTAAACAGTGATTTTCCGGTCGCTTCCTCGATCGACCGGATACGGGCACTGACTGCGGTCTGTGTCACGTTCAGCTTGCGGGCGGCGGCGTGGAACCCTCCGGTTTCGGCCACGCATAGGAAAGTCTCGAGCGCTGTGATTTGCATGTTGAAAGTATTTTTTCATCAAATTGATAAAATCAAATCATTTTTTTGGAGTCATGGTTCCGCGCTACTCTGTGGTGAACGATGTGCATAAGGACCGTGTCATGCTGGACAAAAGCCACAAACCCACCTGGACTAGTTTCGAAGAGGCGACGAAAGCCGATTGGGATGCGGTCATGGAGTATGAAGAGGCGTACAATGCCGCTTTGCCCGACCGTATTCTGGACGCGATCCGGTCGCTGGACGAGGAGTGGACGCCATACCCTGTCAACCGCTATCAGCATAGTTTGCAGGCCGCGACCCGCGCCTATGAGGATGGGGCTGATGAGGAGCTGGTGGTCGCTGCCCTGATCCATGACACCGGCGATATCCTGTCACCATACAATCACGGTGAGCTGTCAGCGGCGATGATGAAGCCCTATGTCAGCGAGAAGGCCTATTGGATATTGAAACATCACTGCGTGTTTCAGGGTTACTACTACAACCACCACCTTGGCGGCGATCGAAACGCCCGCGACAAGTACCGCGACAGCCCGTACTGGGAAGACTGCCGCTATTTCTGCCATGAATACGATCAGAAGGCGTTCGACCCGAACTACCCGACCAAGCCGCTGGAGTTTTTCGAGCCCATGCTGCGTCGCGTATTGAACAAGGGCGAGGGGCATATGGAATTGAACGAGACTTCCGAAGGTTAACAGGACGCCATCAGCCGATAGACGATCTGCGCGACGGTGAAATCCCACGCCGCGTTGCCATCGGGGGCCAATTCGACCACGTCGAACCCCACGCATTTGCGGCCTTTAAGGGCATGTTCGACCAACCGCAGGGCTTGGTAGTAACCGAGCCCGCCCGGAACCGGGGTGCCGGTGGCAGGCATCAACGAAGGGTCCAGACCGTCCACGTCAAAGCTGACATAGACCAGCTCGGGGAAATCCTCGGGCAGGTCGACGGCGTGGATATTGCCTGTGACCAGCTCCTCGGCATCCACATGGAAGACGTGGTTTTTCAGACGGCTTTGCGCCTCTTCGGTGGAAAACGCGCGGACGCCGAATTGGGCCAGTTTGATGCCTTCTTCAGCCAGCAGATGCATAACTGACGCGTGCGAATGCTTCTCGCCCTGATAGGCATTGCGCAGATCCGCATGGGCGTCGATCTGGACGATGCCGACGGGTTGGTTCAGCGCACGTGCCACGCCCATCACTGCGCCGTAGCTGAGGGAATGCTCTCCGCCCAGCGTTACTGGCACTTTGCCTGCACGAATGGCAGCCTCGGTGCGTTGGGCAAGGCGTTCCATGACTTCAGGGAGGGCGCCTTCGCAATCCAGCGGGTTTTCGGTGAAAATGCCCTCGACGCAGGGCTCGGTATGGCCGGTGATACGCTCCAGTTCGTTGCTGGCTTCGATGATGGCTTCGGGGCCTTTGGCGGTGCCCGAACCGTAGGATACGGTGCGCTCCAGCGGCACCGGGATCACGCGGAACCGCGCGTCTTCGGTGCGCTCGGACGTGGTCAGTTCACTGTCGAGGAAAATGCTCATGAGAGGCGGTCCTTAAAGTCGTCATAGCCGAACTCTTTGATGATCTTAAGCGTGTCCGTTTCGCTGTTCCACAGGGCGATGGTCGGCAGGGGCACCCCATTGAACGTGTTGGTCTTGACCATCGAATAATGCGCCTGATCTAGGAAGGCAAAGCGCTGACCTATCTCCAGCGGTTTGTCCCATGTGTAGTCGCCGATAACGTCGCCTGCCAGACAGGAGGGGCCGCCGAGGCGGTAGGTATGGCCTGCATCTGCCTCGTCCATCAGGGCAGGGCGATAGGGGGCCTCGATCACGTCGGGCATGTGGCAGGTGGCCGAGATATCGGTGATGGCGAGATTCATGCCATTGATGGGCAGGTCGAGGATTTCACCGATCAGAATGCCCGCGTCCAAAGCGACGGCTTCGCCGGGTTCGAGGTAGATATCGACGTTGTACGTTTCGCGGATGGTCTTGATGAATGCGATCAGCCCTTGGCGGTCGTAGTCATCGCGGGTGATGTGATGTCCGCCGCCGAAATTTAGCCATTTGAATTGGCCGAGGAAGGGTTTGAGTTTCGGTTCTACGGCTTTCCATGTGCGTTGAAGCGGCTCGAATCCCTGTTCGCAGAGCGTGTGCATGTGCAGCCCGTCTACACCGGTCAACGTATCTTCGGTCAGCTGGCTGACGGGCGTTCCTAGGCGCGAGCAGGGCGCGCAGGGGTCGTATTTGGGGATCTCGCCTTCGGAATGCTCCGGGTTGATGCGCAGTCCGACCTGAACGTTTGCGGCTTGGGCTTTCGTGAGAAACCGGTCCTTTTGCGCGGGCGAATTGAAGATGATGTGGTCCGACAGCGACAGGATTTCTTCTATATCTGCGTCTTTGTAACCAGCGCAGAAGGTAGCGACTTCACCGCCATATTCCTCGCGGCCGAGGCGGGCCTCGTAGATGCCACTGGCGCAGGTGCCGCCGAGGTGCTGGCGCACCAGCGGGGCGAGCGAGAACATGGAGAAGGCCTTGAGCGCGCTCAGGACATGCGCGCCAGATTGTGTGCCGATATCGGAGAGGATGCGCAGGTTTCGCTCGATCGCCTTTTCGTCGACCACGAAGCAGGGAGTGGGGACGCGGCTGAGGTCGAAATTGCGAAAGGCACCGGCGTCGCCGGCTTGGGTGGTCATCATGTCGGACATGTCAGGCGTCTCCGATTGTGGAGAGGCCGGGGGGCCAGCCCCCCGGTCCCCCCCGAGGTATTTTTAGCCAGATGAAGCAGGGCGGCCGTGGGGGCCGCCCGCGCGGATCAGAAGGTGACCGGGCCGTCGAGTTCGTGGACCTGCCACGGCAAGCCGTGGGTGTTCAGCATGTCCATGAAGTCATCAGGATCGAGCTGTTCCATGTTCCAGACGCCGGGCTCGGTCCAGTTGCCTTTCAGCACCTGGGCCGCGCCGATCATTGCTGGAACGCCGGTGGTGTAGCTAACGGCCTGGCTGCCGACCTCGGCGTAGCACTCCTCGTGGTCGCAGATGTTGTAGATGTAGAAGGTCTTTTCGCCTGAGCCATCCTTGGCCTGACCTGTGGCGATGTCGCCGATGCAGGCTTTGCCCTTGGTTTCCGCGCCCAGATCGCCGGGATCGGGCAGCAAGGTTTTCAGGAACTGGATCGGGATGATTTCCTTGCCGTCATGCATCACCGGATCGATGCGAGTCATGCCGACGTTTTCCAGCACTTTGGCGTGCATGATGTAGGCGTCGCCGAACGTCATCCAGAATCGGGCGCGCTCGATCTCGGGGAAGTGGGTGCTGAGGCTCTCCAGTTCCTCGTGATACATCAGGTACATGTTCTTTGGGCCGATGGCGGGGAAGTCGAACTCGACCTTATGGGTCATGGCGGGGGAGTGTTTCCACTCACCACCTTCCCAGTGGCGGACTTCGGCCAGCACTTCGCGCAGGTTGATTTCCGGGTTGAAGTTGGTGGCGAATTCCTGATCGTTGCTGCCGCCATTGGCGTCCAGAACGTCGATCTGGCGGATCGTGTCGAGCTTGTGTTTCTTCAGCCATTTGGCGAATACGCTGGTCACACCCGGATCGAAGCCAGACCCGAGAATGGCGGTCAGGCCGGCCGCTTTGAAGCGCTCCTGATAGGCCCATTGCCAGTGGTATTCGAACTTGGCCTCGTCCTCGGGCTCATAGTTCGCGGTGTCGATGTAGTGGATACCGGCCTCAAGGCAGGCATCCATCAGCACCAGATCCTGATAGGGCAGGGCGAGGTTTACGAGGATCTCGGCCCCGGTTTCCTTGATCAGTTTGACCGTGTCTTCGACCTTGTAGGCGTCCAGTTCGGCGGTCTTGATCTCGACCCCAACGCGTTCTTTCACGGCTGCGGCGATGGCATCGCATTTCGATTTCGTGCGGCTGGCGAGAGTGATCTCGGTGAAGATGTCCGAGTTCATCGCCATCTTGTGCACGGCGGCGTGGGATACGCCGCCTGCGCCGACAACCAGTGTTTTGCCACTCAAAGTTCCCATGGGGGTCGTCTCCTCTCAGGGGGTTATTCGTAATAGGTGTAGCCGTTGATGGAGTCGCGATACGCGCTCATCAGGGTTTTGCGGTCTTTGGCCATCAGAGTACCGGTCGAGATCGCCTCGTCCACCATTTTGCGGAAGGCGGCGACACAGTCTTGGGGGTCGAACTCGACATAGGACAGGACCTGACTGATCGTATCGCCCTCTTGTTCATGCAGCAGGTCGAAGCCACCATCGGCGCGCAAGTCGATTGTGACGACGTTGGTGTCGCCAAACAGGTTGTGCAGATCGCCCAGCGTTTCCTGATAGGCACCGACGAAGAAGACGCCCATGAAGTACTCACTGTCCTCGGGCAGGGAATGCACCGGCAGGCTGGGCGAGACGCCGTCGGCCAGAATGAACCGGTCGATCTTGCCGTCACTGTCGCAGGTGATGTCGCTCAGCGCCGCGCGGCGGTCCGGCGTTTCGTTCAGCCCTTGCAGCGGGACGATTGGGTGAAGTTGGTCGATGGCCCAGACATCGGGCAGGGATTGGAACAGCGAGAAGTTGCAGTGGTAGATATCAGCCACTTTCTCAAGCTGGTCGTCCACATCCGTGTCCAGTTCCTCACTGGCCGCCAGCGCCTTGAGGCGGGCCATCAGCGACAGGTAGATACGCTCGGCGCGGGCCATCTGGCGCAGGTCGACATAGCCGCGGCGGAACAGGGCGCGCAGCTCGTTTCGGTAGAAAGTGGCGTCGTTCCAGCATTCCTGCAGGCGATCGCTACTGAGATATCCGTGAACGGCGGCAAGGTCGGCGACCAAATGGTGATCGTCGGGTTCAACTTCGGGGCCGGTCGGTGCATCGTAGAGGGTGCTCTCAAGCACGTTGAAGACCAGCATAGACGAGGTCGCCACCACGGCGCGCCCGCTTTCGGTGACCAGCGTAGGGTGCGCAATTTCGGCCTCATCCATGGCATAGGCAACGGTTTCGACCACGTTGGCGCAGTATTCCTCAACCGTGTAGTTGATCGAATTTTCGGCGGCCTTTTTCTCACCGGTATAGTCCACGCCCATACCACCGCCGAGGTCCAGGTGGGTCAGCGGTACGCCCTCGCGCGTGAGTTCGGTGTAATACCGGCACGCCTCGCCCACGGCGCGGCGCACGTCGTTGACGTCCTGCACCTGCGATCCCAGATGCGAGTGCTGTAGCTTCAGGCAGTGCAGCAGCCCTGCCGCCTTCAGCTTGTCCACGGTGGCGACCAGTTGGTCGGTGTTCATGCCAAAGGCCGAGCGATCGCCGGAGCTTTCTTCCCATTTGCCGCTGATCTGGTTGGTCAGTTTCACCCGCACGCCGATCAGGGGTTCGATGCCCAGCTCGTTATAGACCTCGATCACCGTGTCCGCCTCTTTCGGGCTTTCCAGAACGATGACGGTGTTGAAACCGATCTTGCGGGAGAGGATGGCCAGTTGGATGAATTCGGCATCCTTGACGCCGTTGCAGACGATCAGCGCCTCGGGGGCCAAACGATGGGCTAGCGCCACGACCAGTTCGGGCTTCGATCCGGCTTCAAGCCCATAGTTGTATTTCTTGCCGAACTCGACGATGCGGTCGACCACCTGTGCCTGCTGGTTGACCTTGATCGGAAACACGCCGCGATAGGGGCCTTTGTAGCCCACGCGTGCGATGGCGTCGGCAAAACTTTCGTTCAGATGCGCGATCTCATGTTCCAGATAGGAACTGACCCGCAGCACCATCGGCGCCTTGATCCCCCGGTCATCCAGATCGGCCAGAATACCCGGCAGGCTGATCGCAGCCGCGTCGGGGACCAGTGGGTTTCGCAGGCCGATCTCGCCCTGCTCTGTAACCTCGACAAGGCCCTTGCCCCATTTCTCAACTCCATAGATGGAATGCGGTGCGTCGGGCGTCTGTTTCAATCAAGTCAGTCCTTTGATCCGTGGGGGTGCGGTTTTGCGCCTGCCCATACGGCAGCAGTTTGATTCGTCCAAGTGTAATCTATGTGACGGGAAGTAACGAAGTTACGCGCAAGTGCCGACCGGGATCAAGTGATTGTCCCAATGGCAGTCTGGGTGGGCTGAGATGCGGACTGAGGAGGTGAAGGCTCCGATCTGCCCGGTTCCGGTGGTAAAGACAAATCCCGTGGGGCCGGGGCCGATGCCGCAGACATCCTCAAGAGTGAGAGCGGCGGTCAGCGCGCCGGTAGTGACGTCGAATTGATGCAACGCATCGCCGCGCGGGCATGTGATGGCGACGCTTTGGCCGTCTCTAGTAAAGGCGATGCTGCCGGCGTAGCCCTGAAGCGTGTTCTGGTCGGCTGCTGAGGCGGCCAACAAGAGGGGGTCCTCGCCGCGCTGGTGTAGACCCAGTAGCGGAGGATGCTGCGTCCTGTCCCCCTGCCATTGCATCGCAAACGCCACCACCCCATCAGACCGCACCGCCACATGGCGGATCGAATTCTTGTGCAGCGCTCTTGGCAGCGTGACCTGCTCTAGCACCGTGCCCGCCAAGTCCAGATAGGCCAGGCTTGGCTGCATCACGGGTAGGTTCAGCTTGGTGCGCCCCGTCTCGGGGTGGGTTTCTATCCCGCCATTTGCCACGACCAGCGTCTTGCCATCAGGCATCAGGCGCACGTCGTGCGGACCAACCCCGCCCGAGGGAAACTCGCCTTGTCGGGAATATGTCGCCGTGTCCCAGACGCCGATCAGACCCGTGCCCGCCTCATAGTCGTTTTCGGTAGTGAAGAGTTGCGAGCCATCCGCTGAAAACACGCCGTGGCCATAGAAATGGCGACCTTCGGGTGCTTTCAGCCGAGCCATCTCAGCACCTGCCGCGCAGTCGATGACCACAGCGAAAGTACCTGGTCGTCGGGCAAACGCGACGGCCTGCGCGCGGGATGGGTGGGCAGCTGCAGCATGGCCACGAGCTGGCAGCGGAAGGGAAAACTGAATGTCACCGTCTACTGCTAGCCCGACAAGCCGGTAGGAGTCGTCTGGAAAGAGCGCAGCGGCTAGAAAATCAGGCGCGCCGACAGCTGCCCAACCGCGCATCGGGACGAGACCTGTAGCCACCAGGCCGGCCAGAAAATGACGTCGGTTGGTCATCTGTCAATCCCCGTCCAATGAGTTGAACCCGGCGCTGATACCCAAAGTCGGGCCTAGCCGAGTTGCGGCAATCTGACGGGAATCTTCGATTGACTGCTGCAGAGCCTCGATACGAAGCCGTCCTTGCGGTGACGACACTCTGTCAAGTGTCGGATCATCCAAGGATTGTGCGCGGAGGATTGCTTTTTCGAATGCACGATTGAGATCGGCCGAAATTTCGGGGTGGTTTGCGGATAGATGTTTCGCCAGGTCTTTCAGTGCGATCAAAGATAGCTCTACGTGCCTCAGCGAGCGGCCAGAGCGACGTGCCTCGGCGCGCTTGGGACGGGGTCGATCGAAAGTCCCCATCGGACGCCCCAAACGTGTTTGGGCGGTGAATTCCAGCCCTGTGACCAGCGATTTAAATAACTCTTGCAGGGCTTCGTCATCCGAGCGGTAAGGGCTGTCGGCACCTGGCTGGGACAATGATGGCGCGTAAACTTTCCATTCTTCCGACATGGCGTTGGCATTGCTGTTGATGTCAATCGTGATGGCACGAATGAGCGCGCAACGATAAACCTCGGTACCCTGGTCCGAAAACTGAGGTTCGAAAATCATCTGTTCCAAAGCAAAAAATCCGCGACCGGCGATCGAGGTTTCAGCGAAGAGTTCAGGGGTTTCGACAGCAGTGTCCTCCGAAGCAATCAGCCCGGACAACGCTTTGGCTGTGAACCCCTTGGTGTCGGGCCAGAAAGCCAAAGCAAACGCACGATCGTCCACTTCGGATGGACCAAACCTAAGGTGGCTGGCGGAAATCCATTTGTCGAAAGCAGCGTGATAAGCGGCGCGCAGTTCAGACGATTCAGATGTACAATCGGCCTGCGCTGTTGCGGACAGCACAAAGGTCCCCTCTGACAATTCAGAAAATCTGGGCAGTATGTGTTCTTCAGTCACATCCGCAAGAACTTGCCCACGATCCTGTGCCGACACCACTGCAGGCAGACATATTGATAGGGCCAAAGCGAATTTACGCATCATAGACTCTCTAGAAAGCGGATCAGGGCGTCGCGATCGGGTTTTGGCATGGCAACAACTGTGTCACGAGCGGTCTGTGCTTCCCCTCCGTGCCACAAGATCGCTTCGAGCAGCGAGCGTGCGCGCCCGTCATGCAGAAACTGGGTATGACCCGAAACCTGTTGTGTCAGGCCCACTCCCCACAGAGGAGCAGTGCGCCATTCCCGGCCTGTGGCCCGCGCTTCGGGGCGGTTGTCGGCCAAACCTTCGCCCATATCGTGCAGCAACAGATCGGTGTAGGGCCAGATCAATTGGAAACTGTGCTCGGGGCGGTCTTCCAAGCGGTGAGTCACATATGACGGGGTGTGGCACGACGTGCATCCCGTTTCGTGGAACACCTGTTTTCCGCGGAGAACTTGTGGATCGTCCAAGTTGTGACGCTCGGGCACCCCCAGATTCCTGCTGTAAAAGGTGATCAGGTCCATGCCTTGCTGGTCGATCTCGAAAGTGCGGTCGTCGCCATCGCCATGCGGCGCCTTCACGCAATTCACCTGCAATTCAGTGCAATCGCCGTGGCCAGCAGGATAAAGCGGGCTTGAAATTCCGATATCTCCGGCAAAGGCCGCTGCCGATTGCTCCATGATCGTGGGCATTCCGGCCTTATGGCCAAAGCGGCCCATCATGGGCTGCGCATATTCTGTGGCCCAAACGATATTGGGTCGCCCGGAAATGCCGTCTCCGTCTGCGTCGTCGGGATCGGCCTTGGCCAGTAGGTCTTCGACCGGAATCGCTTCCAGCAATCCCAAGCCGATCATTTGTGGCGCGACCCGCGGGCTAAGCATGGCCTGAGGGTGTAACGGCCCGTAACCCAGATCTGCGGCGACATATGTCGGCTTGCGCAGCGTGACAGTTTCGCCATCTGCAAGCGTAACGAGGACGTCCTCATATGTGATGTCCAGCCGGTATTCTGCCGGATGGCCGGGCAGTGCCAGATCCTGCATCTGCCCGCCATAGTTTGGTTCAGGTTGCGTGGCGATGTAATCTTCGATCTCGGTAGGGTTGGCCCCGCCGGGGATCGATATGCGCAGGAACATCGACACGGCACTGTCATTCAGCCCATTTGGCGTATGACCGCGCCCGTCTTTGATGTGGCATCGCTGGCACGACCGCGCATTATAGAGCGGGCCCAGCCCATCTGACGCCAATGTCGATGACGGAGAGGAGACCCAGAGCTTTTTAAAAAGCCCATTGCCGACCTTGAAGTCCAGCTCCTGTTCGAATTCCAGATTGCCTGACGGTTGCGAAAACGCGTCCGCATCCGTGCGCAAACGAACAGTCGCCGCCCCTGCGGGCAACTCTTCGAACTGTTGCGGTGCGCTGAAATCTTCAGGCGGGGCGGTCACTTTGGCGATCCGCGCGGCCTCGTCTTCGGTTCTCGGCAGAAAGTTGAGGTGAAGGTCCTGCAATTCGCCGGACAGTGAGGGGGTGGCCGCCAAAGCCGCCACCGCCAAGATCGAAAGTTTACTCGCCTTCGTCCATTTTCGATGCGTTGAGATGCGCATAATTGGCTTCGCCAATCCTTTCATACAGATCAAGCTGCGTTTCGAGGAAGTCGATATGACCCTCTTCGTCGCTGATCAATTCTTCAAACAGGGACATGGTTACGTAGTCCCCGGCTTCGCGGCAGTATTCGCGGGCCTCAACATACAAAGCGCGCGCGTCGTGTTCGGCGGCCAGATCGCATTCCAGCGTTTCTTTGGGCGTTTGTCCGATCCGGAGAGGGTCCAGCTTTTGTAGGTTGGGGTGGCCTTCCAGAAAGATGATCCGTTCGATCAGCTTGTCTGCGTGGCCCATCTCTTCGATGCTTTCCTCGCGGCTTTTCTTGGCCATATGGCCAAGACCCCAATCTTCCTGCAAACGGTAGTGCAACCAATACTGGCTGACCGCTGTCAGCTCATGCCGCAGGGATTTGTTGAGGTATTCGATTACTTTGGGGTCGCCCTTCATCTGCACTCTCCTGTGATACTTCGCTGCGCAACGCGCGAAGTTGCATGGGGACTTCCAGCTTATCGCTGGAACGCATCGTGTCTAGGAAAAGTGGCATGCATCCGCCACAATCCGCTGATTTTCCAAGGGCATGATAGATTTTGCCCGGGGTGATCACTGCATGGGGGTCCGACGCGCGCATCCAGTCGATCGCGGCATGGATTTCGGTGTCCGAGATGTTCGTGCAATGGCAAACGATCATGGCAAGATGCCTTAGGCTGCTAATCTGACTATAATAGTAGGTTAATTGACGGAAGTCCTGCGTCATACTGTCATTCAGCTCTCAAAAGCCCGAGAGGCGGCGGTGAGCCGCCTCTCGGCCAAGGTCACTGAAATACTGCGTTCGGGTTATCCAGACTGTCCGAACCTTCGATGCTGATCTGATCCAGCTCCAGCGTCGTAACGATCCGTTCGATCGTTTTGGTCTGGTCGACCAGACCGTTCACGCCGCCCATGATCAAAGCTTCGCCACCTTCGTTGCCGCGTTCCAGCATCTGGTCATATGCAAAACCGGCTTCAGCAGTCGATTTGATCAGGCCCAATGCCTGCATGGTGTTGGCCAGCTTAACCTTCATCTCAGCGTCCAGCGCCGGGTCGGTCGCGGTGACCAGATCGGACAGTGATGCCCCTGAAATCGGAGTTCCATCGATCCGGGTGTAGCTGCCCAGATAAACGTTCTGGATGCCCAAGCCGTCGTAATAGTGGCTGTTATGGGTGTTGTCAGAAAAACAATCATGCTCTTCTTCCGGGTCATTCAGCATCAGGCCAAGACGCATCCGCTCGCCCGCCTGTTCGCCATAAGACAGCGAACCCATACCAGTTAGAATTGCGCTGACACCTGCAGCTTCGTTTTCGGTCAAAGCAACGCGCGCATCACCACCTTCGGCCCACTGGGTTGCCATCCACTCCAGATCGCTGACCAACAGGTCGGTGGCTGCGCTTAGGTATTGACCGCGTCGGTCGCAATGTCCGCCGGTGCAGTCGTCACCTTGGGCATAATCGGTCCACGGACGGTCACCTGCGCCAGCATCATGGCCGTTCAGGTCCTGACCCCACAAAAGAAACTCGATCGCGTGGTAGCCAGTGGCCACGTTTGCCTCGATCCCGTCTGCTTCGTGCAGGGTTTCTGCCAGCAATTCAGGTGTGATTTCCGATGCGTCGATTGTTTCGCCCGACAGCGTAAAGCTTGGATTGGCGATGACGTTCAGTGCTGCAAGCTCGTTTTCATCCGACGGCCCGCCGTGGGCGGCATCGACATAGTCGATCAGACCTTCGTCCAGAGGCCACGCGTTCACCTTGCCTTCCCAGTCATCAACAATCGCGTTGCCAAAGCGGTAGACCTCGGTCTGTTGATAGGGAACACGGGCGGCGATCCATACCGCGCGGGCAGTGTTCAGGGTTGCATCTGACGGGTTGGCAATCAGCGCGTTCACTGCAGATTGCAACGTCTGGGCTGCAATCAGGCTGTCTTGATACTTGGCTTCGGCAATATTGGCGTAAGTGGTCAGAACATCAGTTTTCGCCGGGGCAGCGACCGCAGAAACGGCGCAAAGTGTCAGGGCGCTTGTGGTTGCAATCAATCTGGTCATTGGGGGCAGGTCTTTCATCTCAGAAATTCAGGTCCGGCGCCACGAAAGCGTCGGCTGCCTGATAACTGAGTGAATTAGTCGACTATGTCAACCTGAGTTTTACTGTCAGGTATTTGGGTGTGGAGACTTCCCCAAATATAGTGGGCTTCCATCTTCAAGGCCGCACCTGTAGGAGGTACTACCAGTTTAAGTTAAAGTTAGTTGATTGGTTTTTTTGTGCGTAGGATTTGTTTTTCGACTGTTTTAGCGGCACTGTCGTTTTTATTTTTCAGCCAGGCTGGTCCGGCAACAGCGTGGCGCGATAGAGAGCCGAGTGGTGAAGCAGTTCACTCTGGTTCCCGCCTTCTGATATCCATGACAGTCGCCACTTTTGATGTGCTAGGGGACGTCTCCGCCAGTGGGGTTGCAGACGACAACGCGCTGATCGCTCGGGCGATCTCGGATTTGTCAGACCCTCATGGATTTTTGGGCCTTCCGGTCGAGGCCGAGTGTTCAGTAACGTCTGCGCGTGTGGTTCTTTCGGGTCACGGGCTAGGTCGCGGGACCTTGGTGGCCGGTGATGTTTTGGATTTGAAGTTCGAAGCGAAATATGAAGTTGCGTGTCAGGATGCAGCTGTGTTGAAGCGCCTTGGGGAAATTCTTACCCCTTTTGCCAACGCTAAAGGTTTCAGCATCCATATGGCAGATGCGGGTCTATCCTTGCAAAGCTCCTGAAGTGCGGGGCCAAGCTGGGCGTCAGGAATTACTTCGCCCGGCTCGGTCTTTAAAGGTAATGCGACTCCAGACGCAGTCATGATCCGAGAGTGGCTTTCCATCTTTTGATATGGACGTCACGATACCTGTCTCTAACGGGGTCAGTTTCCGACCAGCCAGCCAGTCCAGTTTCATCTGACGTTCGGGATGCGGCGTGATAAGGCTGGGGCGTGTGGTGAAACCCGGCGCGGTGAAACCCCAATCATAGCCCTGAGATTCGGCCAATCCGAACAGGGTTTCGTCCCTCCAATCAAAGGCGGGGGGTATATGATTGCCGGTGTTCAGGTCTCCTCCGATCAGAACGGGCAGACCGGGCGCGAATTCGTCTATAGCTCGCAACAGCTTCTGGAATTGACCGAAACGATGCGCAGCATCAGCATTGCTTTCCAGATGTGTGGACACCAGGCATACAAGCCCGCGGCCGTATGGAACCACCGCAGCGATCGCCATGCGACCTCCGATTCTTGGCTGCTCTGGGTCAGCGGCACCGGAATCGGTGCAGAACCAGTGTCCGTGATCGTCCAGCCGGATAAGCGCCGTACGTTCGAACGGAACCGAGGACAAGATCGCGTTGCCATGCCAACCGAGAGAATTGGTAGCGTCCGTGCAATAGGCGCGTTCGGTTGCTCCGCCCAAACCAAGCTCGTGAAACTCGACCCCGAAAGCATAGGTCATGCCAAGTGCGCTCGCCATTGCCTCGGTCGTGTGCCGTTGCGCCGTGCGGGCCATGCCGTGGTCTACTTCGGACAACAGAACGACATCAGGAGAGACACTTTGCAGATGCGCGGCCGTCTCTTCCGGAAACAAACAGCGCTCAACGTTCCAGGCGGCGGCCGTGAATTCTGACGGCAACTGGTCTGCCTTAGGTGTTCCACCCACCTGGACAGCATTCAATGCCGGAAGATCACCAAGCAAATGACGGTGTGTTTGCGCCGTGCGATCTGCCGACAGGATTGCGGCCCGCTGGTTCGGTGAAACCGCAGGTAGCGTCGCAAGGGTTTGAGTAATCACAGTCGCAGCCCCGTATCCTTGTCGAACAGGCGCAGTGCTTCGGGCTTCAACTTGATCCGTGTTTCACCTGTATGGGCTGTATCTTCTTTACCAATCATGACCGAGAACGGCTGGTCATCGATCCGCCCATGCAGCAGGCGATGAGCGCCCAATTCCTCAAGGATATCAATGTGAAACTTCACCTGGCCTTGGGCGTCTAGCTCTACATCTTCGGGGCGTATGCCCATTGTGATCGGGCCGCTAAGCGCCTCAGGGGCGACCATTAACGCGTCATACCCATTTATTTTGACCTGTTTCTGATCGATTTCCGCCCGGATCAGGTTCATCGGTGGTGCCCCCATGAACGAGGCCACGAAGGTCGAGGCGGGGTTGTGGTAGATTTCCGACGGCGTACCGATCTGTTCGATCCGGCCCGCGTTCAGGACGATGATCCGGTCGGCCATCGTCATCGCCTCGACCTGATCGTGGGTCACGTAGACGGCTGTGGTGCCAAGGCGGCGTTGCAGGGCCTTAATCTCGATCCGCATCTGGTTGCGCAGCTTAGCGTCGAGGTTCGACAACGGTTCATCAAACAAGAACAGCGCCGGGTCACGCACTACGGCACGGCCCATGGCGACGCGCTGACGCTGACCGCCCGACAGCTGCGCTGGTTTGCGGTCCAGATACTCGGTCAGGTTCAGCATCCGGGCTGCGTCTTCGACCTTGGCCGCGATCTCGGAGGCCGGGGTGCCGCGATTCTTGAGGCCATAGCCGATATTCTTGCGCACCGTCATATGCGGATATAGCGCATAGTTCTGGAACACCATCGCGATGTCCCGGTCCGCCGGATCCACGTCATTGACCACCCGGTCGCCGATCTTCAGTTCACCTTCGGTGATCTCCTCCAACCCCGCAATCATCCGCAGCAGGGTGGATTTGCCACAACCCGAGGGGCCGACCAGCACGACAAACTCGCCGTCCTGAATGGTGAAGCTTGTGGTCTGAACCGCCTGAAAGCCGTTGGGATAGACCTTGCGGATGCCCTCTAATGAAACCTGAGCCATGCGCGTATTCCTTATTTGTCGGATTCTGTGAGGCCCTTAACGAACCAGTTTTGGAAAAAGACGACGATCGCCACGGGTGGGATCATCGCGACAATGGCTAGTGCCAATGCCTGCCCGTGTTCTGGGATCTGACTATCAGTGTAGGACAGCACGATCTGTTTGATGCCCCGGACCAGGGTGAAAAAGCTCTCATCCGTCGTGATCAGTGTCGGCCACAGATATTGGTTCCAGCCAAAGACAAACATGATGATGAAGATCGCAGCGATCATGGTCCGGCTAAGCGGTACAAGGATATCGACAAAGAACTTCCATGGGCCTGCGCCGTCAATCCGGGCGGCCTCGGCCAACTCCTCAGGGACGGACATGAAGAACTGACGGAAAAAGAACGTGCCGGTTGCGGATGCGATCAGCGGTACGATCAGACCGGTATAGGTGTTTGTCAGGCCCAGTTTCTGGATCGCCTCGTATGAGGGCAAGATGCGGACTTCAAGCGGCAGCAGAAGCGTGGTGAAGATGACCCAGAAAGCCAGCGTCGCGAACCGCAGACGGAAATAGACGATGGCATAGGCCGCCATCATCGAAATCACGATTTTGCCCACCGCAAAGCCGATGCCAAGGATGAACGAGTTCATCAGCATCAGCGTGCCATCCACCGTCTGGGTGAACCCACCCTTTTCGAACATGGCGGCATGGAAGTTCTTGCCCAGATCGTCGCCCAGCGTCAGCTGCAACCCCTCGCGGTGGATCGTCACCGCATCATGGCTGGCTGTGGTCAGCGCCAGCAGCGGTGGTATCATCATCAGCAAAGCGCCTAGGATCAGGACGATGTGATCGCCGATCGCGCCCCATTTGATGCGGCGGGGACGATGGGTTTCAACGGGAGTTTCGAGTGTTGTCTCAGCCATGTCCAAAGCCCTTACGTATAGTGAATCCGGCGTTCCACCAGCCGGAACTGAAACACGGTCAGCAAAAGAACCAGCACCATCAGGATGACCGATTGCGCCGATGATCCGCCCAGGTCGTTGCCTCGAAAGCCGTCCAGATAAACCTTGTAGACCAGCGTCATCGGGTTGTTGCCCGGCTCGCCCTTCATCAATGCATCGATGATGCCGAACGTGTCGAACAGGGCGTAGGTGATGTTGATGATCAGCAAGAAAAATGCGGTGGGGGCCAGCAGCGGGAAGGTCACCTGCCAGAACCGTCCGGTGGCGGATCGGTTGTCGATCATCGCGGCCTCGCGCACCGATCGGGGGATGGATTGCAGGCCCGAGAGGAAGAAGATGAAGTTCACCGGGATCTGCTTCCATACGGCCACGATGACCATGGCGGTTGCAGTTGCGTTGTAGTCCACGCCCAGTTTGAAATCCCACCCGAACATCTGAAAGAACTTGGTCAGCGGTCCGGTGCTTTGATCAAAGAACAGGATACCCATGAAGCCGGCGACCGGCGGCGCGATGGCATAAACCCACATCAGCAGCGTGCGATATGTTTTGGCGCCTCGGATTACCTTGTCTGCCTTCACGGCCAGCAACAGCGCGATGGCCAGAGAGAAGAACGTCACCAGAACCGAGTAGATGATCGTAAATCCGGCGACACGCTTGTACTGGTCGTTGCCCACAAGCGACGTGTAGTTCTCGCCACCCACAAAGGTCGAGCCAAACCCGAAAGGGTCCTGCAGATAGAATGAGGATTGCAGTGCCCAGCCCGCAGGCCAGTAAAAAAAGATGGCGATGATCATCAGCTGTGGCAGCAGTAGCGCCACAGGCAGCCAGATATTGTCGAAGCCCGCACGTTTCATTGAGTGGTCCAGTAAGAAAAAGAGCGATGGCCGCGCCGTGACAGCGCGACCATCCCTGGGGGTGATACGGGTGCTTAGCCCTGGGTCTTGGCGAAGCGGGCCAGCAGTTCGTTGGCTTCCTCTTCGATGGTTTTGAACGCGGTTTCCACGTTAGTCTCACCTGTCAGGATACGGCCATATTCGCGGTTCATGATGTCGCGGATCTGAACGTAAAAGCCCATGCGGTAACCCTTGGTGTTGTCGCCAGCCTTGTCTTGCAGCTGGTTGACGCCAACTTCGGCAGCCGGGTAACGGTCATAGTGGCCGTCTTTCTTGGCAACTTCATAAGCGGCCTCGGTGATCGGCACATAGCCGGTTTCCTGATGCCAGAAATACTGGGTTTCAGGCGCGGTCAGGAAGCGGAAGAATTCGGCCGTGGCTTTGTTCTCCTCGTCCGATTGGCCGGACATGGCAAACAGAGCGGCACCACCGATGAAGGTCTGTGTGGGCTCGGCGGTCACTGCTTCCCAATAGGGCAACTCGGTCGCGCTGAATTCGAACGGCAGATCTTTCTGCAGTAGGCCGCCGAACGAGCCCGAAGAACCCAGCCACATGGCAACTTTGCCTTCCTCGAACGGCTTGGCGTTGTCGCCCCAGCCGGTGCCGTACCATTCGAACAGACCGTCGTCTTTCCACTCGGACACAGCGGTGAAATGCGCTTTGATGGCGTCGTTGTTCACCAGGATCTGCGTGTCGGTGCCGTCATAGCCGTTGTTGTTGGTGGCAAACGGCAGGTTGTGGCGCGACATGAAGTTTTCGGTGAAGATCCAGGGCAGGTGCGACTGGCTCAGCGCGATGTAGCCTGCGTCTTTCAGCGCGGGGGCGGTTGTCGCCTGGAACTCTTCCCAGGTTTTCGGCGGGGTAACGCCCGCCGCTTCCAGCGCGTCCACGTTGTAGTACAGGATCGGCGTGGAAGAGTTGAAGGGCATCCCGATCATCTTGCCGTCGCTGTCGGCATAGAAATAACGCACACCGGCGATATAGTCGTTGATGTCGAAGTCGACGCCATTATTGGCCAGAAGGTCCTGAACCGGGATGGTTGCGCCCTTGGCTCCGATTACGGTCGCGGCACCGGCGTCGAACACCTGCATGACGTTGGGCTGTTCGCCCGCGCGGAAGGCGGCGATACCTGCAGTCAGGGTTTCTTCGTAGCTGCCTTTATAGACCGGAGTGATCTTGTATTCGTCTTGCGAGGCGTTGAAATCCTCGGCCAGTTTATTGACGGTTTCGCCCAGCTGGCCGCCCATGGCGTGCCACCATGTGATCTCGGTTTCGGCAAAGGCCGCGGTCGCGGAAAACGCGACAGCCGCAGCGGTTGCGCAGAATGTCAGGTTGGTCATGTCTCTCTCCGGTTTGGTGGTTCCCGCGCTTGCGGCCAACACACCAGTTCGCGGGGCTGGTGCCCCTTGCAGCATAAAAAAGCAGAGCAAACGGACACGGTCCGCTTGCGAATGCACAGTGTGTGCACACGTGGTCACATACGCAGTTCCTGTGACAGTTCGGTGAAAGATTTATTGCAATATTGACAAATTATATGGAAACGGAGGACAGCTTGGGGGTGGCTGACGACAACAGTAAACCTGCCGAAAGGCCCCGCCGTGTAACGGCGCAAACCGTCGCTGACGCCGCCGGGGTTTCGCGGTCTGCCGTGTCGCGCGCGTTTACTCCGGGCGCGTATCTTGATGCGGGTAAGCGCCGGAAAATTCAAGACATTGCGACACATATGGGGTATCAACCAAATGCGTTGGCCGCAGGGTTGAAGGGCGGACGCTCGCATCTTGTGGCGGTGTTTATTGGCAATATGCGCAGCGCGTATGACTCGGAATTCGTGCATCGCTTGGTCGGTCGATTGAATGCTTTGAACAAGTGGCCGGTCCTGATTGATGGCGAAGATGATCGGGCCGGCTCCGCCATCGACCAGGTGCTCCGCTACCCGCTGGACGCTTTGATTCTGCGCGGCGGCAGTATGCCTGAGTCGGTAGTGACGCAATGCAGTAAATTCGGCGTCCCAATGATCTCATCAGGGCGCATCGTAGATGCATTGGGCGTAGACAATGTATGCTGCAGAAACGCGCGAGGTATGCAGATAGCGACTCGGGTTTTGGTTGATCGCGGTCGTCAACGATTTGGCTATATCGCGGGCGCAACAGGGTTTGGGTCCTCCGCTGACCGCAAAGCTGGCGTGACGCAAGCGCTGAGGGATGCCGGTCTTTCTTTGGTGGCAGAAGAGGTCGGAGAGTTCACAGTTGAAGCAGGATACCGTGCAGCGATGAGGATGCTTGAAGCCCACCAGCTGGACACGTTGATTTGTGCCAATGACGCAAGCGCCATCGGTGCCCTGACAGCGGCGCGAGAACTTGGCTTGGATGTCCCGGGATCTTTATCGATTGTAGGCTTCGATGACATTGAAATGGCGGGCTGGCCTATGTTTAACCTCAGCACAGTAAACAATCCAATTGACGAGGCTGTCGAGCAGGTCATCTGGCTGCTAGAGCGGCGTCTCGCCGACCCGGCAAAAGAAAGTGAGACAGTGTTGATTGACCCCTTCTTCGTTCCGCGCGGGACACACTGAAACGTGTGGGAAGAAATGGTAGCGGAGGAGGGACTTGAACCCCCGACACGCGGATTATGATTCAGTCTGACTTGCCCCACACCACGCCACAAGCTGCCCCAGCCAACCACATTAACTATTTGGCTTTGTTAGGATTAAGGTGTGCAGGCGGACACATGCAGCCACAACGCGACACACCCAACCACAGGGTTGTTTGTCACCCATACGCTACCCAGTCCTGAAAGCGGACATTGATGTGCAGCGTGGCGAATGACCGCTCCGAGCCCAAAGCTGACCGGTTTAATTCCAGCACCAGCGCCTAAACGAATGATTGCCAATCGCCTAATGCAATTGAGCGTTATGTGAAAATTTCGTAAGAAAAGACCTCTAAATCTTCCTCAAAACCCCGCAAAGAATGCCGCCCCAATTTTTTCGGCTCTTCAGATACCAAGTTCACAAAATCGCCTGTTGCTAAAAGCCGCGCCTCCAGTTTTCGCGTCAGGCCCTCTAACCTGCTGGCTATCGCGACTGATGGGCCAGTTACCGTAAAGTCCAAGCGCTTTTCAGTACCAACATTCCCGTAGACAGCCGCCCCAGTGTGCAAACCAACCCCAAATTCAGCACGGTCTAATGGATCAAGTTCTTCATTCCTTTGGAACGCTTCACGCGCCGCGGACAGGGCAGCTTCGCACATGTCTTCGGGTAGTCTTCGTTGACCATCAAAAGGAAAGATCGCAAGCAATCCATCGCCAACGAATTTAAGAACCTCTCCGCCGTGATCGTGTACCGCCCCACCGACACAATCGAAGAATTGGTTGACCGTCGCGACATATTTTTCCGATGACAAGCGCTGGCTCAAAGCCGTAGAGCCGCGCATATCGCTGAACAAGAGAGCACAGTCAATTATGCTGACATCTCCCCGGGCTATTTGACCGTTCAGTACGGATCGACCGGACAACTTGCCTAGATAGACCTCCATCAACTCAGCTGCCAAGAACTGCTCCGACAATACACGCGCTGCACCAAGCAAAGGTAAAGATAGCCGCGACAGACCATCTACCTCACGGTCTGTGAAACCAGAACGACGCTTTGTAGCAAAAGACACCGACGCGCCCAAAGCCCACTCCATATCTCCGTCAAAGACAACGGTACGATTGCCGAATGGTGCACTGCATACGACATAGTCGGTGACACCTGCTTCAGCGAGTTTTCGGAAAAGCGGAAATTTGTTACGGGTCGCTTGGTCTGTCAGATTTGCTCGCATGAAAGGAAACTTGATTGTGCCGTTCGCAAGTCCATCCGCCAAGTCCCAAACTTCCTCATTAAAGTGCTGTTTCGCAATCTCATTGGCCAATTTCGAATTCTCTCCGAAGGGTGCTTTGTCGAAGAGATCAGCCGTTACTGAGCTGCGTGGAAGAACAGTCCATTCAATACGATGGTTCGATGCATCCCACGTTGCATCGAGCAATCCAATTACAGGGTGCATCATCAGGCGGCCCAAGGAAACACGCGTGACCGGCACGCCACCATCGATCAGTCTGTTACTTAACTGCTCGACTAGTCCACCAAGATCAGCATCAAAAAAGGCCAGCTTTTGCAGCCAATCTGCAATGCGATCGAAAACATCCGCCATAACTTACACCTCCACCATCATCTTGTTACAGCCGAAGGCTTGTGTCATTCGGTTTGTCTTCGAACGCTCAATTCTCTAGCGATGGGTTTGCAAATTCTCACGCGCGTTCGCTCGCGATATTGGCCAAAGCCCGTCAATTTTTCGGCCTTGGAAAAAGTGCCAGGCACAACAGTCGATAGAGAAACGTGACTATTCAACTTTAAAGTACTCTTTCCAAGGTCCTGTGCAGCGGTGCAACTAACGGCCGCTTTGTCCGCATAGTGGTCGTTCGAGGGACCTGCGGCGAATGTCTACTTCGAGCCAAAGGCGACTTATGTGATGAGCGCAGCATTAGTCGTTTGGGTGGGAACTTTGACCAACAAGCCTGTCTGGAACCTGCCAGCTTCGGTCTCGCAAAAAGTTCCCGATTGATGTTCTCGACCGGCAGTTGGTTCCGGATAGGAAGATCTGCGAACCCGAAGAAAAAGAAACTGGCCGCACCTCGCAAACCTGGCATGGCACCGGGACAACATATTTTGTCAAATGGTCGCCGAAGGTTCCGCTCCTTGGGAATAATTATTAACCTGCCAATATGAAAAACTTAATTTCCCGTGGCATATCAAGGGCCCTTGGCCGTGGCGGACCAAAGCCGCTTGAAAAGCCAGGGGCTATTCCGCCAGAAATTCAGAGTACTCAAATACCGCGGGAGCAATCCAAAATCTTGTCGCGCTGCCTATCGATTGATCTGGAAGTCGACCCCAAGGAAGCCCAGGTATTCGCCTTTGCAGCCGTGCCGGAAGGCGATGGAGAGGGGATTGTTCATCGAAAAGGCGACCTGAAAGCCGCGCTCGAAAAGCTCGACCTGTTTTGCGCCGGTTTCGCACATATCATTGGGCACAACATTCTGCGCCATGACCTGCCGCATCTCATGGCGGTCTCGCCGCGCTTCGCAAAGCTCGTGGACGGACCGATTGACACGCTGTGGCTCAACCCCTTGGCGTTCCCGCGCAATCCCTACCATCATTTGGTCAAGCACTACCGCGATGGGCGGCTTCAAAGTGGTCACGTCAACGATCCCGAGCTCGACGCGCGTCTTGTGTTCGAGGTTCTTCGCAACCAGATCGACGCCTTCGTCTCGCTCAACACGTTGTCGCCAGAGACGATGATGGCTTATCACTGGCTGTGCTGCCGAGGTCCCGGTAGCGACGGTTTTGATCGTTTGTTCAGCGACGTGCGCGGGGCGTCCATCCCGACGGAAGCTGAAGCGCGCGAGGCCATTCGAACGCTGCTAAAAGACGTAGCCTGCAGCGCGCAGGTGGACGCTCTGCTCGAGCGGCTCTCGGACACTGGGCTCGGTTGGCCGATGGCATATGCCCTTGCCTGGATTTCGGTCGCTGGTGGGGATTCTGTAATGCCGCCTTGGGTGCGGGCGCAGTTCCGTGACGCAGCACGGCTCGTCAAAGACCTGAGAGATACGAATTGTCGTGATCCGCACTGTGCCTATTGCGCAGAGCACAACGATCCCAGCCGTGCACTCGAACGCTGGTTCGGCTTTCCAAGTTTCCGCCCGGAGCCAGTCGACGAGGACGGACGCCCGCTTCAAGAAAAGATCGTGGCGACGGCTATGGAAGGCGACAACCTGTTGGGCATCCTGCCGACGGGCACGGGTAAATCCATCTGCTATCAGATCCCCGCGCTGTCTCGGTACGACAAGACCGGGGCCTTGACCGTCGTTATATCGCCGCTTGTAGCGCTGATGGCAGACCAGGTTCAGGGCTTAGTACGGGCCGGAATTTCCTCAGCGGTTACGATTAACGGGCTATTGTCTTTGCCCGAGCGTCAGGATGCGCTCGACAAGGTGCGGCTTGGGGATGCTGCGATCCTTTTGATTTCGCCTGAACAACTGCGCAGCACAACAGTTCGGGCCGTTCTGGCACAGCGCGAGGTGGGGCTGTGGGTGCTGGACGAGGCGCACTGCGTGTCTAAATGGGGGCACGATTTCCGACCCGACTATCGCTACGTTTCACGGTTTATTAAGGAAAGCTCAGGCGACGAACCGGCTCCGGTGCTTTGCTTGACCGCAACAGCAAAGCCGGACGTCGTGCAGGACATCCGCAGTCATTTCAAAGAGCGGTTGGGGTCCGAGCTGGCGTTAATCGACGGTGGCGCATCGCGGTCGAACCTGAGCTTCCAGGTGCTACCAACGCAGCGGACAACCAAGATGACCGATATCCTCGACACGATCGAGGCCCAGCTTCCGCGCGAGGGTGTGTCGGGGGCGGTTGTCTATTGTGCGACCCGAAACGCTACCGAGCGCGTAGCGGAATTCTTAAAACAACAGGGCATCGCCGCTGAACGGTATCATGCGGGCCTTAGCGCCGATGACAAGCGTGAGATCCAAGAGGACTTCCGCGTCGGCAATCTGCGCGTGATCGCGGCCACCAACGCCTTTGGGATGGGGGTCGACAAACCGGACATTCGTCTGGTGGTTCACGGGGACGTGCCCGGGTCGCTGGAAAACTACCTGCAAGAGGCGGGTCGCGCCGGGCGGGACCGCGAACCTGCAAACTGCGTCCTCTTGTTCAATACTGAAGACGTCGATCGTCAGTTCAGCCTCAGCGCGCGTTCTCGACTCGCGCGGCACGAAATCGGCGCAATCTTGAAGGCGCTTCGGCGCCTTGATGCTCGGACTGGAAAAGGTGGTGAAATTGTCGCTACACCCGGTGAGATCGTTCATGAGGAGAAAGAGCGAGATTTCCAGCGGGACAGCAATACCGACGATACGCGGGTAAAGACGGCCGTGGCCTGGCTGGAAGAAGCACACCTTCTGAACCGCGAAGAAAACCGGGTGCAGGTATTCCCCGCCTCGCTCCGTATAAGGAGCATGCAGGAGGTCCGCAAAATCCTTGCATCCGCCGAGATCACCGAACGGCGGCGCGAGGATCTGGCCGCCATCGTGCAGCATATCATCAACGCGCCGCAGGAAGAAGGCATCACCACGGACGAGCTCTGCGGCGCCAGTGGGCTTACGATGTCGGGCCTGCGCAAAGCCTTGGCGGACCTCGAGGCCCTGGGGATCGCAAAGGACGATACAAACATCACCATCTTCGTGCATGTGCGTGTCGAGAACGCCTCGCCGAAACGGTTCCAAGGGGCATCCCAGTTGGAAGCTGACCTTATTGCGACCCTTAGAGAGCAAGCACCAGACGCGGACATCAATGAGGCTTTGCCATGCCATCTGGCCTCAGTGGCGCAGGCCCTGCGGGAGCAGGGACACGCCTCCGTGCGGCCCGATATTGTCGAGGGGCTGCTCCGCGGGATTGCGCAGGATGGCCGCGACATGGATGGCGGCAAAGGCAATATCGGCCTGCGCAAGGTGTCCAAAGGCAGTGTCATGGTGCGAATGCAAAGATCATGGGGGGTAATCGAACAGACCGCTCAGCTTCGCCGGCAGGCCGCAGAGCGTTTGGTTTCTTACTTGATCAACAAGGTTCAGGCTGGCCTACGTGGGAAAGATGTTCCTGTCGAGACCACGCTTGGCGACCTTCTTGCAGCGATCAACAGCGATGCGCTGTTGCGGGCATCTGTCAATGATCCAGCAAAGCTGATGGACCGGGCGCTTCTGTGGCTGCACGAACAGCAGGTGGTGACTCTGGGCAAGGGATTGTCCGTGTTCCGCTCCGCCATGACGTTGCACATCAATCGGAAAGGCGGCACTTTTACCACCCAACATTTCGCGCCGCTCGAAGACCACTACACTGAACAGACCGTCCAGACCCACGTGATGGCGGCATATGCGAGCAAAGGCATCGACGATATCGATCAGGCCCAGCGGCTCGCGCATGACTATTTCGCAATGGATCAGTCCGATTTCATGAAAGCTTGGATGCCGGGGAAAATTTCGGAATTCAGACGGCAGGCAACGCCTCAGTCCTATGCCGAGATCGTCGACAATCTGGGGAATTCTACACAAGAGCAGATCGTGCGTGACGACCGCGAACAGACCAATGTGCTTGTCCTCGCGGGGCCGGGATCGGGCAAGACACGCGTATTGGTCCATCGCGTCGCCTATCTGGTCAGGATCAAGCGCGAGGATCCAAACGGTATACTGGTGCTCGCCTATAATCGTCACGCGGCGGCCGAGATCCGGGAACGCTTGCGTCTACTGATCGGCGAAGATGCTCGCTTCGTGACGGTCTTGACCATCCATGCCTTAGCCATGAGGTTGGTTGGCGCGAGTTTCGCCGGACGGGTGGCGGCCGAGGAACCTGATTTCGAGACGCTTCTGATCGATGCGGCACGTCTCTTGCGCGGCGACGGGCTGGACAAAATCGAGGCCGAAGCCTTGCGAGAGACATTGATCCAGGGGTTTCGATGGATTCTCGTGGACGAATATCAGGACGTTGGGCCCGAGGAATACGCCTTGATCGCAGCGGTGGCCGGTCGCAGTATCGACGACCCCGATCAACGGATCAGCCTGTTTGCGGTCGGCGATGACGACCAGAATATTTATGCGTTTGCCGGTGCATCGGTGCGCCACATCCGGCAATTCGAACAGGATTATTCAGCCAAGCCGGTCTTTCTGACCGACAATTACCGCTCGTCGAAAAACATCATCAGCGCAGCGAACGCCGTGATCGAAGGATCTCGGGAACGTATGAAAACAGGGCATGGGATTACCGTCGACCAATCACGGCAAAAGGACCCGGCTGGGGGTATCATGGAACGTCTCGATCCTGTTGCGCAGGGGCGGGTCCAAATCCTTGGCTGTCCGGCCGGAAATGACGCTCAGGCCCTTGCGGCAGTCAACGAGATGATCCGCCTGTCAAAACTGATACCGGATTGGAGCTGGAAGGGGGCGGCAATCATTTCTCGTGATTGGCGTAAGCTTCTGCCGGTTCGCGACTTTGCCGAGGCACATGGAATTCCCGTCGAAATGGCGAACGAAAACTTGCCAAGTGTTTGGCGTACACGTGAGATGCGGACGTTCATCGACGGCCTACGCGAGAGGCATACAGCCTTGGTCAGCTTAGGCGATCTTACGGAAACCCTGAATGCGATACCCACAAGCCGTTGGACTGACCGGATCGGCGAGGGACTTGGCCAACTTGCGCGTGAAGTTGATGGCAAAGCGCTCCCGAGCACTGACGTGATCGAATGGTTCGCTGAATGGTCGAAGGATTCATGGGGCGAGCAGCGCGGCCTCAAATTGTTGACGGCGCACCGCGCGAAGGGCCTCGAATTCGATGATGTCGTGATTTTGGATGGAGGTTGGGAACGGCCTTCACGAAACGAAGATCAGGACGCGCCGAGGCGATTGTTCTATGTTGCTATGACACGCGCGCGGCGTAATTTGATCGTCATGAGCAACGACAATCACGAATACCTTCCCAGCGTGTCGCCTTCCGTCGTCACGCGGCAAGTGGTGCCTGACTTGGGGACAGTCCCTGGCCCACGCCGGTTCTTTCAATCGCCCGAAATGAAGATGGTCGACCTGTCATTCGCAGGACGCCAAGGAGTTCGGCACGTTGTTCATAACGCGATCGCCGAAGCACAGGTCGGCGCGCCAGTCAGGCTCTCCAGTGTCGGAGATCGCTGGCAGATCGAGGATCTTCAAGGGCGGGCCCTCGGGCGGATGGCTAAAGCCTTCTCGCCCCCGATTGGCACGAAATTTGTCACCGGCGAGATTGCGGCCATCATACACTGGCGTAAGGAAGATGCCGATGAGAGTTTTCATCACCTGATGAAACGCGCCAATTGGGAAGTCGTGGTGCCTGAACTGGTATTCGAACAGGTCAAAGGGGCTGAAAGGGCATTCGGAAAGCATCAGAATGGCAAGTAAGGCGGTCAAGCCGTCGTTCGCTGCATTTGAAATAAAGAACTGCTCAGGGCCGTTATCACACGTCCTAACAAACTGTCTTATCGCAGCTATGTCCGCGCACCAGCCGTTGACCGCAATGCCGCTAGATGACCGCTTCGGCGCAATGCCCGCCACCTACACGACAACGTTTGGAGGCCCAAAAGCTTAGTCGGATTCCTTTGTGAGAAGTTCCATAGGCGTATCGAGATGTTCCAGTATTTTGGATTTTAGGCGGAAATTCCGAGCGCTTATCGCTTTCCGCTTATTCCAGATTTTCCATATTGCGCCTTATGCGTCTTAGATTCGGCGAAAACATACTTGAGCGGGAATTTGCGGCTTCTACTCGCCTCGACAGTTCCCGACATACGGCCACATTCCGCCACATCTGCAGCGATGACAAATATCTGTTTTCTTGAGATAATTCTGTCTGTCACCCATGAGATTAGCCGACTGTCAGATTATATATCTTGTATGAAAAAGAAGCTTACATCCCGCTACGTTGATAATCTTAAAGCACCCGGCCCGAAACGCTTGGAAGTCTACGATCAGACCTTGCCGGGGTTTGGCATTCGTGTGTCGACCTCTGGCGGCAAGACCTGGTTTTGTTCACCGCGTGTCAACGGGCGCATCAAGCGGATCAAGATCGGAACTTACCCTGCGCTGGCGCTCTCAGAAGCGCGCGACCGTGCGAGAGAGTTGCTACGCGACATACAGCTCGGCGTTGCTCCTGCTGAAAAACTGACCACTCTCGGTGAGGCCGTCCCCCAATTTATTGAGCTTTGGGCAATGCCACGCAATCGCGGCTGGAAGGAGCAGGAACGTCTGCTGAATCAGAAATGGGCCCGGCTCTTCGACAAGTCGTTGGAAGATATCGAACGCAGTGAAGTTGTTCGTATCCTGGATGAGATCGTTGCGAACGGGACGCCGGGCAGAGCCAATCATGCACTGGCCGTTCTGAAGAAACTTTTGAACTGGTGCCTGGATCGCGGGATGATCAAAGCCAACCCGATCGCTGGTCTCAAACCTCCTACTAAACCGAAGGCTCGTGATCGCATTCTAACCGATGCAGAGCTGAGTTCGCTTTGGTCGGCCGCTGAAGACGAAGGGTATCCTTTCGGTATGTTGACGCAGGTATTGATCCTAACCGGACAACGCCGTGGCGAGGTTTCCGAGATGCGCTGGTCACAGGTCGATTTTGCGACGGCGACATGGACGATACCCGCCGAGCGTGCGAAGAACGGCATCGCGCATGATGTTCCATTGTCGCCAGCAGTCATCGACATCCTGAATGTAATGCCGCGCTTTGCCAGGTCCGATTTCGTGTTCACCACCACCGGCACGACGCCTGTTTCAGGCTTTGGCCGCGCCAAGGACCGTTTCGATCAAGAGATCGGCGCTAGCGACTGGTGGATGCATGACCTACGCCGCACCGCTGCGTCAGGCATGGCACGGATCGGCGTGCCGCCGCATATAATTGAAAAAGTGCTGAATCATAAATCGGGTATCATCTCCGGCGTTGCAGCTGTCTATAATCGTTACTCATACGCAGATGAGAAACGCGAGGCATTGGAGCAATGGGCGACAGAGATCAAAGCAACGAAGTCTTCTCAGCCGGTCGCACTCAAGAACTCCTCGAAACGCTACGCGTAACTGCGTCTTCGGAAGTCTTTGCTGCCTTCCGCGATGAACTCAATGAGAATGCTTCGCGCTGGCAACGAATAATTCGAACAACGCCACTTCCCCTTCCAGGGTCACCATTCGATGCCACGACGAGTCATAGAATTCGTTGGCTGGAACGGAATGTGATCAATCCCGGTGACAAGCTGCTAAATGCACTTAGAGAAGACAACCACGCGTATTTTTCTCCATGGACGGCAGAGCACGAAATTGGTCTGCCTCCAATTGAACCTGCGCTCATAGAGCAAAACCAGCGCCTATTAGAATATGCTAAGGAACTTCATTCCTGGCTCAAGTACTACCAGAACGAACGGGAAGGGCTTTATTCAGAGCTGAAGTACGAAATCGTCGGTGAGATCATTGATCTCGTTAGACAGCACTTCCCTACGGTCAAACTCTCTCGAGGAACCTATGTTCCCAAACATGGACAAGGCGGGAATACCGTGCAGTTTTTGCGCGAGACCTATTTTGACATCACCGGTGTCCACGACCCCTTGGACGCTCCTATTCAAAAGTGTCTCTAGGCAAGTTTGAAACTCCTGTTCCGTTTCGGCCTCTTTGTTTCATTCGCGATCGTGGAAAGGTTCGGCTGAAACTGTTTTCCTTCAACTGCGCCACCTGATTGGCGTTCATAACAGGAGAACAAAATGCGCGACAATTTCGAAAATCCCAGGTCTAGAGCCTGGTTGCCGCCGCCGCTGGATCCCCAGATCGGCAAAATCGTAGTGAACTACGACGATCTACGAGACATGGGAATTACCTATAGCAAAGAGCACCTTCGTAGACTTGAGGCCGATGGTCTCTTCCCCAATCGGATACGCCTCAGCGCCGCTCGCGTCGCATGGAAATACGACGAGGTCATCGCCTGGATAAACCGTCGCGCTGACGAAAGACCGATCGACTAGATCCATCCGCAAGCCACAGCAGGCCCCAAATCCAAAAAAATTAAAAGGAGAACAACATGTCCAAGGACGTGAACGATAATCAATTGGCTAAAGACTGGTGGGATGAACCTACCAAGTTTTTGCAAGGAGTTTGGCAACATCATAGCGAAGGGTTTGTCTTTCTTTCCACCAAAGGGCCCAGAGGGTGGAAAGATCACCCCATTCCAGTAAACGCGATGGATGACGCGATTATTCAAGTCTTCGCAAACTTCCCGCGTGATCGCTTTGATATATATTTTGCACCGAATCCGTTCTCGAAGCCCGAACGGAAGACTGTGTACGGATTGCCAACACAATTTGGTTGGGCGGATATTGATCTCGCAGATCCATCGAAGTTCAGACCGAAACCAAACTTTTTGTGGAGTACCTCATCTGGCCGATATCAAGCGCTTTGGAAGTGGCGAACAGCAAAAAGACCAAAAGTTGCAGAGGCTATAAGTAAGAAACTTGCTTATGAATTCGGCGCCGATCAAAGTGGTTGGGATTTTCCACAAGTTTTGAGAGTGCCTGGCACTTTCAATCTGAAGGATGCTTATGATCGCCCCAAAGTGCTTCTGCTGAAATCGGATTTCACGGCACAACGTGCCCCACGCGTCAAAGTCCAACCAAAGCAAGCGCGCAAGGCGAAGGTCAAAGTTTCTAATAATGTATCACTTTCGGATGATAAGCGCGCACGCAAAGACGCCATCAGTGCCTTGCTACGACATAAGCGCTCATTGTCAGGGGTCGGTCAAGCAATCCTAAAAGGACTGCAAAATCCAAAGGGCATGCACGTACATGCAGTCGGCGACAGAAGCAGCATGATATGGAAGAGAATTCGATCGTTACACAAATCCGGATTAAGCGAGGCTGAGATCATCACAGTTATGTGGCTCGACCCATACTTTCGATCGAAACATGGAACCAACCTTGGTGCGCTAGAAGGTGAATTGGCCCGTTTTTATGAGAAACTTGCTAACGGGGAGGTCAACCTGTGAAGCGCCTCGCCAAAAATGCTCAGGTTCAAGGGGTCATTGCTAAAGCAGTTTTGTCCAATGGATATTCAGTCGACCCCGCAGACTGGGACTGCTTGCCGCTGCCGGAGCGTGATTGGCTCTGGGAAGGTTGGATACCAAAGGGAAAAGTCACCGCTCTCTATGGGGATGGCGGCACAGGCAAAACGTTGCTAGCGCTTCAGCTCGCTACAGCCTGCGCAACTGGCCGCCAGTTCATCGGGCACGACGTAAGAGAGGGGCGTGCATTCGCCCTTCTCGCAGAAAATGAAGAACTGGATACACGCCATACTCTATCAGACATCTGCAAGAGCGGAGGCATAACGCTTCGGGATCTTCGGGGAAGGCTGCGCATAGCGTCGCTTGCGGGAGAGGACAACCACCTCGTGGACTACCACGCTGATGCAGAAGATTCACCATTTTGGACTCGGCTGCTCCTAGAAATAACTATGTTCAAGCCAGACCTCATTATTCTCGACCCAGTTGCCGAACTTTTCTGGGGTAATGAAAGCGATCGGGGACAGGTCAGCGATTTTGTTCGGCGGTTCGGAACAAAATTGGCGATGGAGACAGGGGCTGCAGTCCTGTTTCTAGCGCATCCGAGCAAGACTGGTAAAGCTACGGGAACGAGCGGGTCAACTGCGTGGAGCAACGCTGTCCGCAGTCGCCTGCATCTTCGCGAACCTGATGATCAGACTGCTGATCCAAGCTACCGGCAGCTCACGGTAGAGAAATCCAATTTCGCCGCTCGAAAACAATCGATTGGACTAGTTTGGCGCGATGGCGTGTTCCTGCAAGAGACACCAGACGCGTATCGTGATCGCCGTGAAGAAGATCTGCTTCGGTTTGTTGCCGCTGTTTCCAAAGGCTTCAACATTGGCGAATTTTGGTCACCGCATCACCAAGCAAACCGACGGTATGTTGTCACTGCGTTGTTAGAGCGTATGGAGATGAGCGCAGAATTTTTGAAGTCACTCTTGAACACTGCACTGGAACGTCAGTTGCTGGTGGAATTCACTGTCGACGCGCACACCCGCACAAGAGCGCTGGCGACGCCGGAACAAGCCGCCGAGTATCAAGCGACGAAGGCGCATAGTCGCAAACAACGCAAGAAACGCCTAACACGCTGAAACTAATGATGAAATTTGCGCGGCGCGAAACTAACGCGTAACTGCGTCGCGCAACCGATTATCATATTGAAATCGCTGCGCTTTTCGTGCGTGCGAAACACATGCATATACTACGTATATGTGTGCGCCACGATACGTGGCGACACATACTTGTACGTTTTGATCGTTTTCATGGGTGCAATACGAATGATGGCATTCGACGAATGTCATTGTTAATAACGGTTTAGAGCGCACTGACGATCGCTTATCATCCCCTCGAAATCCCATGCGATACAAACCAGGGACACGTGGATTATGGCCATGCCAATGCACGAACCGACGGACGATCAACGGCACATTGTCGAAGTGTTGGTTGCGGGCGGCACACCTAAGACAATTATCGCGAAGGCATTGGGCATCGGCATGAAGACCTTGCAAAGGCACTATGTAGATGAACTGGAAACCGGTCTCGAACTTGCCAACGCCAAGGTCGTGCGTCGGCTGTTTAGGCTGATCGAACAGGGGTCAACGCCAGCGACGATCTTTTGGTTGAAAACACGCGCAGGGTGGAAAGAAGGCCAGACGGTGGAGATCGAACAGAAGACAGAACAGCAGGCGTACGACTTCACAAAGCTATCGGATCAGGAACGCGCTGACCTGCGCGCGAAACTAGAAACTGTTGTCGGGCGGAGGCACTGACCATGAAACCACATATCCGAGAAGTTGAACTGATGCAGACCTACGACGCAGAACTCGACTGCTTTGTGCGCGACATTAGGATATGCCCAGATACTGGCGTTGGTGTGTTGTCCACTTTCGGTGACCGTAGTCCGGACATGTCCGCTTGTATCGAACGGTTTGAGGAGCTCGACCGCGAGTTAGAAGAGATCCAGGTGGTCAATTGGTTCGGAGACCAAGCAGTGCTAGACGGTTGCTTTCTTCGCGTTGATGGATGCTGGCAAGCGTTCGTGTACCCCCACAAACGCCGCCAGACACGCTGAGATCGCCGCTGGGGCGCTTCTAGGCAATTTGACGACGTTACCCCCGCGAAACAGGGCTCCGGCGGTCCTGGGGGCATCCTGGTAGCGCCAATCAAGAACGCCAGTGGCCAACGTTCGAAGCATTGTGTTTCCAATGACACGCAAACTCCGTATGCGCGTGTCGATCGGTGTTTCATCTTTGATCTCTATTCAAGATCAATAACTTAAAGACAGCGTGCGGGTGCGCGCCAATAAGCCTGGGTGACACATGGGTGACAGTCTCTGGATTTCGGTTGGTAGCATAACAAACCACAATACCCCCGAACGCCTATCCCAGATCTGACATCAGCCCTTTGCCAATGTATAAGCACCAGAAAGAAAGGCGTTCTTTAAATAGACCGGCAGCTTCTCGGGATACTCTTTCACTTCCTTCTTGGCGAAATTGGACAAAGCCACCGGATTGACGAACCTAGTGTGACATCCTTCTGTGAGTTGGATCAGAGTCTCGATTTTGAAAGAGACCGCACCGCCTGCCATACGGCCTTTCTTTGCGCGCGTTTTGATCGCAAATGTTCCAACCTCGTTTTCGCGAGCAAACTCATCAAGCTTGGCCATGAATGAACGCAGATCTGCCTCGGATGTGTCATCCTCGAGTTCAATCCTTGTGGTCTTCGGTCGGAGCATCTCTACCTTGCCCTCGTCATCCAGGTCGACAACGGCAAGCCGAACTTCCTGTGCCGATATCTCGCAACCGCAAACTCTCATATGTCGTTCCTTTGTGTGACAGTTCCTCACTAACATCTTTCGGTCCAGAATATATGCCACCTATACCGCTGTTTGCGCCTTATCGCAGTCAACAAGCTTAGTCATTCAGATCCGCAATGCTGGCATAGGCAAGACGGTTGAAGGCGGTCATGCCGCGCCTAAGTGCCCAAAAAGTCCAGCCAAGTCTCTCTGTGAGGTTGTCCGTAGGCGTCGGCGGGGATTTCTAAATTTTGAGTTTTGATCTTGCTTAGCTTGACAAAGCGGACATTCACTCGGCTCACATCGAACTTCTGCTCCGCGGGACATAGCTGCCGTCCACTTGGCACAAGGCAATAACCGCTCGCAGTCCACAGAGGGCACCAAGATGTACTGCGCTAAGTAGGCTCGCGCACAAAACGCAAAGCTGGCCTCAGGCAATTTCTTTGAAATCACAGTTGATTTTGCAGCGAATGGCTCGGCAATAACGCAAAAGATCCAGTGTCAAATTTTGATTCAGCTGCTTTTCTCAATAGTGTTGGAAAGCAGAAAATTATTGATCGCAAGTCGCCAATCATAAGGGTCAAGGTTGCAGAATGAAACTCTCGTATCTCCTTCACGGTCACGTAACCCATCAACTTTACTGGCGATCACATTGCGCTTCGCGGCAAGCGCTTCGTCCAGCACAAGTCCGTAAGCCTCCCAACGCGACGGAATCGCAACAATATCGACGGCTTGATAGGCCTCTGCAGGGTCCTCGGCGTGGCCTCGAAATTCTATGCGCGGGTCACCCTCTGCCAGTGTCTCAAGGTATAAACGCTGACTGCCTTCGCCAAAGATCAACAAACGCGCGCCCGGCGTTCGGGTTAACCGAAAGCCTTGGATCAGGATGTCGAAGCCTTTCTGCTGCTCGAGCCGCCCGATGGCACCAATTGTGGTCTTTGACTTGGGAGGCATCGTGTTGCGCGACAACTGCTCAAGATCAACGGTCGGAGGAATGACGGTCAGCTTTTCCGAGGCGGCCAGGCGTCTTTCCTTCATCCAGCCCGACTGCGAATGGCTGACCGCGACCACCTGATCGAAGAAGGAATAGATCACCCTCAGCATTGCAAAGAACCGACGTTTGTGTGGGACATTCAGAGTGGTGAATGCCCGGGTGTAACTGTGTTCGACATGGACCAGTCGAGTGTCCAGATGCATTGCGCGAAGCGCCGAGAACGCGGGTAAGCTTCTCCAGCTTGGTACGACGTGGGACACGATGACATCCGCATTCAGTTTGCCCCAAGAAAATGCAGTCCGTTTGACCTTCAACACCTTTTGATCGACCGTTTCGGACAGATCTGATTGCGCCAAAAGATGGTCGAGCATCCGCATCACGCCGCCCGCTGTCGTGTCGTCCACCAGGTGGAGTATCTTTTTCTGTTCCATGATGACGCCTCTCTCAGATCGATTGCAGTTTGGATTTCATTTGTCCCAGCCGGGTGATCGGGCCGGGTCCGAACGTTTTCAACACAAGGGCTGCGGCGAAAGTGCTGAACGTTTTCACAGGTTCCTCAAACACCGGGCGGAGGCTTTCCTGGACGCTGCGTGCAAACAACTCCCAAGCTTTGTCCCGATCGAGGTTGGTGATAGCCCGCCGCGCCAGATAGCGCAGCTGATAAGCACGGGACGAGGGTTCGTGCCGGGCAAAGAATTCAGGGTTCAGCGGGCGCAGCTTCGCGACCATCCTCTCCCACGCCTCTAACTGGCGATCTAAAGCCGCCGAAAGCCCGCCTGCATTGATCCGGTAGTGGGTCAGCAGCCCCGGAACACCTTCGATCTGCCAATCGGTCTTCAACATCAGCCGCATCCAGCATTCGATATCTTCGGACTGCCGGAAGGTCTCATCGAAGACCCAATCCCGCTCGGTTTCAAAGCTCGGGCGGTAGGCCAAAGCCTCCAGCACTGTCTTTCGAATAACGGCCGCCGATCCGTTGCCGATCGGGTTGCGGTTCAGAACATGTGCTGCGGTCACATTCTTCAGGCGGGGTGCTTGTTTGATCCCCATCATGCACCCCGCTTCGTCGATCAAGGCACTGCCGGAGTAACTAACCCCCACGTCCGGTTCGGCCTTGAGATGGTGAACATGAGCCGCCAGCTTCTCGGGCATCCACAGATCGTCGGCGTCGCAAAAGCCGACTAATTTACCCCGCGCGGCAGCGATGCCAGTATTTCTTGCCCCCGCCAGCCCACGATTGGCTTGCCGGACAAGTCGTACGCGTGTGTCGCCTTGGTGCGCGCGAGCAATCTCGGAGGTCGCGTCCTGCGATCCATCGTCGACGATGATGATTTCGAAATCGTCATAGGTCTGCGCCTGCAGTGAGGCGAGCGTTTCGGCCAAGGTTGCTTCGGCATTGTAAGCGGGTACGACGATGGATGCTGTGGGCATGGTGATCTCCTTCAGAATTCTCATGAAAACAACGCGCTTTTGAGTGCTTGCGGCAGGATCGGAGCCAGTGCGGCCCCTGCTGCGGTGGGCAGACCTCGGCGCAGGGGCAGCAGGAAACTGCGCGCATCCAGACTCAAACCGTTGCGTGTGTAAGACAGGGCCTGATCTTGATGCCCCAGCCGCAATGCCCGACGCGCGAGATAACGCAAATAGACGGCCTCGGACGATCGGGACGGGAACACGCCATAAGACGCAGCCGTTTTGACCGCGTAGGCCCGCCCAGCGCGCATTGCGGCCAAATCCGAAGACAATCCCCCGGCACTGGTGCGATACCAGACCTGAAAATGATTGACCCCTTTGATTGTGAACCCTTCGCCTGCGAGGCGGATCAACAGCTCCAAGTCTTCGTTATGAACCGTTCTGGTGTCCAAACCGCCCACTGCGTTGAAGACTTCACCGCGGATCGAAAGATTCGACATGGTGCAGACCGGGTTTTCCGCCAACAGGTCCTGAACGGTCAGGGGGGCACCAGGAACGGTCGAGTATGTCTGAGAATCTCCGGGCTGATCGGCAAAGAACCGGATCTGTCCGAAAACCGCGTCCGTAGAGGAAGGTTGGAAGGCTTCGTTTAGTTGCGCCAGCTTGTCCTTGTGCCACAAGTCGTCCGCGTCGCAGAATGCCAGTATGTCACCCTTGGCCAGTTCCGCCCCATAGTTACGCGCGGCACTTGGGCCATCGAAGGGGTTACTTACGACCCGGATACGGGGGTCTTGCGCGATGTGGTCCAGCACGGTGGACAAGCACACGCTTGAGGGACGATCGCCGACGCAAATCGCCTCCCAATTCGTGAAGCTTTGCGCGCGAATGCTGGTCAGCGTTTCGGCAATTGTATCCGCGTCGGTGTGAAACGGCACGATGACGGTAAAGCGGGTCATTGGTAGCGGAGCCCTTCTGTTGTTTGGTGATCCCGAGGCAGCAGCAACCAAGAGGCTGTCAGCATCAGAGCAGTACTCGTCAGCAAGTATCCGATCGCCACTGGCATCAGCCCGAACGGCGCCATGATCGCGGTGTTAAGGATCAGTGCGAAAGCCAAGGCTGCGCTGACCCGTAGCTCGATAAACGCGCGGTTTTCGGACCGCAGCCAACCGGCCACGGCAGACCAGATAACACTGGGCAATGCGGCAAGGCACAGCACCGAGACCACGGGTGAAATCTGGTGCCACTCGGCTCCCAGCAGCAGTGGCACATAGATCGGCGCGAGCGCGGCTTGCAGCAAAACCAGCGGGCTCAGCACCAGGAGCGACGTGCCGAGCCCGTGACGCAGCGCCTTGGTTTTGTCCGGGGCTACGCACAGATGTGGGAAAAGAACGACTGAAAAGGCCTGGGTGAACGAAGTCGCCAAGCCGAGCCCGGCGTTGAAGGCCATGAAGTAGATACCAAGGCTCTCAGCCCCCAGCATCACGCCGACCACAAGCTTGTCAGCTTGCAGACGCAGAACTTTGACAACCTCAACCCCCAGTACAGCACAGCCGAAGCCAACAAAGGAGCGAAGGGCGGCAAACCCTTGTTTGGCGTCAGGTGCCCAGGGACGCAGGCGGCGCATCAGGACCAGCCAGATCGGCGCCGCCAGCAAACGGGGCAGTACCAAAGCCAATGGCGAGGCCCAGAGCAGCGCCAGTAGCGCCGCCGTGACATTCGCACCAACCACCTGCCCTCCGGCAATGGCGGCGGTCTGTTGCAACTTACCCTCGCGCATCGCGAGCGCGGCCTGCACCAGACCGGCAGGCATGAACAGGTACTCTCCGGCCAGAAAGGCGAGCAACAGTGCCAGCGTCTCGTGCCCTATCGCGTAGAGGAACGCAGCGATAGCCAGTTGCAGCAAAAACAACGCTCCGCACCAGACCCAGAAGATACGATGCGCGCTGTTGCAGCGTTTTTCCAGCTCGGCCGGCGGGGCTTGGATGATCATCTGCCCCACGCCGTTTTCGGTCAGAGCCTTTAGGATTTCCCCCGCTGCAAGGGCAGCGGCAGCCAGACCGATCGCCTCGGGGCTGAGGCTGCGGGCCACGACGACAACGACCACAAGACGCGACGCCTTTGCAGCCACTTCGGACGCAGCATAGGCCAGCAGATGCCGCAAGAAACTGGTATGTGCCAATCGCTGAGTCATGTCGCCAAATGTCCAAAATAGTGTCGGGATCAGTTCTAATTGGTCGCGGCATCCCTGTCCCAGACGCGGGAGAACAGCTGGGCGCACCATCCGGCGAGCGACCTATCCGAATGGGATAAACGGCAATCCCAATGCCGGTCTGACGCACATCAAGACACTGCTGTAGCTGTGGATGCAGTTCAGGAGAGTTCAAAATGACACGACATTTCAAAGTATTGGTTTTAGGGGCCGTCAGCGCGATCGCTCTGTCGGGTTGCAGCAGCATGAAAACCCCGCGCAACATCGAATCCGTTGCGAAAGGCGATAGTTATCAGGCGCAGTACCGTGCCCCATCGCGGCGAAGGGCAAATACGGCCCTGCTACAAGCGGAAAATCTGAACGGGCGCGCCTGTATACCTCAAACCGGGGATCAGGGCGCAAGCGCCTTTGCTAAATGGTCACAGCCAACGCTGAGCCCTCTGCTGGGCGAGAAGCTTTCGCGCAATGACATGGTGCAGATTACCATCGACGGGGATGAGCTTCTTAGCGACACTTATGTTGTATCCCGCGATGGCGACCTGAAACTGCCCTACCTGCCGCCGGTGCGCGCGCAGGGCAGAACAACCGAACAGGTGGAGCGGGATGTCGCCCGCGTTCTGGTGGCGGCGCAGTTCTACGACAGCTCCCCACGCGTCACGGCACGCATCAGCGATTTCGCCTCGGTCACTGTCGGTGTGAAAGGCGCAGTGTTCGAACCCCACTCGGTCGAGATCGGAGGCACCCCCGGCGATGCGCTCGATCGAGGGCGCCAAGGCGCGCTTGGGGCGTCGACCGAGGCGCGCAATCTATCGGTCGCCATTCGCGCCGCCGGAGGGGTACGCCCGGATGCGGATTTGTCAGCGGTCGAGTTGCACCGGCAGGGCACGATCTACCGGATGGACCTGCGCGGAGTGTTCGAAGGCTCGGACCCGACTGACATCATGCTGCTGACTGGGGACCAGATCGTGGTCAATAGCCGCGGGTGTTTTCAGGACGATCTGATGCGACCCAGCCCGATCAGCCCGCCCGGTGTGACGCTGTACATGTCCAACCTTACGCAACCAGCCGCGGGCAACGCGCAATCCGCTATTGGACGCGACGTGCGAGAGGTTCCCTATGGCACGCGCTATCTGCAGGCCGTGGTCGACACCAACTGCGTCGGCGGGGCCAAGACGACCAATGCCAATCGCAGTGCGGTCCTGTTCACCCGCAACCCGATGACCGGGAACTCGATCGTTATTGAACGCAATATCGAAAAGCTGCTGCGACGTGGGGATCGCGATGACTATGACCCCTATGTTCTGCCAGGAGATGCGATTGCATGCTACGACAGTAAGGTTACCGGCCTGACCGAGGTCGCCCGCGCAGTTGGCATCGTCGGCGCAGCGGCGCTGCTGGCGCCCTAAGTCAATCCCAAGCGGGCGATGATTTCGCCCGCTCCCAAGCAGTGGAGACTGCAGCGAGTTTGTTAGTGATGTCTTTGTGTTCTTTGGCTGCAGTCTCTACCGCAACTAACGCCTCTCGAAACTCTTCCACGCCGAAGGTTGCTGCACTCCCAGCCAGTTTGTGACAGGCCTGAGCTATTTGACTTAAATCTGTCTGGTCAAATGCCCCGGTTTCTAGCTGTTCAACCAATTCATCCCCTTCGGCAATGAACTTGGCATGCAGGCGGGCAAAGACTTCAGGGCCGAGGCTGCCTTTCAACTCCGCTAACGGATCTGGCTGCGCATGCTCCGAAATCTGCCCGTCGGTGCGCGTGACCACTGAAAGCGCCCTGCGCAGGGCACTCAGCGAAATCGGTTTTCCAATGAAAGCCGTCATACCGGCCGCGCGAAAGGTCTCAACCGCATCTGGCAGGACATTGGCCGACACAGCGATAATCGGCACATCGGTCGACTGACCCTGACCGCCACGAATATGGCGCGCAGCAGTTGGCCCATCCATCACTGGCATGCTGATATCCATCAGGATCGCATCGAACCTCTGACGGCTGGCCTTGTCGACGCCAACCTGCCCGTTCTCCGCCGTAGTTACACGGTGCCCGTCCAGCGCAAGCATATTGCAGATGACCTCGAGGTTGATCTCGTTGTCTTCGACCACCAACAAGTTCAGCGAGAGAGCGGTCTCGGTAATGATCTGAGCAGCTTCTAGCAGTTGGTCGCGCGCTGACGGCTGTAACGGTATCCGCAGCCAAAAAACGCTTCCTTCGCCCAATGTGCTTTCCGCCCCCACCTCACCACCCATGGCCTGCGCGAACCTGCGGGCAATTCCCAGGCCAAGCCCGGTTCCTCCGACCGTTCGACCGATAGAGGGATCGCTGGTGTGGAAGTCATCAAAAATGGCGTCGATCTCATCCTCGGCGATGCCAGCCCCGCTGTCGATCACACGCACTTCGTAGACATGCGCTTTACCCTGACCGCAAGGTTCACATCTTTCGACCTCGATCGACACACGGCCATTTTCGGTAAACTTGATCGCATTACCCACAAGGTTCAGCAGAATTTGCCGCAACCTTTGCGCGTCAGTCGCGACATGCGGATAAGCTCCGCCCACCCATTGCCACGAGATTGAATTGCCGCGCGAGGCCGCATTGCCGCTTTGACCATCCACAAGGTCCTGCAACATCGCGTTCAGGTCGGTTGGCTCGTGCGCGACAGACAGCTTGCCGGCCTCGAACCGAGCAATATCCAGCACTGCATCCACATGATTTTGCAGAACCTGGCCCGAGATCTCCATGTTGCGGACAAACTGAGACTGCTGTTTGGTCGTGCGTGTATTCTTGAGAAGGGTGAGGTTGCCCAGCAACCCGTTCAACGGGGTTCTGATCTCATGACTCATAACAGTCAGAAAATCCGACTTGGCCTTTTCCCCGGCAAGGGCACGGTCGCGGGCCGAGACAAGCTCTTTCTGATCCGCAACGCTTTGTGAGATATCGCGGACAAAACCGATAACAATTTCCTCGTCCCCGGCCTGAGCGGATTGCAAGGCGAGTTCGACGGGAAATACATCGCCATTCTTGCGCAACGCCTCAAGTTGAACGCGACCCTTGCCAACCACGTGGCGGTCGCCCCCGCTCTGCATCCGCTCCATGCCTGCATTATGCGCCGCGCGTAGATGCGCGGGAACAATCAAGTCGCCGATCGAACGCCCTTTGGCCTCATCTTCGGAATACCCGAAAATCGCCTGTGCAGCTGGGTTGAACTCCAGCACTTCGCCGTCGGCGTTCACCACGATCACGGCATCCAATGATGTAGAAAGGATCGTATTCATGCGCTGGTTGGCTTGCTGGATTGCCCCACCACGTCGATCTGCCTTGCGATTGACCACCAAGAGATAGGCGCTGACCGCAGTCAGCGTCAGAAACAATCCCCCGGACAAAACGGCTAGTTGAAACAGGCTGAGCGCGGTTTCTTCACGGCGCTGATCCGACTGGCTTGCAAAGTACGAGATCGCCGAGACCGAAAGCTCTCGCACTTTTTGAGCGATCCCCTGCGCGCCGTCATAGAGAACCGGCAGCCCCGCCTTCAACCCAGGGTCCTCAGCATCGATTGTAGGCACCGAGACCTCCAGATATGCGGAGACGTCGTTCAGAGGTTCAGCGAATTTCGGGTCACTTCGCAGCGTTTCAAACAGACGCGAGGTGTCTAGAATTTCGATACGGCTGTAAAAAAGATCGAAACGGCGCCGGACAAGGTCCAGGTTTTCTGTGCTTGGCTCTGCGTCCGATACACCCGTCTCAAGCGCGTTGAGGTAGAACAGGAACTCGACCTCGACCTGCGTCAACGTCCATTGCACGTTATCTGTCTGGGCTGACTGCCGGTCGCTTAGGTCGGATATCACCTTGACGGACAGCAACACGACCAAAGCAAGGGCACCCAAAACGGCGATACCGATGAGCCCGAGAGCCCACCGGCGACGCGAGTGGTATTGGAAATTTCTTGTCAAAGTCTGGCCCGTATCACCCACTTCACACTGTGTTTTAACCCCACGCTATTTTACGATTTCCAACCTGTCGAGTTGCCAAATGCTGCGAGAGTAAATCACCTCGGTCTGGTACTTGGTGTCACTGTCATATGGATATACGATCCATAGCGGTCCTTTCTGCCGCCGGGACATCGCCACGCCGTCCATCTCATAGGCGACAATCGGGTCTTGCGCCGATATTGAGCCCACAGGTATCTCAACCGCGTAGTCGTTGATCGCCGTTGCCCGGATCGTAGCACCTTCTGCTTCGACCTGTTCCAGCAAGACAGAGAGGGGAACGCCGACAAAAGTGGCCTCGCCTTCAGTCCAGATCGTCGAGGTTTCAAAGCTGCGCTGCGGTAGCGCCTGCAACATTTCCATATCGAACTGCGCCGCCCCGTCGGGGCCGGTCTGTGCAATGTTGCCCGAAACGGTCAGGACCACTCCTCCTGTCGGAGTGCCCAAGTCTGCGGCTTGCGCAGGCGTCAGGCAAATGGTGAACGCCGCTGTGAGGATCGCAAAAAACATACGCATCGTAGTCTCCACTTCATTGACCTCAAGAAACCAGAAAGAGATCCGCCGCGACAGATGGGCATGGGGATACGCACCTATCCGAACGGATAGGTGCGCAGGTCTCATGCCGCGGCAGACAGGAGGTTCATGCGCTGACGCAACATGGATTTGAAACCGTCACGCAGCTCGGCACGTTCCAGCGCAAAGACGGTCGTTGCCTCCAGATATCCGGCGACTGACCCACAATCGAAGCGCTCTCCTTGAAAAGCGAAACCGCAGCATCCGGTCGCTTCGATATCGGCCGCAATCGCATCGGTCAGTTGAATTTCATTACCCGCGCCGGGTGCCAAACCGTCCAGCTGATCGAAGATCGAAGGGTGCAGCAGATACCGCCCGACAATGCCAAACTCAGACGGAGCCTGATCGGCCGCGGGCTTTTCGACCAACCCTTTCAGATGCTGTACCTGCCCTGTCCCATGCGCGATATCGACCACGCCATAGTCGCTGATCCGGTCGGATGGAACGGCCTCGGTTGCGATCATGTGGCTGCCTTGAAAGTTCTGGACCATTTGCGCCAGGACCGGGCGCCGCGCGTGGATCACATCATCCGGCAGGATCACCGCGAAGGGATCGTCACCTACAAAGTCGCGCGCCAGAGACACCGCGTGGCCCAAACCACGAGGGCTGTCTTGTTGGATAAAGTTGTATGTCTCATCATCAAGATTCGATCGGCGCAAACGGTTCAGCAGGTTGGTCTTGCCACCATCCTTCAGTTTGCGCTCCAGCCCTGAGTTGCGCCCGAAATACGCCTCGAGCACGGATTGTCCGGTTGAGGTGACGAAGATGAATTCATCAATCCCCGCGGCGCGAGCCTCGTCCACAGCGTATTGGATCAAAGGGCGGTCGATCAGCGGCAACATTTCCTTTGCCACAGATTTGGTGGCGGGCAGAAACCTTGTGCCCAGACCCGCGACCGGGAAAACAGCTTTGCGAATACCTGTCATTTCAATGCTCCTAGGTTTGATCAGTAAGCGCCGCGACCTGACACGACGGCACGTGCGGTCATTGCAATGAGGATGAGGTTCAGAAGGGGCGAGCGGGAGCGGACATAGGCTGCATCCAGTGCGATCATGTGGTCAAAGCCGATGCCGGCGCGGCCCGAAACCTGCCAGAGGCCGGTGATGCCGGGACGCACCTGCAGGCGCTCCAGCGCTTGTTCGGGATAGGCAGCAACCTCTTCGGGCAAAGCTGGGCGCGGGCCGACCAGCGACATGTCCCCTTTTAGCACGTTGAAGATTTGCGGTAATTCATCCAGCGAGAACCGGCGCAGAACCTTCCCAACGCGGGTGATGCGTGGGTCATTTTTGGCTTTGAAGCACACGCCCTTACGATCCGAATGGGTGAGCAAATCCGCACGTCGCGCTTCGGCGTCCTGCGTCATCGAGCGAAACTTGTACATCGTAAAGGGCACCCCGTTTCGACCAATACGTGTCTGCCGAAAAAAGGCGGAGCCGCGACTGTCCAATCGCACCAATGCGGCGATTGCGGCCATGGGAAGGGCCAGAAGAGACAGCGCGACCACCGCCAAAGTGAGGTCCAGCAGGCGACATGCTGAGACCTTGGGAACAGAATTGTGCGCGACACGCACGAGGAATTCGAAATTACCCACTAGATATCTGCGGGCCATACGGCGGGGCTCCATCGCCAACCGCCATGCCCATTCCATCCGGGCGCGCCGAACGATGCGCGGTGCCCGACGCACATTCCCGGCCAGGAAGTCGAACAAAGCACCCACGCCAAGCGCGATTCCAGGGTCAAGCCGGTGACGGTTCTGCGTAATCCAAAGCTCCTGCAGTGGGACGCCCATAGCGATCAACAGAATGTCCGCGCCAGATTGGTTGATATCGTCGATCGCCTCATCAACCCGCGCTGCCCCTTCATAGCCATCGCGCGTACCAACCACGACCAAATCGGGGATCATGTGCTGCAACCGCGCCGCCGCAGCCTGAGCTGTTCCGGGACTTCCCCCCAACAGGTAGACCGACTGGCCAAGACGCGCGGCACGTTTTAGTAGTTTTGGAACAAAATCCGTACCGTTCAGATTCTCGGCCAACGGGACGCCTTGCAACTTCGCAGCGACCTCCACCCCAATTCCGTCAGGTAGGATCATATCTGCCCGGGCCAAAGCTGCTCGATATGTATGGTTGCGGGCCCTTATATTTGCGCAATGTGCATTCAGGAAAAACACAGTCCGGCGGGTCCCATCCAGCAGTTTTGAGATCACCTGTCCGGATCGGGCGTTCACAACTGGCAGACCCAAAATCTCAGGCTTTTCCAAAGTTGGTTTGGGTGTTGGCTGCGCGCCTTTATGCATATCTTGGACTGACAGGAACTGCATGGAACTCTCCGATCAACGATGACAATCTGTGCTTCAGACTGCCAATGAGACCCTGCAACCGATAGGCGAGCATCCGGAGAGGGATCGGAGAATAGGTCTATTAAAACGACCCCGCAGCACATAGCGTGGTGAAAACGGCCGGCTGACCTATCCGATTGGATATTCACCTGTCCGTCAGGAAGGCTTCATGCCATGGGTTCAATGTTTTACTAACGCATTTGGGTGTGGTTGGGGGCAGACGGAGATTTGAGATGAAAGTTCTTATTGCTGACGACCACGACCTTATTTTGGATACGCTCGTTGCCTTCATAGATGCAGCAGGCGGGATCGAGGTGGAGACCGCGCCGGATTTCCCAGCCGCGAAAACTTTGATTGAGAACGACGGAGCCTTTGATCTGGTTCTTCTGGACCTGAACATGCCCGGCATGAACGGGTTGGCCGGACTTGAAACCTGCATCGCTTTGGACGGTGCCCAGCATGTGGCCCTGTTTACCGGCGACACCTCGCGTGATCTGGCGCAACGCGCGCTAGAGCTTGGTGCAGCCGGTTTCGTCCCAAAAACTTTACCGGCTAAATCTCTGGTCAACGCGATCCGCTTTATGGCGATGGGGGAACAATACCTTCCTGCGGGTTTCATGAACGCAGAGCAGCCGGAAGACTCCCACCCCATGGCTCAAAAACTGACAGAGCGTGAGCGGCAAGTTCTGAAAGGGCTGACTGAGGGCAAATCCAACAAGGAAATCGCTCGTGATCTGGATCTGTCAGAGCCGACGATCAAACTGCATATGAAGACTTTGTACCGAAAAGTTGGTGTCAGCAATCGAACGCAGGCCGCCCTGGCCGCGCGCGAGGCTGGGTTGTTCTAGGCCTAACTATCCGAAGGGATAGGGGACGCTCCCAATCCCCTCGGCCCCTAGCCTGCTGAGCGAATGATCAGCAATCAGATGCGGTGTATCACCCTTGTAAGAAAGGGTTTTTCCATGCCGCAACAGATTTCGAACTCCTCTGAGTCCACGCGCGACATGCAATTTCTGCATTGGGTGCGCATTTCCCGATCCAATTTCAGAACGCTCGGGTGGCGCCGCATCGTAAAGGGCGGGCGCCTTAGCGATGTAGGCCGCCTGCCTCGTTACGTGGCATTATACCTTCTTGGGGCGAGTTGCATCTGGGCCCCGATCAGCGGCCATTTGGCGACCGCGCCTGTCAAATACACCTCTCACGCATCATTAATCCTGCCAGGATCTGGCGCTTCGGCATCGGTCAATCTGGCCAATATCGGTCAGGCATCCTCGTACGCGAATTCCGCCTTTGCCAACGGGTCAATCAGCCCGACCGAGACGTATAAACGTTTGTTGTCGGCCGACCGTATACTCGACGCGGCAGCCAAGGCGGTAGAGGCTGACCGGGACGCGTTTGGAAAGCCGCGGGTGCAACTGGTCGATCAAACCAGCCTGATCCATATCGAGCTTCAGGCGGCCTCTCCGGCAGACGCTCAGCAATATGGAGACGCCTTGGTGGCCGCCTTTTTCGCTGAGATTGACGCCCTGCGGGCCGACGAACTTGCCACCCGCGAGGCCAGCAATATTGGCGCGATCGAAGACTACACACGAGCAATTCAGGCCACGCGGGCCGAGATCAAACAGCTGCAATCGCAAAGCGGTCTGATATCAGTCGCGCAATACCAAGAGCAGGTCGCCGCTAATGACCGTGCAAAGCAGGAGCTGCGAACGCAGGAGAGCGAGCTGGCACGCCAATCGGAACGTGTCGCCGCGCTTCAAGTCGCGTTGAATCTGCCCTCTGACGCAGCGGCGGCAACGCTGAAACTCTATGCTGATGCGCAGTACCTATCGTTGCTTGCGGATGTGTCGGTGGGGGCTGCAAAGCTGGCGCAAGTCGACGCGACCTACGGATCGCGCCACCCAATCTATGTGAATGCCCAAAACGAATATGAAGGGGCGCGTTCGGTTGCTTTAAAACGCGCGGCGCAGGTGACTGGTCTTGAGGTCGAGCAGCTCGGTGGACTGGATCGCGCGCCGGAAGGGCAACGGGCGCAGTTGCTCAGCGAGTTGGTGCGCGAAGATGCCTTGCGCGCCGGATTGGAAGAGCATGTCGCGACACAGCGCGCGCAAGTTCGTTTGGAAACCCTGCGCCTGTCAGACCTCGCCCCCATCGCCGCTGAATTGGAGGACCGGCAGAGAGATTTCGCCGTGGCAGAAGCCGTGTTCGCCTCTGCCATCGCGCGGTCCGAGTCGAAAAAGACCGATGTTTATGCCTCCTATCCCTTGATCCAAGTTCTGGAGAACCCGTCTCTGCCGGCTCGCCCGTCTTCGCCGAACAAGAAGATCTCGATTGCCGCCGGGATCGTTGCAAGCCTTATGCTGCTGATGGGTTTGGTTCTGGCATGGATCCGAAACCCGCTGATCTCAAAGCTGCTGAAAGACCAGAAAGAGGCCGCAGTTTGACGCGTGTGGCCCCTCAAACGCCAGCCGAAAAGATCGTCTGGTGTACGCTGATCTGGACATGGCCGTTCTACGGGCTTGGCGCGCTGTATGTTGTCGGTCCGGTGCTAGGTTGGATGTTGGCTACGATAGCCGGGGTGTCACTTTATCTCGGCCCGGTGATCCGTTTGGATATGCGTGCAACGGGCCCTGTACCTGCTCTGGTCTGGATCTGGAGCGTTGGCATGCTGGTGATGCTGGTCTCACTTTGGGCAGGCCACGCGGACTGGAACCTTGGCACCACCAAAACGATCAAATCGAGTATCGGATGGGCAAAGGGTTGGGCGCTGATCCCGTTGTTTATCCTAGCAGGGGCGGTTTTGCCAATACGGCGCGAGGTTTTGGTCAGAGGGCAATGTGTGGTAGGCCTTTGGACCTTGTGCCTTCTGCCGTTGCTCATTGCCGCCCCGTATGCCGGTCTGCCGCATCTGCTGTTTACATCTCCCCTTAAAGCAGTGGGCGGCCCGGGACCTGAATATTTCTCGGTCTACCTGTATACAATCGACCCCGCCAGCGGCACGCCACGGTGGCAGTTCTTTGCGCCCTGGTCGCCATTCGCAGCCTTGTTGGGTGTCTGCATGGTCCTATTTGCCCTGGAAGAAAAACACAGCAGCTGGAAGGTCATCGGCTTGGCTGCCGGAGTTCTGATGATCCTTATGTCCAAGTCCCGAATGGGTATGGTCGGATTGGTGATCTGCTCGCTGTCACCCCGCCTCTTGCCACTTGTCGCCCGCAGCTTGGGGTGGATTCTATTGTCTGCAGTCACCACCACCGTAGCCGTTTGGAGCGCAATCTTTGTCGAATTCGGCAACCGAGCCCTTTACAGGTTCAAATCCGCGCGCGCCGATAGTACCCGCGTACGCGAAACTCTGCAGCGTATAGCTTATGAGCGCTGGCAATCGGATGCGATGGTTTTCGGGCACGGCACAGTCAGACCCGGTGCGCATCTTGTTGAGTACATGCCGATCGGCAGCCATCACACCTGGTACGGATTGCTATTCGTGAAAGGGCTGACCGGATTTGCCGCGTTTCTCGTTCCTTTCCTCGGTCATTTAGCAATCGTCACCCTGGACGCCATAAAGTCGGAACGCGGGAGGCTGCCGCTCGGGCTGTTGCTCACAGTTCTCCTGCTGACCTTTGGAGAGAACGTTGAAATCCAAACCTATCTACTCTGGCCGACCTTACTGATGCTCGGATTGCATTTGCGAGAGGTCAAATCAGTGTGTCTGGGAAGCTGATACGCCGCAAGGATTGTTGCGACACCAGCGTAGTGTCAGACGTCACTCTTTTGGGTTGGTTCTTCACTGCTGATAGGGACATTTTGACCTTGTAAAGTGAGTACTTTCACATCGGGCAACCAACGAATTGACCGTGAAATGCTCTTCAGCCCGGCATTTAGTGGCACTAGTCGCCGACTAGAGCCGGCTGAAAGGAGCCGCTCGTTGTCTCTCTACTCAAAACTCTTCGGCGGCGTTGAGAAGTCCAAGCCGGACCCGCTCTCTTACAAAGGGTTCGAGATCTTCCCCGACCTGATGGCGGAAGGCAGCAAATACCGTCTGTTGGTCCGTTTGGAGAAGACCATCGACGGAGATCGAAAGACCCATACTTTGATCAGGGCGGACGTGTTTGACAGCCGGAATCAAGTCGAGAGCTTTAGCATTGCAAAGCCGAAGCAAATGATTGGTGAGCAGGACGAAAACGTTTTCGACTTGGCAAGCCGGTAGCTTGAAGCTCGATCTATGATCGGGAGCACTATATGAGCGGCACCGTGCGCGCGCCGCTAGGCATGCTTCTACGTCCAAGATTGAACGGACGGCTTAGGTTATCATTGGTTAACCATTTGTTAGGCAAAGGAGACTGTTTATCCGTCCTGTTGGTTTGTTAACGGATTCCGCAAAGCGCGGAAAGCGAACGTTCGCGTAAAACACTGTAAGACAGGTTTGTCCCGCATCGCAGTCATTAATGTACTGCAGAGAGAATGGCTCCTTTGCGGACAAACCTGCCGTTCGGTGTTCAAACAGAATTGACGGATAAGAACACTTAAACGCGTTGTTTGAGCATACTGGCATCAGGCTCAAATTGGTTGCGAAGTCTCTCAGCACGACTCAAACCAATTTCTAGAGGCAGGACCAGCGTATTAGTCGATCTCCCTCAATAGCCACTCCGCCCGTTTGACGCTCTCGTGCGCTGTTCCGAGTTTTCGAACCAGCCTGGCTTTCCTATCAGAATTCTTTTCAATATGAATTTCGGCCTCAATATCTGCTGCCTTCTTGCGCAGCTTCTTGAGTACCTTTTGAACATGGCTGGATTTAATTTTCTCCGCTTTGCCCGCCTCAAGACGCGAGTTGTACTCGACCATTTTTTCGGCAAGTTTTTTCAATCCCATCTTAACCCCCCCCCGCAGATCGTCGCACAATTTCAGCATGCTATTTGCTTTCTACGACTTTACTGTGACGTTTTTCGGATTCGTCTTCCTTAGAGAGCGCATCGGTTTCAATCTGATACTCACCCAGTTCTTCTTCTTCCAAAGCCAACAAACGTTCGACTTCGGCCATAGCGCTGTCTCGTTCGATGTAAAAGGTTCTCGCTGCTTCGATCAGTTTACGCATCGCGCTGTAGGCATAGTCCGAGTCGTTTAGAAATGAAGTTGCAGCATCGGGAGTGAGTTGGTTTTTTCGAATGAGATGTTCTACACGGCGCGCAGCGGTCCGGGCATCCTCTTCTACTTGTGCACGTTCCTGATCAAGCCAGAGCGCACTACGCTCATCCGGTTCCGAGTTTTCAAGTTTTTGAATTTCGACGAGTATTCTGGCAATTTCAGTACGGAGGCCATCATACAGTTCGGTTGCACTCCCGGACAACCGTACAGTGTGACGCAAGATATTCTTTCGCAGGTGTTTGACCGACTTAACCGCTTGAACGATGTCACCGGCGATATCCCTCAGTGCATAAACACGTTCCGCAACGTCTGGTTCGACACGTTTTTCCCCGACGCGCGTCGAGAATTCTACAATGGCAGAATAGAGCGTCTTGATCTTGCGCCGGTAGCTTTCCTCGATATCCATGTCGGTAGGTGTTCGACTGCTGCGAACCACCTCTGCAACGCTGTTCGCGCCAAGTACATCCTTCTTATGCAGATTCAGGCCATGCAAGATCAACGTCATCGCGTTTTCGTAGAGATGCATGACTTCCTTTCGAAGTGCGATCTCAAGAGTCTGTGGGAAATCATCGGCCGCATCGTTCAGGTACCGCGGTTGACTGACATCGGGGGTTGGTTCGACGATACTGCGTTCAAGAAAGGAAATCAGCCAACGCATCAATGGTAACATGAGCAAGACGCCGAGCACGTTAAAGATGGTATGGAACACCGCCAACTTCAGAGCATAATCTTCCGCACCGATGCCCACGGTACCACTGATCAGGTCGACCGTCTCACTCAGCGGGACTATGAAAATCAAAGCTACCGCCGCAGTCGTTGTATTGAAGATCAGGTGCGCCAATGCGAGTCGCTTGCCCTGAAAATTGGCGCTGATCGAGCCAATAATCGCCGTAATCGTGGTTCCAATATTAGCCCCGATCGCCAGAGCCAGCGCGTTTTCATAGCTTATTTGTGAAGCGGCAAGCGCGGTGAGAGTAAGCACCATCGTCGCGTGGCTCGACTGCATAATCACGGTTGCGGCAGTCCCCAACAAACAATAGACCACCAGCCCCCAAAACCCCGACAAAGCAAATCGCATTAGGTCGACCTGATCCTTGAACGCGTCGAAACCCTCTTTCATGTAATGAATGCCTAAAAACAGAAAACCCAGTCCTCCAAGGGCGTAACCAATCCCACGGAGCACCTTCGGCTTCTGAAACACAAGAATTATGCTAAGGCCGATAATTGGCATGGCATAGGTTGCGATATTCACCTTTAATCCTAGCCCGGCGACCAACCACGCACCCGTCGTCGTTCCGATATTGGCCCCAAAGATTATCCCCACCCCACCGACCAGAGAAATAAGGTCCGCACTTAAAAACGAAATCGTTATGACCGAAACCAGTGAGCTGGACTGCAACAACGCAGTAGAGACGAAACCGAATAAGAGAGATCGCGAAACGGATTTTGTCGCCCGCTGAAGCATTCGTTCTAGTGTTCCGCCTCCAAGTAGCTTGAAGCCGTCTTCAAGCATAAGCATGCCAAACAAAAATATAGCGATCCCAGCTGCAACCACCTGCGCGTCAGGACTTACCCAAAAGGCAATTAGTAGCGCGCCAATTGCGACCGGTAGGTAGTACTTGATCATTCAATCAGTCCAAATTTTTGGATCGCAAAGACACCGCATGGCGCGAATTTCGACCTACAGGAAGACCGCACACTAACCTCAACCAACGTTCGTGCAGCGCCAAGATTCTCAGCAGATACCACACCCCAAACCCGGGCGCTTTCTGACCTCGATGTTTCTACTACCGCAACGTACATGTCTCATTGATTCAAATCATGGCGTAGGAACTCTACTTGCCCAAATGTTTGGACTGACTTGCTACATGAGACCGATGGACCAAACATGTTGAGAACTGAAAGAGTAGAAAAAGCAGTTCGCCTAAACCGGGAAGAACTGTTCCGGTTTGGTACGGCTCTGCTCTTCATCGTCGGCATCATGCTGGTAGCAATGGCCAGATCAGAAGGCGGAACAGACGGAGTGCTCTTGATCGTCGCCGCAATGATCGGTGGATACATGGCTATGAACATTGGCGCGAACGACGTAGCGAACAATGTTGGCCCCGCCGTCGGGTCCCAAGCAATTACTTTGACCGGCGCTATCCTGATTGCGGCTTTCTTTGAAGCAGGCGGCGCCATGATTGCGGGGGGCGATGTTGTCGGCACAATAAAAAAAGGCATTATCGACCCGGACTTGGTGGCGGACCGAGACACATTCATCTGGCTGATGACGGCGGCTCTACTCGCGGCAGCGGTGTGGCTGAACTTCGCCACAGCTGTCGGTGCCCCGGTTTCCACAACGCATTCAATCGTCGGTGGCGTACTTGGGGCTGGGATAGCTGCAGCCGGTTGGAGCATAGCGGACTGGTATCAGGTTGGGATGATCGCGGCGAGCTGGATTATTTCTCCCGTCCTTGGAGGAGTCATTGCGGCAACTTTCCTTTACGTCATCAAGCGCACAATAACCTATAAATCGGATGTATTGACTGCAGCCAACCGAATGGTGCCATTCCTTGTTGCCGTTATGGCGTGGGCCTTCGGCACGTATCTTATGCTCAAAGGTGTGAAGAAGTTGGTGAAGGTCGACTTCCCTACAGCCCTGGTGATTGGCCTGTTGCTTGCGATCGTCGTTTACTTTCTTATTCGTCCGTATGTCGCAAACACGACAAAGCGTCTGGAAAACAAAAAATCAAGCGTGAACGATCTCTTCACCGTTCCGCTAATCTTCGCAGCAGCGCTCCTGAGTTTTGCTCATGGTGCCAATGACGTCGCCAATGCAGTGGGCCCACTAGCCGGTATCAACGAAGCGATCGCCGCCGGTGCCGTGGCCACGAAAGCCTCTATTCCGATATGGGTAATGGCGGTTGGAGCCATAGGCATTTCACTCGGTCTCGCGCTTTATGGACCCAAATTGATCCGAACCGTAGGAAGCGAGATCACCGAACTTGATAAAATGCGCGCATATTGCATCGCGATGGCGGCGGCGATTACGGTTATTGTCGCCTCGCAGCTGGGGTTACCAGTCAGTTCCACCCATATCGCTGTTGGGGGTGTATTCGGGGTCGGATTTTTGCGTGAATACATCAAGTCCAGCTACGCCCGCATGCTGGACGAAATTAGAGAGCACCACGCCGACCATGACCCAGAAGCGGTTGAAGCATTCCTCGAGAGATTTGAAGCTGCTGACGTCACGACTAAGGGCGAGATATTGCGCGATATGAAGGCACAGGCTTCCTCCGACCGAGTTTTGGCTAAGAAAGAACGAAAAGCTCTCGGCAGGGTGCACCGGATCGAATTGGTCAAGCGAAACCTATTGCTCCGAATTGCAGCTGCATGGGTTATCACGGTCCCTTTGGCAGGCACTCTTGCAGCTATGTTCTTTTTCATGATCCGCGGAATGTTGTTGCCTTAGGTATTCTGAATCAAACCTAGAGAGACTACGGCTTTTCGTTTGACAGGCTTCAATCGCCTCGGGCTTTGATACTAATTTATATCGATTGCGACCGTCCACATTGGGCTCGATGCGGTCATTGACTGCACTCGGCATGAGCGGCTGCTTCGCCGGAAATGCAGACCTCCGGTTTTTACCTGATTATTACAATCCTTGCATGACGCACGTTGCGCTCAACTAAAGAGATCATTGACCGATAGGCCAATCGAACTTCAATATGATCATGCGCTGGCTCCGTCGGAACCACATTGAAAATATGGGCGGAGTATTGGCCAGAGAACGACTGGGGGGGGGTGCATGACTGCCAATGTGGAGACCCTTTTCACCGAAAGCGACGGGCTGTCCATCGCCTATCAAGTTTGGGGCGATGGGCCGCGCAATCTTGTGTTGGTCCCCGGAATGATTTCGCATCTGGAAGCGTCCATGGAAAATCCGGGCTACCTGCAGTGGATGACAGCTCTCAGTTCGGTGGGAAGATTGGTTACCTTCGACAAGCGCGGCAACGGCATGTCAGACCGCATTCAGGGGACACCAACCCTTGAAGAGCGCGTCATGGATATAGAGGCTGTGATGGATGTCACTGAAATGACCTCAGCCACGGTCATTGCTTTCTCCGAGGGGGCCTCACTTGCCTGTGTCTATGCCGCGATGCGCCCCGAGCGCGTCGAACGTCTGGCTTTGTGCGGCGGGTACGCTCAAGGCCGTCTTACTCGCGGTTACCTGACCCCTGAAAGCCTTAAAATCGCGTTGAAGCAGTTCCGCGAGAATTGGGGGAAGCTCTATAAACCTCACCCATTTTCGGCTTTTGGCCCAAGTGAGGACGATGCTGAAGCTCAGGAAGCATGGGCGCATTTCCAAAGGATGAGCGCGACCCCTATTACAGTCGCCAACCTGTTCGAATTGGCTGCCCGGATAGATATCCGGGAACTGCTTCCTTCTATTTCGCAACCTACTTTGGTCATACATCGCGAATTCGAAGAACCCAACGGGGCTGATTGCGCCCAGGATTTTCTGCGTTTGATGCCATCCACTAGATACAAAACCATACCGGGCCACGAGCATGTGCCATGGGAAGGCGACGTGGACAGCTACGCGGCCGCAATCGTCGAGTTTGTTACCGGCGAAGCACCGGCGACGATCCAACCCAAGCGCACCCTTGCTACCGTTCTGTTCTCAGATCTCGTCGCGTCCACCTCACAACAAGCACGTATCGGTGATGAGAATTGGCGCCACCTTATGAACCGCCACGATGACGTCTGCGCAAACCAGATCTCTCGACACGGTGGTCATCTGGTGAAATTCACCGGCGACGGCGTGCTGGCGACGTTCAGTTCTCCTACAAGTGCGCTGGCCTGCGCTGGTTCTTTACGTGAAGCATTGTCTGCGATCGACCTTAACGCACGCTTCGGCGCTCACACAGGTGAGATTGAAATTCGCGGCGAGGATATCAGCGGCCTTGGCGTGGTCATAGCCGCTCGGGTGATGGGCCAAGCCCAGGAAGGACAGGTTTTGGCCTCCGATCTCACGCGGCAACTGATGCTTGGTGCGCCGTTCGAGTTTCAAGACTGCGGAGAGCACGAGTTGAAGGGCGTTCCAAATTCTTGGAGACTGCACGCGGTCAGCCCTACGAAATAAACAACTCGGAACGCTGGCATTGCCTACTGGTCTTTACCACGCGATCCGATTGTCGGCTTTGGGCTCGGTTCGGTCATTCGTGAAATGACTGCGCAGCGGACAAAGCAGACTTTGTCATCCGCAACAACTATCGCCATTCTGGATCGGCGGGCAAGGCACCGTGGCATAGGAGCAGTAGACACAACAGTCCCCTTCCAACGGCTTCAAGACCGCTGCGCAAGACTTGCATTCATAGAACCACTGGCAAGCATCCGTCGGCATTATTTCGGTTTCGCTGTGACCGCATTTCGGGCACGTCAGGGTGCTTTCAAGCACTACAGTTTGCTCTGTCATTGTTTCACATCTGCATTATCAGGTAATCGTTGATCCGGGCCTCGTTAAAGACGACGACCCAAGCTAACGCGGTGATTGCGGTCGTCCCCGAAAGCCACCATTTCAACTTTGTTAGGGAACCGCGCTGATAAGATACAAGCCACGATATAGCGACAAGCGCCGTCGAAATCGTCAATACGTAGTAGCTTGCCGCCGCGATCTTTCCGAAAATGGCCAGCCAACTGCCCCCTAGTCCCAGCAACATCATAGTCATGGGTAATACACAGCAAGTCGCGACGCCGAGTGCTGACAGTGATCCCAGATAACTAACGCTAAGGTACTTCTGCATTTCTTTCCCTTGACTAGTTGGAGTTGTCGAAGTGTCAGCCTCTCGTATAATTCCTGTAGTCACTACAGGATCAAGACGGGAAAACTCACATGTTTGCGATTGGGGAAGCATCCCGGCAAAGCGGTGTCGGCATTGAAACGATCCGCTACTACGAGCGCGAAGGGATCGTGCCCAAACCAGAACGGGCACCTAATAACCGGCGAATGTACTCCGCGCACGATGTTGGAAGGCTTCGTTTCCTGAAAAAATGCCGTGATTTGGGCTTTCCACTAGCCGATACAAAGACGCTTCTCAGCCTGTCCGAAGGCGACGGAGAGGATTGCCGATCCGTAAAAGAGCTGGCTGAGCTTCATATCTTCAATGTGCGGGAAAAGATAAACGAACTGAAGCGCTTGGAAGCGGCGCTGAACGAACTCACAGTCAACTGCGACGGCGGGAATGTCTCTTGCCCCATGCTCTCAAAACTGCGTACCGACTAGTGAAACCTTGGGCTCGGTGCTGTCGTTCGTCGAATTGTGGTGAGTAACCGCAATGCGGACATAGTTGCCATTCACCCTCGACCAATAACTCTCTTTTCGTCGCGGTCTCGCGTCTGACGTGCGCTTGACGACGCAACTTATATCAAACGATCATCGTCGAACCATTTTGCAGCGGCCCAAAGGATAACCCATGGAAGTATTTGGAAGTGATGCACAGCGGCGTATGTCGACCATGGGTGAGCACCTTATCCAGCTGTTGGGCGATGACCCTCGATTTTGTAGCCATGGACGCGGTATTCAAATTGCCAACGAGTACAGCGGGGCTTTGGATGATGCCGTTTCAATGGCCCGAATACTTGGCATCACGGCGATAGAAAGCATACCGCGTCAGGAGGTAACGAGGACGCGAGAAGTCATTGAAAGTCAGGGATTAAAAACTGACACAATCGCTTGTTATCTTGGCGGGCTGAAGTGCGTTGACATCGCTCGGAAAGTAATCGCAACACGGGCGCTGCCCGAGGATTTGACCGTACGTGTGATTGATCGAGACTCTCCGCCAGAATGGCTTCAAGCTTTCGCAGAAGTCGCGATGAGCCACGGTGTTCTGCCGCCAATAGGGCCAGTTATGCGCGGATTATCTCGCCCCGGATTTGCTATGGTCGTCGTTGATAGATTAGGTGCTCCAGTTGCAACTGCGGGTTCGGTTCTGTGCCATCCGCCCAGCAGTCGGTTGCATCGTCGCGCTCAATGGGGGCAACTTTCGACCAAACCTGACCGCATGGGTGAAGGTATTGCAAAAGTCTTGGGCGCCAAAGCTATGATACACTCTCATGAAAAGCTTGGCGCAACAGGGTTCAAGACAGGCATCGCTCCTGGCAACGCTGCCTCAGCACGGTTGTGCGAAAGACTTGGCTTGGAGGATAGCGGCAGCGACATAGTCGCGATCATCGACCCGAATGTATACTCGGAAGATCGGTTGACCAAGTGAGCCATTCGGAAGTTTGTTGTCGCGTTATATCAACGACACTCGCGCCAACCTGACTGAAACTTCTTAAAAAACTACGATTAGGACGAGTTCTAGTTGCATTGGGCTAGTTGTAGCCGCTTGCCGGAGGTTACTGGCCAATTGCTTTGCCGAACCCAAGGCCGCGTCCATGATTTCATCGAATAATCTCCAAGGATCGCTATGTGGGCACAATTGCCATACGGAGCTGGATCTCGCGGTATGGCAGCCGTTAACAGGAAACGATAAAGTGGTATGCGGCGCAGGGCTGGTGTAAAACGATCTTCCCATCAAGGGTTTCGACCGACCGGTTGAATGCGTCTTCCACGTCGGAAGAAACCTTTTCATAAGCTCTAGAACGATCTGGATCCGGCCAAACAATCTTTTCCAGGAACGCTTCGAAACTCGGATATTCACGAGTAAGGACGTACTCTTTTTTGTTTTCCAACCGAAATCCGTCTACTCCGTCCAAGTGGTTAAGTGTTTCGTGAGAATGCGTTCGAACGAGGGTTTCGTCTTCCACCAATCGTACAACGTCAAACATTGTCCCATAAGGATAGGGCTCCACTATGTGCAACCGCCCACTGCTTCCAAGAACGCGGCGAATTTCAGTGAACGCAGTGTTCTGAGCCTCCACTGGAACGTGATGAAGTGAGAAGAACAAACACGCTAGGTCCTGCGAGCCGGAGTCGAGGGGCAGATCTTCGGCAGCCCCAAGCCTAACGTCTATATTTCTTGGAAGATCTTCTTTGGCCTTCGCAACTTTGTCCGGATCTATTTCTATTGCGGTGACTTTGGCCCCTGCTGCGTACAAGTCTCGCGAATAGACGCCGTCACCCGCACCAACATCGACGACTTGAAGCCCATTAAGTTCGCATATCGATTTTAGGTGATCGATGTGAGTCATTGCCAACTCCAGCAAATCTGAATTGTCCTGCAACAGATTAGCACACCAATTCCCCTGTTTCCGTTTTGGGTTCGGAGCGGAACTTAATCTCCCGCAGAAATTGCTTGTCCGGCGACGTGTTGAAGATCGCTCTGTGGCGGCATTTATCCAGCCTGTGAATGCACCAACGTTTCCTCAGGCGAGCATGATCAGCGACCCGCCCCAGACAATCAAAACCACGCCCAATCCACGACTCAGAAACCGCCCGAATGGCAACGTCTTTTCCGCCAACACCACGATTGTAAGTACGGCAACCCACGGCAGGTTCATAACGCCCAATACAAACAACAGCACCATCAGCATCCAGCAGCAGCCAAGACAGTAGGCCCCGTGGTGAAGCCCCATCTTCGCGGCACCCAGGGACCCCTCCTGCCAATGAGCCGTCAGAAAACTCATGGGCGAGCGGCAATGCTCCAGGCAAGCGTTCTTGAGCGGCGTCCATTGAAACAACCCGGCGAGTATCAACATCACGCCGCCCACAGTCGGCGCAACCCTCCCCATCATTGAGGAAAGCGCGCCACCAGTGTGCAGCCACCAATTCAATACAGTCGCCGCCAGCGAGAACCCCAGCCAAACCAACAGATACCCCGCAACGAAGCTGCCCGTTGGCACGAAGGGTCGCCCTGCCTCCTCCCGCTTCGCGCGGACCCGCTCGTAGATCATTACGGCGGGTGTAACCGAAGGCAGCATCATCGCGAACATCATCACCGCCCACATGATAAGCATGAAGACAAAATCCGCGACTGACCAATGCATCATCATCGGCATGGCCATGTCGCCAAACATCGTCATCGAGGACGAACCAAGCCCGAGGTAAATTGTATAGGCCCACGCCAGCGCCGTGAGCGCAACTAGCGCTGCCAGCACCAGCGCCCGATCTCGTCGTGCGACCCCTACAGCATTCATTATGATGGCCTAAAGATCCGGCCCGGCCTCAGCCGGCCCAAGCGACTTGTCCGACCACACCCGACCGGCCCGTCCAGGTCACGGGCATATCCGCGTCGTTCCAAGTGGTTCCTTCACTGGGGGCCAGATCACCTTCATGCCCCTCATGCCCGAAGGCGAGGCTGAACGCGGCGTTCTGCAGTTTCATCTTGTTGCCTAGGTCATTGACCAGACGGCGGGATTTCATCTCGCCCACACCGGCCACGCTTGCAGTTATTTCGCCATCGGCCTCGGTCACGCTGATCCCGGCGCGTTTGGTCGGAAGCCAGGTCGACAACAGGCTTGCCGGCACCTCCATGCCGCCGCCGGACGCACCCTGCAAGATAGTCTCCAATGCCGCCGCCTGCGCATCGCTGGCGTTTTCGTCAATGTACACTCGCCCGGTGCCGTTCGCATCGAACAGTGTCGGCCCGGGGAAATGCAATGAGACAATCGCATTTTGGTTAGTAAGGTCCACGCCTTCATGAGAGCCCTCGCTAATGCGTATCAACAGGGATGTCGCGCAATACCCTTGGTCCAAGAGCATAAGGTCAGCTTGTCCGAACCAGCATGGGCAAAGCATGTTGCAATTGCAGGTTTCGACGAGTTCCCCTGAAACATTCCAAGACATGATTTCTCCTCCCATCCCATATTTTCCACGGCTGCATTTTAGCAGAAAGGCTGCTTTTCACCAATCAACCAGAAGGTTAACCATGTCTCCTCATGGCTCAGAGATGCCTATCCCTACAACTTGCATGATTAGCTGGTTGGTAGCCCATGCCGGTCCTTCTCAAAAAAGTCGCCATTCGTCAGCAAGCGATCCAAACCGAAGTTCAAGGCCGATATCTCGTTGGGCGTCGAAGCTCAACTGATCTTATCAAGCTGGCTTAATCAGTGTTTCCAAGTATGCCCGAGTGTCGGCGTCCCACGAACTGGGGTCCTCTCCATGGGCGACTACCGCGTGCAGTTCCATGAGCTTCCAGACTTCGTCCTTGGTCGCAGCAACTACTTTACCTGGGCAGGCCTCCATGCCTTCGCAATCCTTGCAGGCATATGAGTATGCAGTGTACATCGCTTTCTCCCCCGTGCGCTCGGAAAGTTGGTTAGAACTCAAGATACGTCGGCAGCCCGTCGTCGAGTTTTATCCATGGCTGCTGATGTGAAACGAAAACGTGGGCCTTAGGTTGCGCAATCGATGGGTCGTCCAACGTTACAGCAGAAAACCAAGCGTCAGCGCTCCAGTCTTGGCCCTCAACTTCATTTAGGGCGGCATATGTCAACGTCGTTCCGCAGTCCCGACAAAACCCGCGGCGAATACCCGGAGTTTTCTCCATGTGTTGGATTTCGCCTTTTATAACGGCGAAGTCTTCGGCGGCTACCTTAGCCCAAGTTGCAAAGGCGCCACCAAGGGCCATTTGGCATGAACGACAATGGCAATGTCCCGACCAGACAGGTGGTGTCGCGATCTGGTATCGAACAGCACCACAGTAACATCCACCTTGAAGTTTTTCCATCGTATCAAGATCTCCTGGCATGCGGCTAGGTTGACATCGGTACTAAAGCATCCGCACCAATTTTTTATAGTAACAGCGCAGATTTCACTGTGAATAATGTCAAGAATGCCGATATCATGCGACTCAAATAGTCTAACCAAACGTTAGAAAATCTACAGTATGGATTGGTTGCACCTTCCCCCGATGAACGCTTTGCGCGCTTTCTCAGCAGTTGCGGAAGCAGGGAGTTACACCGTGGCGGCTGAACGCTTGAACGTGACCCAAGCGGCTGTCAGCCAGCAGGTGAAATCGTTGGAAAGGCATTTGGGTGTAGCTCTCGTTGCTAAACGTGGGCGCAGCATTGAGCTGACCGAGCCAGGCATCATGCTTTCACGTGAACTGGGTATCGGCTTTGAAATTATCGGAAGGGGCGTCGAACGACTGGCGGAACATGCAGCGCACCGTCCCGTTCAAGTGACCATGTCACCAGCATTCGCAGTGGAGTGGCTATTGCCGAGAATGGCAGAGTTTCAACAACAACATCCAGAGATCACTTTGATGCTGAACCCAACTTCTGAACTGGTTCAGATAAAGCCGGGTGGTATCGATGTCGCCATTCGGTATCACGATAAACGCATGCCAAGAAAAGAAGAGGATACTGTCCTTGTTTCCGACATGGTCGTGATCGGAGCACCTTCACTGGTGGAAGGCCAAGATCTGCGTGACCCGGCCTCTTTAACGAAGCTGCCCTGGTTACAGGAACTGGGCACCAACGAGGCGGCCGACTGGTTCACCTATCATGGGGTCGTACCTCCCGAGCCATTGACCATAAATCACATGCCTGGGAACCTGATCATGACTGCGGTTCGCCGGGGTGACGGTATCACGTATTCTGCCAGAGCTTTTTTCGAGGACGATCTGTCATCTGGTCGGATGATTGAGTTGTTCTCTGAGCCACTCTTCGGCGTCTATTACATCCAGACTCAAGCAGAATTTCAGCGTCCCGAGGCTAAGATGTTCGTCAAGTGGCTTAAAGCACAATCACAAGTCGTATCGGCACACACGTCCGTAAACTGATCTAGTTACAGTTGGAAACCTTAGATCCAAGCTGGGCTCTAGGCTGTCTCGTAGCTTATTTGTCCGAAGTTGAAATCAAGTGATCAACTACGTACTCCGCGTCCTCGCCCACGCCATAAAACAGGCCAGACCCTTGTGTATGCATCCAATGCAGTCCACAGAAGTACAGGCCTGCTATTTCCGTAGTACCTCGCTCATATAGCGGATAGCCACTCTCATCGAAGACTGGCAAGTCGATCCATCCAAAATCGCGGTGAAACCCAGTTGCATATATGACGGTTGAAACATTTGCTGCAGCCAAGTCGAAGAACGGCGGTTCAGGTTTGGGCTGCCAGTTGATCGGGACAACAATTTCCTTGGGATCATCGAGCCCATTCTCTGCAACGAACGTGTCGATGCTCTCCATTTCCGCGCGACACACATCGTCCACTGTCTTGAGCGTCTCTTCAAGTCCGCCCGCCAAAATCAGACACCCGTCTTGTACACCCTCAACCTTGCTGTGTAGCTTGACCCCGTCGAGCGCCATCTGGCGCAGATCAATAATACGACCACCCTCTCGCCCAGAGAGATGTGGATGGGCTTTGAACCGGATAGCTGTCCCTTTGGGATGGTCTTTTACCGCCATGTTCATGTACCCAGTCGCCAAGTCCCATTCAAAAATGTCGCGCCCCCTATAGCGACGTGGGATGCGGCCAGCACTGCCCACTGCGAGATGTACGTCGCGCCCGGATAAGTGCAGGTCCTCGGCGACCTGACACCCTGACTGACCACTTCCAATAATGAACACCGCACCATCCGGTAGGCTCGCTGAATTGCGATAGTCACACGTATGTATGCCAGTAACTCTTTCGGGCAGATCGTAGTGCCAACTTGGTATATTCGGGTGTTGATGCGTGCCAACGGTGACGATCAAGTTCTGCGCTCTGATTTCGCCATCTGATGTGGTTAGTTTGAACCGACCCGGTCCTGCACTTGCCTCGATTCTAGCCACCTCGACGCCCCCTCGATAGGGCGGACCAAAACTGCTCGCATAGTCTTCGATGTACTTGACGATCTCATCGCGGAGCATGAAACCATCGGGATCATCCCCATCGTAATGGAAACCTGGAAGTCGGCAGAGTTTGTTAGGAGAGACCAGGCAGAACGAGTCCCAACGGTTACGCCATGTGTCGCCAATCTGCCCGCGGTCCAAAACAACGTGATCATGACCAGCCTGCTTTAAGTGCCAGCTAACGGAAAGACCAGCTTGACCTCCGCCCACAACCACAGTGTCAATCAGGGTGTACATAGCAGCAAACCTCTCTATGAAACTCTATCGGCGACAGCTAGTTGCTTCAACGTATCAATGTCCGCTCAGGGCTCAAAGCTGTCATTCGCTGCAGCGCCGCGCAACGTGGCCGTCTGAACGACCGCTTTGCGGACAAAGCGGACCTTGCAAAGTTTGGTGGTCGAGGCCAACTTTGGGCATGGTTTATGGTAAGATCCTTGCATGGCCTGCGAGGGAAGGTACCATGATCGACGCCGAACAGCGATTGATAGACCACAACATCATTTTACCTGCGCCGCTGAAATTGCCTGTTGGTATGGTGTTGCCATTTCCGTGGATTAACGTTCGGGGCGACCGGGCGTTCATATCTGGTCATGGACCACAAGAAACAGACGGTACACCTGCCGGTCCATTTGGAGCAGTCGGAGAAAATGTGTCTGTGGAAGAGGGCTACGCCTCAGCACGCAAAGTCGGGCTTTCTATTCTCGGCAGTCTAAAGCGCGAACTTGGCAGTCTAAACAGAATAACGGGGTGGTGCCGAGTTCATGGGATGATCAATTGCAAATCTGGCTTCAGCGATACGCCTGCGGTTCTCAACGGTTTCACGGATTTGATCATTGACGTCTTTGGAGAAGAGATTGGCCGCCATTCACGTACGGCGGTCGGGGTGGCAGGTCTACCAATCAACTTCCCAATTGAAATCGAAGCAGAGGTTATTGTCTCAACGGTCTAGAATACACGTGGATCCGGAACGACATACTGGTCAAAAAGTAGCAGGAATGTCGCTTCGCCGAGCAGAAGTACTGTATGGAAGAAGGCATCTGGGTGAGCCAGAAAGGAGACTTCATGATTAAGTTTATGCCTAAGTTTCTGATTGTAACGGCGCTTTGTACGATCCAATACTCTCAAGAAGCACTCGCGCAAAGTCACACCCACGACGCTGAAGTCACACCGTACGCCGGTCTGCAATCCCGGACCATCAAAAGCTTATCAGAGACCGATTTAGAAGAGCTGCGGCGCGGCGGAGGTTGGGGTTTTGCTTTACCTGCGGAGCTGAATGGCAAACCGGGCCCAGCACACTTGCTCGAATTGCAAGATGAACTTGGACTTTCGAAGGATCAGGTGGAAAGAATTGAAGCGATCTATTCAGAAATGCGCAAACAGGCAATCGTCGCAGGCGAGCGGTTTATTGAGGCCGAAGCGGCGTTAAGTGAAGCGTTTGCCGGTGACCAGCTTGACTTAGCCGAGCTAAACAAACTTGTTAAAGAGGCCGAAGCTGCCAGGGCCGAACTACGACTGGTTCATCTGTCCCGGCACCTGCAAACAACACCGCTGTTGAGCGCTGATCAAATCCAGCAATACAACATTCTAAGAGGGTATGCGAACGACCCGTGTTCTAGTGTGCCTGAAGGCCACGACCCAGCCATGTGGAAAAAACACAACGGTTGCAGCTGAATCGTTTTGAAATCAGAGCAAACTAATGTTGGACATAGAGCTGGGAAATCTGATTGCCCTTCATCCAATCTCTCAGCTGTGCCGAGCAAACACACTCGTCGTCCCATCCAGACCAACGAGCAAGGTTTCGTAGGGCTCTCGTTCGTCTGAAAAATCCATGCCGGGCGATCCCATTGGCATGCCTGGAACTGTCAGGCCGAGGCCTTCAGGATGTTCGGACAAAAGCCGATAGATATCTTCTGCCGGGACATGACCTTCGACAAAATAGTCCCCAACAATTGCAGTGTGGCAACTGGAAAGCCCATCTGAGATTTTCATTTGTTCTTTAAGCGACCACAGCTGCTCCTGTCCCACGTCTAGCGTATCGGCGCGAAATCCTGCGGAAATCAGGTGATCTACCCACGCGGAACAACAGCCGCAGGTTGGCGTCTTGTAGACTTTGATGAGTGGGGCTTCTTGTCCGACGGAAGGAGTGGCCAACACTGCTGCTGTACCCGCTAGTAAAAATTCGCGTCGTTTCATTGGTCTCTTCTCCGCTTCCTCATGGGACTACAAGGATATTGTGCCAGGGCCAAAGTTTTCAATGTTGCCGGACTAAGCATCAAACGGGCAGTTTCGATACAAGATCTGAATCTCAATCCAAATAACACTGGTCGCCAAACGTTTTGTGAGTTGCGTCGCGTATGGCTCAAGTTCACTCGAGCGTTCGGCAATTGACCTCGCGATCAACGTCGTGGTGAGGTCCATAGCAACCTTCTAAGCCGTGGCCATGCCAATTGCCTTGGTGGTGCCTGCCCGTGCACCCTGACAATGCAATCACTATGGCCAAGAATGCCGCTCTGCGCGAGTGCTTGATCCAACTGTTCTGTTCCATGTGCCAACCAAACTAGCTGCAATCAGGAGACCTATGCTTTGACGTAGGTCAACACCCCATTGCAGCGGCTTCTCAACAGCGGCAGTTAGTAGACGTCCACCTGTTGGCATTCGGAAAAGAGGAAGGCGACGACATCGCTCGGCTTGCCGAAGACTTCCTCGAACGCCCGGGCACGATATCTGTCAGCGGCAAACGCGACGGGAAGATCGTAGGCAACGTGCTGTTTACTCCGTTTAACTTCGTAGATCACCCAGAGGCGAACTGTTACCTGCTGGCTCCTTGCGGGGTGCTACCAGCGTATCCCCGCGTCTTTCCCTGAGTAACACGCGGTGGACGGAAGCGGAATTTGGTGTGTTGTTGTGTAACCGATATCCGAACTACCCGCCCAAACGAAATACCAGCATTCTTAAACCACAGAACCTTCAAACGAGACAGCCCGGCCGAGGCTAGCTTGGACTGCAAACTCTGGTTGTTTCTTCTGTTCTGCTAGCAAACGGTATCTGTCTGAAATTGCTGCCCACACTTGTCCCAAATTCGCAAGCGCGTAAGGTGGAGGGAATTTGCAACCGGGGCAGAAAACGCTTTGAAGCCTAAGAAGAATGAACGCTTTGTGTTTGTCTGTGACCAAGCCACAAGGGAGATTGGTCAGGAAACTCTGGCCCGTTTGCTGCGTAGGGTTGGGGTTGATCCGAAGCAACAGGACAAGATCGGCATAACAGCTCAACAGGAAGCCACGCTGATACGGGAAGTCTGCCGCTCGCTTGGCGATATCACCTTTGCCGCCCGTGCCGGACAGGAGTTTCGGCAGGCTCACACCTTAACGGCCTATATCGCCAGGAGTTCCGACACTTTGCGCCAGGCGATTGAAAATTCTGCCCGGTTCTACGTCCTGGCTGACCCGGCCATTGAGCTCCGTCTTTTTCGCACGGATGAAAGAGATGCCATGGGAGTTTCCGGCACCGATGGCGCTTTGCTGCGTCATCACCGTTTTCAGGAGTTCCTTGTATTTGGTCTTCTGGCTCGGCTGAGAACTCTTGCAGGCGCTGATTTTCACCCCCATAAGCTCTGTTTTCGCCACGAGGTTGGGACGGATCCTCGTGTCTTCGAGAAGCTTGTTGGCGGTCCCGTGGAATTCGGTGGCGACTTCAACGGAATTGTGTTCGGCAAGACAACTCTGGACATGCCGCTTGCCAACCATGACCCGGATTTGGTCGAGTACCTTTCCGAACTGGGGGCTGCCCAATTGAAGAAGGGTGGATATGGGATGGACAGCCTTCGCGCCCGGATCGAAAAACTCATCATCGAGCGTCTCCCCGGTCATGTGCTGTCAGCTGACGAGGTTGCTGCGGAACTGGGTTTGAGTCGACGCACGGTGACCCGCCAACTCGGTACAGAAAACACCAGCTTTCGCGAGGTGGTTGAGGATCTTCGGTTCGACCTCGCCAAGACCTATCTGGCCGATGGTCTCAGCATTTCAGAAATCGCTTTCTACCTTGGCTATGGAGATCATGCGGCGTTTTCAACGGCCTTCCGCCGATGGGCTGGTGTAAGCCCCCGAGACTATTTGAAGGCACTGTAGCCACTTGGGTTCCTCCCCTACCAGACAGCAACAAACCCGGCGGGAATTGTCCCAACCGGGTTTGAGGCAGAAGGTCAGAAAACTCTGACCCAGGTTGGAAGGTGTAAACCTTTCCAGGTGTTCTTTTTGCACCGGAAATCAGCGCTTCTTGTGGTGGCTCTTTACGTTTCCGTGGCCGTTGTTGTCGAAGTTGTCATGGCGATCTTCGAAATCATTCTTTTGCACGGCACCGGCAACGGCTCCGACGGTGGCTCCAACTACTGCGCCTTCAGCCGCGTCGCCCCCAGTGGCTTCAGCTACCACCGCCCCTGCTACTGCACCTTTAACGGCTTTCTCGGCGACATAGTCGGCTTGAGCTGACATGGTCAGCGTCAGCAGCATAGCGGCGGCGAGAGCGGAAAGTAGAGTGGTTTTCTTTGCGTTTGTCATGGTTCCAACCTTTCTGACAGTGGCGTCCTTCGTGTCCGCCTTCTGACAATCAATTTGATGGAAACACGGGTGATATTCTTGTCGCACTGGGACGGATATGTTTGAATTTGGGACATTAGTCGGATCAGCATTCTGATCACCTGAGGCAGAATTAGTTGATTGGTAAGAAAGTTGCCGATCACATTGGAATGCAGAGTCTGCCAAAATGATCAGGCACAGTCACTCTACCCCAATCATCTGAAATCGACTGAGCATCTGCCATGGTAAAACCCCCGTTAAGCGCAAAATTGATAACACGAAAATTCGCTAATCGAGAAAATTGCGGTTAGAAACGAAGGGGGTTTTAAAGCTTCAAGTGGTAGATTGCGCTCTTCGGCTCAGTGGTAGGTCGCAGCCCTAAACCGACATTCGCAACTAGGCCCTGCATTTCCCAAGTTGCAAACGAAGTGATCGCTCGCCGATTGCCGCTGTCGCCTACCTTTTCAGGCGTTCCCAAACCAAAATACCCCGTCCTTGTTTTCCCCCGAAAACGACCCCTTCCGCTGTCAATTCCAAAAGCTCGCCAATTAGCTTCACGGTTCGCAATTTGTCCTGCCCGGCCCAAGATGCCTCGGTCGCAGCATGAACCCGGTGCCGAACGACTGCGCCTTCAATTGACCAATCACCGCAATACGAGAAGTAACTGGGGTCGCCATTTGAGTTCGTTCCCTCGACATGCGTGTCGGGGTTCCAAAGATGAGCCGACATGAATCCATCGCCCGCGTAGATAATACGGCCCTGCGGGTTGTCGCCATAGGGCAGGAGAGTGGAGCCGTCGTCAAACTCGGTGACAAAACTCTTCAATACCCATGTTCCGATTATCGAGATGGTCGTCCTCATTCTGCCAAGGCTAACTCAGCAAATGGCTACCCGGCAACGACTGGGTCGGGCTCGGTCCTGTCATTCCCTGCGCTGGACACAAAATCGACCTCGCAAACTTTGCTGCCGCTCCATTCCATCATTGTTTTGCTTGGCCGACTTAGTTGTTTATCAACAATGCCATGAACCCAAGCCAATCAATCTAAAAGGCACCAAGCGTGAACTAGGGAAGATTTTCTGACCCGGGATGACGCCAGAGTTGCATCGCTCCCAGCACAGGGTGATGAAAAGGTGCCTCGAATTTAGCACCCAAGCGTTTTGCCAGGGCAAATGACCGGGGATTGTCTTCGACAATCAAGCTGATTGCGGTCGTCCAACCGAGAGTTGAATACGCAAACTCGCGAGCCGCAATCGAGGCTTCGAAAGCGATGCCCTTACCCTCGCCGCCTTCGAAAACAGACCAAGCTACTTCAGGCTCAGGCCAACCTTCGGGAAACCACAACCCTACCACGCCAAAAGGCTCATCAGATAAGCGGTCGGCGACGATCCAACGACCAAATCCACGCAGAACCAAATGGCCAAACAGTTCACCGAATTGAGCATAAGCCTCTGTGCGTGTGAAAGGACCGCCGACCGTCACCGCCCGTTCTGACATCCGGAACTCGGCGAATGGCTCGAAATCAGACGCCCGCGGTGCGCGAAGGCGTAGGCGCTGTGTTTCGAGAATTGGGATATTTGCCAAGTGCGGTGTCATGTTTTCTCAGATGCTGATTGTCTTAATACCACCCATTTTAAACTTCAGGCTATTTCTGTTTTGGGCTCAGAGCGGTCGTTCGCTGCGGAGCGGCGCAGTATTGTCAGATTAGGGTCCGCTAAGGGCTCGGTGCGGTCCTTCGCTGCGGTGTGCATCAATGTCCGCTCACAAGAAAACCAGGTGCAAAAATCGTCAGCTGTCACCCAAAATGTCACCCAGAACAGGGAAACATCGCTACTAGTGATGCCAGAATGCATCCAGTATTCTGATATTGTTAAGGGAATTTGGTAGCGGAGGAGGGACTTGAACCCCCGACACGCGGATTATGATTCCGCTGCTCTAACCAACTGAGCTACTCCGCCATGGGTGAGAGGCGATTTAAGCGAGGGGCCCAAGAGGGTCAAGAGGGAAATGGCCCCGGTGCCAGATTCTTTTTTGACCCAGTCTCACGTCGTTCCGGTATCGGAGTTATTCACCTCTACTGTGCTTTTGGCGATGCGACGTATGAAGTCGGCGCAGGCGTCGGGTGCGGTTATCGGGATCATGTGACCCAGCCCCTCAAGCCGCTCTTCGGCCAGGCCGAATTGAGCCATCGGAGCGCCATGTGCCTCGGGTGAAAGGATCGCGTCCTGTGCGCCATACAGGATGCCTCCGGGGGTTTTAAGGTCACCGTAGCGGGCCACTTGTCCCTCAAGGCTTTCGTCAATGCCGACAATGTCCTGCGAAGCGGTTATGAATGCCGAAGCGCGCAGGCCCAAAGCCCCACCAGCGCGGTCGAGAAAATCACTGGGCGCCGGTTCGGGATCAAACACCGCGCTAAGTGTATGTGGGGCAGTTTTTGCGGCAATTGGAACGGCAATGGTGTTGCCGATAAAGGTGCGCAGCCATTGGGTGCGGATCTCTAGCGGTTTAAACACGGCGGGCGGCCCGGGCATCACCTGTGTCAGCGGGGCCAGCAGGGCCAATGCTTTTGTTTTTTCAGGATAGTCCAATGCCATGGCCAATGAGACCGCCCCCCCGAGCGAATGCCCGACAAGGATTGCATCAGACACGCCTTTGGTGTCCAGAAACTCCTGTATCATGCGGCCCTGTTCTGGTAGCCGGCCCAGTTCAGCAGTATCGCGGGTCGAGTAGCCGCAGCCGGGGCGGTCCACAGCGAGGACGTGGTAATCATCGGCCAGCAGGTCGACCATCGCATAGGTATAGTGTTGCAGCTGCCCACCGAGGCCATGAATCAGCACAAGCGTCTGTTTGGAGGGGTCGCCTTTTTCGACATAGTGGATATTGCCCCCACGCACAGGAGTGATCTGACCCAGTTGAGGAACACGGACAAGCCCGTCGCGGGTCAGTTTTCGGGTCCAGACATTCATGACCACGAAAAATACGGCGATCAGAAGGACAAGGATCAGAATTACGTTCATCTCAATTCTCCGCGTGTTGGGAAGGAAGGGGTTGGTAATGTTCTAACCCCGAGCGCGCCATACGCTTTTCAAATTCGGATACAGTGCCGGGCCATAGCGTGGTGTTGCGGCCTTGGGCGTCCTGATACCATGACGTACATCCGCCAGCCTGCCAAACGCTGTCCGTGTGCCGGTCATGCATTTCTTGGGTGAAGGCCGCCTGTTTTTTGGGGTCGGGCGTTACAACCTGCAGACCGTCGCGCTGCATTTCGTCCGAAACACGGCCGATATGGCGAACCTGCGCTTCTATCATCAGCACCACAGAATTGTGCCCCAATCCCGTATGGGGCCCAAGCAGAATGAAGAAGTTCGGGAAGCCTGCAATCGCAGTACCCAGATTGGCTTTCATTCCGTCAGCCCATGCGTCGCGTAGGCTTACACCGTCGTCGCCCGAGATATTCAGGTACTCGATCATATCGGTGACGTGAAATCCGGTGCCCCAGATCAGTATATCGGCCTGTGATTGGGACCCATCCGCAGCTGTGATCTGATCGCCCTCGATTGAGGTCACGCCCTGCGGCACAACAGACACGTTGGAACGCGCAAGAGTTGGATACCAGTCGTTCGAGCTGAGGATACGCTTGCAGCCAATTTGGTAGTTGGGCGTAAGCTTGGCGCGCTCGTCCGGGTCACTGATCGCCTTTTCCATGGCAGAGCGCCACATCTTCATGGCAAAATTCACAGCGCCTTTTTCTCCGCGAAAAACCCGGTGGCGGTATTCGAATACCATGTAGATCAGCTTTCGGCGCAATTTCGGTAACATGGGAACACGCTGGTACAGCCTGCGGACCCACGGCGCGATTGGGCCATCCGGGCGCGGCAGAACATATGGGGCGCTGCGTTGGTAGATTGTGACATGCCCCGCCATTTTCGCGATCTCGGGGACGAATTGGACTGCGGAGGCTCCGGTGCCGATCACCGCGATACGTTTACCCGACAAAGAGACGTCGTGATTCCACTGGGCAGAGTGGAAACTTGGCCCGGTAAAACTGTCCGCGCCGGGGATGTCTGGAATGCTGGGCACGTGCAGTGCGCCTATGGCGGAAACCAGTATCCGCGACGACCAATGCTGCCCGTCTTCGGTTTCAACCTGCCATCGGGCTCCGTCCCACCGCGCGGACTTAAGCTGTTGATGAAAATGGCACAGATCGTACAAGCTTTCGTCTTGTGCGACTTTACGCAGATAAGCCTGTATTTCCGCCCCGCCTGCGTATGCGCGGCTCCAGTCAGGGTTCAGATGAGTGGCCATTGAATAAAGATGCGAAGGCACATCGCAGGCAACGCCGGGATAGGTGTTTTCACGCCATGTGCCGCCGATATCGCCCGCTTTTTCAAGGATCGCGATATCGGTAATCCCGCGCTTACGGGCCTCAATCGCCATGATCAGCCCCGAGAACCCGGCACCAATAATCAGCATGTCGGTCTTGTGTTCCACGCGCCCGCCCCTCCCAAAACGATCCAGATGGTATGTGAAGGATATAGGCAGGGCAGGGCGCGTGGATAGGGTCTCGTAGGGTCAGGGGTAGATCACGGTTCGATTAGGCGCGCAGTTTTTCACCTTTTGCATCGAACGGAGGCTCTTGCAGGATGGTGGCCTTGTGCGGGCGGCCCAGCACCATCACTTCGACCTCATCCCCGGGTTGAGCGTTTTTGACATAACCCAGCGCCAGGGACATACCGACCGTGTAGCCATAAGTGCCCGAGGTCACACGGCCGATCCCTTTTCCGTCCTTGAAGATCGGCTCACCACCGGTTGCGTCGGCATTGGACGCCGTCACGTCGGCCTCATCCAGATGCAGCAGGACCAGCTGCTCTCGGGCAGGGTTTTCAAGAACCTTTTGCGCGGCCTCCTTGTTCAGGAAGTCTTTGTCGAACTTGCACAAACGATCCAGCCCAACTTCGTGCGGCCAGTATTCGGGGCTGTATTCGCGGCTCCATGACCCATAGCCTTTTTCGACCCGCAGCGACATCAGTGCGCGACTGCCCACGGGGCCTGCACCGAATTCTTTGCCAGCTTCCAGCAGTGCCTCATATAGCTGCGCCTGATCTTCGGTCTTGCAATGCAACTCCCACCCCAGATCGCCGGTGAAGGACACGCGGAGGGCCAGAACTTCGACGCCTGCAAGCTCGATCATCGCGGACCGCATGAACGGGAAGTCCTCGGTTGCCAGCGACGTGTTGGTCAGGCGTTGCAGGATCTGGCGCGATTTCGGACCGGCGACGTTGAAGCCGCACATGGCTTCGGTGTGGCTGTCGAATGTGGTGCCTTTGGGCAGCGGAACCTGCTTGAAGAAGCGTTTGTGATATCGCTCGGCCATACCCGAGCCGATGATCCAGAATTCATCCTCGGCCACGCGGGTGACAGTAAAGTCCCCGGCAATGCCGCCGCGTTTCGAGATCAGCGGCGTCAAGCAAGACCGGCCAACCGCCTTGGGCATGGTGTTGGCGAAGACTGCATTCAACCAGTCCTCGGCACCCGGCCCTTTGCAGACGTATTTGGCAAAGTTCGAGATGTCGATGATGCCTGCTCGGTCGCGCAACATCTTGCATTCTTCGCCCACAGGGGCCCACCAGTTCTGGCGGGTAAAGCCGTTGGTATCCACCGTGCACGGCTCATCCGCGAACCATAGCGAATGTTCCCAGCCGACATTCAGGCCGAATACCGCACCCATGGCTTTTTGGGTTTCGTAGATCGGGCGCACGCGGGCAGGGCGGCCTGCGCTGCGCTCCTCATTCGGGAAGTGGATTGCAAAGCGGTGGGCGTATTGGTCCTGCACCTTGGCTTTGGTGAATTCCTTTGTGGCCCAGGTGTCAAAGCGGGCCATATCCCAGGCGAACATGTCGTATTGGGTTTCGCCTTCGATGATCCACTGCGCGGCCATAAGGCCCATGCCACCGGATTGCGAAAATCCGGGGATGATGCCGTTGCAGCAGAAATAGCCATCAACCTCGGGTACCGGCCCCATTAAGACATTCGAATCCGGAGACCAGATCATCGGGCCGTTGATGACACGCTTGATTCCGGCCTCACCTACAGCAGGAAGGCGTTCGATAGCGTTCATCATGTTCTCTTCGATCCGCTCCAGATCGTCGGGGAACAGGTCATGGGCGAAGTCCAGCGGCGTGCCGTCCTCGGCCCAGAATTTCATGTCTTTCTCATAGGCCCCGACCAACAGGCCGTTGCCCTCTTGCCGCAGATAATATTCTCCATCCCGATCACTGACCGAGGGCAGGCGGGTGCCATGCGCCTGCACATCTGCCATTGCCTCGGTCACAAAATACTGGTGTTCGGTGGGCTGCAGAGGCAGCTCGATTCCCGCCAGCCGCGCCACTTCGCGGCCCCACAGACCGGCGGCATTCACCACCCAGGGCGTTTTGATGTCACCCTTGGGGGTGCGCACGATCCAGCTGCCATCCTCTTGCTGATCGGTTGCCGTAACCGGAGTGAAACGATGAATCTCGGCCCCGCGCTGGCGCGCGCCCACCGCATAGGCATTGGTCACGCCCGACGGGTCCACATTGCCGCCATCGGGTTCGAACATCACGCAGCGGATGCCGTCATAGTTGACCAGAGGGTTCAGGCGTTGGGCCTCTTCAATGCTTATCTCATAGAAATTCATGCCATAGAGCTTGGCCTTGGCCGCCTGCAGGCGAAGCTGATGCTCGCGCTCTTGGGTCTGCGCCAGATAGAGCGAGCCGGGCTGGAACACGCCGCAGCTCTGGCCTGTTTCGGCCTCAAGCTCTTTGTACAGGGTCATGGTATAGTGCTGAATGCGGCTGATATTGGTGCTGTCATGCAGCCCGTGGATATTCGCCGCCGCGTGCCAGGTTGAGCCCGAGGTCAACTCGTCCCGTTCCAGCAGCACCACATCTGACCACCCCAATTTGGTCAGATGATACAGGATAGAACACCCGATCACCCCGCCGCCAATTACCACCGCCTGTGCATTCGTTTTCATGAGCCTGCCATATCCAAGTTGGGTTCTTCGCGCTTTGTGTCACCAAGGGTGTTGCGCGGACAACGGACATAAATTTCAAGTTGAGTTGAGCGAGTTTAACCTGACGCTAATCTCAGAATTCCAACCGATGAGCGCGCCCGTAGGCGGCCAGTCGTGCGTTCAGGGGCTCTGCCTCAGGCGCGCCGGATTCCAGAGCGAACACAAAGGCATGGGTCAGATAGAAACAGGCCGCGTCGATATCCTGCACCGCTTCGCGTTCGTCTGCGGCCATCGTGTAATAGCGAATGAGGGCGCCATGATCGTTGTGATCATGGGCCTCAAGCAGCAGGCGATCCAGATCGGTCTTGTCCATCGGGTCTCCGTCAGGGCCGATCAGCAAAAAGCCGACCAGCCCGCTATCTTACTCTGCGCGACCATTTTCGATCTGCGAGGCAACCCAATGGTGGAAGTTATGGGTCGGACCGTCCATCGCGGGCGAAAAACGACCTCCGTCGAACAACACTCCGTGGCGGCCTTTCTGCATCCCTTCGACTACAAAGACGTCTTCTTCGAATACGGTCTTCCACAGCTGCGCATTCGAGGCGCGCAAGCCGTCGTGCTGCGGTGTCTCGTCGATGCTTTTCGCATAGTAAAGCTCGATGTGTTCGACCGTGTTTTCGTGGTCAACCGGCTCCAGCACAATTGCGAAGGCGTGGTCTCGCTGCACGCCCAGCAGGACATTCGGGTACAGCGCCACATATTCCGCGCCCTCATTCCATTTGTCGCTCAGGCCGTCAAAATCATCAAAGGTAGCGCCGTCTTGATCGGTCAGCTGTCGATAGACCAATGTACCCTGGCCCGAGTAATGCCCGCGCTCTTCGATATTGTAATGGTCTTCCAACCGGGAATAGCTGTTCAGGCCGGGGTGGACCCAAGGCAGGTGATAGCTTTCGCAATAGTTTTCGACTGCCAGCTTCCAGTTGGTCTTGACCTCAAGCTTGAACGAAGAGGTCTCGCCACCGTGATGCACCGGTTTGTCGAACTCTTTCCAACGGTCCATTAGCGCGGCGTTGGCGTCCTCGAATGCGGGGGCGTTGCCGTCCACGTTAACAAAAATCACGTCACGCCAAACATACGAACGGACTCGGACAAGACCCAGATCCTTGCGGTCGACATCCTTGTGTGTGTTGTGGCCGGGGCCGCCCACATGAGGGGTCGCGCGTAGCTCGCCTTTCAGGCTGTAGCACCAGCTGTGGTAGGGGCAGCGGATCGCGCCGCCGATCTTGCGGGGGGTGTCGACCAGTATCATGCCCCTGTGGCGGCATGTGTTCTGGAATACACCGATTTCACCATCCCGGTCGCGCACGATCAACAGGGGCATGCCCAGAAAATCGACCGGTTTGGCATCGCCTTCCTCGGGAACGTCCTTGCCGAACCCGATCCCTGACCAGTTCGCATACAAGACGGACTTGCGTTCCTCGGCAAAGACGACCGGGTCGATGTAATGCTCGTTCGGCAGACCGTTGGCCACATTCACATCGGCCAGAACCGAGGACAGCGGGCTATATTTGTTCATCGGGCTCTCCTGAGGGTATTGCTGGATGCGTTTCATCCGTTTTGGCGGAAGGGCCTGCCTTTTCTCAATACCAGAAAACCTCATCAGTGGGTGACTTCACCTAAACCGAACCATCCCGTACCTCTTGAAGAATCCAGTTTTTCAACGCGCGTGCGCTTTCAGACAGTTCGTCATCCGGCCGCCCTACAAGGTAGAATTGGTTAGGCGCGGTCAGGTGATGCGGCCCAAGGGTCACCAGTTTTCCCGATTGCAGCATGGGTTGAATAAGGCGCTGCCAACCAAGCACCAGGCCTGCCCCTTTGCGCGCCAGCTGCAACGCGACCGAATAGCTGTTCACGCGGGATATGATCGGGATTTTACCGGGGTAGCCAAGTTGCTGGAACCATTCGGGCCACGTGGTCCAACTGCGGTCATCTGATTCAAGATGAATCAGGCGCTGTGCGGCAAGCTGTTCCAGATCGGCGCCGGTCAGTTGCCGGGCCAGTTCCGGGCTTGCCACAGGGGTCAAGTGGTCGCGAAACAGTGGTGTATGCGATAGGCTAGGGTCACTATCGCGACCATAGCGTATAAAAAAGTCGATATCCGGCCGGTCACGGAATGGTCTGTCCTGCGCAATTTGATCTACGTTGACCTCGGGCATCTCGCGCCAGAATCGGATCACAGCCGGCGACAGCCACAGGGCTGCTACGGCGGTCGTGGATCCGACAGTGACCTTACCCACCGACACGCGACCACGAATTGTGGCCAGAGTCTTTGAGATGTTGGAAAATGAAGATGACAGTGCCTCGAACAAGGCTTTTCCGTCTTCTGTCAGTTCAACCCCGCGATGCTTGCGTTGGAAAAGGGCCGTTTCCAAATCGCCTTCCAACGCCTTGATCTGGTGACTGACAGCACCGGGCGTCACCGATAACTCTTCGGCCGCATTCTTGAAACTCAGATGCCGCGCGGCGGCTTCGAATGCGGCAAGCGTTGTCAGCGGGGGTAGGTTGTAGTGACGTCTGGACATAATCGCAGGGACCTTGGGTGATGCATTCGCATGAGTTTGGTTCATGTCAATATCAAGACATCAGTGCAAGAAAACCAGTGTTCTCAGGTTTTTTGAAAGCGATTGGACAAAACGATCAACCGGCTTGCGGCCCCGCACGGACGCCCGGGGTGACGGTATTCAAAGCAGGCATCTGTGTCGTTTCCTGCAAACAGGTTTCGCAATCAGTGACGTAGGACGCCTCCGAATCCCTCAATCTGGACCACAAGATCGGAGGACTGCCCAATGAACATTCGCACCGCAACCCGCGCCGGAGGCCGTCAGGCCCGCCGCGCCCTGCGCACCGCGCCGAACTTTGACATGCTGCCTGGCCTGACTCGAGGCATTCCTTTGTGCGAAGTTATGGATGGTGCGCAAGTAGACCGTATCGATGCGGCCTCGATGGACATTCTGGAAAATGTGGGTGTTCAGTTTCGAGACCCTATCGCGTTAGAGGATTGGAAACGGGTTGGGGCCAAGGTCGAAGGAGAGCTGGTCTATCTGGACCGCGGGTTGGTGCGTCAGCTGATTTCCTCGATCCCAAGCGATTTCACCTATCACGCGCGCGATCCGCAAAAGAATGTGCGCTTGGGCGGACCGCATTCGATCTTTGTGCCAATGACCGGGGCGCCGTTTTTGCGCGATCTCGATGATGTGCGCCGCAATCCGACGCTGGATGATCTGGCGATGTTTCACAAGTTGTCGCATATGCTGCCTGCGTTGCATTCCAGCGCGCACCACATCGTCGAACCCTATGACCACCCGATCAGCCAGCGCCATCTGCGGATCACCTATTCGTCGATGAAACATTCCGACAAGACTTTCATGGGCATGACCACTAGCCCCAAAAACGCCGAGGACGTGATGGAGATGTGCGCCATTCTGTTCGGCGAAGACTACCTTGAGGATCACCCCGTCACGACCGGTAATTGCAACGGCAACTCGCCACTGGTCTGGGATGAGACGATGTTGGGCGCGATGCGGGCATTCTGCCGTCGCAATCAGCCGGTGCTGTGCTCTCCTTTCGTGTTGGGTGGGGCAAATACGCCGGCCTCGGTTCCGGCCACCGTGGCGCAGCTGAACGCCGAGGCGCTGAGCGCGCTGGCCTATACGCAGGTCATTCGCAAGGGCGCACCCGCGATCTACGGGCATTACCTGTCAACCGTTTCGATGAAATCCGGCGCGCCGATGGCGGGCACACCCGAGATCAGCCTGATGAATTTCATGATCGGCCAGATGGCGCGGCATTACGGGGTGCCGTGGCGGACCTCGAACACATTGGGCGGGGCCAAGACCTTTGACGCGCAGGCCGGATACGAATCCGCCACTACCTTGCAGGCGGTGATCCATGCGGGAGCCAACTATATCTGGCATTCGGCGGGCTGGAATGAGGCCGGGATGCACTGTTCCGTGGCCAAATTCATCGTCGATGCCGAACAATGCGCCATGGCCTATCGTATGGCCGAGGGGCCGAAGTGGGGTGATTTCGATCAGGCTTTGGCGGCTGTGCCGGATGTTGGCCCCGGCGGGCACTACCTCGGCCATCCGCACACGCAGGACAATTTCCAAAGCGCCTTTTTCATGCCCGAACTGTTCGACAACAACTCGATCGAGCAGTGGCAGGCCGAAGGCAGCATCGAGATTACGGAACGCGCCCTGAATCGCGCCAAAACACTGCTGGACGAATATCAGGAACCGAAACTGGACGAGGCGAAGGATGAGGCCCTGTTGGACTATATCGCCCGGCGCGAGCGCGAAATCCCGGCCGCCGACGAGTTGAATCAAAGCTACTGAAATCATCTCCCCCGAAACTTGCCCGCCCGTCCCCTCGGGTGGGCTTTTTCAAACCAGAGGTACTATGGACCTGACAGGAAAAACCTCCCTTGTGACCGGCGCCGCAGGTGGGATCGGAGCCGCCATCGTGCAACGCTTGCGCGCCGCCGGGGCACAGGTTGCCGTGACTGACCGCGACGTGGCCGGGATCGCTGCCGACGCCCACTTGCCCGGAGACCTGCTTGACGCATCTTATGCCGACTCGCTGCCGCACGCCGCCTCGGATGCGCTGGGCGGGTTGGACATCGTGATCAATAACGCAGGTGTCATCACGCGCGGGGCCGTGACCGAGACGACGGACCCGGACTGGGTGCTGTCGCTGGGCGTGAATGTCGAGGCCCCGTTCCGCATCTGCCGTGCTGCCATTCCGATCATGGCTGCAGCGGGGGGCGGGGCCATCGTAAACACTGCGTCTTGCTGGGGCCTGCGCCCCGGCCCGAAACATGCCGTTTATTGCATGACCAAGGCCGCCATTGCCTCGCTGACGCAATGTATGGGGATGGATCACGCCCATCAGGGTATACGTATCAACGCAGTTTGTCCGAATGAGGTGAACACGCCTATGTTGCGCTCGGGCTTTGAAAAACGCGGATTCGATCCCGACAGCGCAGTTGCCGAGTTGGGCCAGACCGTCCCGCTCGGTCGAATTGCCGAACCCGAGGACATTGCGGATGTGGTGATGTTTCTGGTCTCGGACGCGGCGCGGTATATCTGCGGGGCCTTGTTGGAAGTGAACGGAGGCAAACCCGTCGCATGACCCGATTTGAAGGAAAAACCGCCTTGGTGACAGGCGGGCGCAGCGGGATCGGGCGTGCCATTGCTCAGCGTTTGCGGGATGAGGGCGCGCAGGTGTTCACCGCGCAGCGCGGTGCGGATGCCAATGGGATCGAGGTCGATTTCAGCGATCCCAACGGCCCGAAAGCCGTGGTCGATCAGGTCGTCGACAGGGCGGGGCGGCTGGATATCCTGATCAACAATGCAGGCATGATGCAGGAGGCCCGCGTTGACGAAATGAGCCTTGAGGATTGGCAGCGCACTCTGACCGTCAATCTGACCGCGCCGTTTCTGCTGATCAAAGCCGCGCTGCCGCATTTGCGAAAGGAAGGGGGCAGCATCGTCAATATCGGCTCGATCGAGGGTTTGGGCAGCAATCCTGGCCACGCCGCCTATGGCGCCTCCAAGGCCGGGCTGCATGGTTTGACCCGCGCCGTTGCCGTGGATCACGGGGCCGAGGGCATTCGCTGCAATGCAGTTGCACCCGGTTGGATCGACACAGAACTGAACGTGGAATTCATCGCCTCGATGCCGGACCCCGAGGGGTTTTCCGAGGATATCAAACGCATCCATCCCGTCGCCCGTACCGGCCAACCCGCCGAGGTGGCGGCTTTGGTCGCGTTTCTGGCGTCGGACGAGGCCAGTTTCATCACCGGGCAGGTCTATACGGTTGACGGCGGGCGTATGGCCAAGCTCAGCTTGCCCTGATTATTCATCCCGCGCCCGCCACTCCTTCCAGCGCAGTACCACATTCGCTCCAAGCTCGCGAAAAGGCTGTGGAGGCAGGCGTTTTGGCGGTTGTTCCTCCTCAAAATGGCGGGTGATGTCGGATTGATGTCCGCAAGCACGTTCCGCCGCAGCGATACCCGTCAACGTGCCGCGCGCGGTGCCCAGCCCGTTCTGAACGCAGCCCGAGAAGACACCGGGTTCGATCTGCCGCGCGACCGAGACGCCGTTCAGGCTCAAGCACAGATGGCCCGCCCATTGGTATTGCATTTGCAGACCCGCCAACTGCGGAAAGCGCTGATCGAACTTGCGTTGCATGACGCGGGCGGCCCGGTTCAGATCGCGCGCTTTCACCGCCATACCGGGGCGCAGCGCGGCGCAGGTGCGGGTAACGATCCGGTTGCCGCCCTGACCGCTATCAATCCTACGCATCGTCGTTCCCATCGGGTCGGACGGTGTTACACCCCAGCGTGACTGCCCGCCGATATGGGCCATCTGCTCGGCGTCCAACTCGGTTGTCATGGCGGCAAACAGGAACAGTTGCATCAGCCGGTCGGTCTCGATCCCGAAGCTTTCCAGATGCCCGTTCACCGTTAGGATCACCGTGCCCGTGCTGACCGACCCGTGCGCCGTTTGAACTTGCCACGCGTTGTCTTGTTTCTGAAACCCCGTGACCGCCGAGTTTTCAAACACCGCGACCCCATGTTCGACCAGCCCCTCTGCCAAGCCGCGCACATAGCCCGCCGGTTGCAGCATCACCGTCCCCGGCGTGTAAAGCCCCGAGCGATAGTGGCGAGACCCGGTCAACTCATGCATCTGCTGTGGGTCCAGCATTTCACTGGTCTCGCCGAGACTGGCCAGATGCTGCGCGTAGCTTTCGTTGTGAGCGTGACCGGCTGCGCTGGCTGCGCCGTTTACCTTGCCCGCCGGGTCGAAATAGTTCGGGTCGATCTGATATTGCGCGACGGCCTCACGCGCAAAACCGATGGCCTGCCGGTTCAGCGCGATCATCGCCCGGTCATCGCCCGCGCCCGCATAATCATCCGAGGCCAGATCATGCGGCAGATCGATCATAAAGCCCGAGTTCCGCCCCGCAGCCCCCTCGGCGACACGTCCGGCCTCTAGCACCACGATCTTGGCGTCGGGCTGCAATTGGGTCAGTCGCCGCGCCGCAGACAACCCGGCAAACCCGGCACCGATGATGGTGAAATCGGCGGTGATGTTGTCGCTGAGTTCCAGCGCTGGCGGAGGATCGCCCAGAAGGACGCTCCACGCCGCTGGCCCGCGGTGGAGGGGCAGGGAGCGAGCGGTGTAGCTTCTCAATCCACCGCCTCATCTTCGTCATCGGCCAGATCAATCCAGATGGTCTTCAGCTGGGTGTATTGATCATGCGCGTGAACGGAATTGTCGCGCCCGCCAAAGCCCGATTGCTTGTAGCCGCCGAAGGGCGTGGTGATGTCGCCCTCACCAAAGCTGTTCACCGTGACCGTGCCCGCCCAGATCGCCCGCGCACCGCGAATGGCGCGTTTGACATTGGCCGTGAAGATCGAGGCGCACAGGCCATACTCGGTGTCATTGGCGATCCTGATGGCTTTATCAAAGCCTGAGACCTCGATAACCGACAGCACCGGGCCAAAGATCTCCTCTTGCGCCAACACCGCATCGTTTCCGGGCACTTCGACCACCGTGGCCTCGACAAACCCATCCTTCGCGGTGCCACCGATTACGACATTCTCGGCCTGTTCAAGATAGCCGCAGACCTTGGCGAAATGCCCCGCGCTCACCAGCGCGCCCATACGGGTTTCCGGGTTCAGAGGGTCGCCGATATTCCACTGTTTCGCGTGATGGGCGATGCGTTCCAGCAGTTCAGCCTTCACGTCCTTATGCACGATCAGGCGGGACGCGGCCGAGCAGTTCTCGCCCATATTCCAGAACGCGCCATTGACGATATGCGCGGCTACACGGTCGAGATTCTCGGCATCCTCCATCACGATGGCGGGGTTCTTGCCACCCATCTCAAGCACCACCTCTTTTGCGTTGCTTTCCGCCGAATAGGTCAGGAACCGCTTGCCGGTGACGGTGGAGCCGGTGAAGGACACCATGTCGATATCCATGTGCCGGCCGATGGGCTCGCCCACCTCGGTCCCGCCACCGGGCACGATGTTCAGCACACCGCGCGGCACCCCGGCTTCCATCGCCAGTTCGGCCAGCCGCAGGGCGGTCAGCGTCGTCTCGGCCGCTGGTTTTACCACTACCGAACAGCCTGCCGCCAGAGCAGGCCCGATCTTCCACGCCAGCATCAGCAAAGGGAAGTTCCAGGGCAGCACCAGACCCACGACGCCAATCGGCTCACGCACCACCATGGCGATGTGATCGTCGCTGGCGGGCGAGACCTGATCGTAAATTTTGTCGATCGCCTCGGCGTGCCATTTCAGGCAGTGAATGGTCTCGGGCACGTCCACGGTTTCGCAGTCATAGATGGTCTTGCCGCTGTCGATGCTCTCCATCACCGCCAGCTCGCGGGCATTTCGCGTCATGAGCTTGCAAAGACGGATCAGCACGTCCTTGCGTTCGGACGGGTGGAGTTTCGACCAACGGCCATCATCAAACGCCTCGCGCGCCTTTTCGACGGCAAAATCCACATCGGCCGCACCACAGGCGGCGATATCTGTCAGTTTCGCGCCTGTTGCGGGGTTCACCGTCGAAAACGTCTGGCCCGAGATCGCGGGGCGATAACCACCGTCGATGAACGCCCCGGTGGGCAGGTCCAGCCCTGCGGCGATGGATGTGTATTCGTCCTGTGTCAGCAGTTCCATGCTTTATTCCTCCGCCACGATGTCAGCGATTGTCTTTTTCAAAACGCGCGTCACCTGTTCCAGCGCGCGCTTGTCATCCTTGTTCAAACCTTTCAGCGGAGGCCGCATCCCCCCCGCATCAATCCCGTTCATTGTGACGCCGTGCTTGATTGTCTGGATGAACTTGCCGCCCTGTTCCAGCACCCGCATCAGGGGCATCATCGCTGACATTATCCGGCGACCTTTGGCGAAATCGCCTTCGACCACGCAGGCTTGATACAGAGCCACATGCTCGGCAGGCAGAAAATTCGATCCGCCGCAGACCCAGAAGGGCGCACCCCAGGCGAAGAATTCCAGTGCCTGGTCATCCATGCCGCAGCCCAGCTGGATATGAGGGTAGTCGCGCGCCAGCAGATGAACCCGGTTGATATCGCCCGAGCTTTCCTTGATGCCGCAGAAATTGCGGCTACGGCCCACGCGGTCAAGGAACTCCTCTCCCATCATCGTACCGGTGCGGTGTGGATAGTTATACAGCATGACGGGCAGGTCGGCGGCTTTGTCTATGGCCAGCGCGTTCAGCGCGTTTTCCCGGTCGGTGGGCACCGCATAGGGCGGGCTGGCCAGCAGGATCGCGTCCGTGCCGATCTCTCGCGCGCCCGAGGCCAACGCAATCGAATCCGCCGTCAACATCGCACCGGTGCCGACCACCAAGGGCAGACGGCCCTTCAACTGCTGATGCGTGAAACGTGCCAGTTCCAGCCGTTCTTCGACCGTTTGGGCATAGTTCTCACCCGTTGATCCGCCCGAGATCAGCCCATGCACGCCATGGTTGATCAAAAACTCGATCACCTGCGCCAGAGCATCCCAATTCACGGACCCATCGGCGTGGTAGGGCGTGACTACGGGGGTATAGATCCCCTCAAACTTGAAAATCGGGTTCATTGCGTCCTCATGCAGGTTTCGACAGGGGCGCGCCCATGGGCACATCCAGCGCGTCAGGCATCACGAACAGCTCAATCTGATCGCGTGACAGGTTCCAGTGGTCCTCGGCCAGCTGCGCAGCAGCCGCCTCATCGCCCGCCTCGATGGCGGCGATGATGGCGTCGTGCTGGTTGCTGGCCTGGGACAGGTTCTCGGTCATTTTGGCTGTTTGAGGCCGGTAAAACGTCATCCCGATACGGGCGTGGTCAATCAAAAGCCGATTGAACGAGGGCAACAAGTAGACATTGCCCGACATCTCGCCGGTCACGTCATGGAACCGGTTGTTTGCCAGCGCGCGATCTTCGGCGGACCCAGCACGCAAAGCCGCCTTGAACGCCTGCTGCGCATCCTTCAGGGCGTCGATCTGCGTTCCTGTGGCGTTCTGCGCAGCCAGCCGCAGGATGGCGCCGTAAACCATCGGTGCGGCCAGAAAGAAATCGCGTAGGGTGGTATATGACATCTCGGACACGCGCGCGGATCGGTTGGTGCGCAGGTCCAGATAACCCTCACCGGCCAGTTGCCGGAACACCTCGCGCAGGGGCGTGCGGGACAGGCCGAACGCATCAGACAGATGTGCCTCATCCAAATCGGTTCCAGGCTGCAGGCGCAGGGTCAAAATACCGACCTTCAGATGTTCGGTCAGGTCCGCTTTGCGGGATTTGCTGTCGTCTTTCACCTGGTCCGCCCCATTCTTGATCGATTCGTGTCTGGTCTTTCATTCTGTATTCTATAAAAATACAAGTTGTATACAGAAAAGAATCGTGCAGCATAGCGCCCCATAGAAACCGGATCTGTTCATGCGCAAAACGCGGCACATCACCTTCATCTTGATCGAGGAATTCTCGCACCTCGCATTCTCCTGCGCGGTCGAACCCTTGCGGATCGCCAACCTGGTGAGTGAGCAGACGCTTTATGATTGGACGTTAATTTCAGAAGATGGAGAGAGGGCTGTTTGCTCGAACGAACTTGTGACGCTGGTGCATGGTGGTTTGGGCGATCTGCCAAAGACGGATCAGTTGTTCGTTTTGTCCGGCATTCATATGCGCAACCACGTCACCCGTTCGCTTTTGGCTACTCTTCGCCGGGAACGGGCGAGGGGAACCGCCATTGGTGCCTTGTGTTCCGGCGCGTGGCTGCTGGCCGAGGCGGGGTTTCTAGACGGAATGCAGGCCGCGATCCATTGGGAGTACCATGACGCCTTCATGGAAGCATTCCCCGAGGTGAATCTTGTTCGCAGTGTCTTTGTGGCGGATGAAAAGCACATAACCGCATCCGGTGGCACAGCGACTGCGGACCTGATGCTGCACCTGATTGAGCGGGATCACGGCGAAGAGCTGGCTGTCGCTGTGGCCGACCAGATGGTTTACAACGCCGTGCGAAATGCGACCGCTAAACAACGCGTATCGCTGCAATCGCGCAACGGGATGCGCAATGCCCATCTGGCCAAGGCGATCCACATAATGCGCGATTGTATCGAGTTTCCGATTTCTCCATCGCAGATCGCCGATGGGCTTGGCATTTCAACCCGACAGTTGGAGCGTTTGTTCGGCAAATACCTAAACACCTCACCTAAGAAGTATTTCATGGAACTGCGGCTGGAAAAGGCGCAAAGGCTGTTGCTGCAGACCGAAGCCTCGGTCACAGAAGTTGCCATGGCATGTGGTTTCGAAAGCCCCGGTCATTTTTCGCGGGTGTATCGCTCAAGTTTCGGGGTCACGCCTCATGCGCAGAAAAGCAAGATCGATTGATTTGTGGTGACGGGGGGAGCCGCTCTGTCAATTGGCGAGGTGGGCTGGACATGCGCTCACCCCCGTGTTCCCGCTTGTACCCCCTCGTTAAAATCCAACTGGTCAACAATTCCGCGAGATTGACTGTGTTTAAACCGTAATATGGGCGTAACTATTGCCAGAACATGTCAACTCCGCGCTGTTTTTTGGCGCGGAAACGATCATCCTGCCTCATTTCAAATGCCTCTTCTGGGCCACAGTTTGGCCCTTAAAGATAAGTTAATCTTAGGCATGTTTGCCTTAAGCACGAGTTTGTGGCACTTTTGTAAAGTCAGAAATCAGACTGACATGTTAATTTATGGCAGAAAATCACATTCGAATGGCCTTGAAGTTTCCCATGTCCTTCTCAGGAGTTAAAGCTGGAGGACCGAAATGAATTTAGAAACTCAAGAAACTGCAATTTTCTCGGGTTTGCACGGCTTGCCTGTCGAACAGCGCGAGGCGCAGATTTGTGAAGCGGCACACTCGGCCCAAACGGCATTCGAACAGATTTCCCAAAGCGCATCCTGCAACATGGAAGCGAGTGGTGATTTCCAGAAGCGGGTTTTCAAAATCTTTCGGTGGTATTTCTTGTCTGCCTTCTGCACCCGGTTGTTGTCCGAATCCGTCCATCGGCTTGAGCATCAGACCCTGCAGGTATCTATGGATATATGCAGCGCGGTCAAAATGATCCTGTCCGAAAGCGATGTGGAAGAGTCGATGGCGCTGGTTCGGGTTGAAAAGACTTCTCCGATGGTGGTCAGGGCCAACGACATCGGTGCGCGCGGACATACTGTGGGATGGGTCGCCGCTGGGCTGCACGAAAAAGGCCGGAGCTTTCCGGGCGAGATTGAAAATGCTCTGGCAGGAGCGTTGGCTGCGTCCCGCCGTCTGAACTAATACATAGCTCTGAGGTGTTCAATTGCGCGGCAAATGGCGGTGATGCTGCGCAATAACGCATTGTCGGCGCAGGGACATTAGGCTTAGTATCCGCACATCTACATATTGTACTGTAAGGTGGTGCTGCTGGAGAGAATTGAACTCTCGACCTCTCCCTTACCAAGGGAGTGCTCTACCTCTGAGCTACAGCAGCGCTGTGGGCGGGTGATTAGACTCAAACGAAACGCGGCGCAAGGGTGTCTGGACGGTTTTTTTCGCCTCCTGTAGAGAAAGATCATGGCAGACAAAGATACACCAAAAAAACACGGCAAATCCGGCGATCCGCGCGAGGAGCGACTGAAGGCTGCGCTTAAAGCGAATATGGCGCGACGTAAGGCGCAAGCCAAGGCGCGGGCGATATCCGGAGAGAAGACCGACAAGGACGAGGGATAAGAGCACATGGATTCGATTCTGGTTACGGGCAATGGTCCGTTGAACGGTCAGATACCGATTGCGGGGGCCAAGAACGCATGTCTGACGCTTATGCCAGCGACGCTGCTAAGCGAAGAGCCGCTGACGCTGACAAACGCACCCCGGCTGAGCGACATCAAGACGATGACTGCCTTGCTGCAATCGCTGGGGGCCGAAGTGTCGGCCTTGCAGGACGGACAAGTGCTGGCCATGTCCAGCCACAACCTGACCAGCCATACCGCTGATTACGAGATAGTGCGCAAGATGCGCGCCTCGAATCTGGTGCTTGGTCCGCTACTGGCGCGCTTTGGTGAGGCCGTGGTCTCGTTGCCCGGCGGCTGCGCGATTGGTGCGCGACCTATGGATCTGCATGTCGAGGGACTTGAGGCGCTGGGCGCTGAGATCGAGTTGAAAGACGGGTATCTGCACGCCAAAACGTCGGGTGGGTTGAAAGGGGCCGTGCATGAGATGCGGTTTGCCTCTGTCGGCGCGACCGAGAACATCGTCATGGCTGCCACGCTGGCCAAAGGCGCCACCGTGCTGAAAAACGCCGCGCGTGAGCCCGAAATCGTCGATCTGGTAGAGTGTCTGCGGAAGATGGGTGCGCAGATCTCGGGCGAAGGGACTTCGACAATCGAAATTCAAGGCGTCGACCGGTTGCACGGTGCGACCCATCAGGTTGTAACGGATCGGATCGAACTGGGCACTTATATGTTGGCACCGGCGATCTGTGGCGGCGAGGTTGAACTACTAGGCGGACGGATGTCTCTTGTCGACTCTTTCGCCGCTAAGCTGAATGCCGCAGGCATTGAGGTCACGGAAACCGCAAACGGGCTGAAAGTTACGCGCAAGAACGGACGCGTACGGTCTGTCGATGTTGTCACCGAACCCTTCCCCGGATTTCCGACCGATTTGCAGGCGCAGATGATGGCGCTGATGTGCACTGCCGAAGGCGTGTCCGTTCTTGAAGAGCGGATTTTCGAGAATCGGTTTATGCACGCTCCTGAACTGGTACGTATGGGGGCCAATATCGAGGTCCATGGCGGTACCGCTACGGTTACGGGCGTCGAGCGTCTGAAAGGTGCACCGGTGATGGCGACGGATCTTCGCGCCTCGGTCTCGTTGATTCTGGCCGGTTTGGCGGCCGAAGGTGAGACGACTGTAAGCCGGGTCTATCATTTGGACCGGGGATATGAACATGTGGTGCGCAAGCTGGAAGGCGTGGGTGCAAAGATTGAACGGATCAAGGGCCAGTAATGACAGATGCAAGTTTCCACGACGGTCGTGAGGCCCCGCTGAACCTGGGGGCAGAGGATGCGGACGACCTTCAGGTGATTTCGACGCTGACGCAGGACGCGGTGTTCCCCATCACCGAGATGACATGGCGTCCGTCGGAGCGTCGATTTGGTCTTTTGCTGAACCGGTTCCGCTGGGAAGACAAAGATGCTGCAAGCCAACGCGACCGTCCGTTTGAACGGGTCCAAGCGCTGCTTGTTTTCGATTCCGTCCTGTCGGTTGCCAGCCAGGGGGTGGACCGCAGCGACAAGGACACGGTTATGTCCCTGCTGTCGGTTGATTTCGAGCCCGGCGAAGATGGCGCCGGTCATATTGTTTTGACGCTGGCCGGGGACGGAGCGATCCGTTTGACGGTCGAGGCTCTGGACGTCACCCTCAAGGATGTGACCCGGCCCTATCAGGCGCCTTCTGGTCAGGCTCCACATCATCCGGAATAAACGGGGCATAGCACAAGCCTTTGCCGGACCCTCAACGGGTCTGGTTTTGCGTCCGGCGACCGTGTTCGACGTTTTTCAGATCAGTCAGGTTTTGATCCGGTCGATTACGTACCTTGGTGCAGCAGATCATCGGAAAGATCCCGATCTGCTGGCGGCGTGGAGTGCAAACAAAGACCCCCAGACGATCCGACGCTGGTTGCAATCGGGAACCGAACTTTGGTTGGCCGAAATGGACGGCCAAGTCTCGGGCGTCGGGGCTCTGCGCTTCGGGTCGGAAATCGCGTCGTTGTATGTCGATCCGGCCTATGTTCGGCGCGGTGTCGGGTTGGCCCTGCTGGTTCGAATGGAGCACGAGCTTGCGCAGCAAGGCTGCACAATTGCGCATCTGAACGCCACCGCAACAGCGCGTGCATTCTATCGCCGATATGGTTGGCAGGATGCGGCTGCGCCCGAACATTGGTGCGGAATGCGACATTATCCTATGCGCAAATCGTTGCACCCACCCGACGAAGGGTTGAGACCATCTGCTGCGGGCGATATGTCCCGGTAAAATCCCGTTCGGAGTGCCTGCTCATGCCCGTTTTCCTTGATACGACCTCGCCCGAGTTCGAGCTCGCCTTTCAGGCGTTGTTGTCAGCAAAACGCGAGGACAGCCCGGATGTAGACGTGATTGTGGCTGAGATCATCGAAGATGTTCGCAATCGGGGTGATGCTGCGGTGATCGAGCTGACCGCGAAATTCGACCGGCTTGAGTTGACGCCTGACACTCTGGCCTTTTCTGCCGAAGAAGTCGCAGCTGCGGTGGCGAAGGTCTCGGATGAGGATCGCGCCGCGCTGGAGCTGGCCGCCGCGCGTATCCGCGCCTATCACGAAAAGCAGTTGCCCGAGGATCACGAATGGACGGATGAAGCCGGGGCGACTTTGGGCTGGCGCTGGTCGGCGGTGTCTGCTGCGGGGCTTTATGTGCCCGGCGGGCTGGCGTCTTACCCGTCCTCGGTTTTGATGAATGCGATTCCGGCCAAGGTGGCAGGGGTCGAAAGCCTAGCCATCACGGTGCCGACGCCCGACGGGGTGGTGAACCCGCTTGTCCTGCTGGCGGCGCAGCTTTCAGGTGTGGATACGATCTATCGTATCGGTGGTGCTCAGGCGATTGCAGCGCTGGCTTACGGTACTGATTCCGTCGCGCCGGTGGACAAGATTACCGGCCCCGGCAACGCCTTTGTCGCTGCTGCAAAACGTCGTGTGTTCGGCAAGGTGGGAATCGACATGATTGCGGGCCCGTCCGAGATTCTGGTCATCGCCGACAAGGACAACGACCCAGACTGGATCGCGCTGGATTTGCTAAGCCAAGCCGAACATGACGAAAGTGCACAGTCGATCCTGATCACCGATGATGCGGCGTTCGGGCAGGCGGTGGCCGAGGCCGTGGACAAGCGGCTTGAGACATTACAACGCCGCGCAATAGCTGGCCCCAGCTGGCGTGATTTTGGTGCGGTTATCACTGTGTGTGATCTGGACGAGGCAGCAGGCCTGTCCAACCGGATCGCCCCGGAACATCTTGAGCTTTGCGTGGGCGACCCTGTGGCGCTCAGCAAGAAAACTGTTCACGCGGGCGCAATTTTTCTGGGTCAATATACTCCTGAGGCCATCGGCGATTATGTGGGTGGTCCTAACCATGTTCTGCCCACGGCGCGCTCGGCGCGGTTTTCCTCGGGGCTGAGCGTGATGGACTTTCTCAAACGCACGACACTCAGCCAGATGACACCTGCTGCGCTACGGGCCATCGGCCCTGCGGCCGAACAGTTAGCTAAGTCGGAAAGCCTTGAGGCACATGGCTTGTCGGTCGCTGCAAGATTGAAACGCTTGAACGACTAATTGGCTATGGTTTGAGGGTCACAACGCCCTGCGCCATTCTCATTCATTAAACAATATGTCTTGATCTTACTCACGGAACGGAGGCGTCTTGCTGACGTGACAACGTCGGAAGAAGTAAGTTTGGAACGTGTAGCAACATTGTGGATAGGCAGGCGGTTCAGCTATCTGGAGCACCTTTGCCTGAAATCCTTTGCGGATGTCGACCAGACGCCCATTGTTTACCACTATGGCGAGCTTGAAGACATTCCGGACTACGTCGAAGCGCGTGATGCGCGGGAAATCTTTGATGTTTCTGAAATCTACCGTGACCCGATCACGCGATCAGTTGCCGTTCATGCCGATCTTTTTCGTCTAAAGCTCATGCAACAGACCGACTATATCTGGGTCGATGCGGATGCCTATGCCCTTCGGCCATTCGAAACCAACGCAGGATATCTTTTTCCAAAAGCGAATTTGGCGCGGCAGCGCATGATGAACGGCGTTGTCGCGTTGCCACGCGACAGTTCTGCGCTGCAAAAGATGTGTCGGTTTGCCTTTGAAAGCGATCTTGTTCCATTCTGGTGGTCGGAGGATCATCAGAGGGTGTATCGCGAACTCTACGGCCGTTCCTCATATTGGAGCCTCCCATTGTCGACTCTGGGACCACCACTTTTTTTCCATTGCCTTTATGGCTCGCCAGAACACGAGATGAATTCGGCCCGAACCGAGCTGTACGCCGTGCCTTTAAGGCATCGCAGGTTGTGGAATGAACCGGATATGTCAAAGCTCGATTTTTTGGAGTGGCAAAACAAAATGTCGATCCATTTCTTTGGTTCGTGGTTCCGAAAGATGTTTCGTGAAATGGAGATCAACCGGGGGTCTTTGGTCGATACCCTCCTGTCAAAGCACGGGATTGACCCCGCCAAACATCCTTTATGACGAATTGGCATAGACCGATTTTCTGCGCGTTGCCCATTCACTTTTCTTACGATATGGCTGTCTCAACCCTTATGGACCAGACACCCATGACCCGTATTTCGCATATCGAACTGGACGACCGAAACCTACCTCCGCCGACGCCTGAGATCGAACAGGAGCGCAAGGTCGCGATCTATGATCTGCTTGAGGACAACAGCTTCGCGCTGCCCAAACGCGATGACCGTGTCGTGCCTGATGGCCCCTACCACCTGCAGTTGTCGATCCGCGACAAACGGTTGGTTTTTGACGTTGCCACTGAGGCCGAAGAAAAGGCGGCCGAGTTTCACCTTTCGCTGGGGCCCTTCAAGCAAGTGGTCAAAGACTATTTCCAGATTTGCGAAAGCTATTTTGATGCGGTGAAGTCGTTGCCGCCCAGTCAGATCGAAACCATCGACATGGCGCGGCGCGGCATACATAACGAAGGCAGCCGGGTCCTGCAGGAAAGGCTTGATGGCAAGGCCGAAGTGGACACCGATACAGCCCGCCGCCTGTTCACGCTGATTTGCGTATTGCACTTTGGGGGCTGACGGGTGACGTCTCTGCCGCAGTCCATTCTGTTCTGTTGCGACCACAACTCGGTTCGGTCCCCGATGGCCGAAGGCATCATGAAAAAGTTCTACGGCACCGGTACCTATGTGCAATCTGCCGGTGTCCATAACGATCTGGAGATCGACGGTTTCTGCGTCGCCGTCTGCCAGGAAATCGGCGTTGAGCTTTCGCGACACAGGTCGCGTTCCTTCGACGAGATGCAGGAATGGGGCGATGACCTCAGCTCGTTCGACCTGATCGTCGCGTTGTCACCCGCCAGCCAAAGGCGAGCGTTGGATTTGACCCGTATTTTTCATCTGGATGTCGATTATTGGCCAATAATGGACCCTACTGGGCTGGGCGAAAGTCGCGAAGACAAGCTAACTCACTACCGACAGACCCGCGATCAGATCATCAAACATCTGAAGGACCGCTGGGGCGAACCGACGGAGTGACCATGAACCAGACCGTGAAAACCTATTTCGATGCCTTCAATGCAGGCGATGTCGATGGCATGTTGGCCTGCCTGTCCGATGACATTGCCCATCACGTGAATGAAGGGCAGATTCGTGTGGGCAAAGAGAAATTTTCCGCCTTCTGCGCCCATATGAACCGCTGCTACCGCGAGAACCTGACCGATATCGTGGTGTTCGACGCCGAAGGTGGAACCCGTGCTGCGGCCGAGTTCATCGTGAACGGCACCTATCTTGAAACAGACGAAGGCCTGCCCGAGGCGCATGGTCAAACCTACCGTCTGCCCGCCGGGTCGTTCTTTGACCTGAAGGACGGGAAAATCACCCGGGTCACTACCTTCTACAATCTGGCTGACTGGACCAAGCAGGTCTCGAATGGCTAAGGTCTCAGCGGTCCACCCCCTGACCGGAGCGGCGCTTGAGGCCGCGCTGGACGATGTGGCCCGGTTGCGCATCAAGGTGTTTCACGCTTGGCCCTATCTCTATGATGGGGATCTGGGCTATGAGCGGAAATACCTGCAAGCCTACCGCGACAGTGCCCGATCCATCGTGGTAGGGGCCTTTGACGGCGACCGTCTGATCGGGGCCTCGACCGGCGCGCCGCTGGCCGATCATGCCGAAGATTTTGCTGCGGCCTTTGACGGGTCAGGTGTGGGTTTGTCGGATGTTTTCTATTGCGCCGAATCTGTTCTGCTGCCGGACTACCGGGGGCAGGGTGTTGGTCATAAATTCTTCGATCAACGCGAAGCCCATGCGCGCGCTTTGGGCTTTACGAAATGCGCCTTTTGCAGTGTGCAGCGCCCTGTCGACCATCCGATGCGACCAGAAAGCTATAGGCCTTTGGATGCGTTCTGGCGGGCACGCGGGTATGAACCCTTACCCGGTGTCGTGGCGCAGTTTTCGTGGAAGGATATCGGAGAAGACGGTGAGACGCAGAAACCGTTGCAGTTCTGGATCAGGGATCTGAACGCGTAGCTGCGCCTTTCGGTGTCAGTGTGTCTGTTTGCGGCTGAGAAGGCCGTACTTCACCGCCCATCCGCGAAAGGACCGGCGTTTGGGTTTTTCCAGTCTAACCTCGGATTTTGTCTGTGCCCCGCCTTTGCGATTGAATTCGAACACGTCAATGACACGCTCGGCGCAGCCGCAGGCCTCGCCCATACCGACCTTGGCGAAATAGAACTTTTCGAAGCTTTCGGGGTTTTGCATGGTGATCCTCCTGACCCTATTGAACCAAGTATGGATCGGTAAGCCAATTCACTTTCCCGTCGGATCTCGGCCGGGTCTATACATATCGCGCGATCCTGTCCTAGGGTCGCTCCAATCCAATGCTGAAGGACGCAGCCCATGAAAGTCGCAACCGCCGCCTATGACCTCGACTGGCTCGACAGTTGGGCGCAGTATGAGGACAAGCTGAACCGCTGGGTCAGCGAGGCCGCCGGGCAGGGGGCCGAGTTGCTGGTCTTTCCGGAATATGGCGCGATGGAGCTGTCGACATTGGACGGGGCCGATGTGGCAGGTGATCTGGAACGTTCGATCCGCGCGGTGTCGGACCGGATGGCAGATGCGCAGGCCCTGCATCAACGGCTGGCGCGCGAATATGGCACCTATATTCTGGGTGCGTCTGCGCCGGTTGTGGATGGGCCGGGCCGCCCGGTGAACCGAGCGGCGCTTTATGCGCCTGATGGCCAGCAGGATCACCAAGACAAGCAAATCATGACCCGGTTCGAGCGTGAGGCTTGGGATATCGCCCCCGGCGGCCCGTTGAAACTGTTCGACACCAAGCTGGGCAAGATCGGCGTTCTTATCTGCTATGACAGCGAATTTCCCCTACTGGGTCACGCGCTCAATGACGCGGATCTGATCCTTGTACCTTCATGCACCGAGGCACTCTCGGGCTATTGGCGGGTGCGGATCGGTGCGATGGCACGTGCGCTGGAAAACCAGTGTGTGACGGTCATGGCGTCGCTGGTTGGTAAGAATGAGTGGTCCGAGGCCGTGGATATGAACACAGGCACCGGTGGCATCTTCGGCCCGCCGGACAAAGGGTTCCCCGGCACCGGCGTATTGGCTGAAGGACAGTTGAACCAGCCCGGCTGGACTTACGCCGATATCGATCTGTCGGCCATTGCAGAGGTCCGCGCCGATGGCCATGTGCTGAACCGAACCCATTGGGATGAGCAAACGCCCCGAGTCGAATCGGTCACAATCTCTGCTCTTTCGTGATTCCGGCCTTGAAATAAGCCCGAAATAGGCTCATTTAAGCGCACATCCTCGCAGATTCTGCGAGTGCAACGTAAATGTGGAGACAACATGGCCAAGGAAGATACGCTCGAATTTCCCGGTGTCGTGAAGGAACTCCTGCCTAATGCGACGTTTCGGGTCGAGCTGGAAAACGGCCATGAGATCATCGCACATACGGCAGGCAAGATGCGCAAGAACCGCATCCGTGTTCTGGCTGGCGACAAAGTTCAGGTCGAGATGACCCCCTATGATCTGACCAAGGGTCGGATCAACTACCGTTTCAAGTAACGCTTTTTCTCATGGCGTTTATCCTCGGATCGGGCAGCCCAAGGCGGCTGGACCTGTTGGCTCAGCTTGGCGTGCAGCCCGATGCGATCCGCCCCCCTGACATCGACGAAACGCCCCTGAAGGGCGAACTTCCGGTTCCCTATTGCAGCCGCATCACGCGCGAAAAAGTGCAGGCGGTGCAGGCGGATAGCGATGACGTTACCCTGTGCGCGGATACCACCGTGGCGCTGGGTCGCCGCATTCTGGGCAAGCCCGAAAATGCAGGCCAAGCGGCCGAGTTTCTGCACGCCCTGTCCGGGCGTCGCCACCGGGTAATCACCTCGGTCGCGGTGCGGCGCGGGGATCGGGTGCTGCAACGCGACGTGGTCTCACAGGTTAAGGTCAAGCGCCTGTCGGATGTTGAGATCAACGCCTATCTGGCGACAGGAGACTGGCAAGGAAAGGCGGGCGCATACGCTATCCAAGGCCCCGCTGGCGCGTTCATCCCGTGGATTTCGGGCTCGTTCACCGGTATCGTGGGTCTGCCCCTGTCTGAAACCGCCGCCCTTTTGCAAGGCATCGGCTATCCCCTATATCGTGAGGTCTCATGAAGGGTCGCACTATCGTTCTGGATCACATCAACGATCGCGAGGCGGCCGCGTTGATGGTCGACGGCAAGTTGGATGATTTCCTGATCGCCGCCGATGCGCCTGCACCGGGCACAATCTACCGTGCTCGCGCAGATCGGCCCGTAAAAGGGCAGGGCGGCATGTTCCTGTCCACGCCCGACGGCCCCGCGTTTCTGCGGCAGGTCAAGGGGCTTGCCCCCGGTGCGCTGCTGCTGGTGCAGGTGACTGGCTATGCCGAGCCGGGCAAAGCCCTGCCCGTGACCGATCGTGTCCTGTTCAAAAGCCGCTATGCGATTGTCACCCCCGACGCGCCGGGCCTGAACATCTCGCGCTCGATCCGCGATGAGGATGAGCGTGACCGCCTGCTTGAGATCGCGCACGAGGTGATGGAAGGCAGTGATTACGGCCTGATCCTGCGCTCGTGCTGCGCGGGTGAGGATGCGGGTGAGGTTGCTGAAGATATCAGCACCATGCTGGCCCACGCGGACGCTGTAGTGAATGACCCCGGAACCGAGCCGGAACTGCTGCTTGAAGGCGACGGGCCTCATGTTCTGGCCTGGCGCGACTGGACCGACCCGGCCGAGGTCGAAACCCGCGCAGGCAGTTTTGACACCCATGGCGTGCTGGAGGCATTGGACACGGCCCGCGGCATTTCTGAGCCTTTACCCGGCGGAGGGCACCTGTTCATCCAGCCCACCCGCGCGCTGGTCGCCGTTGACATCAATACCGGTGTTGACACGTCCTTGGCCGCTGGCACCAAAGCCAATTTCGCCTGTGTCAAAACGCTGGCCCGCGCCTTGCGGGTACGCGGGTTGGGCGGGCAAATCACGCTCGACCTGGCGCCAATGCCCAAGAAGGACCGTCGAGGGTTCGAGTCCGCTCTGCGCGCCGCCTTCAAGTCTGACCCGATCGAAACCACCCTGGCTGGGTGGACGCCATTGGGACATTTCGAGTTGCAGCGTAAGCGAGCGCGGCTGCCCTTGCTTGAGGTGCTTAAATGACCTGTCCGATTTGTGCTGAAGACACTGTTCAGGCGTACCGCCCGTTTTGCTCAAAACGTTGTGCTGATCTGGACCTTGCCAAGTGGTTGAACGGTTCATATTCGGTCCCTTCTCAGAGGGAGGAGGACGTTGAGGCCGATGTCGAGACGGAAGAAACTGATCATTCTCGTCCGCATTGAAAAAATGTTGAAAAAGGCTCTGGACACTGCCAGTGGCAAGTCATAGAACGCCTCCACCCAACGATGAACATCGTTCCGATGCCCGGGTAGCTCAGGGGTAGAGCAGTGGATTGAAAATCCTCGTGTCGGTGGTTCGATTCCGCCCCCGGGCACCATTCTTACTCAGGACGAAAGCCAGAATGATCGCAAACGGCCGCTCGTCCCACCAATGGGCCCCTTTCGGGGAGTGACGAACTGCACGTCTTGCGCAGTATTGATTCGCAAACTAATGGACAAATGCGGACAGCACAATATATTGTTGATTGTTCGTCGATACATACTGCATGTACGGCGTGATAACTTCGAGCTATTACGCCTACAAACTCCGTGGGTTGCCGAAGGAGGGCACCCCGCGCGGTTTGGGGAACAGGTGCTGGATGCGTTTCAGGTGCTGAAGGTCGAGCCAGAACAAGTGCGACATAGACAATCCTCCTGCCGCCCTTGAATCACGACGGCTTTGCAGATGGAATCGGCCAATGCTATGGCCGCTCAGAGCGGCGAACCGGTCATCCGACGAAAAGCCTCAGATGACGGCAGTGAGCCCATAGCGAACGATGTTGAGGTTGCCATCAACGCCAGAGATGCGCAGAAACCGGACATTGCAAAGACTATTAGACCGCCCAGAGCGGCCACTCGGCGCTGCACCGCGCGTCGAGCGCTTGTGAGTCCTGAACGCAGCTGCGCTGGTTCATTTTGGTGACGACAACTATTGCAGTTGGAACACGGAATTGCGCATCTCTTTGAGTATGACGTGTTCATCGATCCAAAGCTGCGAGGATTCGAGCATCTCGTTCGTATGGATCCTCACGGAAATGAACGGCCCCATCTTCGACCCAAGCAGTCCAATAGGTCAAAAGGACCGGCATGGGCTCAGGTAGGTTAACACGCGTTGTCTTCCCGCTATCCAAAATAGATTGCATCTTTTGCCGACTCCAGTCGGGCTCTCCCTCCATCAAAAGGCTGGCAAATTCGAACGGATACTCAAGACGAACGCAGCCGGAACTCAGGTTCCGCTCATTTCGGTCAAAAAGACTACGGTCGTTGGTATCATGCAAGTACACTGCGTATTTATTGGGAAACATGAACTTGACTAAACCTAACGCATTGTCTGGGCCCGGCTGCTGAACCAAAGTCACGGCGGGGTTCTTTGCCCCCCAGTTGACAGCGTTGGCAGGAATTGTCTGCCCGTCTTTGTTCCGAACTACGTAATTGTTGCGCGCCAGATAGGCTGGATCCTTGCGGATCCGCGAAAGCTTGTCCTTCCGAAAAATCGAGGCGGGAACTGTCCAAGTCGGATTGAATTCCATGTATTGAATTTCATCTCGGAACACTGGGGTTTTTCGGTAGGCTGATCCTGTGATCGACCGGCTGGTCCAAACCGTCCCATCGGACTTGACTAAGTAAGTACGGGCTCCTGCAATGTTTACTAGCACGAATTCTTCGTCGATTTCCCGCATGAGCCAGCGGCCTCGCTCCAGGCTGAGGCGCAACTTATTTATGCGATCTTCGACAGGTTTGTTGAGAGACGCGAAAGTCTTACCACCAACGACGCCATCTGCCTCCAGGCCGTGACGATTTTGAAAGATTTTTACCAGTTGCACCAAGTAATCGTCATAAACCCAAGCTGGATTTATGCCGTTTTGGCTGATTTCTTGAAATTCATTTGTTCCCTCGTAGCCTTCTGTCGCTAGCCTTTTGCGCAGTTCGGCGACGGCAGGATCCACCATTTCCGGCTTCAGAACCGTTTCTTCGGGAACTTTGTTCCAGCCTCCCTTTGATGCAATAGCTCTGTATTTGCGCAATGCATCAACGAGCATCGTATATTGCGCATTGTCGATATCGATGCGTTCAATCAAAGCGCTGAAGCCTTCACCTTGAAGAAATTGGCTCAATACAACGGAAGGGTCTTGTTGAATTACTGGCTTTGAGAAATTCCAATCGTCGTCTAGCGCATTTGGATCGACTTTTCCAAACACCAAATGGTGTACGAGTTTCACGGCCGCGTCAGTCGCCAGAATATCGAATAATGCTCGACTGGAGGCATCGCCACCCTGTGAAGCTTTGAACGCGGATCGAAGCTCCTCTAGTTTGAAGTCACTCGGCGTAAAGCCCTGATCAATTGCTCCACCCAACTCCTCAAAAAGCTCGTCAACCAATTCAATACTGGTCCAAGCTGGCGTAAATTCTCTAGCCGTATAGAAACGAGGTACAAGGATTTCTGCGTCCAAACTCTTGCTGTTTGAAAGTGTACTACTCGCATTCGTATTTGACCTTAGAAGCGCTTCTATCTGTTCCGAGACTTGGTCTGCTGCGCCTAAATTGGGGCATGTCATCAACGTTGCAGTTAGTGCAATTGCAACTACTGATTTAAGACCTTTCATCATCCGCCCCGCCACCTTCAATCTATATATTGGTTCTCCATCGGAAGATACTCCAACATTATGTATAATCAAATTGGAATTTATTGGTCTCGGATCTTGCTCGCGCCGCATCGACGACAATTATTTGCGAATGGCTGCGTTGCCCGTAGAACAGACGGCGGGTGAAAACTTGAGAACGTCTGCTTTGGGCCAAAACAGTCGTTGCCGATTGAAGCAATTAGCGATTGCTTAGAACCTTTCGAGAACAGTGCGCCAAAATTGGATCTACCTTTGGCACGTTTTGTCTGCGGTAGTTTACGAGCTTTGGCATTTGGACCAACTCTACGGCTTAACACCAGCTTTCTTCAGGCCTTCGACCAAAAGCGCATTGTGTTCGGGTAGACGGAAGAGGATCAAAGCGCCGGAGACAATGCTGTCTAGAAACGCTGGGGCAAAATCCGCCAGCGCCTGCTCATGTGGCAGGCCTGCTTCGGCACGCCCGAGGTGGGCGGCACTGGCGATCATAAGAGCCCGGCGGATCGGCGCTCGCGGCGTCATCTGAATCGCGTGCTCACCCCAACGCATTGCGTCTTCAAAATCAGCGTCGGCGAAGGCAGCTTGGGCGAGCGCCAGATAGGCGTCTCCTACCCAGAGATCAGTGTCGCGTGGGGAAAGCTGGAGGGCAAGGTGGGCATGTTCGCGCGCCTCTGTGGTTCGGCCGACCAAAGACTCATGCCAGGCCATGAAGAAGATGTTCCGGGCAAAGTTCGGGTTCAGTGTGAAGCCCAAACTGAAGTCGGCGTTGGCCCCGTCAAAATCCCCACGGAAATGACGAACCACACCGCGAACGCATAAGGCGCGAGGGTCGAGTTGACCACCAAGAAACAGAGGTTCAACGCTTTTCTCAGCTAGGCCCAGGTTTTCGGTGGGGTCCTCATCGAACTGGTATAGATAACGCATCAGGTAGGCAAACGCTTTGATCCAATGCGCCTGGACATTGCGCGGGTCGAGATCAATGGCGCGATCAGAGGCCGTTATGACCTCATCGAACTTTTCCTGAGAGTAGAAGCCTCCTGCGTAGAAGATCGCCATCGCACGTAGCGAGAGGTCGTAGGAGTTGAAGTCGATATCTCGAGCCACAGACGCGCGATCTATTTCGGCAATGGATATCTGGGGGGCGATGGCGCCGACCACGCTGCGTGTAATCTCATCCTGTAACGCGAAGATGTCGTCTAGCGTGCGGTCGTAGCGCTCGGCCCAAACATGGGCTCCATTTGTGCAGTCGATGAGTTGGGCAGTAATGCGTACGCGGTTTTGGGCTCGACGTAGGCTACCCTCTAGCATGTAGCGAACACCGAGTTCACGAGCGACATCTATATGGGTGACGGGGCGACCCTTGAACGAAAACGAGGAGTTGCGGGCGATGACGAAAAGCTCGGGAAAGCGCGAGAGCTCTGTGATGATGTCTTCGGAAACGCCATCACAGAAGTATTCCTGTTCTGGATCATTGGACATGTTCTGGAAGGGCAAGACAGCGATTGATGGTTTGTCAGTGGGTTGCGATTGGTATTGCGTGGAATCAGATTCGCCCTCCATCGCCAATTTGTAGGCGCGAACTGGCTTCGAGATGTTTTTGAGCGCTACTTCGCCAAGGTCTATGATGTCGTGTTCAATTTTGCCTCGAACCTGCCGGCATGCGTCGTCAGACAGAATGACACCGCCTGGGTCAGCGACGCCTTCGAGTCTGGCGGCAAGATTAACACCCTCGCCATAAATGTCGCCCTCGTCCAAGATTACGTCTCCAATGTGCAAGCCTATTCGGAAGCTGATCCGGCTTTCGGTGGGGCTCTCGGCTTCGGCGACGTGCAGCGCCTTCTGGAGCGCCGCTGCGGCCTCAACGGCAGAAACGACCGAGCTAAAAAGGGCAAACAGGCCATCACCGGTAAGCTTGATAATCTCACCTCCGGCACTTTCGATACCTGGATTGATGATGTCCCGGCGTAGGTCTTTGAGGCGAGCAAGTGTTCCCGCCTCGTTAGCCGCCATAAGCCGTGAGTAGCCGACCATATCGGCGGCAAGTATGGCGGCAAGTCGGCGTGTCATGCGCATTTCCCAATAGCAACCTTTTTTCGAATCTATCAAGTTCGGTAGTAGCGTGCCAATTTTCGAAAATGTCCGGTTTGGGCTATCTACGGTCCTTCGGTGAAAGCGGGTCAATGGCGGCGAAGTCCGCATAGCAGACGTTCAGCAGATTTCAGCGAATGTCCGCTGCCGTTCAATGCAGACCTTCGGGCGAAATTTCTCGGAATTACCACCAACAATGACCGCTTTCCGTTCCTAAGCAGTCATCTGACAGAACGACTCAGATGACCGCATCGAGCCCAAAGCGAACACTCGCTCAAACTTGGTTTGGGGGCCATTATTATCACAAAACCGTCTATTTGACTGACCGGTTGCCAGAATCGCAGTCTTAGGTGATCCTTCAAGAAATCGAAGGATCGCAATATGTTTAGGTTTCTATTAATTGCATTCGGTATTTGCGTATCTACTTTCGCGTTAGCGCAAGAGTCGTCCGAAGATGTGGCGGGAAAAGATGATACCTCGGCAACCTCGTCCAGCCTGCTAACTGATGCTGAGTTGCAGACATTGGTCGCCCCGGTTGCTCTTTATCCCGACACGTTACTCATACAGATATTTGTCGCGGCCACCCAGCCATTGGAAATTGTTAAGGCTGAGCGGTATTTGCTGGATAACGCCGACCGCGACCCCGTTGAACTTGAGCCGGAAATCGAAGCAATGGGATGGGATCCTTCTGTCAGCGTGTTGGCAACGGCGTTTCCCGAAGTTGTTGGGCAGATGGCCACCCATATCGACTGGACCGAGACAGTCGGCACAGCCATGTTGGCCCAGTCCGATGATGTGATGGATGCGGTGCAGGTGATGCGGGATCAGGCAATTGACAGCGGCGCTCTTGTTTCAGGCCCCGAGCAAACTGTCGAAGTGTCTGACGACGACACAGTAGTAATTACACCGACAGAACCCGAAACGGTATACGTCCCACAATACAATCCCGAGACGGTTTATACTGGCCCGTCAACCGGGGATGTTGTGGGCGCAGCACTACTAACGTTTGGCGCCGTTGCCCTGATCGACGAAATTTTTGACGACGACGATGATTGGTATGACTACTGGGGGTGCCGAAATTGCGGTGGCTGGGGCGGCGGTCCGATTTACAGAAATCCAAACATCGACATAGACGTCGATGGCAACGTCAATATCGGCAATGATATAGATTTAGGTGACCGAACGGATGTCGGATGGAACCCCGATCCTGACCGGCAACAGGAGGCCCGGAACAAAATAGCAGACCATAAAAGACCTGAAAGTGGCCGCGGCGACTTGCCGGTTAGCCGTCCTGACGGTCGCACGGATGAGCTGCGTGCAAAGTTGAGCCGAGAATCTGGTGCTGCAGATATCAGCCGGGACCGCGGGGCGGCAGCAGCTGCGGTCGGCGCCGGTGCAGGGGCTGTAGCAGGCGGGGCACTAGCGAACCGGAGCAACGCAAATCGGGATAAGGCCGCTGCAAAGCAACAGGCCATTGATCGTACTAAACGTCCAGATGCAGCGAAAAAGCCAGTAGCACAAAGACCCCAGACCGCCAAGAAGCCGCAGGCGAAGAAAGCCGCATCAACGCAGCGCAAGCCCGCGGCATCCAAAGGGCAAGCGATGAAGAAAAAGGCGTCCGGCAGCAGAACTCAAAGCGCGTCCAAGCGTGGACACGCCGCTAAAGGCAAGCGGAGACGGTAAGATGCGTAGGTCAGTATTTTCAATTTTGTTGCTTGCCGCGACCACCAGCCCGGCTCTCTCTGAAGGAGCCAGATTTGATACGCCGCAAACCGCACTGGATGCTTTTGTTGATGCGTTGAAGGCTAATGATCAGAGCAAGCTGATCGAAATTTTCGGGCCTGAAGCCGAAGATCTGGTTGGAACGGGTGATCCGGCGGAAGATCAAGAAAGAAGGCAGGAAATGCTTAGCATGTATGCCGAGGGGTATCGTTTCCGGCCTGAGGACGATGGTGTTGTACTTCTTCTGGGTGAAGACGGTTGGCCTTTTCCTATCCCAATTCTGCGAAAAGATGCTGGTTGGCGCTTTGACCTGGAGGCTGGTATCGAGGAACTTTCAGCTCGTGAAATAGGCTTGAATGAGTTGGAAGTGATCGAATTGCTTGAAGCCTATGTTGACCTGCAGGCAGCTTTCCGGCTTGTGGACCATAACGGGAATGGCGTTATGGAATTCGCTCAGACGATCATTTCTGATCCCGAAGAGCAAAACGGACTATTCTGGCCCGGTAAAGACAGCTTTGTCGGTGCAGCTCTCGCCCGCGCTGCAGCTTCGGGGTGGAGTGACGGTCAGGCTGACTATGAAGCCGAGCCGTTTCTTGGCTATTATTACACAGTCCTGCAAGAGCAGGGCCCTAACGCTCCTGGGGGTGCCTACCCTTATTTCGTCGGGGATCACTTCGTTGCAGGACATGCCCTGCTGGCAATACCGGCAGACTACGGAGAAACTGGTATCCATTCCTTTCTGGTTGGCGAAAACGGCATAGTCTACGAGGCAGATTTTGGCCCGGAAACACTCAGTATTGCTGCTGAAATAACTGCCTATGATCCAGACACTAATTGGTCACCGGTCGAGTAATGTTTGGATTGATAGTGGCACTTAAACTCTGCTGCTTTGCTGAGGCCACTATTTGCGGATCGTTTAACAAGCTTCAATTCGATGGTTACGTGTACCCGAACAGGTTCAGCCTGGATCGCTCTTGCAACACACATTGTGACTGCTAGCAAATTGCCCATCTTACGGTTTGATCCATTCTTCTGCCTTAACACGTTTAAACTGAATGATCGGATAGTTCGCAGAGCGGTCTTTCATCTGAAATTGCCGAATGACTGCTGTGCGCCCAGAACAGACTAAGTGATTTTTAGTCTTAACCTGATATCACTCATCCCTGGGTGTGTACCAAAGTGGTGATGTGTAGGCCCGCTCCTGTATCGAGTGCGGTGCTTCGTCTGGGATCTCCGTTCCGAACACCTTTGCATCGTATGTCGTCCATCGCGGCGTTGGTATTGCCAGCACTCTGACATAGTAAAACGCGTTTTGCGTTGGGTCGAAGTTCGGGTCTTCCCAATATCCGGTGAGAATTGCCTGGCCGATGTCATTTGTCCAAGACGCGTTTTCTACATCCACCGTATTGCCAACCGGGCCGTCACACCCCGCGTTTAGAAGTTCACGCCCGCCACAAGCAACATCATAAACACGTTCCGACGTTGTGCCGTCACTGTTCAGCCGGCCTTTGACAATCTGAATACGGTCGAGGTTAGCCCCATCGGGGTCACGGAGCGCACGGATGAGGAGGCGCGGAGACCGACCGTCTCTATCCGCTGGCAAATCCGCCCCCATCGGGACGCCATTCTCATATCCATATGCGGCAAAATCCGCACGTGGCAGGTCTGTTTCGTCGAATTCAAATCCGGCAAAAACACGAATACGCATGAGCGGCCCCGTGGTCGCATAGACTTCCTTCCGAGCAAAAGCATCCCAAATGGCCTCGCGGGTGTTTTCCCTTGCCCAAACGGCCGCCAAACCCGACGCCGAAGTCTGCCATGCATATTGGGCAACACTCTCGTCCCCACCAATGCCGCCGACGACTTCTTCAAATCGGATCGGGTCAGCAGTAGGTTCAACAGCCGTGACTTTCCCGAAGAAATTGTCCTCGCCAACCGTGGACAGCGATGTATGAGCGTCAGTTGAGCCGATCACGCCAAATTTGAATGGGTTTGTCCCTGTTTCCGCCTCGTATCCAAGCCCCCGCCGCAATGCAGCCCGCGCATACTCGCGTGGAAGCATCTCCGGTGTCTTGGGCTCTGGTCCAAGTTGTCCTTTGTCCCACGTTTCGAAGTCAGCAAATTCATCGTCTGGTGACAGCATGGGATGTGCTTCGCCGTCACCTTTCATTTGCGTGATTTCGTAGATCGGTTCCCACTTGGCACGCTGTTTGAAATACTCAACATCGAACGGTTCGCCGGACAAGCGCACTTCGTCGAACATCAACCCGTTGGACAAATTGCCATTGTGCGGGATCGCAAGCAGCTTTTGGCCTGTTGTCTCTTCGGCTTGTTCCATCCATGCCCAAAGGTCTTCGGGGTCGAAGCTATCAAAGTTCGAGAACGGGATGATCTTGTCAGCGCCCTATTTGCCACCGTTGAATATGACATTCCTGTGCAGGTTGTTCCGCTGTGGGTTTGAGGTCCACTCGAACCCGATAAGCGCGGTAAACAAACCCGGTTGGTTGTGTGCCTCAGCGGCAGAGGTAATGTTGCTCCACGCTGTTTGGTAAATCTCCTGATAATCTGCCAATGGGTCTGTGCCAGTGGACTTGGCTTGGCTCCAAATCGACCATGCGCCAACGGGATCACCGGCCTCGACAGCCGCGTTCAGTTGCTGGCCAAACTCCGTGGAGAGCAGCGTGGCATCTTTGGCTGAGAGCAGCGGCGCAAGACCAAGGTTCTCGGCGTGATCGGCAACAACCAGAAAATCCAATGGTCGGCGCAACCTCGCTTCGACACCGGTGCTGGATGTAACGACTTCCCCTTTGGCAAACCTGTATGCTTCATCAGGGCCAAGTACATTGCCGATCATACCGGCATCGGCAGAGTATGATGTATGCAAGTGAGTGTCGCCGAAATAGACCTGATTAGGGAAGTTTTGTTGTGGGTAGGGGGAATATTCTCTGTCGCCAGGTTGAGTGCTTGGGACGTCCTCGGCGTACGCACCAGCCGCAAGCGCGATAGTCAGAATAGATGCTAAACGGATCATTTCCTAACCTCATATTTTGCTCAAAGTTTACAACGCTCAATACAAGTAACTATGACGCATAATCTGAACTCTATTCGTCCAGCACAGCGGCCGCTCAATTAAACTCTGCAAACGATGGCTGCGACCCCAAAGCGGCGTACACGCAATAACTAAAGCACGCACCTGTATCGAAGTCTCAAATTAAAAAGGTATTTTAGCGTGGTATGCTTGCGAACGTTGAGGTTTCATCAACTTTTTGCAGTTTGACGACGCGCAATCTCCTGTCGAATTAGGCCTATGTGCAAACGTGCATCATATGCTCCCTGGCGGTATGCGAGCGGCAGATTCAGATTTGCAAGGGCGGTGTCCACGTTTTCGATATTTTTGGCGACTTCTTCAAGCTCAGTTGAGGTCTGTGCCTTGCTGAGTTCCTCCTCAAGCGCCGTGATACGCTGATAAAAACGCCAGACCCGGCGCTTTTGAAACCACACGTAACTGGACGGGACGATCCGTAAAAACGGTACTAAGAACAACAAAGGCAACAGCAATAACAGCACGCTGCCAAACTGTGCTGCGATCCAATATGGCAAGACGCCATGCAAAAAGTTTGGCCCAGAGTTTATGAGTTCTGTGGCAATTTTGTTCAGTGGTACAGGCGGTGAAGCCGTGTTCGGATACTCGCGCGCACTTTGCAAAATACTAGGTTCGCTATGAATGTTCTTTGCTGCATTCACTAACCTATCGGTTACTGCAGGGTGCAGATCGGATGCGGCGATAAGTGAAGCTCGCAATGCCAAGATCTTGACGTCCTCTGGTGGTCTCGGAGGGTCAAGTGTGATTGATCCTGCCGGTACAGTTACCGAATTTGCTCCGGAAAGTTTCAATGCAAGGGCATCGACCAAAGCCATGGGGACGAAAATGATTTCTGGATCAAAAATTGCATCCATAAGGTAAGGTGCATCGAGTGGAGCGACAAACAACGCCGCATCCGCTTCGTTGGCATATAACGCCTTTATCGCATCATTGCCCCCGACGTCGACGAGGTTTATGCCGACATTTTGCAACTCGGCGGCCTCAATTAGCGCTAAAGCGGCGGCACGAGTACCGGACGCCTTGGTTCCTGCAGCTAAGCGAATATCTCCCCATTCTCCTGCATTGGCCCCGACTGGACTAGACTTTCCGCGGAACACCACCATGGGTTCAAGAAAAATGGCGCCCAAAGACTGTAAGTTTTCGTCCTGAGGTATTTCCAGGCCACCCTGAACAAATGCGGCATCCACTTCGCCAGAAACAAGTTTCTGAATGTTCTCAACGGACCCCTCGGTTTCAACTAAAATTACCTGAATGCCGTCACGTGCAAGTTCTGCTTTGTAGAGTTGTCCAACTTGCCAATATCCGCCACCGCTTATGCCAGCAGCCAGCTTAATACTGTTGGGCGGTTTCAAGCCAAAGATCAGAAAAACAAGCAACCCGACAAACATAATCGGAAAGAGAATGAAAAGAGCTAAGCGCATTTATTCTCACATTCAGATGATCGGAACAGATAATTCGTTCTCATTTGATAGCAGTCTTTTTGCCAACGAGAAACCGATCACAGTGGGTGGCACTCGAAAGTTCGAATTCTTCGGTTCAAGTATCCCTGAAGGCTAAGTTGGTAGCGCAAAAAACCAAGAGCGCTTGAACTAGGTTGAGATCAAAAACTGGCCGTCTAAGCAACGGTTTATCCTATCGTAAACCAGAGTTTAAGTTTTGTCTTTTTTGTCGGCAATGTCCCGCATCTCGGAAATTGCAAAATCTTGTTGCGAATGTCCGGTTTAGGCTGTCTGCGGTCCTTCGGTGAAAGCGGGCCAATGGCGGCAAAGTCCGCATAGTGGTCGTAGCCAAGATTTGGGAGAGCGACCGCTTTTGGTGAGAGCGGTCGTTCCTGATCGAAACTCCGAGTTTCCGGGGGTGCGGCCGCACAGCGATCACTGATGCACTGCGCAGCGAACGACCGCTTCGAGCCCAAAGCAGTCTTGGTTTAGGAGTTGCCAATCCTACGATTGCGTAGGGTTCAACATTTTCACTGTTGAATTAGGCGTATCCGACTGCGACAGTTTCTTATGCAACGTCGCCTTACCACCATCGTTGCCGCCGATTTGGCGGAATACTCTCGTCTGATGGCTATCGATGAAGAAGGCGTTATCCGGCGTTTGCGCGCAACACGGAGCGACGTGATTAACCCGGCGGTGGCCGAAGCCAACGGGCGGATCATCAAGACGATGGGCGATGGCATCTTGGTCGAATACCCCTCGCCGGTCGAAGCCATGCGATCGGTGATTTCAGTCCAGGAACAAATGGTGGCGCGTGAAACCGGCCCCGCGGACCAGCGCCTGCGCTTTCGCGTCGGCATAAATGTCGGCGACGTTGTCGAAGACGGCGATGACATCCTCGGCGACGGCGTCAACGTGGCGGCACGGTTAGAAAGCCTCGCGCCGCCGGGCGGGATATGCATCTCGCGCAGCGTCCATGACCAGCTTCGTGGTAAGATTGATGCCCCCATGACCGAACTTGGCCAGCAAATGGTCAAGAACATCCCCGAACCGGTCGAGGTTTGGCGGGTCGAGATCAATGGCGTTAATGCGCCGGCGCAGGAAGAAAAAACCGAGCGCCCCTCGATTGCCGTTCTACCATTCGACAACATGTCTTCGGATCCCGAACAGGAGTTTTTCGCCGACGGAATCGTCGAGGACGTGATTACCGAACTCAGCCGGTTCCGAAACCTATTTGTCATCGCCCGGAACTCGACCTTTGTTTACAAGGGCACCGCGACCGATATCAGGCAGGTCGCGCGCGAATTGGGCGTGCGCTATGTCGTCGAAGGCTCCGTACGGCGTGGGGGCAACCGGGTGCGCTTGACCGCCCAGTTAATCGAGGCGGAAACCGGATCCCATGTCTGGGCCGACAAATGGGACCGCACTCTGGATGATCTCTTTGCTGTTCAGGACGAGTTGACCGCTGCCATCGTCACGGCTGTCGAACCTGAACTGGGTGCCCACGAACGCACGTTGGCGCGTAAGAAACCCTCTGAGAGCCTCACAGCATGGGAAATGTGCCAAAGAGGGATTTCCGAACAAGTGAAATTCACGCCCGAGGCGATAGACACCGCCGACACCTTTTTCCGGAAAGCAATTGAGAGCGACACTACCTTTGCCGATCCGCATGTGATGTTGGCGCGCAATGGGTGGGTGCGCCTTGGATCTGGGTGGAGCAAGGATCCCGCGTTGGAACTCAAGAACGCGATAGACAGCGTGAAACGCGGATTGGAGTTGGACGACCGACAGGAAGTGGCGCATCTCGTACTGGGTGTCTTGCTGGCAATGGCGGGAGAGCCGCGCGATGGATCGGTCTCGGTGAACCGCGCCCTTGCGCTTAATCCAAACAATGTTCAGTGTCACTATGCGATGTGCATGGTAAGCTTGTTCGATCCCGCCACAGATGGGGACCTGATGCTCAGAAGCGCGCAGGAATGCCTCAAGCTGAACCCCAAGGATCCGCGCGCCACAATGTACCATTTCTTTTCCGCCTTGGGGCGCTGGGTCGAAAACGGGTTGGTCCCTGATGACGCCTATATTGCAGACATGGAAGCGGCGTGCAGGTACACAAATGCGCCTTGGTTCGTATTTATGATCTGCGCGGTGGGTTGTGTGCGAATGGGGTTCACAGATCTTGCGAAAAAGCATCTTTCGGCAGCGCTGCAGCGACGTCCGGAACTGACAAAAGAAAATTACAGGAACGCGTTTCTTCAGCCAAGCTGGCCGGAATGGTATGAGAACGATCTCGATGCGCTTGAGACACTTGTCGAATTAGGATTGCCTCGCGACTAATGCAGCTTAGTCCGCAACTCGGACGTAGGTCCCGTTCAAACCAGCGTCCGGTTCCAGCACAAGCGGTCAGTGAGACGTCAAAGCAGAAGGCTCCGCGTGCCGACTGGTAATGAGCGTTCGGTTTCGGCTGCTTTGTGGACATCCGACAAAAGTGCTCAGATGACCGCCTTGAGCCCAAAGCGGACAGCAAGGTGAATTTCGTTCAGCGGCCTCGCAAGCCGAACGCAAAGCGGAGTTCGGTTGTGCT